>JBGAPH010000021.1:30860-112454 GCA_044221365.1 Pirellulales bacterium
CACGCCCCCGTCGTCCCAAGTTCCCTCAGCGCGGCGAGCGAGCCCAGGAAGGCCGCCGTCCTCCGGATCGTCGCGACGAGCGCGAGCCGCGGCGGCCGCCGAATTTCCGCCCCGAGCCGCGCACCCTGTCGGCAGACGAGCCTGGCAGCCTGCCCGAGGTTCGCCTGCGGTCGGTGTCGTTCAGCCCGTTCCTGTACCGGAAGATGATCGACCAGGCCGATCGCGCGGCCGAGCCGGGGGGGCTGGTGCGGGTAGTCGACCCGCGCGGCGAGACGTTTGGCTACGGGCTCTACAATCCCCGCTCCGAGATCGTCGTGCGGATGCTTGCGCACGGGCCAGAGTTGCCGCCGGCCGATTTCTGGCAGCGGCGGTTGAACGACGCGGCTTCGCTCCGGCAAGATCTGCTCCGGCTCGACGACGTGACCGACGCCTATCGGCTGGTCCATGCCGAGGCGGATGGACTCTCCGGCCTGGTTGTCGATCGCCTGGCCGGCGTGCTCTCGGCCGAGGCCTTCAGCCTGGGCATCTACCAGCGCGGCCGCGAGCTGCTCGAGGCGCTGGCTGCCCGCGTCGGCGTGTCTCACTACCGAATGACGGTCGATCCGCTGGTGGAGCAGCAGGAAGGATTTCTGGCGGAGCCGATTCTCTCGGCCGACTTTCCCAAGCAGGTGACGATTCAGGAGCACGGCACGCGGTTCCGCATCCGCTTCGAGGTAGGGCACAAGACGGGCTTTTTCTGCGATCAGCGAGACAACAGGCTGGCGCTCGCCAAGCACTGTAAGGGGCGCACGCTTCTTGATCTCTGCTGCAACCTGGGGGGCTTTGCCGTGCAGGCGAAGCGGCTGGGCGAGGCGACTGAGGTCACGGCCGTCGATCTCGACGAGGAGGCGCTGGCCGTTGCGAAAGAAAACGCGAATCTCAATCAGGCCCGCATCCAGTTCGTGCATGCCGATGCCTTCGCCTACATGCGCGACATGCTGCGTGGCGGCCGCGAGTACGACGTGGTGGTGCTCGATCCGCCGAAGCTCATCCGCTCGCGCGACGAGATCGACCTGGGCAGCCGTAAGTATTTCGACATGAACCGTCTGGCGATGCAGCTCGTGCGGCCCGGCGGCATGTTGCTCACCTGCTCCTGCTCGGGGCTGCTGCCGGAACACGAATTCTTGCGCTTGCTGGCCGCCGCCGGGCGGCAAGCGGGGGGCATCGGGCCCGAGGGCGAGGCCATGCCCAAGCCGCGCGCGCTGCAGGTGTTGGCCAAGACGGGCGCGGGGCCCGATCATCCGTTGTTGGCGAGCGGGCGGGAAGCCGAGTACTTGAAGGCGATCTGGCTGCGGGTGCTGTAGTGGTGTTCGAACTGCAACCTTAGCCCCCGTGAGTCACGGCGGGAAACACCGCTAAGGCTCGGTGCATCTGTGGTAAACCGGGCGCCGCCAGTCGCCGTCCTTGACCCCCGGCGACTCGCCGGGGGCTAATGACGCCGGGACGACGCGACACACGGTGCTTCGCCGCGGAAGAAGAAAAGCCACCGTCGCGCAGGGGCTCGCGACGGTGGCTTTGCGGATCGCTTGCGAATCAGTTGCTGCGGGCTAGCACTGGCTGCAGCAGATCGGAGCGCCCCCCAGGCAGACGTAGCAGCAGCAGCCCGAGCGCAGGCAGCAAGCCATGCACTCGCAGCAGGCCTGAATCATCTCGCAGCAGGCCTTGTCGCCGCTGGTGCAGGTGAGGCAGACGCCGTCTTCGGTCAGCTCGCACTTGCACATGCCGCAGCACAGGTTGCACTGGCACACGGTCATGCCGTTGAGCGTGCAGCAGAGGCTGCACATGCCGGTGGCCATCATCTTGCACAGGCTTTGCAGGGTGGCGCAAGCCGACGGCTCTTCGCAGGAGCAGTGGATCTTGCACCCGCCGGCGCACTTCTCGACCTTGATCTCGCAGCGGGGCAAGACGCACCAGGTCGGACCGGCGGAAACCGGGGTCGAGAAGCCTTGCGGCATTCCCGCGCCCTGCATGCCCAGCCCACTTCGTTCCATCAACATCGCACTGGTCATCTGACGAGTTCCTTTCCTCGTCCCCCGCCAGGCGCGCACGCTCTGGAATGCTAGCGGCGTAAAAAGATCGCCAGCCGGGGACGTCCTTTAGGGACCGAGCGTTCCTCTGGAATTCCCCAGTCAGAGCGCCATCCAAGCGCAGAAGGCCTCCCGAACTTCGGGTCGGCAAAGCTAGCGAAGTTATAGCACTGGCGGGGGAATTGCCGCAAGAGTCGGTCAGACTGACCCTTAGCTGGCTTTTTTCTCGAATCTTAAATGCAGAGCCCTTGCTAGCGTGATGAATCACGAGTAGACTTACGATAACAATCATGATCAAGTAAGTGAACAATAGCTGCGAGGGCCTTCCCAATGCCTCACAATCGCATCGCCGCCGTCGCCACCTGGGACTCCCAGGTTCCCCAGTCACCTGCCGTTCCGAACGGATTTGTGGTAATTCCGGCTGTGCTGGTTGTGCAGTCCTCCCAGCCTGCCGATTGGCAACTCGACCTCTACCGGCGTGCCCGGGAGCAGGCCGAGGCCGCGCTACGGCCCCGCAACTCCCGGCTGGCCGACCTGTTTGCCGTCATGAACTAACGGGCCCAGGCTCGGCCGGCAAAGCGCCGGCTGTCCCTTTGCCAAGTATCTCTTGCGCTTCGCCCCGTCCGCCTGGGCGAGCATAATGCAAGGCAGGGCGTCGACCGGGCCAAGCGGGCCCCTGTCGTCGCCACAATCCTCTCAGGCGGAATAGCGCGTGCCCAGCCTCACGGTCGAGAATTACGTCAAGGCGATCTACCAGATCGTCGTCGATCAGGAAGGCCGCCCGGCCGCGACCGGCCAGATCGCCGCCGCGCTCGAGGTGTCCCCCGGCACCGTCACCAGCATGCTGAAAACGCTCAGCGAGAGCAGCCTGGTGCGCTACACCCGTTATGAGGGCGTAAGCCTAACTTCTGCTGGCGAGGCCCTGGCGCTGCGCGTGGTGCGGCGCCATCGGCTAATCGAGCTCTTCCTAGCCAAGACGCTCGACCTCAACTGGGATGAAGTCCACGAAGAGGCCGAGCACATGGAGCATGCGGTCAGCGATCTGCTGATCGACCGCATCGACGCCTGGCTCGGCAACCCTCTGGTCGATCCGCACGGCGACCCGATCCCTCGGTCCGATGGCTCGCTGCTCGAGCGCGAAGGGCGATCCCTCAGCGAATGCGAGCCGGGCTACCGGTTTCGGCTGGCCCGCGTGCGCGATCAATCGCCCGAGTTCCTCCGCTACCTCACGGAGGCGGGGCTCGTGCTCGGGGCCGCGGGCGAGGTCCTCGCGCTGCGGCCGGCGGCCGGCACGATCACGATTCGCACGGGCGAGATCGAAAACACCCTGGGGCGCGAAGCGGCCGAGAAGCTGTTCGTGACACCTGAAGACCGCAGCTCGCCGGCGTAGGACGAACGCGCGGCCTCCTCATCAAACAATTGCGGACTGCCGATGCGTGCCCGGCCCCTGGTGGAAATCTGCTGCGATACGCTGACGTCGGCCCTGGCCGCCGCGGCGGGGGGCGCCGACCGCATCGAGCTTTGTGGTCCGCTCGACGCCGGCGGCACGACCCCTAGCTTCGGCCTGATCGACGCCGTTTGCCGCGCCGTGTCGATCCCGGTCCACGTCCTCGTGCGGCCGCGGTCGGGCGATTTCTGCTGTTCGCCCGATGAGCTGCGGGTCATGGCCTTGGATGCTCGCTACGCACAACAGCTCGGCGCCTCCGGCGTGGTGACCGGGGCGCTCACGTTTTCGGGGCTGGTTGACCGCCCCGCCATGCAAACGCTGCTTGCGGCCGCCAGCCCCTTGCCGATCACGTTCCACCGGGCAATCGACGTTGTGCCCGACCCCCTGGCCGCGCTCGACGAACTGGTCGACTTGGGCATCGAGCGAGTCCTGACTTCTGGGGGGAAACCGACCGCTCCGGCAGGCGCCGCCACCATCGCTCGGCTCGTCGAGCGGGCCCGCGGCCGCATCGTGATCCTGGCTGGCAGCGGCGTTTCGGCCGCCAATGCGGCTCAACTCGCTCGAGATACGGGCGTGCGAGAGTTGCACGTCGGCTCCGCCGTGCGTCGGCCGAGGGCGCAACAGGACGCCTCCGCCTCCGCGGGGCAGTTTGGCACGGCTCCGGCCGAGGTTGCGGCGGAACTGGTGGCGGAGTTGATCCGCAGCCTGGCTTAGGTGCAAACGCCGTTAGGCCTTGCGCAAGGCGATGTCGCCGATCAGGGCGCAGACCGCCAGGAAGGTTACGGAGAGCAGCGGATTGATGACTTCCAGAGGCATGGATTCCCGGCTCGGGGGACAGCGGCTCGCAGCTCCATTGGGCGTCGATGAGGCCGTCCATGCCTAGCATCGATCATCGACTCCCCGGCCCGAGGGAAATCAGCGGGCCGCAGCGCAACGGCACGCTGCGCAGAAACGCTGAGGCTTGCCCAAGGCGTTCCTAAGGCGCTTCAGGCAGAGTCTTGGCCGGCGGCAGCCTCTAGAAATGGGCAGCCCCGACCAGGCAGGGCGCCGGGCCGGGGCGGAGGAGGCTGAGCGGAGATGTGCGGGCAGATGCGCGGGCGGGTGGGCAGGCGGGGACTTTGCTATTCGTTGGGGCGTTGGCGAGGAAGCGGGCCCTCACCCCGGCCCTCTCCCGGAGGGAGAGGGAGCTATTCGACGCCTTCGAGGCGGCGGCGGTATTCGTCGCGTTCGCGACGGGTGGCCTCGAGGTCGAACATCAGGTACTTCATGTCGAGCCGCAATTGGCTCAGGGCTTCCTGCACCAGGTTGAGAATCCGCCGGCGGCGGGTCGTGCTGTCGACCACGCGGCCCAGTGCGGGGCCCACTTGCTGGCGAACTTCGAGGGGGAGGGTCTCGACCAAGGCCACGAGCTCGATCAGGTCGGCCGAGAGATCGGGATGATTCACGCTGGCCCGCGCTGCTTGATTCATGTTCGCTTGTGCTCCGGAAGAGAAGTCTGTTCTCCCCTAGAGCAGAGTCCATGCCGGCTTGCAAGCAGCCGCAGTTGGCAAGCTGCAAGGCGTTGCTGCAATAGGGCTTAGCGAAATCGACTCCGCGCGCCCCGCGCTCGGCCGTGTTGTCAAAACGCCGCAACTGGCCTGGAGCGTTTCTGTAAATCCAGCTACAAGCACGGCTTGCGTAAAGACGCCTCCGTTCGCTCCGCGCATACTTTTTACCGCATGGACGCCGCCTGCTTGCGAGCCTTGGGGAATGGAATTCCCCTGCGCCGATCCGCCGCCCTGGGGGCTGCAACGATCGCGTTGTGCTTAGCGGCCCTCGCAACGCCGTCGCCTGCGCAGACGACGCCCCGGCAAGACTTCGAAGGGCCGCAGACGAGTTGGACGCCCGACTCGGCGGACGTGCAGTATCGGCTGCTCGCCCACCGCCGCGTCCGCGGCGAGTTTCAGACCGGCGAAGCGAGCGAACAGATCTTCTTCGAGGCCGGCTACGGCACGACGCTCTACTTCAGCCACCCGATCGAGCCGGCCCGCGTCATCGACGAGCTGCGCCCCAGCTTGTTCGTCAAGGCGGATCGCCAGGGCATGCGGCTTGGAGCGCGCGTGGTGCTGCCGCGCTCCACCAACGCCAGCGGCGCGCCGCTGACAACGATCCTCGTCGGCCCCAGCTACACCGAAGTCGGTCGCTGGCAGCAGCTCACGCTCGAAGACTTGCCCCAACTGCTCGAGCGGCAGGCCCGCGTGCTCCGGCTCGAGCACGGCCCGTCGGTCGACCCCCGCGGCGCCTACATCGATCGCCTCGTGCTCAACGTCTACGCCGGCGCGGGGCCGACGACGCTGCTCATCGACACGCTCGATCTGCCAGGCTTCGTGGCCTACCGCAATGAAACGCCGCGCGCCGACACGCCCCCAGCCGCGACCGCCCGATCCGAACGGCCCGACGGTCCGGGCAGGATGATCTCGTCGCGGCAAGACGCCGACGAGGCGACCCGCGGGCCCAACGTCCGACTGCAAGGACAAGTGCTCACGCGCGACGGCCAACCGGTCATCCCGCAGGCAATCGACTACCACGGCGAGTCGCTCGAGTTCCTCAAGAGCCTGGGCTTCAACGCGCTGCGGCTCTCGGCCCGGCCAACGCCGGAGATGCTCGCCTCCGCTCAGCAGTTGGGGCTCGGTTTGATCGCCCCGCCGCCGGCGGCCGACGAGCTCCAGGCGCCCTCCATTTCGCACCTGACGCCGGTCAACGAGCTTGGCCCCGAGTACGACCCCGTGTGGGCCTGGGACCTGGGTCGCGGGCTCACGAGTGAGGAGATCGAGCCGACCATTCGCTGGGCCCGGCTGGTGCGGCTGGCCGATCGCCGCGGCAGCCGGCCCCTGGTGGGGGAGCCGGAAACCGATCTGCGAGTCTACAGCCGGCAGCTCGACGCGGTGCTCGCCAGCCAGTCGCCGGTGGGGGGCTCGCTTTCGCAGGCCGACTATCAACAGTGGCTGCGCGAACGCGGGCTGCTTGTCCGCCCCGGAACGCCGCAGTGGACCACGATCCAAACCCAACTCGACCCCGACATCCTGGCCCAGTGGCAAGCGATCTCCGGCGGCAGAGCGCCAGCCCAGGCAGCGCTCTCGAGCGATGAGATTCGCCAGTTGATGTATACGGCCGTGGCCGCCGGCGTGCGCGGGCTCTGCTTTCAATCGCTCTCGTCCCTCGAGGCCAACGACGAAGCGGCGCGTGCTCGGGCGCGAACACTCGAACTGGTGAATCTGGAGCTCGAGCTGCTCACCCCTTGGGCCTCGGCCGGCCGGTTCACGATGACGGCCTCGGCGCAGGGCGAGCCCGGCATGATGGGGGCGGTGATCCAGACCGAGCGGGCTCGGCTGGTGCTGCCGCTCCGTGCGCCGACGACCGCGCCCACGGTTCCCCGCGGCACCGACGGACGCGTGTCGTACATCGTGCCGGGCGTGCCGGAGTCGCACAAAGCGTTTGAACTAACCCCGGCCGGGATGCGCCCGGCGCGTTCCCATCGCCGCGTGGCCGGCGGCATGCAGGTGACGCTCGACGAGTTCGACCCCACGACGCTGATCGTCTTCACCCAAGACGAAGTGGTGCTCACCGGGCTATCGCGGCGGATTGCGCGCACTGCCGACCGCGCTGCTCGCCTGCAGCGTGACCTGGCCGCGGCGGAGCTCGTTGAAATAGAGCGCATCTCCCAAGCCTTGGGCCCCGCGGCCCGACCCAACAATCCGCTCGTCATGGCCCGCACGAACCTGCAGCAGTGCGACGCGCAGCTTCAAGGAGGCGGCAATCTGCCGGCGGCCTATATGTATGCCCGCCGTACGATGCGGCTCGTGGCCTATGAACGGCAGCGATTGCGCGAGCAGGCGATCGCCGCGGTGGGTTCGCCGGTGGCCAGTCCGCTGGCGGCTCACGTAGCCGGGTTGCCGCAGCATTGGGCGCTGGTGAACGGCCTGCGCACGGCGCGCGCCGGCGGTGAGCTGCTGCCAGGCGGCACCTTCGAAGACTTCGACGCCATGCAGCGTGCGGGCTGGCAGCACCTGCACCATCGCGACGAAACCCTGCTGACGGCCGCCGAACTGAGCGCCGAAGGCAAACGCAGCGGCCGCTACGCACTGCACCTGCAGGTGAAGCCGGCCGACACGGCGACACCGCCCTCGCTCGTGGAATCGGCCCCTGTGTGGATCACCTCGGCCCCGGTGCGGGCCGAGCCCGGCACGATCGTGCGGGTTAGCTTCTGGGCCAACGCGCCGCAGCCGATCCGCGGCAACCTCGACGGGCTGTTCGTGTTCGATTCGGCCGGGGGCCCGGCGCTCGGGCTGCGAATTGGCCAGACCACGGGGTGGCGGCAATACTCGCTGTACCGCGGCGTGCCGAGCTCGGGAGAACTCACCCTGACCATCGCACTCTGCGGGCTAGGGCAAGCCTGGATCGACGACGTAAGCGTGCAGCCGGTGCTGCGGGCCAATCGTGGCGCCCCGGCCGACGCCTGGCCAGGGCAAGGCGTGCCGACGGCGCGGACCCGAGCGCCGGCGACCCGCGCCGGCAGCGACCGCATCCGCTAGCCCTCGATCTAAACCGCTATTCCTCGCCCGACGAAATCCAGCCCCGACAGCTCTGGCTGCCGCAGCGGCATTCGATGGTCGAATCCCACGCGTAGTCGATCGTCAGCTCCTCGCCCGCTTCGACCGCGCGGAGCGTTTCGATCCACACGCGGGGCGCATCGTCGTTGGCGTCGCTCGGATCGTCGCTCCAGAAGACGGCGCAGTTCGGCTCGCACGAGTGGTTCAGGAAGCGGAACGGAGCCGCCGGTTCGAGGCTGAGCCCGTCGCCTAAGCCGATGCAGTAATCGGAGCCGTAGTCGGGATCGTCGACATAGCGCCCCCGCATGCGGCCCACGACCGCTTCAGCGTCGAACGATTGCCCAGCAAACACCCCACGTCCTGCCAGCGCAGGACCGACGCGGACGCGCGGCGCCCGCCGAATGATTGACACAGTCTTGACCTCTGTACCCGAAGTGGCGATCGCATCCCGTTTCGAACCGCCGTTCCGCCAAGACCGGCGGATTCTTTCTCGCACAGGGGCTGGTGGAGCGTCAAGGGGTGAACGCAAGCGGAGCCGCGACGTTGCGCGGTGCGAGAGACTTACTGCTTCGCCTCGAGCGGCACGCTGATCCGCACGTCGTCGCCCCGCGGCTGATCGCTCGCGCCGCGGCCTTGCTCGTCGAGCGTGTTCGGCCCGACGCCGTAGAGCATGTAGCCGTCGTCCGTGCGGCGGTAATGAAATGCGCCGCCGGAGCCGGGGTCGGTGGGCAAAGGGTCGATGTACTTTGGCACGAGGTCGCCGAGCTGTTCGGGGTACGCCCCATGATCGGCGCGGTAGGCGGCCAACGACAGCGCCAGCCGCGTCAGCGAAATAAGCGCCGCTCCGCGCTGCTCGGCGTTGAGCGCCCCTTCGACGCCTGGCAGGAAGCTCGCGACCAGCAGCCGCCCCATGCGCTGGCCCATCTCCTCGCGCGGGTGAAAGAGGTCGGTCAGTTCCGGCGCCGCCACCACTTCGTCTCGGGCGCCCTTGAGATCGCGCTCGAGTGCGGCGAACTGTGCCGCGCGAACCTGGGGGTTGGGCTCGCGCGCCGCCGCCACCATGCGGTCGAAACACTCGTTCCCCATCCGCAGCGGCACGTCCCAGTCGGTGGCGCTGTGGGCCAGACCGCTGAGCGAGCGCACGAGCAAGTTGTCGTTGCCGGAGGGCTGATCGAGCAACTGCTGCACCACGAGCGGCCCCTCGCGGGCTGCCGTGGTGGTGGTGGCGAGAAACGAGTAGCGCTCGAAGCGGTCGATGCTCTCGGCCATCGGCGGAATGGGGGGCAGCTTGGCGAGTTCGGCCTGCATCTCCACGAGCCGGGCAGCCGGCAACTTGCCGTGGAGCGCGAGCGCACGGTCCCCCTCGCCGGCCATGTTGTCCAGGGCATAACCGACGAGGCGTTCGACCATCGTTGGCCCTTGGCCGACAAGGCGTCCAAGCCGATGGCAAGCCAGCAAGTCCTGCCAGGCCGCTTCAGCGTCGCCTTGCCCCAGCCGCAGCATGGCCCGCGCAAGGAGCAACCGAGCGGCCTCGCGCGAGTCCTGCGTCTGCGGCAACAGCACGGTCATCAGCAGTCCGTCGCTCGACACCATGGGGGTGTACCAGCGGGGCCGCTCGGCGGCCGCCCGGATGTGCTGGAGCGGAATCTCGTTGGCGGCCAGCCAGGCGGCAATGCGCGGCAGTTCCTCGGGCGTCCAGGGACGCTCGAGGGCTTGCAACTGCTCGTCCATCACGCTCGGCGGTTTGGGCTCGTCCGGCGGGGCAAGCTCGTAGACTTCCTCGTCGGCGATGTCGGCGTCCTCCGTTGCCTCGGCGACCGCTTCGTCAGCGCTGTTCTCAGACGGCGCCGCCGCAGCGGGCGGCGGTTGGCCGATCGACTCGAAATCTTTGAGCGGCCGCACGTAGGCGCCCTGCTCCGGCGGGATCGCAATGCCCAGCCGCTGGAAGTACTCGCGGCGAATCGGTCCGCCAATCGAGCCGGGCCCCATGGCGTAGAGCAACTCAACCGCCGCGTTGTTCTCCGGCGTCACGTCCTTGCTCAACTCCGCGTTGACCGCCCCCAGGTAGTCGACGTACCCATCAGGCCGCAGCGGTTCGGTGAGCCGGGTCGTTTCGTGGGAGATCGTGATCACCGGCCGGCCACCGCGGGAACCCTGCGGCGCAAGCAGCAGCCCCAACAAAAACAACAACAGCAAGCAACACAGCCCCAGGCCGATGACGACCAGCAGGGCGCGAAACAGCATGCGCGAGCGGGAGCTGGACATGGAAGGGTTCTCGTTCCGGAAGGAGAAGACGCCCTGATGATACCGCGCCGGCGAGCGGCCGGCTCGACGGCGCCGCCCGCCGGTCGGCAGACGGAACGCCGAGACGATCAGTCCTCCGCGTCAGCCGGTGGAACGTAGACTTCCACGACATCTTTCGAATTTTTGGCCTCGCTGTGCTCCTGTTCCCCACTCTCCATCGAGGCGTAGTGTAGGAGACGGAAGCCACTTTCTAACGATTCATATGCGTAGCCGCCGTCCAGGCCAGGCACGGACGGTAGGGCATCTACGAACTCCGGCACAAGGTCGGCAAGTTCAGTCGGATAGCGGCCGTGCTTAGCTCGATACGCCGCCAGCAAGAAGGAGAGTCGGGTCGCGGCGAGCATCGCGGCATTTCTCAGTTCACCCTCGACTGCGGTTCGCACGTCGGGCAAAAGGCGCGATACGAGCATCCGCCCCATCTGCGTGCCCATGTGTTCGCGCACTTGGAGAGGATCGCTGAACTTCGGAGTCTCGGGCTTTTCCTGACTCATGGCCTCGAGCTGATCATACAGTGAGGCAAAGAGAAAGCTGCGTGTCGCAGCATCCGGAGTCTTCGCGATTTCGACCATTTCATCGAAGTAGCTGTTGCCCATGCGCAGCGGAATGTCCCAATCCGTGGCATAGCCCATGAGGGCCTCGATGGTTTGTTCGACTGCGTCGTCGCTCGACCGGCCGGTCGGGCTCAAGGCGCTCGTTCCTTGACGGGCCAGGTCCGCGCAGGTCGAAAGGAAAGCATGCCGGTCAAACCTGTCGACGCTGTTCACCATGGGCTGAATCGGCGGCAGTTTCGCCAACTCTCCCTGCATGGCAACGAGGCGGCCGGGAGCGAGTTTGCCATACTGGGCGACCGCTTGGTCCCCCAGACAAGCGGCATCGTCCATCGCGATCGCAATGGTTTTTTCGATCATCGTCGCCCCGCTGCTCGCGAGCCTTGCCAAGCGGTGGCAACCAAGCAGATCTTGCCAGGCAGCCTCGGCATCCCCCTCTCCCAACCGCAGCATGGCTCGCGCCGTGAGTACCTTCGCGACGTTCCGAGCGTCCTGGGTTTGAGGCAGCATCACGTTGAACAGTCGACCATTGTCAGACACCATTGGCGTATACCACCGACTCTTGGCGGAGGCGGCCTCCACTCGCTTCAGCGGCCCTGCATTTGCCGTTAGGCAGGCGGACACGCGCGGAAACTCCCCTGAAGTCCAAGGACGCTGTACGGCTGACTCCAACTCCCGCTCTGCAAACGGCGCCTTGTGTAGACCGGCTTGCCCCGGCCTGGGGAGCGCGCCTGCGTTGGTTGTGTCCGTCAAGGACTGCTCGAACTGCTCGAGTGGCCGCAAGTAATCTCCTTGCGAGGAGGGTCTGTCGACGCCGAGTCGTCGAAAGTACTCGATATCGATCGAGCCGGGAATTGAGCTCGGCCCCGTCGCGTAAAGCAATTCCACCGCAGCGTTGTTCTCTGGCGTCACGCCTTGGCTCAGCTCGGCGTTGATTGCGCTGAGGTAGTCCACGTAGCCGTTGGGCAGCAGCGGCTCGGTCAGCCGCGTTGTCTCCGGGGAGATCGTAATCGCGGGCTGCGCACCGCCCCGTGCGCGCCAAAACGAGAGTCTCAGCAAGAACAGCAGTGCGACTGAGCACACCCCCAGGCCGATGACGGCCAACAAGGCGCGAAACAGCATGCGCGAGCGGGAGCTGGACATGGGATGTCCCCGGCTTAATCCGAATTGCGAAGGTTTAGGGCGTTGGGGGCGGAACGCGCGACCCAAGGTCGTCGCCGGCCGCAGAGCCCCACAAGGTTGTCGGCGGCCCCTGCTCGTCGACGCCGTTGGCCCCCACACTATACAGAACGTAGCCGTCCGGCGTCCGACGGTAGACGAACGGACGACCGGTGAACGGATCATTGGGCAGGGCCCCGATGTCGCCCGGGACCAGTTCCGAGAGACTCGCCGGATAATGGCCGTGGTCGGCGCGAAACGCCGCCAGCGCGCAGCTCAGTCGCGTGATCTCGAAGAGCGCGAGGGCACGAGACTCGTGTCGGAGAAAAATACGGCCGCGAGGCAGAAGGAGGCGGCACATCGCCAAACCTGCGCGGTTCCCCAGTTCTTGGCGAGGCCTTCTCAAGGCCGACCATTCGGGCATCGCGAGCCATTGATTGGCGGCCAGCTCAGAATCGATTTGGCTTAGCATGAGGTTGCGCAGCGATGCGTCGGATTGGCGCAGAGCGGCGGCCGTGCGATCGAAATACACGTTGCTCAAGCGGACGGCGGCGTTCCAGTCGGTGGCGGCGTCGCCCAATCCGTTCAAGGACCGCTGCCACAAGTTGGCCTGCTCGCGAAAGTGGCTGCCGTAGGAATCGACGGTGCGAATAGCCAAGGGACCATCCGCGGCGATCGCCGCGGCCAACTCGAGAAAGCTGTAACGCTCTCCCCTGTCGATCCGATCCGCAAGTGCGCCCCAGGGGGGCAAAGCGGCGAGTTCGGCGTGCATGCTGCGGAGGCGGCTCGCAGGCAACTGGCCGTGGTAGGCGAGCAGCCGGTCGACTTCACAAGCGATCATGTCGGTCCGCATGCCGACAAACCAATCATGCACGAGCGGCCCTTGGGCCACCAGCCGGCCGAGGCGATGGCATGCGAGGAGGTCCTGCCAGGCGCCCTCAAAGTTCCCGTCGTGCGTGCGGAGCATGGCGCGAGCCGCCAACTGACGGGTCACGCGGTCGACGTCTCCTACCTGCGGTGAGGTACTCCAGATGACGCGCTGTCTCACCTGCGGGGAGAACCATTGCGGCTTGCGGCTGGCCGCGACCGCTCGATCGAGCGCCGCCTCATTGGCGGCGAGCCAAGCCGCGAGCCGAGGGTATTGCGCCGCCGACCAAGGGCCATCGAGAGCGTACATCTCCTCGACGGCGAGGTCCGACTGCTCCGGCGGAGCCGCCGGCACATCCACCGACCACGAGTCGGATTGGCTGTCCATCTCAGCGGAGGGGTCGTCTGCCTGCGCGGCGCCGGTTTGGCCATAGGCTTCGAATTCCGCCCGCGGCCGGAGGTACGGCCCATTGGCAGGCATCGCCGGCATGCCAAGCTGCGCGAAGAACTCGTCCTGAAATCTGCGCTCGATGCGTCCCGGCCCAGTGACCTCGAGCAGCGCAACGGCCGCGTTGTTCTCCGGCTGGACGCCGGCGCTCTGCTCGGCATTGAGAGCGGCGACGAAATCGACGTAGCCATCTGCGCGCAGGGGGCCCGTGATGCGTGTCGTCTCGGCAGAGACGCTGATCGGCAGCCGGGGCTTGCCGGCCACCCCGCGGCGCCTGCCCGGATCGAGGGCAAGGCCCATGAGGAGCAGGAGCGTAAAACCGATGCTCAGGGCAAAGGCTGTTTGAGTTGCGCGCAGGAATATACGCGAACGGGCTTTAGGCATGACAAGACGCTCGACCCGACGAGAATGGCGTCCTTCATGTTACCGCGCCGGAGAATTGCCAGCATGGGCGAGCCCGTCGGCCGGCTTACCCAGGCCGCTCGCCGGGGGCGCTAAGGCGGCAGTCTGGGCGCGCCTCTCGCCGGTAAGGCGCGAATGGTAGAATGGAGGGACGCGACTTCCGTTCCGACCCGGCGGCATCCCTATGGCCATCGCCAGCGAATTACTCACCGCCGACGACTTTCGTCAATTGCCTTAGGACGGGCACCTTTATGAGTTGGTGCGAGGGTGCGCGATCATGATGGCGCCGCCTGGATACCGGTACGGCAAGGTTTGCAATCAGGCGGGCAGAATCCTGGGGAACTATGTCGAGGAGCACCGGCTGGGCACGGTGTTGAACAACGACGCGGGCGTCATCACCGAGCGCAATCCCGACACCGTTCGCGGACCCCACATCGCCTACTACAGCTTCGCGCGGATGCCGGCTGAGAGCGTTCCCGTCGGGTATCCCGACGCTCCCCCGGAGATCGTGGTCGAGGTCCTCTCCCCGCACGACCGTTGGCCCGAAGTCTTGGGCAAGGCCGCCGAGTACCTGCGGGCAGGGGTGTCGGTCGTGTGCGTGCTCGATCCCGAGGCACGGTCGGCGACGGTCTGCCGGGCCGATGGGCCGCCACAAGTTTTGGCGGCGGATCAAGAACTCGCGCTGCCGGAATTGCACGCCGGGTTCCGCGTGCCGGTCGCGCGGTTCTTCGGCTAGTGTTTGGTCCGCACAGCGGACCCTACGCGCGGCCTACCCCACGCCCACCGGCGCCCGGTACCCAAAAAAGCCACGGCGCTTCACCACTTCGGCCACTTCCGCCGGCACCATCGTTTCCCACTCGGTGTCGCGGCGCTTGATCCGCTCCAGCACGTCGCGCGAGAGGATTGGCAGGTACTCCGGCTGGTAGTTGTCGAGCTGTTCGATGCAGCCGCGGTCCACCAAGTAGCCGTAGAGCTTGCGCAGCTCGGGGGCCACCTGCAGGTTCTCGACCGTGGTGAGCTGCCCCGTTTGCGGGTCGCGCCAGGGATAAACGTAGAGCTTGAGGTCATTCTTGAAGAGCCGGCCGAACGATTCGAGGATGCCTCCTTCGAGCTGTTCGTAGTACTTCTCGTCGAACAGATCGCGCAGGCTGGGAATGCCCATCGTGATGCCGATCTTCTGCTTCGTGTAGCGGCCCAGGTAGCCGGCCAGGCGATAGAACTCGAGATAGTCGGAGATGAGCACCGTTTTGCCGCAGGCGGCCAGCACCTCGGCGCGGGCCAGGAAGTCGGCCGGGTCGACCTGGCCGGTGGCCAGCAGGTTCTGCATGTTCAGCTCCATGAGCTGCAGCGTCTCCTGGCCGGCGACTCCTGGTTCCTGCTCAAATTTCTCGTGGGCCGCGCGGAGCATGTCGACGTTGACGTTCGTCACCGGGCGGAAGCTGCCGCGCTCGACCAGGATCGGCTTCTTGTAGAGCGCCTCGGATGGCTGGAGCACTTCTCCCTTGGCCGAGAACATGGCCGCGTCGGAGAGCCCAAGCTGCACCAGCTTCAGGCTCATCATGCGGTTGTCGACCTGGCGGAAGGCGATGCCGGAGAACTCCACCATATCGATTTCGATACGGTTGGGGTGCAGGCTGTCGAGCAGCGACTCGAGCAACAGCTCGGGCTCGTGGTGCAGGAAGAACGCGCCGTAGAGCAGGTTCACGCCCACGATGCCCAGCGCCTCTTGCTGCAGGGCGTTCTCCTGATCGAGCATGCGGACGTGCATGATGATCTGGCTGTCGGCGTCGCGCGGGTGGGCCTGGAACTTCACCCCCATCCAACCGTGGCACTCGCCGCCCCCTTTGTAGCTGCGGGCGGTCACGGTGTCGGCGAAGGTGAAGAAGGCCGTGGTGTCGCCGCGGCGATCGCGCAACCGCGACAGGTTGAGCTCATGCTCGTAGTCGAGCATGCTCTCGAGCCGACGGCGGCAGACGTAGCGATCGCAGGCGCCGTAGATGGCGTCGCTGACGGTCATGTCGTAGGCCGAAATGCTCTTGGCGATCGTGCCGGCGGCCCCGCCGACGCGAAAGAACCAGCGCACCACCTCTTGCCCCGCGCCGATCTCGGCGAAAGTGCCATAGCGGCGCTGATCGAGATTGATCCGCAGCGCCTTTTGGTGCGTGTCGAGCTTCCCCTCTTGCATGCTGATGGACCTCTTGAGCGGCGGATGCGCCGGCCACGGCTTCCGCCCAGACGGGCATGGTTGCGGCCGAGCGACGAGCGCGCCAGATAGACCGCCGGTACGGCTTGTTCCGAGGATGCAGTCCGCCTGTCTTGCCGCGCTTAACTCGTCCATCGGCGCGGGGTCGAACCGCATCTTACGAATTGTACGGGGGGTTGGCCAGCGACCAGCCCTGGGGCCGCGACCACGCCAGATTTGCCGTCGGCGCGGGGGACGGCGAGCGATTGCGGGCGCAGGCCTATTTCGCGGGCGAATCGTCGGAATAGTACTTGCGCAGCACCGCCAGCATCCGCCCGTGGGCCTGCCGGGCCTCCGCGGGCGAGGCCGAGGCCAGCACCAGGCCGTTTCCCCGGCCGCCCGAAACGGTGGTTTTATAGAGCTTGGGCGGGCCCGGTTTGAGACGCGGGACGTCGTCGACCCCGGTGAAGGTCGTGGAGACGTGCATCCCGCGATAGTCCGATTCCTGCAAGATCAGCGTGTCGCCCGCGGCGGTCTGCCAGGCCTTCCAGGCGGCGATGTCCGGCTGAAGTTGGGGCTCGCCTTTGACGAGCTCGTAACGCGGCGGTTCAGGCTTGCGAGGACGCTTCACGGCCATGATTGAACTTCCTACCAGTCTTGCCAGGCTTCGCGATGCGCCTCGGCCGCTGCGGGCGGCGGCGGTGCGTAGCGCGTCAGCAACGCCGCTCGCAGTTCGGGCCCGCGGGCTGGATCAGACGGAGCGGGCGCGGCTGGCGGCTGGGGCTTGGCGGCCTTGGGCAATTTGGCCGCGGCGGCCTTCTCTTTGGCGGCGGCGAGGCCGGCCTTCATCTTCGCCAGCGCGGCTTGCCCTTGGTCGGCTGCGGCCTTGGCCTGCGCGGCTACGCCTTCCGTCGCAGCCGTGGTGTCGGCGGCCGTAGCCGAGAGCTTGGCGGCCAAAGGATGGGCGCCGAGCGCGGCCGCCTGCTGTTGCAGCGCCGCCGCGACCACCTGGCCGATCCCTTCGGGCGAGGGCACTTCCATCGCTTAGCGCTCCTTCTTCGCGAGGCCGGCGTAGCGTGTGAGCAACTGCGTTCTCAGCCGTTCGCCCAACCGGTCGTCGGCCGCCCCAGGCGACGCCGCCGCGGCGGCATAGGGCGCCTTGCGCTGGGCCACATTCGCGCGCGTCCGCTCGCGCCGCTGTTCTTCGCGCTGCCGCGCTTCGCCAGGGATCTCCTTCATCCGCGCGCGCATATGCTCGAGCGCTGCCTGCGTGGCCTTCACCTGGGCGAGCGTCTCGGCCGGCACGCGGGCGAGCAGGGCATCGAACTCCACCAGGGCGTCGGCGAGCCGCGGGCGCAGCTCGCCGCCGGCCAGGGCGATCGCCTCGACCAGCGCGCCGCGGAACGCGGTGGTGACGTCGGCCAGCTTGGGGGCGCTGAGCTGGACCGGCGCCGCCGCCTCGCCACTTTCCGGCGCGGCCGCATCGACGCCATGCGCCGTGTCGCAGTGCGGGCAGAACAACCGCTGCCACAGGCGGGACGCGCAGAGCGGATTGATGCAGCCCACCGCCGCCCAAGGACGCAGCGGAAACGCGCGCTGGCAGGTACGGCAGGTGAGCGACTCGAGCGCAGGCGATCCGCAGGTGGAGCAAGCGGGCAGGGCGCCAGCGTCGTCGCTACGGTCGAACGCCACGAGCACGTTGCCCGTGATCTCCGACTTGGGTTCCAGCGGCCGCCACAGCTCGAGCAGCCGGGAGCGCGACTCTTGCCGCCGCGGGCCGAATTGTGGGTCGTGCAGCCAGGCCTGCGAGTCGTTGATGTCGACCAGCACCGTGTAGTGACCTGTCCAGGCGGCGGGGAGCGGCCGATGGTTCAGCACGACGCGGGCCTGCTGCGACTGGCAGCTCTGCAGGGTCTGCCAGGGGTCGCGGGCTTCAAGGATCACGCTCGACAGGCCGCGGGCGAGCGCATCGGCGCACAGCAGCCGCGTGCGGGCGCATTCGTGTCCGCCTGTGACGGAGGGCCACAGCTCCCATTGCGGCACCGGGGCGCCAAGCGAGGCGTAAACCATGTGCAGGGCGGCCGCGCCGCACATCTTGCCGGCCGCCTGACGTTCGTAGGGAATCTCGGAGACCTGAATCATCGCGCGGCCTCGGCGGGTTGAAGCTGGGAAGCGGCGTGCCAGGGAAGCTGCCCATCCCCCACGCGCAGGGCAAGATCGACGAACAGTGCAGTGAAAGCGGCGTGCTCGGCGCCGCCGCTCCGCGCCGTGCCGAGCACGGAAGCGGCTACGAGCCGGGCGACCTGCTGCGGCTTACGCGGGGCGGGCGCCCCGCCCTCAGGGGGCGCAGCGCCGGCCAGCGCCGCTGCTTTGGCCAGGCTGCCGGCGGCCGTGCCCTTGCCGGCGGCTTCGCCGTGTTCGCGGACCATGCCTGTCTCGGCCTCGCCGGGGCAGAGCACCCAGCGCACGGCGGCGCCGAGCGCGGCGTCTTCGGCGGGGCGCAGCCGGCCGGTCGAAGCGTGCTCGAGGCACAGGCAGCCCCACCACACGGCGGCTTGCGGGGGCAAGGCGTAGGCCAAGTAGCGCAGCGCATCCTTGGGTTGCGGCGAGGCGAGCACCGTGGCGCACCAAGAGGCCAGCGGCGGCGCAGAAGCGGCGGCGGTTTGGGCAGCTTCGTCGACGCCGGCCGCTTCGGCCAGGGCAGGCTGCGTAGGTTGGTCGCTCCATTTCGTGGGGCGAGTTTCTCGGGCGGACACGAGTTGTGACTCCTGCGCTAGAGAATGCTGACCATGGCGGCTTCGACGTTGGCGTCGGCGGCCGAGACATTGAGTTCGCCGGCGTCGACGTTGGTTTCGCCGGACTCGAGGTTGAAGGAACCTGCCTCCACGCTCATTTCGCCCGCGTCGACCGAAACCTCGGCGTCGCCGCTGAGGGTGAGCATCGGACCTTCGATGGTGATGCCTGCGGGCGTGATCTCGATGACGCTGTCACCGGCCGTCAGCGTGATGCCTTCGGGGGTGATCTCGATCATGTTCTCAAGGCAACGCAGCGAGATCTGCTCGAGGGCGTTGAGCATGATGCCTTCTTCAGCGCTGATGGTCAGTCCGGCGGGCTCCATGTCTTCGCCGCATTGGAGGATGATCGAGCCGTCGGGGCCGGCGTTGGCGGAGATGGCGCCGATTTCCTCTTCCGTCGTTTGTAGGAGCATGCTCGCCAACGGACCGCCGGTCAGGAACGTGCTGTTGTCGGCGCTGAGTTCGATGTCGCCACTCTCGCCGGGCACCCCCGAGGCCTTGAGGTAGATTGCCGCCCCCTCGACCTCTGCATTGGGAGCTGCCGCCAGCGTGATGGCAGGCACGCACACTCGGTAGGCGTTGCCGCTGTCGTACAGGTACGTGTCGGGGATGATCGCATCGTCCAGCAGTCCGCTGCCCGATCCGCTGCCCTTGCCAGACTCGATGGAGGTGACGAGGAAGGCCAAGATCGCGGCAGCTTCCACGGCGCCGACCGTGGCGAGCGTGACGACAGCGGACTTGGTCTTGGCGGCAAGCAGCACTTGAAGGGCCGAAGTGAGGCGCGCTTTGATGGCCTCTTCATTGGTCGGCTGCATCCCCAGTGCACGCAGCACTGCCAGCTCCTCCTGCTTGACGGCCAGGACCTCCTCCGAAATCAGGAGGAGATTCCGCGACATGTCTTCTTCGGCCTCGCCCTCGTCAAGGAAGACCTCGAGCTTGGCCTTTTCGACCGCGACCTCGGCAACCTGGACTTCGCGCTCCGCCGCGGTGATCTTGGCTGCCAGTTCATCGTTTTCTCGTTGAATGATCGCGGTGGCGTCGTGAACCGACTCGCCGACGATCTTCTTCGCGGAAACCTCGACCTGTTGCAGTACCGCCGTGGCCGTCCAGCAGTCGATCATCATCGCCGGCAACATGCTGATGAGGGCGAAGTCGACTCCTCCGGCCCAATTCGGCTTCAACTGATCGATGAAGAACAGGCCGACGCAGCCCACTGCGTGCAGCGCCGCAAAGAGGCTGGGCGCCTCGGAAGTGAACTGAGACGCGTTGATCGTCCAGGAACTTCCGTTGTTGATCGTCGTCGTCGGGCCGTAGCTCATCGTGGTGTTCGCGCCGTAGACCACCTTGGCCAACCCCATCGAAGCGCCCAAGGCGGCTGGGGTCAACGCGAATGGCGTCGCGCCGTCGAGCAGGGCGGCGGCAGCGCTGCCGGAAATGTCTCCCCGCTTGACGCCAGCTAGGTAGCCCAGGGGATTGATGACCGTGCCGTCGTTGCAGCCAATCGTGACCGAGGTGCTCAGGCCGGCCGTGTTCCCGGAGTTGATTCCGAACACGTTCGACGCCGCCATGCCGAACTTGCCCCAAAGACCTTCTTGCCAGCCGAACGGCGGTACGTACGAGCCTCCTTCACCGCCCTCCCCTGAGCCGACAATCCTCGGAGCGGCGTCTTCGTCGCCATTGCTCGCGCTCCCGGCGCCTGAACCGCCCCCCGAGGTGTAGAAGTGGTTGGTTCCGAGCCCTCCGACGCGGCAACTGTGAATCTGCCCCACGTTCACGTGATGCTGCCGGCCGGTGTTGCCATAGAAGTCGCGCTCGGCGCTATGGGTCATCGTGCGCTCGGAATGGAGCTGCACGTGCTCCTGGCCGTCGGCGTCGTTGTAGAGCAGGCCGCTAAAGTTGTTGGCGGCGCCGTTCTTCGAATGCGACTTGAAGCCCGTGATCGTCCGCTCGTTCGGCAAATCGAACGGCGGCATCTGCTGCGGGTTGTAGTTCACGCCGACGACGTGGGGCTGGTCGGGGTCCCCTTCATGAAACGCCACCAGCACTTCTTGGCCGACGCGCGGAATGTGCACCTGCCCCCAACTGTTGCCGGCCGCGAATTGCTGCACGCGCAGCCAGCAGGAACTGTGGACGTCGTGCAGGCCCTGGCGGTCCCAGAGGAACTGCACCTTGATGCGGCCGTACTTGTCGGTGAAGATCTGCTCCCCCGCCGGGCCGACGACCACCGCGTTCTGGGTTCCCTGAATCCGCGGCGCGGGGGTCGACGCGGCCGGCCGCCACGCCAGGCCCGCCGGCACACACTCGAACGAGTTCTCGTAAGTCGGCGGCTCGTCCTCCTGCCCTGGGCGCGAGAAGCTTTGCGTGGCCCGATGCGTCACGCCCGTGAGAAAGTAATCGCCGTCGCCATCGAAGTGACCGGAGAGCGTGAACTGGTAGCCGGGCGCAAGATGAGGCGCGTTGCTCTCGCCCGCGATCGTCAGCGCGCGGCAGGCTTCGCGCTGCATCCGCACGCTCGCCGCGTGGACATTGGCGGTGAACACGTGCTGCACGTCGTCGGCCTGTTCGGCGCCGGCCGGATCGATGCCGTCGAAGCGGTGGGCGTAGCCGCCGGGGAAGTCGAAGTCGCCGAGGGTTTCCGTCCCTTTGGCCGCCAGCGTGTGCGTGACGCGGCCGGCTTGCACGGTGGTGGTCAGCGCCTGCGAGGCTTCGAGCGTTTGCCCCGGCAACTGAAACTGGTGGTCCCAAAGCTCATAGTGCGTGGCGGCGATCTGTTGGGTCTTAGTCCAGGCGCCAATTCGCACGTCGTCGCGCCGCCCGCCGCGCGCGGGATCGAATTTCAGCGTAGCGCCGTCGGTCAGCTTCTTGGTCTGCGTCGAAGCGTCGGCCAAGATCAGCTTGTGCCCGTCGCGCTCGTGCTCGTGAAAATAGTAGATCCCTTCCTCTTCCATCAGCCGATTGGCGAATTCGAAGTCGGACTCGCGGTACTGCACGCAGAAGTTGTGCGGCAGGTACTCGGCCGTGAGCTGCGGCCTCTGCTCGACGCCCGCGAGCACCGCTTCGAGCACCTTGGGAGCGGTCTCTTGCTGGAAGATCCGCGATTGCCGCCGCTTGCTGAGCCGCCAGAACTTAGGCCGCACTTCGGCGGAGAAGTATTGAAAGGCATCGTCGCGGCGGCCCTGGGAGAACGCAACGACGATCCCGCTCAAGTAACGGGCGGGCCGCTTGGGGGGCGCGATTTCCACGCAGATTTGCTGCCCGAGGATCTTGTCGAACTCGACCTCGGTGTCCAATTCGGCCACCATTTCGAGCCGAAAGCAGAAGGCCTCGGAGAGCCGCTCGGTCCCCTCGAAGCGGGTGAGCAGCAGCTTGTCGGCGCCGAGCGGCGTGTAGACCCGCAGCCACCGATTGACCTGGGTGTACTTGGCCATCCTTGCCTCCACAGTTGGCCCTCATCGAGAGCGGCCTTGGCGAATCCTCGTTCATGCCCGGGCGCGAGCGCCAGCGATGAATGTAGGGGGATTGCGCGGCCGTGACAAGCACGATCGACGCCGTGGAGTAGGCTTCTAGCCTGCCAGCCTCGCCAAGTATTGCCTCCGGCGCTAGAGAATGTTGACCATGCCGGCCTCGACGTTGGCGTCGCCGGCGGTCACGTTGAGCTCGCCGGCGTCGACGTTGGTGTCGCCGCTCTCGAGGTTGAAGGAGCCGGCCTCCACGCTCATCTCGCCAGCGTCGACCGAAATTTCGCCGTCGCCGCTGATCGTGAGGATCGGGCCTTCGATCGTGATCCCCTCCGCCGTGATCTCGATCAAGCTTTCGCCCGCCATCAGCGTGATGCCCTCGGGGGTGATTTCGATTAGGTTTTCGATGCAGCGGAGCGAGATCTGTTCGAGGGCATTGGCGATGATGCCTTCTTCGGCGCTGATCGTGATGCCGGCGGGCTCCATTTCTTCGCCACACTGGAGGATGATGCTGCCGTCGGGGCCGGCGTTGGCGGAGATGGCGCCGATTTCCTCGGCCGTAGTCTCCACGAGCATGCTGGCCAGTTCGCCGCCGGTGATAAGTGTGCTATTGTCGGCGCTGAGCTCGATGTCTCCCCCTTCGCCTGGAACGCCGACCGCCTTGAGATAGATCGCGGCCCCTTCCACCTCCTCGTTCGGGGTAGCCGCCAGCGTGATGGCAGGCACGCAAACCCGATAGGCGTTGCCGCTATCGTGCAGGAAGGTGTCGGGTGTGATCGCTTCCTCGAGCAAGCCGCTGCCGGAACCGCTGCCTTTTCCCGATTCGATCGACACCGCCAAGAACGCGGCGATGGCTGCCAGCTCGACGGCCCCCGCGGTGGCCAAGGTGATCGCCGCCCCCTTGGTCTTCGTCGCGAGCATCAGCTCGAGGTTCGACGTGAGCCGCGTCTTGACTGCCTGCGGGTCGGTGGGTTGCGGTTGCTGAGCCTGCAGATCGGCCAGCTCGGTTTCCTTTTCCGTGAGCGCCTGCCTGGCCAGTTGGAGCAGGTTTAGTGCGGCGGCTTCGCCCGGCTCGCCCATTTCCAAGAAGGCCTCGAGATTGGCCCGATCCGCTTCGTCCTGCGCGAGCTGGACCTCGCGTTGGGCCGCCACGATCTCGGCGGCCAGTTCGTCGTTCTCGCGCTGAATGATCACGGTGGCGTCGTGGACAGCCTCTTCGACCATCTTGACCGCCGAGGCTTCCACCTGCTGGAGCACCGCGGTGGCGGTCCAGCAATCGAGCATCATCGACGGGAGCATGCTCAACAGCGCAAAGTCGACTTTCCCTGCCCAATTGGGCTGCAATTGCTGGATGAAGAACAGCGACGTACAGCCGAGCGCATGCAAAGTGGCGAACAAGTTGGGCACGCCCGATTTGAACTGCGTGGCGTCGATCGTCCAGGTCGTGCCTTTGTTGATGATCGTCTGCGGGCCGTAGTTGACAGCCGTGTTAGTGCCGTAGACGACCTGCGCCCAGCCCATCGTGGCGCTCAAGGCGGCCGGCGCGAGCGAAAAGGGGGTAACACTCTCGAGCAGATTCGCCGCGCTCATGCCTTCGATCGCGCCGCGCCGCAGGCCAAACAGATAGCCCAGCGGATTGATGACCGTGTTGTCGGCGCAGCCGATCGTGATCGTCGCCGCCAGGCCGGCGGTGTTGACGGCGTTGAGGCCGAACACATTCAGGGCGACGGCGCCGAAGTCGCCCCACACATCGGAGGTCCACGCAAAAGGAGGCGCGGCATCGCCCCCCGCGCCGCTGCCGGGCGTGGCGATCAGCGCGCACGAGGCAAGCGGATCTACATCGGCGGACGAACCGCCGGAGCCGCTGCCCGACGTAAGGAAGTGATTCGTGTGCAAACCACCGACACGGCAGCTATGAATTTGGCCGACATTCACGTGATGCTGCCGCCCGGTGTTTGTATAGAAATCCCGCTCGGCGCTATGGGTCATCGTGCGCTCGGAATGGAGCTGCACATACTCTTGGCCGTCGGCGTCGTTGTAGAGCAGGCCGCTGAAGTTGCTTGCGCCCCCGTTCTTCGAATGCGACTTGAAGCCCGTGATCGTCCGCTCGCTCGGCAGGTCGAACGGCGGCATCTGCTGTGGGTTGTAGTTCACGCCGACGACGTGCGGCTGATCGGGGTCTCCTTCGTGGAACGCCACCACGACCTCTTGCCCCACGCGCGGAACGTGAACCTGCCCCCAGCTATTGCCCGCCGCGTACTGCTGCACGCGCAGCCAACAGGAGCTGTGGACGTCGTGCTTGCCCTGGCGATCCCAAAGGAACTGCACCTTGATGCGGCCGTACTTGTCGGTGAAGATCCGCTCCCCCGCCGGTCCTACGACCACCGCGTTTTGCGTTCCGCGAATGCGCGGCGACCGCGTCGCCGCCGCCGGCCGCCACGTCAGGCTCGCCGGCACGCACTCGAACGAGTTCTCGTAAGTCGGCGGCTCGTCTTCTTGCCCTGGGCGCGAAAAGCTCTGGGTCGCCCGGTGCGTGACGCCCGTGAGAAAGTAGTCGCCGTCGCCGTCGTAGTGGCCCGCGAGCGTGAACTGGTAGCCGGGCGTCAGATGCGGCGCGTTGCTTTCGCCCTTGATCGTCAGCGCGCGAGATGCGGCGCGCTCCATCCGCACCCGCGCGGCGCGGGCATTGGCGGTGAACACGTGCTGCACGTCGTCGGCCTGTTCGGCGCCCGCCGGATCGATGCCGTCGAAGCGGTGGGCATAGTCGCCCGGGTAGTCGAAGTCGCCAAGCGTTTCCGTCCCTTTGGCGGCCAGCGTGTGGCTGACGCTGCCGGCCTGCACCGTGGTGGTCAGCGTTTGCGAGGCCTCGAGCGTTTGTCCCGGCAATTGGAACTGGTGGTCCCAGAGCTGGTAGTTGGTGGCCGCGATCCGCTGTGTCTTGGCCCAGACGCCAATCCGCACGTCGTCGCGCCGCCCGCCGCGCGCGGGGTCGAAACGCAGCGTAGCGCCGCCGGGCAGCTTCTTGGCCTGGGTCGAGGCGTCGGCCAGCAGCAGCTTGTGCCCGTCGTGCGTGTGCTCGTGGTAGTAGTAAATTCCTTCCTCTTCCATCAGCCGATTGGCGAAGGCGAAGTCGGATTCGCGGTACTGCACGCAGAAGTTGTGCGGCAGGTACTGCGCCGTAACCTGCGGTTGATGCTCGACTCCCGCGAGCACGGTTTCGAGCGCCTGGGGGGCAGTCTTCTGTTGGAAGATGCGCGACTGCCGCCGCTTGCTGAGCCGCCAGAACTTGGGCCGCACTTTGGCTCGGAAGTACTGAAACGTGTCGTCGCGGCGGACTTGCGTGAAAGAAACCACCAGCCCGCTGAAGTAGCGTGTGGGCCGACGAGGAGGCGCGATTTCGACGCAGACTTGCTGACCCAGGATCTTGTCGAACTCGACCGACGTGTCCAACTCGGCCACCAATTCGAGCCGGAAGCAGAAGGCCTCCGACAGACGCTCCGTGCCTTCGAAGCGGATGAGCAGCAGCTTGTCGGCGCCCAGCGGCGTGTGAACACGCAGCCAGCGATTGACCTGGGTGTACTTGGCCATCCTTGCCTCCGCAGTCGGCCCTCGGCGAGAGCGGCCTGGGCAAAATCGTCGTTCATGCCTGGGCGCGAGCGCCAGCGACGAATGTAGGGGGTTTGCGCGGCCGTGACAAGCACGATCGCCCTGATCAGACGCGCTTCCCGCCTGGAGACAATTCTGCAGCCTGGAGGTCAAAACAACGACAGAATCAGCCGTTCGAGCTCGAGTTACTGGATATCGGGCTGCGCGGCCCAGCCGGCATCCACCGGCGTTCGCGTTCGCCAGCGTGAACCTTCAGGGTCGGCCACGCGTACTGCGGTCACGAGCGGCAAGCGAAGCCAGGCGCCCTCGCCCACACGGTGACCTTTTCGAGGACCGACATGACCCACGCACTCAAAAGCTCGGTACGACGCGCAGCGCTCGCCGCTGTGCTCTTGCTAACGGCGACGCGCTGGGAATCGACCCTGGCCCAGGAGCTTGCTCCCGATCCGTATTTCTCGCCAATCGCCGACAAATCGACGCCCCAGATGCCGGTGGTGATCTTGCGCAACATCCGCGAGGATCGCGTCGGCAACATCTGGTTCGCCAGCTTTGGCGGACCGCTGCGGTACGACGGCAAGACATTCACGAACTTTGGTAAGGAAGCGGGAATCGCGGGGCGGCGCATCTTTTCGCTCGCCGTCGACAAGTCTGGCGCCCTTTGGTTTGGCTCGATCACTAGCGGCGCGTCGAAATACGACGGCAAGTCGTTCCAGCGGTTCACGACGAAAGAGGGCCTGGCCGGCAACGATGTCCTGTGGATCCTCGAAGACAAGGAGGGCGACCTCTGGTTTGCAACCGACGGAGGCGTGAGCCGGTATGACGTCCAGTCATTTACCAATTACTCGATTAAGGATGGGCTGCCCCACAATTCCGTCTATGCGATCGCTCAGGACCGCGCTGGAACGCTCTGGTTCGGCACGCAAGGGGGCATCGCTTCCTACGATGGCAAGACCTTCACGAACTTCGCCGGCGTCGCTGGCCGCGAATTCCAGAACGTCCGCTCGATCGTGGAGGATAAGGCAGGCAATCTCTGGTTCGGCGGGCAGTTTGGCGTCTACCGCTACGACGGCAAGACGGGAACCATGCTGACCTCGAAGGACGGTCTGCTCGACGACTTTGTGGGTTCGATGATCGTCGACAAGGCAGGCAATGTTTGGTTTGGACATCCGCAGACGGAACGGGGCGGCGCCACGCGCTACGATGGCCTGACCTTCACGCACTTCACGCAGAAGGAGGGTCTGCCTGCGAAGAATGTCTATTGTCTTCAGGAAGATCGCGAGGGGCGGATCTGGTTCGGCAGCGTGGGCTACGGAGCGTCGCGCTACGACGGCAAGACGTTTACCAACTTTTCGGCTCCCTCCGCCCCGGAGTGATGAGGCTAAGGCAGCCGTGGATGCCCCGGCCCAACTAGCCGCTTAGACGAGCTTGTAGTTGCTGGCCGAACTCGGCGCCTTTGCCAGAGTCTTCGTGCTTGAAGTAAACATAGGTCTCAGCGGGCGCCCGCTGCTGGATGATGTCGGCCCATTTGCCGATCGCCGCCGGGTCGTAGCCTTCGTCGCGGAGGCGGAAGTAGCCGAAGTCGGCCGTCATCACGAGCGGCGTCGACATCTTCTCGCTGTCGGCGATGCACAAGGCGGCGCCCGCGGCCTGCAGCGCGGCGTAGACCGAGTCATCGTGCCACGAGGCGTGGCGGAACTCGAAGGCCGCCCGCGCCCCCGGCGGCAGCGTGGCCAAGAAGTCCGACAACAGCGGTAAGTCGAGTTTTAGGTTGGGCGGGAGTTGGAAGAACAGAATGCCCAGCTTCTCGCCGAGCGCCCCCGCCACGCGCGTGAACGCCTGCACGCGTTCGCCGCAATCGCGGAGGCGGGCGTCGTGCGTAATCCGCTTGGGGGCCTTGAGCGTGAACTGAAAGCCGGCTGGAGTGGCCTCGGCCCACCCGAGCATCACCTTCTCGCTGGGAAAGCGATAGAAGGTGTAGTTGATCTCGACCGTGGGGAACCGCTCGGCATAGTACGGCAGCATCTTGGCCGTCGACAGCTTCTCGGGATAGAAGCTGCCTTTCCACTCGGGATATTGATAGCCGGAGGTGCCGATGCGGATCATTAAGCTGCTCGCTGGAGCCAGGGAAGCAAGGCTGGATTAAGAATCCAAGCCATCCCGAGGAAGCAACCCTCCATGACGAGCAGAAGAATCGCCGCGGAACCAACGCGACGCCGTTCAAGTTGTCGCCGGAACAACAAGGCCCACAAGGCCGCGACCAGAGTCAGCGCCAAAACGAGAACGACGAATGCCACCCAGGGTGGCGAGTTGAAGTACTTAGAATACATCGGGTACGCCGCGGACACCGCAGCGAAGCCGGCAAAGACGGCGACCAAGATCAGCGACAGCACCTGCCAGAATCGGCTCATACTTCCGATTCTACTTCGCGCCAACGCGGCATGCGACTGGCCGTGGGGGGAACGGTGTCCCTTTGCAACCGTCCCAGCCGGATGAGAGAATCGCACCGGACAAGCCAGGAGCATTAAGCCAGGAGCATTGCAGTGGACGAACAGACGCGGTTACTGACCGAGATACGAGACTTGCTCGCGCAGAACCTGAAGAAGCTTGACGGCGTGGAAGAGATCTACGGGGAATATGCCAAGCAAGTTGCCAGCTACCACCGCGAGCTTTCGGAGTACCAGTACCGGCTGGGCTCACTCCGCACCGCACTCTATGTCGTCGGAGGTGCGGTGGCAGCAATCGCAATCGCTCTCGTAGTGATGAGAACTCGCTGAGTCGCCTGCCGGGCGCGACCAGCCGAAAAGCAGCTTCCCACCCTAATTCTCCATCACCTCAGTCTCCTTGGACCTGGCCAGATCCGTCACCTTGCCTTCGAAGGTCTTGGTGAGCTCCTGCACCGTCTCCTTGGCGCCTTTGCAGTCGTCCTCGGTGAGCGTCTTGTCCTTCTCCGCGGCGTCGGCTGCCTTGTTGGCGTCGCGGCGGACGTTGCGGATCGAAACCTTGGCCTCCTCCGCCCGCTCCTTGATCAGCGCCACCATCTTGCGGCGGACCTCGGTCGACAAGGGGGGCACCACCACGCGGATCTGCCGACCGTCGCTCTGGGGGTTGAAGCCCAGGCCGCTCGCCTGGATCGCCTTTTCGATGTCCTTGATCGTGCCGGGATCGAAGGGGCGGATGAGGATTTGGTTCGGCTCAGGGGCCACCACGGTGGCCAGCGCTTTGATCGGCGTCGAGGAGCCGTAGACCTCGGCCCGCAGCGAATCGACCAGGCCGGGGTTCGCACGCCCCGTGCGAATGCCCTGCAGGGCGTGCTTGAGAACGTCGAGCGCCTTTTCCATGCGCTCTTCGGCGTCGAGCAAAATTTCGTCGGCGGACATGGGTTGGCTTCCGGTCGGTGGTCGCAGGGGTCGGCGGTGGTGCGTCTGCGCTGCGCTGGACACACCCTACAGGGATTTAAACTCAGGCGCTAGCGAACGGCCGTCACTTGGCTCGAGATCAGCGTGCCGACCTGCTCGCCGGCCACCGCCCGCTCGATGTTCCCCGCCTTGCGGAAGTTGAACACCAAGATCGGCATGTCGTGCTCCATGCACTGCGTGATCGCCGTGGGGTCCATCACCCGCAGATTCTGTTCGCGGACCTGATGATAGGTTAGCTCCCGGTAAAGCATCGCGTGCGGGTTCTTTTCCGGGTCGTCGCTGTACACGCCGTCAACGCGGGTGGCCTTGAGCAGCACGTCTGCCTCGAGCTCGAGCGCCCGCTGGGCGGCCGCCGTGTCGGTGGTCACGAACGGGCTCCCCGTGCCGGCCGCCAGAATCACGATCCGCCCTTTCTCCAGGTGCCGGCGGGCACGGCGGCGGATGTAGGGCTCCGACACGCCGTCCATGCGAATGGCCGAGAGCAGCCGCGTATCGGCCCCTAGGCTTTCGAGCGCGTCCTGCAGGGCCAGGCCGTTGATCACCGTGGCCAGCATGCCCATGTAGTGGGCGGTAGCCTCTTGGATGCTCGAGTTGCCGGAGGTGAACTGCGCGCCGCGCAGAATGTTGCCGCCGCCGATGACGATGGCGATCTGCGCGCCGCGCGAAGCCGCCTGCACCGTTTGCTGTGCGGCGTGAACCACGGCCGACATGCTGATCCCCCGCTCGCCGGCATGGCTGAAGCTCTCGCCCGAGAGCTTCAGGACGACGCGGCGGGGCTTGAGGGGCGTTGCGCTCATGGAGGCCTTGGTCCTTCGAGGAGGGCTCACGTAATTCGCGGAAACGGCGGGGATGAACCCCGCCGCTCGCTGTTCGACTTTATTCCTTGCCCAGTTCCCAGCGGTGGAAGCGCAGCACCTTGATGCCGGCGTCCTTGGCGTATTTGCCCACCGTTTGCGCCTCGTCCTTGACGAACGGCTGCTCGACGAGCACCCGCGCGGCGTAGAAGTTGCGCAGCCGGCCCTCCACCATCTTGGCGATGATGTTGTCGGGCTTGCCTTCCTGCTTGGCGGCGGCCGACAGGATCTCGCGCTCCTTGTCGACCTCGGCCTTGTCGAGCTCCTCGATGACCGTCACCGACGGCTTCATCGCCGCCACGTGCATAGCCACGTCCTTGGCCGCCTCGGCGCTCGTCCCCTCGACCTCCACGAGCACGCCGCTCGTGCCCGTGTGATGGGCATAGCCGCCGGTGGGGGCGTTGATGCGGGCAATGCGGCTCAGGCGAAACACTTCGCGAATGCGGTTGCTCAGGTCGTCGAGCTGCACCTGCAGCGTCTGCCCCTTCTTGCTGGGGGACGGCTGGGCGAGCAACTCTTCGGCCGTCTTCGCGCCCGGTCCGGTGGCGAGTTGCTTGGCCAGGTCGGCCACCAACTGAATGAACTCCTCGTTGTTGGTCACCGGAGCGCTCTCGCACTGCAGTTCGACCAGGGCGCCGACCGGCGGATTGAGGCTGGCGTAAACGCCGATGCGGCCGCTCGAGGTCTCGCGGTCGGACCGCGACTCCATCGTCTTCTTGCCAGACTTGCGCAGCGCCTCGATGGCGGCGGCTTCGTTGCCGCCGGCCTCGGTGAGGGCGCGCTTGCACTCCATCATGGGAAGGCCCGTCTTGTCGCGGAGGGCCTTGACCGCCGCGGCGCTAATTTCTGCCATGAGATCGATCTCCGTCGCTGGGAAGTTATGCTCGAGAAGAAGCCGAGCGCCGCGGTGACGAAGCGCCGCAGAGAACCTCTGCGGGCTCGACCGAAAGGCGAGCCTCGGCTCACGGGTTGACTGGGAACAAGCCGGGCTTACTGCCCGTCTTTGGCGGCCATTCCGGCGGCGGCGGTCGAGCCCTTGCCTTCGACCACGGCGTCGGCCAACTGCCGCATGATCAACTCGATCGAGCGGATGCTGTCGTCGTTGCCAGGGATGGGCAGGTCGACCACGTCCGGATCGCAGTCGGTGTCGATCAGCGCCACCGTCGTCACGCCCAGCTTGCGGGCTTCGGTGATGGCGTTCTTTTCCTTCTTGGGATCGATCACCACCATGGCCTCGGGCAGGCGGTTCATGGTCCGCATGCCGTTGAGGTTGCGGTACATCTTGCGGTACTCGCGGGACAGGGCCGACTGCATCTTCTTCGAGTAGGTCTCGATTTCCTCGCCGCCGCGAATCCGCTCGAGTTCTTCGAGGCGGCTCAAGCGGCTGCGGATCGTGCGGAAGTTGGTCAGCGTGCCGCCGAGCCAGCGATCGCTCACGAACGGCATGCCCATCCGCAGCCCTTCGCGCTCCATCGTTTCGCTGGCCTGGCGCTTCGTGCCTACGAACAAGATCAGGCTGCCGCCGGCGGCGACCTGGCTGAGATACTTGCGAGCCCGCAGCAAACCGCGAATCGTTTCGCGGACATCGATCACGTGGATCAGGTTCTGGCGGGCATAGATGTAGGGCCGCATCTTGGGGTTCCAGCGGCTCGCCCGGTGGCCGAAATGAACCCCCGCTTCGATCAGATCTTTGACAAGAACGTTGGCCAAGAGAATCTCCTGAAGGCACACCGGCACTCGAGACGGCGGCTCGGCGCGGCCCAAGTAGGGGCCGGCACGGCTACCGGAGCTCTCGCGGCCCGCTCTGCCGAAACAGCAGCGAAGCACGCGTCCAGCGTTGAAACAAGTTTCGGTCAGATCTACACTTATCACCGCGGACCGTGCGCGGCGAAGAACTCGTAATCGTAGCAAGGTCGGCCCACGCGGGCAACGGCCAATTGGGGCTGAACCTGCGGCCCTCGGGCTTAGTTTGGATCAAACGTTCATCGGATTTCCCTGTGCTCGTACTCGATGGCGAAGTCGAACGCCCCCTGCGACTTACCGCGGCCGACTTAGCTGCGCTGCCTGCCACTTGGCAGATCGACGACATCAGCCAGCTTGAGCCGCGCAGACTGGGCCGAGCGGTGCGGCTGTCGGGGCTGTTGGAAGCTGCCGGTGTTCACCCCGCTGCCTGCTACCTCACGCTGCACGCCGGGCGCGACGACTTCCATGCCAGCGTGCCGCTGGCGGCGGTGCGCGAGCGGGCCGTGGTGATCTACGAGTTTGGCGGCGGGCCGCTGCCGGTCGACCAAGGGGGCCCGTTCCGCTTCCTCGTGATCGACCCGGCCGCCTGCAAGACGGCCGAGATCGACGAGTGCGCGAGCGTGAAGTACGTCGACCGCCTGGAGCTCTCGGCGGAACGCCGCTTCGACAACCGCCCCACCGACGACCAAGCCCACGCGGCGCTGCACGCCCAGCAGAGTCAGCAACAGTAGCCAGTGGCCTGTGGCTGGTGGCTTGTAGCCAGAGAGGCTTCGTAAGGACTTGGTCCGGCTACCAGCTACGAGCTACAAGCTACTCGCCACCAGCTACTTCTTCGCCTCGTGCCGCACGGTGACGTTCGTCGAGATGCCGCCGCGGGGGGTGAAGGCGGCTACGAGCTGCATGCGTCGCGGCTGGAGCACCGCCACCAGGTCGTCGAGGATCCGGTTCGTCACGTTCTCGTAGAAAATCCCCTCGTTGCGGAACGCCTGCAGGTACATCTTCAGGCTCTTCAGCTCCACGCAGCGGGCTTCGGGCGTGTAGGTGAAGGTCAGCGTGCCGAAATCGGGCTGGCCCGTTTTGGGGCAGACCGACGTGAACTCTGGGCAGACGATTTCGATCTCGTAGTCCCGCCCGGGGAACTGATTCTCGAAGGTTTCCAGCAACTCTCGGCTCGGCGCAGGCACGGCTAGTTCTCCTTTTCCAGAATCCTCCAGTCTGCCATCATGGCGGCTAGCCGGAAAGGGCCAAAGACAGGCGAGAAGCCTGTCCCACATCGTGGCACAGGCTTCTAGCCTGTGCGGCCCTTCCGGCCTCGGAATGCCTGCTGGCTCTACCTACTGGCCCTGAAACTCAAACTGCCCTATGGCCTCCCCTCGCATGCCCCTGGTTCCCTCCCTCGAGGTGATCGCCCGCCTGCGTGAGGAGCGGCTGGTGGTCACCACCATGGGGAGCGCCCGCGAGTGGCCCAAGCTCTCGCAGCACCGCTTCGACGTTCAGTTCCTCCCCTCGGCGATGGGACAGGCGACGAGCTTGGCCCTGGGCCTGGCCCTGGCCCAGCCGCAGCGCGAAGTGATCGTCATCAACGGCGACGGCTCGCTGCTGATGAACCTGGGCACGCTCGTGACGATTGCCGCCAGCGGGGCGAAGAACCTGACCGTGGTGCTCTTGGAAAACGGCATCTACGAAGTGACTGGCGGCCAAGACATCGCCGCCGCGCACGCGGGCACGGACTTCACTACGATCGCCCGCGGCGCCGGCATCCCCACCTGCGCGAGCTTCGACACTCTGGCCGCCTGGCAAGCGGCAGCGCCGGGACTGCTCACAGCCCCAGGCCCGCGGTTCGTGAGCCTGAAGGTCGAGCCCGAGCGCGTCAACTACCGCTACACGCTGCCCGGCCCCTGGCCCGAGCGGTGGCGGAAGCTGAAGGCGGAGCTCGCGAAGTAGTTTTCTTCGTCAACGCACAAGCCCGCAGCGCGAGCAAGGGACGCGAGCGTTGCTTGGCGCGCTGGCTGAAAATGTTGCCCGGCCCGTGAAGGGGTCCGGCGAAGCTTGACGATGGATGCGTTGCTCTCCCTTGCTCGCGCTGCGGGTTAGTGTATTAGGACCTACCGCTGCTGGTTCCACTCATCGCGGCGGTAGCGCTCGGCGCACAGCCGTTCGACCGCCTTGCGCGGCCACTCTGTGAGCGGTTGATCAGCGTCCCAGGCCTCGACGAGCGCCTTTTCTAACTCCGTGCGGTCCAAGGGCAAATTCGCGATGAACTCGGCGTGGGGGCGGCCGTCGCGGTACTTGGGCTCGCGCGGCGGCGCTCGCAGCAGCCGCGGCACGAGCGCCAGATCCAAGTCGTAGAGCAGCGTGCCGTGGTAAAGGACGTGCCGGCGCTTGCAGCGCAGGCTGTTGCCCGAGAACTTGCGTCCGCTGAGGGCCAGATCGCTCGTCCCCTCCCGAGCGACCTCGGGTACGAGGGGCCGCAGCGCCGCCGCCAGCCGCTCGAGCACCGTGCGGTGCGCGGCGTCGACCTGCGCGAGCTCCGGGCGCCGCTCGACCGAGAGAACGACGGCGTACATCAGGCACCCCGGCCCGGCGACGATCGCGCCGCCGCCGCTGGCGCGGCGCAGCACCGGCACACCGGCGGCGGCGCACACCTCGAGATGCACTTCCTCGGCCAGCTTGCCAGAGCGGCCGACGACGACCAGGGGCGCGGCGGGCTCCCAGAGCCGCAGGACTTCGTCGGCCAGTTCGCCTGCCTCGGCGGCTTCGAGCAGCGCTTCGTCGAGGGCCAGGTTGGCGGCCGGCTCGGGGAGCGTGAGCAGTAACCTCTTCACGCGGGCCCTCTTGCTGCGCGCGGCGGGTTGACGCCCCCCCGGCCACCCCTAAACTTAATCCGGTTCCTCCCCGCTCCGCACCGCGCACCGCCCATGTCCGCCGATCCAGGCCGCAAGTTTTCGGCCGACGACGCCCTGCCCCCCGTCGAGCCGCCGAGCGCCGGCTTCATCGTGCAGTTGTTCGTCATTCCGGGGGCGATCGTGGTGGTGATCGTACTGGTGTCGCTGCTGTTCAACTGGCTGGCGCACATGGAGAGCGATCCCCAAGCATACCTCGATCAGATCGAGCGCGGCAAAGCGAACAGTTGGCAAGCCGCCCACGACCTGGCGATCCTGCTCTCGCGCGACGCCGCCCTGCGGCGCGATCCCGATCTGGCGGGCCGCCTGGCCAAATTGCTCGACACGCAACTGGCCGGCGCACTCCCCCCGACCGAGGCTGAGCAGGAGCAACATGCCCACCTGCTCGTGTTCCTGGCCCAGGCGCTCGGCGAAATGCAATCGCCCGTCGGTCTGCCGGCGCTGCTCGAGGCGGCGCGCACGAACCGGGGCGAGGCCGACATCAAGGTTCGCGCCGCCGCGCTCGAGGCCTTGGCCACCCTCGCCAACCGCTATCAGAAATCGCCAGAACTCGACCGCCAGCAGATTGTCGCAACGCTGGTGGCGGCCTCCACAGACGACAGCCACGTGATCCGCGAGCGGGCAGCCTATGGCCTGGGCGTGCTAGGGGGCAGCGAAGCCAACGCGGCCCTCGAGCGGCTGGTGATCGACGGCTATCCCGACGTCCGCTTCAACGCCGCCACGGCCCTGGCCCGCTCCGGCAACCTCGCGGCGCTCCCGGTGCTCGAGGAGATGCTCGATCCCGAAGAAACGGCCGGCCTCAAGGTCGAGGAACAGGCCTCTGCCCGCGGCGCCAAGCAGGCCTTGATCCTGATCAACGGGCTGAAAGCCGCGGCGCTGATGGCCGAGCACGCGCCGACCGCCGACCTCGGCAAGCTGCGGGAAAGCGTCGAGCGAGTGGCGAAGTTCGGCGAGACCGGCAAGCTCCCCCCGGAGATGGCCACCAAGATCGAGATCGAAGCCACCAAGGCCCTGCGGGCTTTTGCTCAACCGGGCCACACGCCCCAGGCAGCGCGTCCCGTTGCCCGCGACCGCCGCCTCACCATCCAACATTTCGAACCTTTGACCCAAGGTGCCTGACCATGGCCGCCACGCGTGAAGAAACGATCGAGTTGCTCAAAACCGCCTACAGCATGGAGCTGGAGACGGTGCTCAACTACCTGGCCAACAGCATCAACCTCGACGGCGTGCGGGCCGAGGAGATCAAAAAGTCCCTCGCGGCCGATGTGACCGGCGAGATCATGCATGCCCAGCAGTTGGGGCACCGCATCAAGCAGCTGGGCGGACAGGTGCCGGGCTCCATGGGAGTCAAGCTGGGCAACCAGAAGCAGCCGAGCGCCAGCACGGTTGACGTGATGGCGGCGATCCAGCAGGTGATCGAGGCCGAAGAGGCTGCCTGCGCCCACTACAAGAAGATCATCAAGGCGACCGAGGGGGAGGACTACGTGACGCAGGATCTGTGCGTCCGCCTGCTGACCGACGAGGAGGAGCACCTGATTCAGTTCAAGGGCTTCCTCAAGGAGTACAAGCAGTAGGACCTTCTCGGCCGCTCCAACTCATTTTGCCGCTCATGAGCCCAGCAGCGATGCCGGGCTCGTGGCGTTTTGGCGACGGGCAATTGTTGCAGGCGTTGTAATTCTTACAACGGATCGGCCGCGTGGCCGCTCAGGGCATGTCGGCGGGGCGGGCAGCGAACTTCAGCAAATCTCGATTGCCGTAAGTCTCGTGGCGAAAAGTCATTAGCGTTGAAAAAACGCGACGCGAAAAAGATTCAATTTGCCGCGCGCACGTTTGTCGGCCACATTCCCCTACAGGGCCGGCGCGCCCTGTGCAATGACAGTAGCGGTTTGTTGCGTTCCGTTTTTGGCTTTCGCGCTCTTCTGGGGGGCCGTCGGTGAATCACGACGGCGCAAGTGCTTCGATGACCAGCCGCTTGTGGGGATCTCTGACGCTCGTGGCCGCCCTGGCCCAAGGCACGCTCGCGCACGCCCAAGAGTGCTGCACGCCGCAGCAGGTCTACCGGCTCGAGTACCAAACGGTGTACGAGCAGCAGGAGATGACGGCCTTCCGCGTTGAATACGACACCGTGTTCGATGAGCAGCAGGTCACCTCGTATCGGCCGGTCTATGAAACCCAGCTGCAAGAGCGGCGGACCATCGTCCGCACTCCCTTAGTCGAAACGGCGACGCGCGATGAGGCGTTCACGCAGCTCGAGCCGGTGACCACCTTCCGTCAGCAGGCCGTCGATCAAGGCTGCTGGGCCGATCAACAGGTTTGCGTCCCCGGGCGCGTGACCAATCGCCTCCGCTGGCTCGACTCGGCCTGCGTCGTCGACCCCGCTACTGGACAAACGACCTATCAGCGCGGTGGCCTGGCCTGGGTGCCGGAGCAAGCGCCGTCGCAAGTCGTAACGCAACGTGTGTGGCGGCCGAATCTCGTCACCGTGCAGATCCCGCAGACCACCTACGTGCAAAAGGTCTGCACGCGCAAGGTGCCTGTGCAGACCGTGCGCATGGTCGACCAGGAGAAGGTGGAGCAAATTCCGGTGCAGGTGTGCCGGATGGTGGCCCACACCGAAACGGTGCGGACGCCGCGGACCGTGGCCCGCCAGGTGCCGGTGAAGTACACCTGCCAGATCCCGCGGACGATCGTGCGCAAGGTCCCGTTGTGCCCCGTAACCGACTGTTGCACGACGCCGACGGTGGTCGCGCCGGCGCCGGTGGTGATTCCTCAGCCCTCATCGCCGACCCCCGCAAATGGCGCCGGCAGCGGCGCGACTCCCGCCGATCAGCAGCCGCACATCGACCCGAGCCAGAAAGTGCCGATGCCGCAAGATGACTCGGGCGCGGGCGCTACGGCAGTCTGAACGACTGATCGATCGGATTGAGGGTTAGCCCTTGCTTTGATTTGCCTGCGAATTATCGTTCCGGCCGCGCTAGGGAATTGCTTGGTTCCGATCTTGCGGCTTCTTTCACCTAGGGAAAAGGGTATACTCCCTTGACCGGGGTGATGATTCGATTTGGCCCCCATCGTTCTTCGAGCTGGTTGCTCGCACGATCCCTTGGCGCAGCGATGCGCCTTCGGCAAGCGTGGGGACCTGTCCCGAGTGCGGCCAAGCGCTCGCCCCTTGTTTCGAGCTATTGTGGCGGCGTCGCTTGGGGGCCCGACCCGCCGGCAATGGCTGGGCTAGGTGTTCGTTTTGTTCGAGGAGTGGCAGCAATGCCGCAAGGTACCATCAAGAAAATCGTGTCTGACAAGGGCTTTGGCTTCATCACGGGCCAGAAAGGAGAGTACTTCTTCCATCACTCGGCGGTGCAAGGCGCAGCGTTCGAGGAGTTGCACGAAGGCCAGGCCGTGGAGTTCGTCGAAGCCCAAGGCCCCAAGGGACCGCGGGCCGACCAAGTGAAGTTGGTGTAGGGGCGCTCTTGGCCCGCCCCACAGAGGCGGCCAAACTCACCGTACAACTGCAACGCCTCGCTCCTCGGCCGCGACGCCGGAGCGAGGCGTTTTGCTTTCTCGACTGCAAGCGCATGCCGAGGATGCCGGTGGGCAGAACGCGCCGGACCCCCTAGAATTCGCTTTTGCCACTTTCAGGCCCGTCCACCCCTCGCCCGCGCATGCGTTTCACCAAGATGCAGGGGGCCGGCAACGACTACGTCTACGTCGATTGCTTTGCCCAACCCATGCCCGCCGATCCGGCCGCCCTGGCCCAACGCATTGCCGACCGCCACTACGGCGTCGGCGGCGACGGCCTGATCCTCATCTGTCCCTCCGAGCGCGCCGATGCCCGCATGCGGATGTTCAACGCCGACGGCTCGGAATCCGAGATGTGCGGCAACGGCGTCCGCTGCGTAGCCAAGTACGTCTACGACCACGGCATTTGCCGCCGACCTACGCTGCGGATCGAAACCGGCCGCGGCGTCCTCTCCCTCGACGTCGAACTCGCAGGCGACAAGGTTAGCCGCGTGCGCGTCGACATGGGGCCTCCCATGCTCGCGTCGGCCGACATCCCCACGAAGTTGCCCGGGCCTCGAGTAATCGACTATTCGCTCCCCTCAGGCGAGCGGCCAGCCTGGTGGGACGCCTGCGGCCTCGACCCGCGGCTCACCTGCGTGAGCATGGGCAACCCGCACGCGGTGCTCTACTGCCGCGACGTGGCCGGCGTGCCGCTCGAGCAAGTGGGTCCGGAATGGGAACGGCATGCCTGGTTTCCCAAGCGGATCAACGTTCACTTCGTAAAGGTGCATTCTCCGGGCGAGGCCACGATGCGCACCTGGGAGCGCGGCAGCGGCATTACGCTGGCCTGCGGCACGGGGGCCTCGGCCGTGTGCGTGGCGGGCGTCCTCACCGGCCGCACCGACCGCCGGCTGTTGGCCCATCTCCCCGGGGGCGACCTCGAACTCGCCTGGCCAAGCGACGACGGCTCGGTCTTCATGACGGGCCCGGCGGTCGAAGTGTTCTCCGGCGAATGGCCCCTCCCGTAGTAGGCACACTCCCGTGTGCCGCAACCCGCCAGCCGTTGCCAGCCGGCGGCCTTTTCTTTCGTGCCCGTATGACCGCCGAACCGACCAATCCGCAGGCGCTCCCCGACCTCGCGGAGCGGATCACGAACTTGGAAATGCTATTCACCCACCTCGAGCGCACCCTGGCCGATCTGAACACCGTGCTGCTGGAGCACGGCCGACGACTCGATGAGTTGCACGCTCGATTCGAGCGGATGCAGAGCCAACCCGAGCCGAGCGCCGAAGTCGACGCGATCGAGTAACGGTCTTACGCGGCATCGTGAAAGATGATGCCCAGCGTGTGCCGGCGGCCGCTGCGGAGGCGGCTGACGCCGTGCCGGAGTTGGGCGCGGGAGAACCCGCGCGGTCCAGCCAGGGGCCGCTCGCGAACCGGGAAGATCACCCCCTGCCCCTGCTCCAGGGCCACGACTTCGGCCCGCGATTGCTTGCGCGGCCGCTGCTCGCTGAGCACGAACTCTCCCCCGGTGAAGTCGACGCCCGCGCGATCGAGCAGCACCGCCACTTGCAGCGGGAAGACGTGCTCGCCGTACACGTCTTGGTGCAGGCAGTTGAAGTCGCCTGCTTCGTAGCGGAGCAGCAGGGGTGTGGCTTGCGTCTGCCCTGCCGCGTGGCAGCGGTCGAGAAACGCCTGATGCTCGGCGGGAAAACGCACGTCGCGCCGCAGCGCCTCGTTCCAGCGGTTTGCGATCTCCGCCAGCGGCGGGTAGAGCACTGTCCGCAGCGCTGCGATCCGCGCCGGCAACGGGTAGTTGAAATACTGGTACTCACCGCGGCCATAGCCGTGGCGGGCCATCACCACGCGCTTGCGAAAAGGGGCTGGCTGGTCGTACAGCGCGACCAAATCGGCACAGGCGGCAGGGGTGAACAGCGGCCCGATGACCGCGGCGCCGAACGCGTCGAGTTCCGACGCCACGTGCGCCCAATCGATCGCCGGAAGTTCGCCCTCGCGCGTCATTCTCTTCGCCTGATCAGTCTTCGAGGCCGGCGCCAACGCGAAAGGTGTGGCCGTCGGGATGTACCAGCTTGAACTCGCGGACTTTCCAGGGCTCATCCTGCGGCGGGCCGAGCGTTTGCATGCCGTGCGCGAGCGCCACCGCATAAGCCTCGTCGACCTCCTCGCGCGAGCAGACCCACCAGCTCATCCATGTGCCCTGGCCAGGACCGCGGGCGCCTTGGCCGTTGAGGCAGACGAACATTTCGCACTTGCCGTTGGTGAGGCCGGCGAAATCGGCGGGCCCGTGGTCGTTGCGGTCGGCGGCCGCGGGGATCATGCCCCCTGCGCCGTTCCAAGTGAAAGTCCGCTTCCAGCCGAGCAGCTCGAACCACGCCAAACTGGCCGGCACGTCGGACACGTTCAGGATCGGCGAGAGATGGACGACGTTCATGAAAAACCCCGTTGGTTGGCTAACTCGCTCTCTGGCGAGCGGCCCCGGCGTAAGCCGGCTGACCAATTCGCGGTACGACGAATCAACGCTTGGTCAGCCGGCTGACGCCGGCCGCTCGCCGGGCCCGTGATTGGCCGCAGCTACGGCCCCTTCGTTAGTTCCAGGCAAACGAGCCGGTCCTTCCCTCGCACGTAGAGCCGCCCTTGTGCGAGCACCGGCGCGGCCCAGGCGGGATACTTCAGTAGTTGCTGGCCGGCCAGCGGCCCCTCCGTGCCACGGAGCAGCACTTCGGCCCGCGGCTCGTAGCGCTCCGGGTTCGCCCGCAAGAGCCGCAGCATGCCGTCTTCGGTGATGCAGGCGAAGTGGCCGTCGAAGTAGGTGAGCGACGCCCAGCCGAGCCCCGGCTGGCTCCAGCGGATCCGCCCCGTGCCCCACTCGATGCAGCGGAGCTCGGCGTCCTGGGAGTGGCGGGCGCTCGAGCCGTAGAGGAAACCGCCGACGTAGACGGGCGTGTTGAAGTGCGTTTGCATCGACTTGCGGCGCCCCTTGTCGGCGTCGGACCAAACGACATCGGCCCCGCCGGGGCGCACCTTGAGCAGGCAGCCGCCATGGGCGGGGCTGTAGGCCTCGGAGATGAACACCTCGTCGCGCACCACCACGGGATTGCTGGCGTTCACGCTCTCGAGAATCTTTGCCCGCCAAGGAAACTCGAAGTCGACCTTGCCGCTGCCCGGATCGAAGCCCACCAACCCGCCGCGAGCGAACACGAAGCCCCAGCGGCGGCCGTCGATGGTGGCCACGGTGGGGCCTGCATAACTGGCCAGTTCGTTGGTCAACTTGTAACGAACCTCGCCCGTCCGCTTGTCGAAGGCCACGATGCCGGAGCCGTTTCCTTCGACGCGTCCCGACGAGATCGGCGGACTATTGGGCGGGCTGCCGCCGATCATCGCAATGAGCAGATCCCCCTCGATGATCGGTGTGCCGCCGACGCCAAAGAAGTTGCCGACGACGCCGAAATCGGCCACGGTGTCGACGCGCCACAGCAGCTTCCCCTCAGCCGCCGACACGCAGTGGAGCATGCCTTCGGGACCGAAGAGGTAGACGCGTGGGCCGTCGACCACCGGCGAGGTCCGCGGGCCGTTGTCGTAGCCGTACATGTCGCCGTAGTCGGTGGAGTAACCGAACTCCCACAGCCGCTCGCCCGTCTCGGCATTCACGCAAGCGAGCACCGCGCGATCGTCGACGCGATGAAACTGAAACAGCCGCCCCAGGCTCACGGTCGGGGCGCTGTAGCCGGTGCCGAGCTTCATCGTCCACAAAATCGGCGGGCCGGCGGCCGGCCAATCGGTGTTCAGCCCTTGCTCAGGCGACTTGCCGTCGCGGCTGGGGCCGAGGAAGTTCGGCCAATCCTCGCCGGTCCGGCGGGAGCGCAGGTCGGGGGGCGGAGCGTCGTCGATCGCCGTGGCGGCGGACGCCTGCGTCGTTTGACTGGGTCCTTCGACGGCGGGGGCGCGCGAGCAACCGGCCAGGACGATCAGGGCGGTGAGCAGGGGGGCGCGCATGAGGGGCTCTCGATCAATCCGAACTCGCAAGACAGCCCGGCCGCAACGGCCGACCACGTCTGCCATCGTAGTAGGCGGGCGAACAGGGCGGAAGGTGATCGCGCCCGGAGGCGGGACCGATCAGCCGAGTACGCGCTGCACTTCTGCGGCCCACACCTCGCGGATCCAGCGCGTATCGTCGTACGGCGAGACGTAGCTCACTCTCCAGCTGGCGTCGGCCAGCGTGCTCAGCATGCCGGGACGGGCAATCGTGTTGGTCGTGTGAACGATCACCGGACAGACGGGAGGGAACTCCGCAAGCAGAACAACAACGTCTTGGCCGACGCCCGGATCGAATCCTTCATTCTCGCGGCGGCGAGTCGGCCCCAGGTCATGGTCCAGGCAAATCAGTTCGCACTCGGCCACATGCTCCCGCAGCCAGGCGTTCATTTCGGGCGCATTGTCGAAGGCGATGCGTTCAAACTGCGGATGTTTGCGATCCAAGCAAGTCAGCATCGCATGAATGCGTTGCGGCTCGTCATCTAGAATCACGATCATCGGAATGCCGTTCGGCCGCCGTTACGGAGAGAAATAGGACCACATGACTTGACGGCGCAGAAGGAGGCAGCGCTGTCTGGCGGCCCGGCCGCACGCGGCTGCCGACGCCTGTCATCGTATTCGGTCGAACGACCGTCCGAAACGCATAGGTTGCGCCCCTAGCAACGGCAAGACCTTCTCGGAGCAGAGTCGAATGCAACAAGAAATCGACTCGCTCGCCGGTTCATGCGCGAACCCGGTGGTCTAGAATAGGGTCAGCGTGGCGAGCGTTGCCGCGTCGTTTTTGCGGCCGTGCCACGTTTAGCCAGGCTCTATGCTCACCGTCACCTCTCGCCTGCAAATTCCCGCCGAGGAGTTCGAGTTCTCGTTTACCCGCAGCTCGGGGCCCGGCGGGCAGAATGTCAACAAAGTGAGCAGCAAGGCCCAGCTCCGTTGGCAGGCGGTGAACAGCCCGAGCTTGCCGGACGACGTAAAGGCTCGGTTCCTTGCCCGCTTCGCCAGCCGGCTGACCGGCGAGGGCGAGTTGTTGATCGCCAGCCAGCGCTACCGCGACCAGCGCCGCAACATGGACGACTGCCTCGAAAAGCTGAAGGCCATGCTGCTCGAAGTCGCCGTGGCTCCCCGCCGCCGCAAGCCCACCAAGCCCAAACGTTCCTCCATCGAACGGCGGCTCACCGACAAGAAGCTCCAAGGCGCCCGCAAGCGGGACCGGCGGGGGATGGGGGAGTAGCCGGCCGCCGGGCGACTTCCTTAGCTAGCGAACGACTTGATCCGCGACCATTTGTTTCCGAGGTCGGGATTGCGCGATTATGATGGTGGGTCGTTCGGGTGGTACGCGCGTCCCTCGGGGCGGGGCTCGAGCGATGGGTCGTTCGCAGAGGATCAGGCGATGAAGGCGGGCCGCGGTTGGCGACGGGCAAGGGATAGGGGCATCTCAAGTTGTTCGCGGGGTTGGCGTTGCGGGCTCGAGCCGCTCGAAGAGCGGCGGCTGCTCAATGCTGCGCCCGTGGCCGAGGACGACAACGTCGGGTTGTTCGTCGGCGAGGAGGTGTCGCTCTCCGCCCCCGGCCTGCTCGCAAACGATCGAGATCCAGAGGGCGACGCACTAACCGCTTCGCTGGTCAGCGAGCCTGAGCATGGAGTGCTCGTGCTCTCCGCAAGCGGCAAGTTCAGCTATACGCCGGAGCCCGGTTTCGTCGGCACGGATCAGTTTGCCTACCGCGTCTCCGACGGTCAGGCCTTTTCTCCGTCGGCCACGGTGTGGATCCGCGTGGATCCGGAATCCGCGCGTCCCACCTCGGGCCTGGCCCCCGCTGGCGACGAATTCGTCGTCGGGCCAGGAAGCACGTGGTTCTACAATCAGCAGTCGGTGGCCATGGATTTGGCGGGCGACTTCGTCGTGGCCTACAGCGGCAGCGACGGCAGCGACGGGGGAATCATGCTCCGCCGTTACGCCGCCGATGGCGCGCCGCTGACGGATCCCTTGCTCGTAAACACCACGACTGCCGGCGACCAAACGTTTCCGGCCGTCAGCATGGATGACGACGGCGACTTCGTGGTCGCTTGGACGAGCTACGGCCAGGATGGCAGCTCATCGGGAGTGTATGTCCGCAGATACAGCGCTCAGGGGGCCGCACTGAGCGACGAAATCCAGGTGAACACGACCACCACCGGCCGCCAGCAATATCCCGCGCTGGCGCTCGACTCCGATGGCGACTTCGTGGTGGTTTGGTGGAATCAGGACAACAACGGCATCATCGGCCGGCGGTTCAATGCCTCGGCCGCGCCTCAAGGGGGTGAGTTTCAGGTCAACGTGCTGACGAGCACGACCCAGCTCTTTCCGCGCGTGGCGGCCGACCCCAGCGGCGATTTCGTCGTTACTTGGACCGGCTATGTCTCCAACGGCACCGCCGTTTACGCCCGGCGTTACTCGGCCGATGGAACAGCGCAAGCCGCTCCCGCGGTCGTGTCCTCCGGAGCGTCCTTTCCGCAGCGAATCTCCAGCGTCGATATGGACGCCGCCGGCAACTACGTGGTGGCCTACAACGCGTATGGCACAGGCGGCAACGACGTCTTCGCTCGCCGCTATTCGATGGATGGGCAGGCCCAGGGCGGAACCTCGCGCGTCAACACCACCTTGCCGAACGGGCAGTACTCGGCCGTCGTCACCGTCGATCCCGACGGCGACTACGTCGTGGGGTGGGCGAGCTACACGCCCGGCTCGGTTTCGCACGATGTGTACCTGCAGCGTTACACATCCGGCGGCCTCAAGGTCGGCGGCGAAGTTCGGGCCAATACGTTCTGGGAAGCCGGCCAACATACGCCTTCGTTGGCCAGCGACGCCGAGGGGAACATCGTCGTGATCTGGATGAGCAATTCCGGGACGCGCGGCGGCGTCTTGGGGCAGCGCTTTGCGCTGAACGCCGTGCCGCTCGCACGAAGCGACACGTTTTCGCTCACCGAGGACCAAGGGTTGGTCTTGGGCGGCGGCGGTGTCTTGGCGAACGATTTCGACAGCGATGGGCAGCCGCTCGCCGCGGTGCTCGAGTCTGGTCCTGCGCACGGCGCGCTGTCGCTGGCCAGCGACGGAACCTTCACCTATCAGCCTAACCCTGACTTTGCTGGAGAAGACCAGTTTAGCTATCGCGCCAACGATGGCACGTCGGCCTCAGCGGCGGTGGTCGTCCGGCTGTTGGTGGCCCCGACCGTCGATGCCCCGCGGGCAGTGGACGATTTCTTCTCCGTCCTGATTGGCCGCAACCTCCAGGACGCTACGGTGCTTGGCAACGACGCCAATCCCGATGGCCAGCCGCTCACTGTTCAACTGGTGGACGCGCCAGCGCACGGCGCGCTGACTCTCCAAGCCAACGGGACGTTCTCCTACCAGCCGGCGGCAGGTTACGCCGGCGACGACGCGTTTCGCTATCGGTTGTTGGCGGGCGGGCTGCAGTCTGAGGTTGCAAACGTGTTGATTCGCATTGGCACGGGGCAATTCGAAACGAAAGCGCAGCCAGACACCTATGCCGCAGTCGAAGACGTGACCCTGGTCGTTGGGGACGTCGGCCAGGGCGTTCTGGCCAACGATTCCGATGGCGATGGTCCGTTGACCGCCGGACTGGTAAGTCCGCCGTCGCATGGGCAAATCGAGTTTCGCGCCGACGGCGGGTTTACTTACCAGCCGCAGCCCAACTTCAACGGCGTCGACGAGTTCACCTATCGGGCCACCGACGGTTTCTCGTCGGGCGTGGCGACCGTGCGAGTTGAAGTCGCGGCGGCCAACGATCCCCCGACGGCGCAGCGCGACTTATACGTCTTGTCCGCAGGATCGCTCAACGTCGATGCGGCGCACGGAGTGTTGGCCAACGACGCGGATCTCGATGGAGACGCACTGACCGCCCAGCTCAATTCGCCGCCCCTGCACGGGACGGTGTCGCTGGCCGCCGACGGAAGCTTCATCTATGCCCCCGGGGCCGATTTCGCGGGGCTCGATTCGTTCAGCTACCGCGCCGGCGACGGCGCCCTGTCGACCGACCCCGTGTTCGTGATCGTGTCGGAGGGAGCGGCCGGCGATTCGCCTCTGGCGGCCGACAACGTCTATTCGACGCGGCAGTTCGGCACGCTCGCGGTGGGCGCAGCACAAGGGCTGTTGGCCAATGACTGGGACGCACAGGGCGATCCGTTGTCCGCCATTCTGGCGCGATTGCCGGAGCGCGGCCGCCTCAACCTGGCGGCCGACGGTTCCTTCGTCTACGTGCCTGACAGCAACTTCGCCGGCCGCGACTCGTTTGTGTACCGCGCGGTCGCCGGCGGTCAGGAGTCGGCTTTGGCCACGGTCTGGATCGACGTCGTGCCGGGCAATCAGTTCGAGGGAGATGTCAAGGAATGGCCGTTGGCCGGCGGCGGCAACGGACATGCCTATGTCTTGCTGCCTGACGTGCTCACCTGGCAGGAAGCTCGCGACCGCGCCGCCTCGCTGGTCTATCGCGGCGCCTCGGGGCATTTGATGACGGTGACCTCGCAGGCGGAGCAGGATTGGCTCGAAACTCAGTTTGGCGGGTCGGATGGCTGGCTGGGAGGCTATCAGGATCACGCAGCGCCCGATTATGCCGAGCCCTCGAGCGGCTGGAAGTGGGTGACCGGCGAGCCTTGGAGCTTCACACAGTGGGGCAGCGGCGAACCGAACGATGCGGGCGGCGAAGACTTCCTGCACGGCTTCCCGCGGTGGAACGACCTGCGGGCAGAGAACTCCCGCAACGGCTTGTTCGTCGAGTTCTCTACTTTCCCGCCTCCGCCTCCGGGCGCCGCGGACGACGCCTTCTCCGGCCCCGTAAACCGCTCCATTCGCCGCACGGCCGCTGAGGGACTTTTGGCGAACGATCAACTGCCGGCAGGCGCAACGGCAGCGATCGTCACTCGTCCGCAGCACGGCGTGATTACGTTGGGGCTGGATGGCAGTTTCTTCTATTTGCCCAATGCCGGTTACACGGGGCGCGATTCCTTCACCTACAAGGCGGTTTCGGCCAGCGGCGAATCGAACGTGGCCACCGTCTGGCTCAAGGTCGGCGGCAACGAGTTTGCGCCTGTCGCGCAGGCTGACTCCTATCGCGTGCCTGAGGACGGCGAACTGGTGGCCGCGTCGACCGCGCCTTCGGCCGACCTGTACGAGGATTTTTCCGGCGCCGCGCTCGATGACCGGCTCGAAGGCGAGGGCTTCAAACTCGCTAACGGAGTCATCTCCCGCAGCGGCACACCCCAGGTGAACGACCGGCAGTACATTCGCACGGTCGCCGCCGACTACTTGGGGAAAGACTTCACCTACGAGATCAGCTTCACGACGACCTTCGCCACCGACATCTTCGGGACGCCGCCGCGGCAGTCGATGATTATTGGGCTGGGCAGCGCGGACATTCAGCCTGGCTTTGGTCTGCACGAGCCGGTGAATTCGCTGTTCTTGCGCATTGGCACGCCTTCCACCGATGGCGGCGCGGTCACGCTGTCGAACGGGCCGCTCACGTCGCTGGCGACGCTGGGCTCGATCACCGCCAATGGGCTGCACCGGGCGCGAATCGAAAAAGTGGGCGACCGCGTGACCTTTTCCGTCGACGCCTTCTACGATGGGTCGTTCAAGGCCGACTACGCCTACGTCGTTGAGAACCTGGCGGAGACGGCCCCCTTTCTCACCGCCGAGAACACCCGCTTGTTCTTCGGCACGGCCCACAACGCAGACTACTTCGACAACATGAGCGTGGTGGTGCAGCCGTGGCGCGGCGTGCTGGCGAACGATTCTGACGCCGACCAGCAAAGCCTGACGGCCGAGTTGGTGCAGGGCCCGAGCCACGGCGTGGTGAACCTGGCCCCGAATGGCACGTTCACCTACAAGCCCCTGGCGAACTTCTCCGGCGTCGATTCCTTCACCTACCTGGCCTCGGACGGAGCACGGGATTCGCAACCCACTACGGTGACGATCGTCGTCGATCCCACGCCCGACCCCACCACGGCCGTCGACGACGCCTATCAGGTCGACGAGCATGGAGAGCTGCGCGTCGACCTGCCGCTGCAATCGGCGCTGTCGATCCAATTGAACGCGCGCGATCTGGTCTATGACAAGGTCGGCGGATTGTTCTGGGCTTCCGTGCCCAATGACGGCGTGCCCAGCGCGGGCGCCGTCGTGTCGATCGATCCAAACACGGGCCAGGTCTCGGCGCCGATCGTTGTCGGCAACCGGCCCTCCGCGCTGGCGGTTTCCGCCGACGGCCAATTCCTGTACATCGGCCTCGATGGCAGTTCCACCGTGCGGCGGCTCCATATTCCCACGCGCACTCCCGGTCCGGCCGCATCGCTCGGCGACGGCAACCGCGCACGAGATTTAGAGGCTAGTCCAACCGATCCCAACACGTTCGTCGTCGCGCTCAATCAAGGCGATACGCTCAACGCCAGCGGCGTGGCCTATTACACCAACATGGCGCGCACCTACTTGCGCGACGGCTGGTTGATCTCGGACATCGATTACAGCGACGATGGCGCCGCCGTGGCGGGGTACTGGTGGGAAATCTCCAGCCGGCCGGTGCAGTTGCTCACCGTTCCGCCGAATCCCCAAGAGCTCGTCAGCCGGGAATACTTCATTCCGGGCAACCCCGCCGGCGAGATCATTTGGCAGCGCGACCGCATCTACTTCAGCGGTTCGGGCCAGGTGTTCGACTCGGCGAAGCTGAACTATCAAGGAGGCCTGCCCTCTGGCTCAGTGCGGCCCGATGAGACCTTGCCGCGCATCTTCGTCCTCTCCGGAAACACCATTCGCGTGATCGATGAAACGTCGCTGGGACAAATCGCCGCCATTCCGGCGCCGCAGGCGCCCAGCGACGGCAACGGCGGTTTGGTGCGGTTCGGCTCGTCCGGACTGGCGTTTCGCAACGGCAATGGCCGCATCTACTTCGTGCAGTCCGATTTGATCGGGGGCGATCCGCGGCCCCGCGGCGTGCTGCTGAATGATCAGGATCCCGACGGTGTTCCCCTGGGAGCGTCGCTGGTATCGAATGTCGCTCACGGTGCGTTGACCCTGAACGCGGACGGGTCGTTCGTGTACAAGCCGGCCGTCGGCTATACAGGGCCGGATCAGTTCACCTATCGCGTTGTCGACGGCGCCGGCCCGTCGAACGTGGCCACCGTGCTGCTCAACGTTCGGCCCATCAATGATCCGCCCGTGGCGCGCAACGATAGCTACGCCACGAGCCAGGTGGGGCAAGTTTCCGCGAGCCCTGCCAGCGGGGTGCTGGCCAACGATAGTGACCCCGAGGGCGATGCCCTGACCGCCGCGCTCGTGCAGGGTCCGGCCCATGGCGCGCTCGCGTTCAACGCCGATGGTTCGTTCCTCTACACGCCTGCCGCCGGCTTCACGGGCCAGGACCAATTCACCTACCGAGCTAGCGACGGCCAACTGCAATCGGACGTGGCCACGGTGACCATTCAGGTGCGGTCCGCGGTCGTCGACGTCGCCCTCCGCGCGGTCGCCAATCCTTCGGCGGGCGACACCGCCGCGGCCCTGCCCAGCTCGCTTGCGGCCGTCGATGTGGGCAGCGAGTACTACGTGGAGATCTGGGTGCAGGACGTCGGCGCTGCGCCGGCGGGCTTGCCGGGGGGGCAAATCGATCTCGACTTCGACACCGCGCGCAGCGACGCGCTGACGCTCGGCCACGGCGGGCTCTACAACCTGATCCCCACCGGCGCGATCGACGACGCGGGCGGCCGCATCGATGACTTCGGCGGCGGCACGATCAACCCGGCCGCTTCCAATGCCCCGCAATGGGCCCGTTTGGGCTACGTGCGGGTGTTGGCTACGGCGGATGGGTTGGCCAGTTATCAGCTTGGTCCCGGCGCGCTGCAGTTCAGCCGCGTCGGCGGCGGCAGCGTGCCTTGGGAGCAGGTCGATCTCTCGGAAACCTTGCTCGTCGACCACCAGGCCGAGGCCGAGCTCGAAGTGCGCGCGGTCGCCCAGCCGACCGCCGTCGACGCCGCCGGCGAGGTCGACGCCTTGCCCACCAGCCTCCCCTGGGTCGACGAGTGGAGCGGCTACTGGGTCGAGGTCTGGGTCCGCAGCACGGACGAGGGCGCCGGCCAAGGCATTTCGCAGGCGGCGGCCAACCTGCTCTACGACACCCGCTACGGCACGGCGCGGGAGATTCAGTACGGCCCCGGCTTCACCAGCGGCCGCACGGGAACGATCGACGACGCCGCCGGCCGCGTGACGAACCTGGGCGCGGCGACGACGCGCAGCGATGTCGGCGACGATCGCTTCGCGCTGCTCGCGCGGGTACGGTTCGCGCCGGGCGCGAGCGATCAGGCGCCGCTCGACGAGACCGGGCACTTCGTGGGCCCCTACGATCTGGCCCTGGGGCTCAGCGATCCGGCGGTGCGGCTGGTGGGCGCGGCAGCGAATGGGGCGACCGACCTGCGGGCGGCCGATCTGCCGCTCTACGCCGCGCTCTACGACATCGACGACAACGATCAGATCGACTACGGCGATCTCTCGTACTTCGCAGCCGCCTTTGGCAAGACGGTTGCGGGGGCCGTCGAGCCGCCCTATGTGTGGTGGGCCAACTTCGACCGCCAGGGCGCCGCGATCGACTTCGGCGACTTCAGCTACCTGGCCGCCAACTTCGGCCGCACCAAGGAGCAAGGCGGGCTCACGTATCCGGCGAACTATCCGGCGGCCTGGGCGCCCCTGGCGGCGAGCGCGCTCGCCGCGCAGGCGCTCGATGCGCCGGCCCAGCCGCTGGGGGGCGACGCGGTAGGCATGAGCGTGCAACTGGTGGCGCGGGCCACGCCCAGCGCGGGAGACAGCGCGGCGGCGCTGCCGGCCGGGCTCACGCAGGTGGCCGTGGGCGGAACCTATACGATCGAAGTCTGGGTGCAGGACTCGGCCGGCATTGGCGTAACCGGCGGCCTGGTGGACATCAACTATCCGCAAGGCCGCGTCGACGCCGGCGCGCTCGAGCACGGGGGCGTCTACACCACCTTCGCCAACGGCGCGCTCCGCGAACTCCTCGGCCGGGCCGACGACCTGGGCGGCGGTTCGGTGGCGGCCGCCTTGGGGGCAACACCCCAATGGGTGCGGCTGGGCTACTTCTCGTTCGAGGTCACCGGCGCCGGGCCCCTCGAGTTCAAACTCTCCCCGGGTCAGCTCCAGTTCAGCCGCTATGGCGAGGGGAACGTCGCCTGGGCTGACGTAAATCTCGGCGCGCTCACGCTCAATCCGGCGCTGATGGGGGATCTGAACTCCGACCACGCGGTCGACCTCACCGACTTCGGCGCCCTCAAGGCCAACTTCGGCACTGGCACGACCTGGGCGCAAGGCGACCTCGACGGCAACGGCCGCGTCGACCTGGGCGACTTCGGCCGCTTCAAAGAAAACTTCGGCCGCACCGCCGCAGCGCTCGCCGCAGTCCTGCCGCCGCCGCCGGCGGTCACGCCGTCCCTGACCAGCGAGCAAAGCCACGCGGCCGCGGTCGATCTAGCCCTCGCCATCGCGGGAGACGAAGTAGAGGAAGAACAGCCCTGGAGTCTGTAGCATGATCTCGGTTGAACGGCTCTATCTGACCGTGGCCTTACTTGCGCTGCTCGCCGTGAGCCTGACTGCGATCTGTTGTGCCTGGTCCATTCCCAGCTGGCGGGTCCGCCTCGCGCGACGGTGCGCCGACGCTCGAGCACACCAACTGGCCGGCTGGTCCGGCCACGTCGGCGTTCGTCTGGTTTCGGTTGCTTTGGCGGCTACTGCCGGCTTGGCGTGGTGGGGTTTCTTGGCAGTGCTGACCGCAGTCATGTAATTAGCCGCTTCCGCGCCGCGGCCAGTAAGCGAGCACCGCCACACTCCGCGGTCGACATGGCGATTGCCATGACAGGCGACGAGTCAGCGCGCGCCCCGCGCCACCGCGGCCCGCCCGCGCCCGGCGTCGAGGTTCGAGGCCTTGGCCCAAAACGGATGTTGCCGGTCGCCGCGGGTGCGCACGTCCTCGAGCAGCACGGTCAGACTAGGATCGGGCGGCGGCACGCGGCGTCCGTTAAGCTGCAACGTCAGCCGACGGTCGAAGCTCACCAGATCGGGCGAGAGCCACACCGTGACCTGCTCGGCCCCGGTGCGCACGCTCACCGAATTCGTCGTCGAAACCGTGGCCTCGAACTTCATCGGCCGCACGCCCTTGGGGGGCGGCCAATCGGCCGGATCGACCTGCGTGCGGGCAGGCAAGCCGTTCAACTCGACCCACCAGAAGAAGTTGTCGAACGGGCGCATCGTGCCGACGGTGAACTCGCGCGGGAAGAAGTCGCGCCGCTTGCGCCCCATCCAGTCGAAGATCCGCTGAATCTCCTCGTGAAAGTTCTCGTGTCCGCGGCCGAGATACTCGACCACCGTGCAATCGAAGCCGCTGCGTTTGAGATAGCGATCGTGGTCGCGGGCGTTCTTCACCGTCTTGTCGCCATCGTATTCGCCTCCCACGGCGTAGATCGGCAGACGCTGGGCGTTGTCGGTGTAGAGGGCGCAGTAGCGGTCGGAGAGCGCCACGATGGGAATCACGCCGGCCCACAGGTCGGGATGCGCGAGCGCAATGTCCCAGGCGGCGTCGCCCCCCATCGAGTGTCCTGAGAGGAACACGCGATCGGTGTCGATCGAGAAGTGCCGGCAGGCGTCGCGCAGCGAGTTGAGCACAGCCAGGTGTTCGCGGCCCGAGTATTCGTAGGCCGGTTGCTGGGGCTTGGCCCATTCCACGGCAATCGTGATGAAGCCGCGGCGCATGGCCTGGCCCTGGCGGTTGTTCTCGTCGTCGGAATCGCCCGCCCACCACTGGAGCTGCTGCTCGGCCGTCGTGCCGGCGCCGTGCAGCGTGACGACCGTGGGGTAGCGGCGATACGGGTCGTACTCGGGCGGAAGCTGCACGTGGTAAACGATGTCGGGCTCCGAAGGCAGCCCCGGAACGGAGCGCTGGAACAGCCCCTTGGTGATGCTGAGCGGCTCCGGCAAATCGAAGGCCGGCTTCATGTTCGCGATCAGCCGCGCGACCAGCTCCGGCGAGGCGCCTTCCTGCGATTCGAGCGAAGTCAGCAGATTGCCGCGCTGCACCACCTGCGGCTCCCGCAGATACTCGCGAACCACATCGCGCACTTTCGCGAGCGACAGCGCCGTGCCGATCTTGTTCTCTGCCGCGTTGGGACCGAGCAGCCAGCCGCTGATCGCCAGCGCCAGCTTCTGCTCAGCGGTGAGCTGTGGGTCGTCGGACAACCGCATGTAGGTGGCCATGCGGTCGTAGGTGTTCACGCTCAACTCTGCCTGCAGCTCCTTCTGCACGGCGGTCACCTGCTTGCGAATCGATTCGTCGCTGACTTCGGCCAAGTGCTTGGCGAACAACTTGTGGAACGCCTCTAGGTCGGTCAGCGACTTGCGGTATTGCTCGAGCCGCTGCCGGACTTCGGCCAGTGTTTCTCCGGCCACGTCGTCGGCCGGAAACTTTTCTAGGATCGACATCGCCAGCTTGTGTTGCCCGGCGGCTGCCCGCAGGCCGACCTCGGTGATCATTTGCCGGGCGGCGAGTTGGCGAATCGCCTTCGATTGCGCCTGCAGGTTTTCGGACCGGCCGGGAAGGTCCTTGAGCACCTTCTCGAGCTCGGCGCGGGCGTCTTGATAGCGGCGGCTCTGCAGATAGAGCCGCACGACCTTGAGCCGCTGCTCCTCGCTCGTGGGATCGATCGCGTTCTGCAGAATTGCGCTCAGCGTGTTGCGCGGGATCGAGCTGGTGGCGACCCGCATGTCCCAGATGTGGGACGTTCCTTTGCTTACCACGAGGCCTTCGACCTTGGTCCAGACCGGGGTGACTTCGGTGATGCCTTGCACCACGTCGAGCCGGCCTTTGTTGGTCTGCATCGAGAAGGTGCGGCGGCCGAACTTGTCGAACGGCGTAATGTTGATGATCGGCCCGATGGCCTGAATCTTGCGGCCGAAGGTGGCCACGCGTTGGGGGACCTTGATCCGCTCGAAAGCCTCGTTGGGCGGCGTAGGCATCGCCTGGCCGACCATCCTGGTCGATACGAAGGTCCGCCGCAGCTCGTCGTCGCAAACCAAGATCTGCGGCGGAATGTTGGGATTGGCGTTGCCCGGCGTTTCCGCCAGGCTCGTGATCCGGACGAAGCGTCCCTCGAGCGAGCGGCCGTCCTTGAGCTCAACCCGGTCTGCCCGGGCAGCCGGCAGTTGCGCCAAGAGGCCCAGCCCAGACAACACCGCGCACAGTAGAAGTCGGCGCCACACGAGCGTGCTCCTTCCGGCCCGCGCACCCTGCTTGCGGCGCGGCCAACGACGACAGAAAAGACCTCTCCGCTTCCATTGTCTGCGGAGGCGGCGAAATGGTCAAATACCCGCCCTAACGGTCGATCGGATCACAAAAGCTCACCCCACAGGCTGTCGCTCACCAGCAGCCCGGCCCGCGTCAGAAATACGCGGCGGCCGTCGTCGGCCAGGAGCCCCCGCCCGACGAATCGCGGCAGGGCCCGACCGGCCAGCTCGTCCAGGGCGAAGCCGGTCGCAGCCTCGAATTCCTGCCGGTCCACCCCCTCCAAGCGGCGCAGCCCGAACACCAACCGCTCGCGGGCACGCTCGGTGGGCGGCAACTCCTCCGCCTCGACGACGGCCGACCCGCCGGCCAATACCCGGTCCAGGTAGGTGAAGGTGCTGCGGTGGTTCATGGCTCGCCGGCCTGCGACGTGGCTTGCGGCGCCGGGCCCTGCGGCGAAGTATTGGCCGCCGAGCCAATAGTTCTCGTTGTGCCGGCAGCGGTGGCCGGGGCGGGCGAAGTTCGACACTTCGTAGTGCTCGTAACCGGTGGCGGTCAGGCGATCGATCGCTGCCTCGTACATCGCCCGCTCCGCCTCTTCGGGCGCCTGCGCGAGCGCGCCGCGTGCCCGCCGGCCATGGAAGGTCGTGCCGGGCTCGATGGTCAGGCCATAGGTCGACAGGTGGGGAGGCGCGAGACCTAGCGCGGCCTCGAGATCGGCCTGCCAGCCTGCCAGCGTCTCGCCAGGAGCGGCGAAGATCAGATCGAGCGACCAGGTGGGGAACCGCCTGGCGAGCTCGGCCGAGCACAGCACGTCGGCCGCGCGATGGTCGCGCTCGAGGGCCACGAGCTTGCGGTCGTTGAACGACTGCGCCCCCAGGCTTACCCGCGTGACGCCGAGCTCGAGCAGGAGGCCGGCAAGCTCGGCCTCGAAGTCGGCGGGGTTGACCTCGAAGCTCACCTCGGCGCCGGTCGCCAGGCCGAAGTGTGAACGCACGATCTCGAACAGCCGCCGTAAGGCTGGCGGCGGAAGTTGCGAGGGCGTGCCGCCACCGAAGAACAGGGTGTCCAGTTCATGTGGGCCGCCGAGCGCGGCCAGCTCTCGCTCGATCGCCAGCAGGTAGCGGTCGACCAGGTCAAGCCGGTCGGCGACGAGCGTGAAGTTGCAGTAGCCGCAACGGCGGGCGCAGAAGGGAACGTGAACATAGAGAGCGCGGGGAGACATTGGTTCCATCGTAACCCGCGGCGTCGGCCAGAGGAGAGGCGTTGCGCCACAGTGTTGGCCGGCCCGCGAGCAACAGGCGCAGGGAGCAGCGGGGGAGCTTCATGGATCTTGCGGCCGCCGCAATTCCAAGGGGTGATCGTAGGTGTCGGTGTGCTTGTCGACGTCGCTCCTGCCTGGAGAAGCGGAGTCGGGGGCGGCCGCGGTTGGCTAGCCCGGGTTAGGGTGTGGGGGGAGGGGTAGGACTGGGCCGTGGCGCGAGCGGGCGAACCATCGCCTCAGGAAAGAGCCGCTTAGCCAGCTCCACGCGCTCCTGATCTGCGTCCGCCTCGCGATAGCCGATCGCTTGCATCGGAACGTCGCCCAGCAAAACTCGGACGAACGGGATCGTTGCGAACTTTGCGCGATCGCGGTCGACATTTCGTCCGAGGAACGCCAGCAATTCGTCCACCGTCCGAACCTTGAAGGCCGGGTCCGCCCGCAGCATTGCCGCTGCGCTTTGCCGCCGCTTCACGAAGCTTCGCTCCCACGCCAGCCAGGCGCACAGCACCGCCACGGCCACGGCCACAAGCAGCAAACGCAGGGAGAAGCGGGGGAGCTTCATGGGGTGGGTGGCTGGGGGAACCCGTACGGCGCCGAGGGGCTGGTGTTTCCGTCCCACCACTGCTCGACGGTAGCTTCGGGAAAGAGGTGTTTGGCGGATTCGATTTCTTCGTTCGACGGGTTACCCCACGTATAGAACCTGATGTGCTTAATGTCCTCGTCGCCCAAAAGCTGACGAAACCAGGGCACAGTTTCGGGCGCCATACGGTCGAAATTTCCGATCGAATGCAGGAACTCGTTACTTGCACGAACAGTCCTTACCTCGACGCCCGCCTGACGTGCCCAGCGGCGCAGGGCCGATATTCTGGCGAAAGCGGCATTCGACACGACGGCTAACCCGAAACAGGCAAGCGTCATCAGCACCATCAGCGTGCGGAGCGAGAAGGAGCGGAGGCGGCGGGGGTGCGAGGGCATGGCCGGCATCCTACCACGGGGCGAGCCGCCATCCGACTAGGGTTTTCCGCACGTCGTGCCCTTTCGTTGCCGCCGGGGCGTGCCGGGCCCATAATCGATGCGGCAAGACTTCATGCGGCTTCTGAACATGGGTGCGATGATGATCAGGCGCGCGGTGTTGACGTTGGCGATTCTGTCAGCATTGAGCCATTCGGCGAATGCTGACCCGCAAGGCCTTTCCCTCTGGGTCGAGGCCGATGGTTCCTCGTTCCTCTGGAATCCCACGGACCTACCTATCACCTTCGATGGGTATCAGCTTGCGTCGGAAACCGGCTCGCTTGACCCCGTCGGGTGGAAGAGCATCGCCGACTACGTTGCGGGCGGTCAGATCACCGACGTGCTCGCAAACCTAGGCGCGGGCGCCTTGACGTTCGGTGAAGCGAATCCGGGCACTGGCAATTTAGCGGAAGTCAACTTGGGTGGTGCGGGAACGATTGGACCGCACGCGAAGTTCTCCCTCGGCAAGCCCTTCGCAACGCTGCCGCCAAGTGCAGATTGGTATTACAAACTTTCTTCGGGGCCCGGCGGCCCACCGGGAGAAATCGTCTACGCGCCCGATACCCCCGAGCCCTCCACCTTCCCGCTCGCCGCTCTGGCCGGGCTGGGGCTGATCGCGTTCCGGCGGAGGGGATTGCGGGTTTCGCTGTGCGGACCACAGTAAAGTTAGCCGCTCGTCGCAGGGCGGTTGTTCGCGCAGCGCCTGTTGGTCGTTAGCCCGGCCAACCGGCTTTTTTCATGCGCCGACCGCCTCTTCGACCATTTGCTGGAGATCGTCGAGACCGTGATAGATTCCGAGATTCGGCCGGGGTGAGAACAGGGGCGAGGCACCCAACCCAGGCGCCCTGATCAGCACCTCGGGCGCGCGGAGCGAGAGGGGGCGGCTGGGGAGAGGAGACATGGCCGGCAGCATAGCGCGGCGCGTGCTACCAGGGTTCTCCGCACGCCGCGCCATTTCCTTGCGGCCGGGGCGTGCCATGCTCATAATCTTGCAGGCAAGACTTCATGCGGCCTCTAGAGTAGGGTGCGACGATGATTAGGCGTGCATTGTTGGCGGTGTTGTTGTTTTTGGCGGCCCGAGTGTCACTGGCTTCGGATATGCAACTTTGGTTCGACCCCGATGGAACGACGTATCTGCAGAATACGACAGCGAACCCCATCAGCTTCGATGGCTATCAGATCTCATCGGAAACCCTCGCGTTGGATCCCGCAGGCTGGGACAGCATCTCGGATCGAGTTCCGGCGCGCATCAACGACCTGATCCTTCAATTGGGCGCCGGCGCTTTGACGTTCGGTGAAGCCAATCCGGGCACTGGCAATTTGGCGGAAGTCAACTTGGGTGGTGCGGGAACGCTGGCCGCTGGCGCCAAGTTCTCGCTCGGCAAGCCGTTTAAGGCTGGAGTGGACCCCATGGCTCAGGACTTCTTTTATAAGCTCGCTGTGCCGCCCGGTCCCAATGGCCCCATTGTCCTCTTGGGAGCCATCGTCCCTGAGCCCTCCACTTGTGTGCTCGCCGCTCTAGCCGGGCTGGGTCTGGTCACGTTCCGTGTGAGGGGGTTGCGGGTTTCACCCTGCGGACCACAGTGAAGTCAGCCGCTCGTCGCAAGGCGGTTGCCACGCACAGCCCGTTGGTTCGTTAGCCCGGCCAACGGGCTTTTTCGTGCGCTGGCGGACCTCTTCGACCATTTGCTTGGGGCTGGTGCAGACCGTGTTAGATTCCGAGATTCGGCCCCGGCGTGAGCACAGGGGCTGCAAAGCGGGTTCCACCACTCCCGCCGTAGCCCCAGCCCGCCGGTGTTCTGCGCCTCCAACCGGAACACCGCGGGCTTTTTTTGTGCGCCGGCCGTAGAAACCCTGTCGCGGCGCTCACCGCCGCCGGTGGCACCCTCCAGCCAGACCGGTACAATGTCGGCCAGACGGCTGACCCTGTGCGGCAGCTGCCTGCGTTCGCCAGGATTTCCGGACCCCCTTCGCCGAGCCCCTCGTCATGGACCGATTCTTGCTTCGTTCGCCGCGCCGCCTGGCGCTTCTGGCCTTGGCCTGCCTGTTGCCTGCCGCTGTGGCTGCGGTCGCCGCCGAACCCGTGCAGGTCGCCAGCGTCGAAGGGATCACGGAATACAAGCTCGACAACGGCGTGCGGGTATTGCTCTTCCCCGACGATTCCCGCCCCACGGTGACCGTGAACATGACGGTGCTCGTCGGCTCTCGCCACGAAGGCTACGGCGAAACCGGCATGGCCCACCTGCTCGAACACATGGTGTTCAAAGGCACGCCCACGCACGCCAGCATTCCCAAGCTCCTCCAGGAACGGGGCGCCCAGTTCAACGGCACCACCTGGACCGACCGCACCAACTACTACGAGACGCTGCCGGCGGCCGGCGACAACCTGGAGTTCGCCCTGCGGCTCGAGGCCGACCGCTTGATGAACAGCTTCATCAAGCGCGAGGACCTGGCTTCGGAGATGTCGGTGGTTCGCAGCGAGTTCGAGCGGGGCGAGAACGACCCCTTCCGGGTGCTGCACCAGCGGATGATGTCGAGCGCCTACGAGTGGCACAACTACGGCAAGTCGACGATCGGCAACCGCAGCGACATCGAGCGCGTGCCCATCGAGAACTTGCAGGCCTTTTACCGCAAGTTCTACCGGCCCGACAACGTGGTGCTGGTGGTCGCCGGCAAGTTCGACCCGGCCCAGGCGCTCAAGCTGGTGCAGAAGTACTTCGGCGGCCTCAAGAATCCGTCGACCCCGCTGCCGAACACGTATACCGAGGAGCCGGCTCAGGACGGCGAGCGGCAGGTGACCGTGCGCCGCGTGGGCAACGTGGGCGTGGTCGGCGTGGCCTACCATATTCCGGCCGGCCCGCACGACGACTTCGCGGCCCTGAGCGTGCTCGATGAAATCCTCACCGCCGAACCTGCCGGCAAACTCTACAAGGCGCTCGTGCAAACCAAGAAGGCCTCGAGCGTGGGGGGCATGGGCTTTCCCTGGCACGACCCGGGCCTCTACATGGTGTTCGCCGAAGTCCGCGACGCCGCCACGCTCGACGACGTCCGCTCCGAGCTGCAAACGATCACCGAAAGCGTAGGCAAGGAGGGGGTGACCGCCGAGGACGTAAACCGCGCCAAGCAGCGGCTGCTGAGCGCCCGCGAACTGGCGGCCTCCGACACCCAGCAGATCGCCGTCGAGCTCAGCCAGTGGGCGGCTCAAGGCGACTGGCGGCTTTACCTGCTGCATCGCGACCGGCTCGAAGCCGTTACGCCGGCCGACGTGCAGCGCGTGGCGGCGGCCTACTTGCGGCCGAACAACCGCACCGCCGGCATCTTCATTCCCACCAACCAGCCCGACCGGGTGGAAGTGCCCGCCACGCCCGACGTGGCCGCGCTCATCAAAGACTACAAGGGGCGCGAGGCGATTGCCCAAGGGGAGCAGTTCGACTCGTCCCCCGAAAACATCGACGCTCGCACCAAGACGATCGCGCTGGGGAGCGGGCTCAAGATCGCTTTCCTCCCCAAGAAGAACCGCGGCGAATCGGTGACCCTGTATTTGCGGCTGCACTACGGCAACGCCGACAACCTCAAGGGGCTCACCGAGGCGGGCGAATTCCTGCCGTCGCTCATGGTCCGCGGCACCAAGCAGCTCGAGTATCAGCAGCTTCAAGACGAGCTGAGCCGCAATCGCATCGACCTCTCGGCTTCGAGCGAGTTGGGGGGCGCCATCTTCCAGCTGGAGACCAAGCAGGAGTTCCTGCCCAAGGCGCTCGACCTACTCAAGCAGATCGTGCGCGAGCCGGCGTTGCGGGCCGACGAGCTCGAAGTCCTGCGGCAGGAGCAACTCGCCAGTTTGGAACAGGGACTGAGTGAGCCGTCGTCGCTTGCGCCGGTCGACACGCAGCGGCGGATGTTCCCCTATCCGGCCGGCGACGTCCGCTACATTCCGACGCTGCCCGAGCAGGTATCGCGGGCGAAGGAAGTGACGCTCGAGCAGATCGCCAAGCTGCACCGCGACTACCTGAACGGCCAGCACGGCGAACTGGTGCTCGTAGGCGATTTCGACCCCGATGTCGTGGCCAAGTGGGCCGCGGCCACGTTCGAAGGCTGGTCCGCCAAGCAGCCCTACGAGCGGGTCAAGCGGCAGGCGTTTCCGCAGGTCGCCGGCGGCACGGAAACCGTGAACACGCCTGACAAGGCGAACGCCATGTACTTCGCCGGCTTCAGCTTCCCCCTGCAGGACACCGATCCGCAGTACCCGGCGCTCGTGATGGGCAACTATGTGCTCGGCTCAGGCACGCTCTCGTCGCGGCTGGGCGACCGCGTGCGGCAGAAGGAAGGGCTCTCTTACGGCGTGCGCTCGAACCTGAGCGTGAGCGAGCTCGACCCGCGGGCGGCCTGGATCATCTATGCGATCATGAACCCCAAGAACGCCGACCGCACGGCCGAGGTGATCCTGGAAGAGGTGACGCTGCTGGCCGACAAAGGGATGACCGAAGAGGAGCTTGGTCGCGCCCAGCAGGGGTATCTCGAGCAACAGCGCGTGGCCCGCTCGAGCGACAACACGCTGTCGTCGCAGTTGGCCGACAACCTGTTCCTCGGCCGCACGATGGCCTTCGAAGCGGACCTCGAAAAGAAGATCCGCGCCCTGACGACCAAGCAGGTCGACGAGGCGACCAAGAAGTTCCTCGTGCCGAGCCGGCTGGTGATCACGATCGCGGGTGATCTGAAGAAGCAGTAGGATGCGGCCGCCCGAAGCCCGTAGGTTATGCTTCAGCATAACGACCCCGCCAGGCACGGCTGACAGGCGGGTATCGGATCGATTTCACCGCAGAGGACGCGGAGGACGCAGAGCGAAAATGCCTGCATTCTCCGCGTCTTTGGGTTGAGCAACGCCTTTCTGCAGTGCCGTGAAACTCGAGCCGATCGGCGGTGTGCGACCGAACTTCTCTCTGCGTTCCTCAACGTCCTCTGCGGTGAACAACACCAAGGCAGGGGCCGCGCGCAGCGGCGTTATGCTGAAGCATAACCTACTCGCGTTGGCTACTTGGTCCGGTGGACCAGGTCGTCCAACTTTTCCAGATGCGCCTTCGCCATGCCGATCGCTTCTTCGGTCAGCATGCGGGCAGCCGGCACGTCGACCAATTGCTGGGCTACGCGCTCCATCGCGTCGATGTCGTGGTGCTGGTAGCGGATCAGCTCCTGCAGAACGAAATCGAGCGACAGGAAGTTCTTGCCTGTGAACTCCATGGGGAATTCGCCCATCTCGATCCGCTCGCCGAAATCGAGCACCATGTCGGCCACGCGGCCGGCCAGACGCTGTTGATCCTCGACCAGGTGCGCGAGCGCCTCGGTCGCCGGCGCGTCCGCTTTGCGCGTCCAGGGAGCGGCGCTCGCCAAATACGCCGCGAACGAACGATGCAGAATCGACAGCAGCCGATTGAGGATGCGCCCCGCGCGGCGGCGGCCAGCTTCGCGGCCCTGCCCTGAGTAGACGCCTAGGTTCGTCGTCATGAAAACAAGTTGGCGGTCGCAGCCAACGCCCAGCGGTTGAGGCCGTCCCAGAACACCATCAAAACCAAGAGCGGCGCCGTGACCAAGCACAGATAGCCGCCGGCGGCCGAATACCAGGGGAGCCGCACCGGCAACCGATCCTCCGGCTCGGGGTCGATGGTCATCACCTTCACGACCCGCAAGTAATAGAACAGCGAGAGGGCCGTGTTGAGGCCGCCGATCACGAGCAATGCCCACAGCTTGGCGTCGGCCAAGGAAGCGAAGGCCGCGAACTTGCCGATGAACCCGGCCAGCGGCGGGATGCCGATCAGGCTGAACAGGATCGCCGAAAAGCAAATCACCGCCACGGGCGCCCGCCGGACCAAACCGGCATAGTCGGCGATCTCTTCGCTGCGAATCTCGTTGCGCAGGAACGCCACAAAGGCAAACGCCCCCAGGTTCATGAACAAGTAGATGCCGACATACAGGCAGATCGAAGCGACGGCCGCCTGAGCGCCAGCGACGTTCGTGCCTGCCAGCGTGAGGGCGGCGGCGACCGGCATCATCATGTAGCCGGCGTGGCCGATCGTGGAGTAGGCCAACAGCCGCTTGATGTTCGTTTGGCCGTAGGCCGCCAGGTTGCCGAACGTACAGGTGATCGCCGCCAGCAGCGCCACGAGCTTGGCCATGAAGTTCCGCACGGGCGACAGCGCGGCCTCGGCAGGGGCAGCCGCCGTGGAGGCCGCCGCTTCATCCCAAGGCCCCAAAGCGGGCGGCGGGGTGGGCGCCTGCTTGGCGGCTTCCGCTGTTGCCGGGGCTGCCGCCTGCGGAACCGTCGGCGGCTGCGTTGCCTGGGGGTCGGCCACGGCAAACAGCGCCGTCGGCCGCGCGGCCATGGCCGCCGTCTCCGGCACGTGCCCGAAACCGACGACCACCCGTACGAGCAGTGCGAGCGCCGCGGCCTTCGAGGCGACCGAAAGGAACGCGTTCACCTCGGCGCTCGCCCCTTCGAACACATCGGGGCACCAGAAGTGGAAGGGAACCGCCGAAAGCTTGAAGGCCAGGCCGACCGAAATCATAAGGCCGCCCAGGGCCAGCACCATGTACTTGTCGGAGCCAACGCCGGCCGCCACGTTCTCCGGACGAAAGAGCTCGGCAAGTTGCACCGCGGCCGTCGGCAGGTGGACCGTGCCGAGGGCGCCGGCGATCAGGCTGATGCCGTAGAGCATGACGCCGGCGGCGCCTGCGCCATAGACGGCGTATTTGAGGGCTGCTTCGCTGCTCTCGCGCCGCCCCTTGAGCATGCCGGCCAGGGCATACGAAGGCACGCTCGCCATCTCGACCGCGAGGAAGACCATCAGCAGGTGGTTGGCCGAAGCCATTAGGCACATGCCGATCGTGCCCCCCAGGACGAGCGAGTAGAAATCGGGGCTGTCCTCGCGATCGGGGATGCCAGAGAGCTTGGTGAAGATGATGAACAGCACAGCGAAGAACATCAGCACCGCGCGGAAAAACACGGTGAAGCCGTCGTAGACCAAGAGGCCGGTGAACAGCTCTTGCCGGGGCACCGGCGAGCCGGCGGCCAGGTGCTCCCAAGGGGCCGTGTAGTAGAGGGCGACCACCGCGCCGGCCAGCGCCAGATAAAAGGCGTCGATTCCCCGACCGATCGACCGCCGCACGAGCGGATCGACGAAGATCCGCACCAGCAGCATGGCCACGATCGTGGCGCACAGCGCCAGCTCGGGGCGAAACCGCGGCAAGCTGATCTCCAGCGTGTCGCGCACCAGCGGATTGACCAGGTCGTCCAAGCTCACAGCACGGTTCTCTTACTACGAAATGCTAACCACGGAGGCACTGAGACACGGAGAGGAGATTTCTCGCCAAGGCGCAATGCTCGCTAAGTTCCTACCGCAGAGGACACAGAGGACGCTGAGTTCGGAACAAGAATGCTCAACTCAGACTCGACTCTGTCTCTCTTGTCTTTCTCCGCGCCTCGGCGTCTCGGCGGTTCAAAATCTGACCGATCCAAACACGCATGAACCACAAAGACACCAAGACACGAAGCAATGCATTTCTTGGCGCCTTCGTGTCTTTGTGGTTCAACGTCCTCTCTCTGCCCTCTCCGTGTCTCCGTGGTGAAAAATCACCGCGCGGCCAAGTCTCCCTCGGCCCCAGGCGCCGCGGCGGCGACAGGTGGTTGGGCTTGGTCGTGGCGGCGGGTCCAGTCGGCCAATTCGCCGACTTGCCGGCTCACCGTCGGTTGCACGTATTGCAGCACCGTTTGCGGGAACACGCCGAAGATCACCGCGAACACCACCAGCGGAACCGCGATCGCCACTTCCCGCAGCGTCATCGGCGTCAGGTGGTCGCCATGGGGGCCGCGGTACTCGGGGCCCAGGTACACTCGCTGGATCATCCACAGGATGTAGGCGGCCGTCAGGATCACCACCGAGGCGGAGATGACCGTGAGGGCTTGGCTGTAGTTCCACACCGACAGCGTCACCAACACTTCGCCGATGAAGCCGCACAGGCCTGGCAGGCCAAGGCCAGCAAAGAAGACCACGATGGCCAACCCCGTGTAGAGCGGCATGCGGCCGAACAGGCCGCCGAATTCGTCGATGTTGCGGTGATGCACCCGGTCGTACACCACGCCGACCATGAAGAACATGCCAGGCGAACTGACGCCGTGGGCGATCATCTGGAACATGGCCCCGGCCACGCCCATCGCCCAGTAATCGGGGTTGTAGTTGGTGCCCGCCACCGCGCTCCACACGCCCAGACCGAGCGTCACATAGCCCATATGGCTCACTGAGCTATAGGCCACCAGACGCTTGAGGTCCTTCTGCGCAAGCGCGGCAAAGGCGCCATACACCATGCTGATCACGCCGACCAAGCACACCATCCAGGCCAGGTCGTAGCCTGCCTGCGGGCAGATGGGATAGCACATGCGGATGATGCCGTAGCCGCCCATCTTGAGGAGCACGCCGGCCAGGATCATGGAGATCGGCGTCGGGGCCTCGACGTGGGCGTCCGGCAGCCAGGTATGCACCGGGAAGGCCGGCACCTTGATGGCGAAGCCCCAAAACAGGAGCAGGAAGGCCCACCAAGCGAGCGATTTGCCCCCGAGCACGTCGCCGTCGAACAAGGCCGTGTGCTGGCCCATTTGCTGCAGGGCCAGAATGTTGAACGTGTGCTGCGGAGTGGCTGCGCCGCGAATGGCCGCGATCGACTGTGCCTGGGCTTCAGGCGAGGCGGTGGCCACCGCGTGGCTCGCCACGAGCTGGCCGTCGTTCAATTGGCGCAGGTCGCTGGCGAAGTAGAGCATCAGGATGGCGATCAGCATCAGCACGCTGCCGACCAGCGTGTAGAGGAAGAACTTGATCGCCGCGTACTCGCGCCGAGGGCCGCCCCACACGCCGATGAGGAAGTACATCGGCAGCAGCATCACTTCCCAGAACACGTAGAACAGGAAGAAATCGAGCGCCAGGAAGACGCCGATCATGCCGGTGAGCAGCAGCAGGTAAAGAATGCAGTAGGCCTTCACGTACTTCTCGATCGACCAGCTCGCGGCCATGGCCAGCATGGCCACGAACGCGGTGAGCACCACGAGCGGCAGGCTGATGCCGTCGAGGCCGAGGAAGTAGTGGATGTTGAATGAGGGGATCCAGGGGATCGACACCGCGTTTTGAATGCTGGCGACCCGCTCCGGCGCGAACGAGAACTTGCCCGTGTCGGGCTGGTCGCCCGCCGGCAGACACAAGTAGATCGTGAGCAGGAAGACGACGATCGTGATGCCGAGCGTGAACAGCCGCAGCGCATCGGGCTTGTTGCTCGGAATCGCCATCAGCAGGATTGCTCCTACGGCAGGCAGGAAGATCGTCAGGCTCAAGATCGCGAGGGCACTGTCCATCGTCGTTCTTTATTTCCGCTCTAGTTTTGGCCGCCGCCGGTTCGAGGCCAGCGATACGCCTGAGAAAACTCGGTTTTCGTTGGGCCTTAACCGGCCCAGGTAATGTTCCAGCTCACCACCAAGAACAGCACCACCGTGGCCAGCACGATGAACACCACATACTGCCGCAGGAAGCCGGTCTGCACCCCGCGGAGCGAGAGCCCCAGCGAGTAGGTCCAGTTGGCCAAGAGATTGACCGCGCCGTCGACCACCGGCCGGTCGATCGTGTCGTCAACCCGCCGCGAGAGGAACCGCGTCCAGCGGCCCAGGCCGTCGATCAAGCCGTCGATGAGCTTGCGGTCGAAGCCGGCGATGAACCGCGAACAGTGCAGCACGGGGAGCACGAACACAAAGTTGTACAATTCATCAAAGTACCACTTGTTCCGCAGCACCACCCACGCCCGGTAGAACTGCTGCCGCGCCTCTTCGGGATCGAGCCAACGCAGGCCATAAAACGCCGCCGCCAGCAGCACGCCAGCCAGCGCCGCGCCGCCAGCCGTGAGCCCGGCGGGCACTACGAACTGCGGGGCATGGCTCAAGTGTTCATCCGGCACGATCACATCGGTCCACCACATGCCGCCAGCCACGGTGGCCAGGGTGCCGGCGGGGCGCCCTTGCTCGAGCAGCTCGCGCACGCTCGGCGTTCCCTTGAGGTCCCAGCCTACAGCCACCGCCATGATCGACAGCACCACGAGCGGCGCCACCATCACCCGCGGCGACTCGTGGGCATGGTCGTACACATGATGATCGCGGGGTTCGCCGGCGAAGGTCATGAACCACAGGCGGAACATGTAGAACGCGGTGATCGCAGCGCCGCCGGCGGGAATGAAGAACAAGAGGCGGTGCGTGGGATTCACGCTGACGAAGCTCAGAGCCTGCTCGAGGATCGCGTCCTTCGAGTAGTAGCCGCTCAAGCCAACCTGGGCGAGCGGAATGCCGGCCCCGATGATCGCCAGGCAGCCCACGAGCATCGTGTAGGCGGTCCAGGGCATCTTGTGCCGGAGGCCGCCCATCTTCGTCATTTCGTTCGTGTGGCAAGCGTGGATCACCGAGCCTGAGCACATGAAAAGCAGGCTCTTGAAGAACGCGTGCGTGATCAAATGAAACAGGCCGGCCCGCCAGCCACCGATGCCGAGGGCCAGCATCATGTAGCCGAGTTGACTGACGGTGCTGTAGGCCAGCACGCGCTTGATGTCGGTGGCGGTGATGGCGATCGTGGCCGCCAACAGCAGCGTGATGCCGCCCGTGTAGGCGATCACCAACAGCACTTCCGGTGTGAAAACGGGGAAGAAGCGGCCGACCAAGTACACGCCGGCGGCCACCATCGTCGCCGAGTGAACGAGCGCCGAGACGGGCGTGGGCCCTTCCATAGCGTCAGGCAACCACACGTGCAGCGGGAATTGAGCGCTCTTGCCGACGCAGCCGCAGAAGATGCCTAGGCCGGCGACGACGAGCAAGCCATAGCCGAAGCCGGCGGTACGCCAGGTGGGGATCTGTGCTTCAATCTGCTGCTGGGCCGCTGCGGCGTCGGGCGCGGCGACAACGATCTTGGCGACCTCGTCGCGGGCGCTCGACACGACCATGCCGGTCGGCGTGATCAACTTATGCTCGGCCGCGGGGCGGACCTGCGAGAAGATGCCCGGCGTCTTCGTGCCGTCGGCCAGCGTCACATCGCCGAAGCTGAACGTGCCCAGGCTGCCGAACAGGGCGGCCAGGCCGATGATCATGCCGAAGTCGCCGGCGCGGTTGACGATGAAGGCCTTGTTCGCGGCGGTCGAGGCGCTCTTCCGCTCGACGTAGAAGCCGATCAGGAAGTAAGAGCAAATGCCCACCAGCTCCCAGAAGACGAACACCATGGCGATGTTGCCGGCGATTACGATGCCCAGCATGCTGAAGCAGAACAGCGACAGATACTGGAAGAACCGGCAGAAACGCCCGGGGCGATGCAGGTGATGGCCGTCGGCCAGGGTCACCTCGTGGTCGGTGATCTCGTGCAGCTCATCATGCATGTAGCCGATGGCGTAGAAGTGGATGCACGAGGCGATGAACGTCACCATGCAGAACATCAGCACGGTGAGGGAATCGATGTAGTAGCCGATCGAAATCCGCAGCTTGCCCGGCGTGGCCAGCGTGTACCACTCGCCGGAGACCGACGGCGGCACGATCACGGGGTGATGGGCATGAGCGGCGTCAGCATGCGCAGGCTCGGCGTGCTCTGTCTGCAGAGCCGCCAGGCGAAATGGCGAACTCGAACGAGTCTGCGTAGGGTGGGGCAAACGAAGTGAGCCCCACCGTTCTTCTCCCGCTGGTGCTGCGCCGCCCGCGATTTCGGTGGGGCTCGCAGGGCCTCGCCCCACCCTACTGTGATGCTCGGCCGCGGCATGCGGCGCCTGCGCTCGATACCCATGCTTCCACAGCCAGCCGGTCATCGCAGCGGCCGAGAGGAAGAACGCCGTGAGAATGGCCCCGGTGGCCACATAGGCGGCCAGGTAGCCGCTCTTGCCCATCCAGGGGCCGACCAGCACGATGGCCAGGAACGACGCCAGCGGCACGAGCGTGGCGAAGCCGAGCAGCAGCGGAAGTACGGTGTCGAGTTCCATCAGCCTTTGAGCTCGTCGGCGCGGTCGACGTCCACCGTCGAATGGTTGTTGTAGAAGTTGAGCGTGATCGCGAGCGCCACAGCCGCTTCGGCCGCCGCGAGCACGATCACGAACAGCGAGATCAACTGCCCATCGAGCCCCAGCGGGTTGGGCGAGCTGTTCAGATACGGGCTGCTGAAGGCCACGAAGTTCACGTTCGCGCCGTTCAGCACGAGCTCGATGCCCATCAGCACCCCCAGCGCATTGCGCTTGGTGGCCATGCAGAGGGCGCCGCACACGAACAGCACGGCGCCGACGGCCAGGTAGTGCGAAACGCCGATGGGTTGGGTGAGCAGGTTCATGGTTCGTTGTGGTCGTTGGCGAGTTTCTGCCCTCACCCCGGCCCGCTCCCGAGGGAGAGGGAGAAAATCCTTCGAGCTATTTTTGCTACTCTCGAGGTTGGCGGCGGCGTTTGGCGCGGGCGAGGTAGGCCGAGCCGAGCAGCACGACGAGCAAATGGACCGAGACGATTTCGAACGGCAACAGGTAGCCCGACATGCCGGGGCGAAGCGTCTCGTTCGGTTGCTGGGCCACGTCCGCCCGCGCGCCGAGCAGCCCCAGCGCCAACCGCGATGTCGTCACACGCTCTTCGAGCGGAGGCTCGCCCGAAGGGGCCTGCCGCCAGTCCTGCACGCTGAAGGCCGCGGCCATCAGCACCGCCAGCAGCGAGCCGCCCACCAGGGCGCTCACGATCCAGTCGCCGCCGCGGGTCTTCATGTTGATGAACGGGCTCTGGGCCGTCAGCATCACGCCGAAGATCAGCAGCACGAGCGTGCCGCCAACGTAGATCATGAGCTGCATCGAGCCGACGAAGTCGGCCCCGGCCAGAAAAAAGAGGGCCGCCGTCGAGCCGAGCGACATCACCAGGTAGAACGCCATTCGCACGACGTTGCTGGTGAACAGCACCGCCAGCGCGAAGCCGCAGGTAAGGAGGGCGAAGAACAGGAAGAAGACCGAGTGAAAGTTCATCGCGCGGCCTCCAGCGACCCGGCAGGCACGAGCGCGGCTGTCTTGCTGCCGGCGTCAGACGCGGGAGGCGCGGTTGTTCGCTCGGCCCCGATCAGCCAGCCCTCGCGGACCTCGGCCGGAAGCGGAGCGGCGCCCCAGCGGACAGGGACATTGAGTGCTCGCACAATACCTGCCCCGATCGGAGGGATCCCCAGCGCCTGCCACAGCGTTGCCCCCAAAAACATCACCGCCGCAATCGGCGTGCAGTACTTCAGGCAAGTCGTCATCACCTGGTCGATGCGGAGCCGTGGCAAGGTCCACCGCACCCACATCATCACGGTCACGCCGACGGTGGCCTTGAGCAGGAAGTTCAGCATGCCGAGCAAGTTCGACAGGTAGCCCAGCGGATGGAAGGCCGTGTCCCCTTGCTCGTAGGCCCAACCCAGCCAGTGCGTGATCGGGATCGGCCCATTCCAGCCGCCGAAGAACAAAATGGCCGCCAGGCCGCTCACGGCGAACATCGAGCCGTATTCGGCCATGAAGAAGAAGCTCCAGCGGAGCCCGGAGTATTCCGTGTGGAAGCCGGCGACCAGTTCGCTCTCGGCCTCGGCCAGGTCGAACGGCGCCCGATTCACGCTGGCCGTGGCGCAGGTGAAGTAGACCCAGAACGTGACGAACGTGAACGGGTCGTGGAAAATGTACCAATTGGTGAACAGGCCCTGCTGCATCTGCCCGATCGTGATCAGATCGAGCGAGCCGGCGATCAGCACCGGCACGACCACGCACATGCCCAGGGGAACTTCGTAGCTAACGACCTGGGCCGCCTCGCGCATGGCGCCGAAGAGCGACCACTTCGAAGCCGAGGCGTAGCCGGCCAGGATCACGCCAAAAACCTCGAGGCCCATCACGGCCAGAATGAAGAACACGGCCACGTTGAGCCGCGCCCCCACCCAGTCGGCCGCAAACGGTAGGGCAAGATAGGCCGTGAATGACGCGCAGAAACTGACGTAGGGGGCGATGCGGAACAGCAGCGAGTCGGCGTCGGCCGGCCAGGTGTCTTCCTTGGCGATCAGCTTGATGCCGTCGGCCAGGGTCTGCAGCCAGCCGAACTTGCCGCCCACGCGCGTGGGGCCCAGGCGGTCCTGGATCCGGCCCGAAACCTTACGTTCCAGCCAGATGAAGAAAAGCGCCCCGACCGCCACCACGTTCAGCAGCAACGCGCACTTGATCGAGCCGGCCACGACGTAGGCCAACCACGTCGGCCAATTCCAAGCGTCGATCAAAAACTCGGCCACGGAGGGGTCCTTGTCGCCGAAATGGGGGTCGCCGAAAGGGAGCCTCTCGCGAACGGCCGCGGGCGATTGCACGCCCTAGGGGGAAGGTCGATCCGCGAAAGATTGTGAAATATTGCACAAGCGGTTTGGGGTTACAAGACCCCGCCCGCAAAGCTGCGGAGCGCTCGTCGGCGGTGGGCGTTTAGGCTGTGGCGAGCACCGCCAGTCGCACTGCGGTGCCGTAGGCGAGCACTTCGGTAGCGCCGGTCGGGCCGAAGTCGGTTGCGTCGTATCGCATCGCAATCACGGCGTCCGCCCCTACCTGAGTCGCGTGCTCCACCATCCGCTCGAAGGCGTGCTCGCGGGCCGTCTCGCAGGCCTCGGCATACGACTCGATGTTGCCGCCGATGATTTGCTTGAGCCCGCCGGCCAGGCCCTGCATCATCGTCGGGCTGCGCACGACGATCCCGCGCACCACACCGAGGTAGGCGACGATCTGGTGGCCGGCGACTTCATTTCCGGTAGTGACGAGCATGCTTTGGCTCCTTGGGGTTGTCCATCCGTTCGAAATCCGCGTGTCTAGCGAGCCGGCTTCTTCGCCCGGCGCCGCCGCCAAACCAACCACGGCAACACGGCCAGCCCGCTCGCCGCCAACGCCAGCGCGGCAGGCTCCGGCACGCTCGGGTTGCCGGTGAGGAAGCGGAAATTCTCGATGTCCCCCGCGATGTCGACGGCGCCCGCCTTGCCGGACTTGAAGTCGAACGACACTGTAGCGGTTCCCTTGAGCGCGCCATCGAGACCGTATTCCTTGTATTGGTAGGTCAGCTTCGCCGCATCCAACGAGTAGAGGTCGAGCGGCACGCTCTAGTCGGTTCCGCTTTGGCTGAACGACTTGAAGAACACGTCCTCGAACGTCCAGCGGGCGGATTCCAACTCCTTGCCGGCGTTCTCCGTGATCGCGAGCTCGATCTTTTTGGTGTGCTCGCCGGTCAACGTGCGGCTCAACAATTCCGGAGAGGCCTTGCTCGAGAACGCCGAGAGGAAGAAGTCGGTGAGGCTCGACTTGCCCGCGCCGCCTCCGCCGCCGCTGCCGGAATTGCCAGAGTTCACGAATTTGATGGAGTAGTCCGCGACGTCGATCCAGTCGACGTACTTTTCGTTCGTGGAGCCCCCCTTGACCCCGTCGACCTCGAGGTAGAGTCCGGCGCGAGCCACCGTCATGAGCGAAAGAACCAACAGCGTCGCCAAACCAAATCGGATCGCTTGCATCGTTCGTCTCCTTGAAGAGCAACCTCTAGAACCGGTTGGCGGTGAACCCGCCATCGACATACACCTCGGCCCCCGTGATGAAGCTGCCGGCGGCCGGCGAGAGCAGCAGCAGCGCGGCGCCCACCAACTCTTCCGGCTGACCGAACCGCGCCATCGGCGTGCCCGCCATGATGCCGGCCACGCGCTTCTCGTCCAGAATCTTGCGGTTCTGCTCCGCCGGAAAGAACCCGGGGCAGAGCACGTTGACCCGCACTCCGAACGGGGCGAGTTCGCGGGCGACGTTCTTCGTGAGGTTCACCACGGCGGCCTTGCTGGCCGAGTAGGCGAACACCCGCGACAGCGGCACATCGGCCGTGACGCTGCCGATGTTCAGGATCGCCCCGCCGCGCCCCGAGTCGGCCATGTGGCGGCCGAAGATCTGGCAGCCGAGGTGAGTTCCTCGCAGGTTGATGTTCAAAACGCGCTCCCAGGCTTCGTCGGTCGCCTCGAAATAGCTGCTCGCCGAATTGACACCTGCGCAGTTCACCAGCAGTTCGACGCCGCCGCGTTCGGCCACGACGCGCTCGAGCAGCGCCTCTTGCGAGGCCCGCTCCGCCACGTCGACCGGCCGGAACACCGCCTGACCTCCGGCCTGGCGGATCGCCGCGGCGCGCTCCTCACCCCGGGCGGCGTCTCGGCCCGCCAGCACGACGTAGGCGCCGGCTCGGGCAATGCCTTCGCCCAGTGCTCCGCCGAGTACGCCGTTGCCGCCGATGACGACCGCGGTTTTGCCTGACAGACCGAACAGCGATTCGAGGTACGCGGCGGACATAGTGATTCGAGAGTCCAGCGGGGAAGGGGCGGGGAGGACCCGACTATAGCAATTCCGCCTCCTCGTAGCGAAGCAGCCCACGCCCCCCGCTGCCGGAGCGCCGCGTTGACAAGTGCCTCTGGGGCCCAGACGATCAGCAGTCGCAGCCCTATCCCCTATCTGGAGAACGTCTCATGCTCCGCCGGATCTCGCTCGCCGTCTTCTCCCTGGTCGCCAGTTGCTTTGTGAGCGCCGCCGGGGCGGCCGAGCCTGCGCCGAATACGCTCACCCCCGAAGAAAAGGCCGAGGGCTTCCGCCTGCTGTTCGATGGCCAGACCACCGACGGTTGGCGAGGCTACAACATGGAGAAGATGCCGCCGGGCTGGAAGGTGATCGACGGCGTGCTCACGCGCGTCGCCGGCGGCGCGGGGGGCAAGGGGGCGGGCGGCGGCGACGACATCATCACGAATGACGAGTTCGACAACTTCGAACTCCGGCTGCAGTGGCGCGTCGGCAAAGGAGAGAACTCCGGCATCCTCTACCGCGTGAAGGAAGGCGCCGCCACCAGTTGGCACGTCGCTCCCGAAATGCAGGTGCTCGACGACAAGGGCTGGGGCGAAGAAGAACGCCGCCATCACGCAGGCGCCCTCTACGACCTCTATGCCCCGTCGCACTCGGTGGTGAAGTCGCCCAATCAGTGGAACGACGTGCGGCTGGTGGTCGATGGCAACCACGTCGAGCACTGGCTCAACGGCGAGAAGGTCGTCGAGGTCGAGCTCAACAGCGACGACTGGAAGGAGCGGGTCGCCAAGAGCAAGTTCAAGGACAAGCCCGACTACGCCAAAGCCACCAAGGGGCACATCTGCTTGCAGGATCACTCCGGCAAGGTGGAATACCGCACGATCCGGCTGAAGAAGCTGGGCGAGAAGAAGTAGGCGTTGGCAGCACTGCGAAGAAACAGGAGCGAGCAAGTATGGCGGAGCAAGCCAAGAACACGATCTGCCTGTGGTTCAATGGCGACGCCGAAGAGGCGGCGCAGTTCTACGCCCAGACCTTTCCCAATTCCCGCGTCCTCGCGACGCATCGCGCGCCGGGCGACTATCCGGACGGGAAACAGGGCAACGTGTTGACCGTCGACTTCACCGTGCTGGGCATTCCTTGCCTGGGGCTCAACGGCGGCCCGGCGTTCAAGCACAGCGAAGCGTTCTCGTTTCAGGTCGCCACCGACGATCAAGCGGAAACCGATCGCTACTGGAACGCCATCGTGGAGAACGGCGGACAGGAGAGCATGTGCGGCTGGTGCCGCGACAAGTGGGGCCTGTCGTGGCAGATCACGCCGCGGGCGCTGAGCCAGGCAGTCACCGACCCGGACCCTGCGGTCGCCAAGCGCGCCTTCGAGGCGATGATGGGGATGAAGAAGATCGACATTGCCGTGATCGAGGCGGCGTGCCGAGGTTGCTAGTGCTGCCACCGTTCAACGTTCGGACTACCCTCCGACACTAGCCCGCAGCGCAAGAGCGCAAGCAAGGGAGAGTCACGTTTCCATCTTCGGGCCTCGCGGACCCCTGCACGGGCCGGGCAGCATTCTCGGCCAGCGCGCCCGTCGGGCGCTCAAGTCCCTTGCTTGCGCTGCGGGCTAGTGTGGCGCAGCGGCCGCTGGCCAACAAAAGAACCCCAAGCTTGGGCGGCGTTGCCGCCGCCCAAGCCGGGGCCTTCCTTCTGGCAGGCGAAGCCAGAATCTCGGACGAAAACGGCTATTCGCGGACCAATTGGAAGCCGAAGTAGGCTTCGTTGCCGTGTTCGCCGTGATCCAGGCCGTCGAGCTCCTCCTCCTTGGAAACCCGAATGCCGATCGTGCCCTTGAGCACGAACCAGGCAATCGCCGAGGTCACCAGCACATAGGCCGCGCAGGCGCCGATGCCGATCAACTGCGTGACCACTTGCTTCGAGCCGCCGCCGTAGAACAAGCCGGCGACGTGCTCGGGATTCGCGCTGCGGTACAGGCGATCCTGAGTGCTGAACAAGCCGACGCAGAGCGTGCCGAACACGCCGTTCACCAGGTGGACGCTCGTGGCGCCCACCGGGTCGTCGAGCTTCACGCGGTCGAAGAACATCACGGCCAGCACGACGATGGCCCCTCCGATCGCGCCGATGAGGATCGACGCGCCCGCGGTGACGAAGGCACAGGGAGCAGTGATCGCCACCAGTCCGGCCAAGCAGCCGTTGAGCGTCATGCCCAGGTCAGGCTTGCCGAGGAGCAGCCAGGCCACGGCCGTCGAGCTCAGGGCGCCGGCTGCGGCGGCCAGGTTCGTGGTGACGGCCACCTCGGCGATGGCGCCGGGGTCCATGGCGCTCATCGTGCTGCCAGGGTTGAAGCCGAACCAGCCGAACCAGAGCACGAAGCAACCGATCGTGGCCAGCGGCAGGTTGTGGCCCGGAATGGCCTTCACCTTGCCTTGTTCATCGTACTTCCCGATGCGCGGGCCGAGCACCCACACGCCCACGAGCGCGGCCCAGCCGCCGATCGAGTGGACTTGTGTGGAGCCCGCGAAATCGACGAAGCCCATCGACTGCAGCCAGCCGCCGCCCCACACCCAGTGGCCGACCACCGGGTAGATGGCCATGGCCATGATGAAGCTGAAGATGATGAACGAGTGGTACTTGATCCGCTCGGCCACGGCGCCCGACACGATCGTGGCGGCGGTTCCGGCGAACACCAGTTGGAAGAAGAACTTGGCCCACAGCGGCACGCCGGCCCAGCTCAGGCCCTTGTAAACGCCGTCGTAGTCGGCGATGGCCGGGCTATTGTCTTTGCCGCCGACCATCCACAGGCCTTCCATGCCCACGTACTTGGCGAGTTCCCCTTCGCCGCTGCCGAACATGATGCCCCAGCCGAGCAGCCAGAAGCCGATCGTGGTCACGGCGAACACGATGAAGTTCTTCGAGAGGATGTTCACCGCGTTCTTCGAGCGGCAGAAGCCCGATTCGACGCAGGCGAAGCCCAGGTTCATGAAGAACACGAGCATGCCGGTGATCATCACCCACATCGTGTCTGCGGCGACCTTGAGCTTGGCGATTTCCTCCGCAGGCGTGGGAGGAGGGGCTTCCGCCGCAGCGGGCGAGGCTTCGGTCGGCGCGGGGGACGCCTCGGCGGCGGCCGGGGGAGTGGTCTCTTGAGCGCGAAGGCAGGCTGTCGCCAGCAGCGCGCAGGAGAGAAACGCGGCGGCCCCGAGGAGGGCCGACGTACGAGAGAACATAGAACCGTCTCCGCATGGCAAGAAGGAAGGAAGTTAGCCGGGAGAGCACCGGACGCGCAAAACCGGCCCGCAATTGAAGCGGCGGTGGCAAGCCTTATGCCGCGATGCCAGCACGGCGGGGCGCGTCACAAAGGGTCCGTGCGTAAGGGGCTGCAATGATTCGAGTTGCGGCGTGGAAAAAAATCGCCGAATTTCGCGCCCTCAAGGGCGGCGCACGAGGGATGCCCTAGGTCTTAGCAGGGTATGCCGTGCTAGTGGGCAGGCGGTTGCTCGATCTCTGCTGCTTCTGTTCGCGACAACTAAGGACGACCAGAAATGGCCCAATTCGCAACAGCGCCAATTGCTACACCGAGATCCATCACCCGACAACCGCATCAACAGGGGCCGAATCGGACACCTCCGCTTACCTCTCGCACGATTTGGAAATCCCGCGGAATTCTTGATCGCAGGACCAACCACAGGAGTTCGATCGGTCCGCTCTGCGCTCCCGACTAAACGCGGACTCGTGCGGGCCTCGGTTCGCATCACAACGGCAAGCCTCGGGTAGGTCGCGATCCGCCCTCCGCTCGACTATGCTAGGCGGCATCCCCCCTGTCTGATCCCGCCTTTGATGTCATCCCTTCGATTTGCCTGCTCCCTGAGGATCGTCATGACCTGTGGCCGTGGTTGGGTCGTGTGTCTCGCGGTGTTGCTGGGGGCGACGGTTGCCCAGGCGCAGCGGCCGCGGGGCCCCTTCACCGAGCCTGCTCGCTCAGTCCGCAGCCGGCTCTATGACCTTCGCCACGTGAAGCTCGAACTGGCCCTCGATTGGGATAAGCAAGAGCTCCGCGGCCGGGCCACGCACACGCTGGCCCCCTTTCAAGACGCCAAGTCGATCGAACTCGACGCCGGCCGGATGACGATCGAGGCGGTTGCCCGCCCTGATGCCGATCCCACCCAGCGCGTCCCCCTGCGGTTCCATACCCACGGCGACAAGCTCACCGTGGAGCTCGACCATGCCTGGCCCGCCGGCGAAGAACTCGAGCTGGCGATCGATTACCGCGTGGTCGCTCCCGAGCGCGGGTTGCACTTCGTTGTCCCCGACGCGAGCGAACCCAATCAGCCGCGGATGGCCTGGACGCAGAGCGAACCCGAGGATGCCCGCTACTGGTATCCCTGCTTTGACGCTCCTGGCGAGCGGATCACCAGCGAGACGCTGGTCACCGTGCCGGAGGAGTACTTCGTGCTCTCGAACGGAGTGCTGGCCAGCAAGGGGGAGTCGAGCGGTGGCCGCCGCACCTGGCACTGGAAGCAGGAGCAGACGCACGCTCCGTATCTGGTCTCGGTGGTGGCTGGGCCCTTCGAAGCGCACGAGGCCGACTGGGACGGAATTCCCATCGTCTCCTACGTGCCGCCGGGGCGCCTGGCCGACGCGCCGCGGTCGTTCGCGAAGACGCCGGCCATGATGGAGTTCTTCAGCCAGAAGATCGGCTTTCGCTATCCCTGGCCGAAGTACGCGCAGATTTGCCCCGACGAGTACACCTGGGGAGGCATGGAGCACACCTCGTGCACCACGCTCAATCCCGACACGCTGCACGACGAGCGGGCGCACCTCGACGTGTCGAGCGACAACCTTGTGGCGCATGAGCTTGCGCACCAGTGGTGGGGCGATCTGCTCACCTGCAAGGACTGGGGCGAGCTGTGGCTGAACGAAAGCTTCGCCACCTACTTCGCCACGCTCTGGCAGGAGCACGACCAGGGGGCCGACGAGGCTGCCTGGCATCGCCGCGCCGAAGCCGACGCGTACTTCAGCGAAGACCAGCACCAGTACCGCCGGCCAATCGTCAGCTACCGCTACTCGAACCCCACGGTGGTCTTCGATGGCCATGCCTACCCCAAGGGCGCTCGCGTGCTGCACATGTTGCGGTACGTGCTGGGGGAAGAGCCGTTTTGGAAGGCGCTAAGCCACTACTGCCACGAGCAGGCCTTCGATGCGGTGGAAACCGCCGATTTGCGCACGGCGATCGCCGAGACGACCGGCCAGCAACTCAACTGGTTCTTCGACCAGTGGGTGCATCACGGCGGGCATCCCGAATACCACGTTTCGCACACCTGGGACGAAGCCAACAAGGCGCTCCGGCTGGTCGTGAAGCAAACGCAAACGCTCGACGACCTGACGCCGCTGTTTCGCATGCCGATCGAAATCGAGCTGGTGACCGACGCGGGCGCCGTGAAGCAGCGGATCGAGGTCAGCAAGGCCGAGGAAACGTTTTCGTTTCCGCTCGAGGAGCGGCCGCGGCGCGTGCTCTTCGATCCGCAGGACTGGGTGCTCAAGAAAGTAGTCTTCGAGAAGTCGAAGGAGGAATGGCTCGACCAAGCGCAACACGATCCGCGGCTCATCTGCCGGGCAGACGCCGTGACTGCGCTCGCCGCCCACCCGGACGATGAGCAAGTGCAGGCAGCTTTGATCGCCGTGGCCAAGAACGAGGCCTTCTGGGGCGTGCGTGAAGAGGCGGTGAAGGCGCTTGGCAAGCGTTCGGGCGACGCCGTGCGCGTCGCGCTGCTGGCGGCGGCGAAAGATGACCCGAAGTCGGCGGTGCGGCGGGCGGCGGTCACGGCGCTGGGCAACTTTGCCCATCCCGACACGAGTGCGGCCCTGCGCAAAGTCGTGGCGGAAGATCCCTCCTATTATGTCGCGGCGGATGCGCTGCAGACCCTGGTCAAGGTCGACCGCGCCAACGTGAAGCCCGATCTGCAGGCCGCTCTCGAACGCCCTAGCCACAACGAGGTCATCCTGCGCGCAGCGTGCGACGGCCTGGCGGATTTGCACGACGAGACGGCGCGGGCCAAGTTCCTGGCGTTGCTCGAGCCAGGCGTGGACCATAAGCGGCGTTCGGCGGTGATGCGAGCCTTGGCCCGCTTGGGCGGCGGCGACAAAGCTGTGACGGAGAAGCTGGGGCAACAGCTCAACGATGGCCGCTTGAGCGTGCGAGAATCGGCCATTCACGCTCTGGAAGCGACGGGCGACCCGGCTGCCGTCGATTTGCTGTTGGCCCGCCGTCCCCAGGAGCTGCGTGCCCGCACCGTGCAGTCGATCGACGCCGCCGTGGCGAAGCTGCGCGGCGGCAACGAGTTGGGCGAGCTGCGGCGGCGAGTGGGAAGCCTTGAGGAAGAGAAGAAATCGCTCGAATCAAGGGTCAAGCGGCTGGAAGACGGGAGTCGGCCGTAGCGCGGGGTGCGAAAGCACGGGGATTTGCCTAGCTAGTGAATCCTCCGGTTGCGCGTCCTTGCGGCAGAGCGTTGTAGAGGCTCTGGCGCGTATCCGTCCTGCATTCGCAACGTCGCGCGACCGCAGGTTTCACTTTGGCGACATCCGCCGCGCGGCGCCTTTCATCTTGGCAAGGTTCGCCAGCAAATCCCCACGCCCCCCCGCGGCGGGAGCTAGGGTTTGGGCAAGCTTTCACTCTTCTCTTGACTAATCTTCTCTTCGCAGGCTCGGGGCACTCTGGCCGCGACTGCGAAACGTTGGAGGGCATGATGGGTACGTCGAAGAAGCTTGCGGGGCAACCGCACAAGAATTCTCGTCGAGGCGCGGTCGTCGTTCTGGCCGCCCTGTTCATGGTCGCGGTGCTGGGGATGCTCGCCTTTGCGATCGACCTCGGCTACATCATGAAGGTGCAGACCGACCTCGATCGCTCGGTCGACGCCGCCGTGCTCGCCGGCGCCGGCGAGTTGGTGCGCGGTCAACAATACGCCGAAGACCGGATGCTCGAGTACCTGGCGCGCAACCCGATCGGGCCGCAGGTGACCGTCGACAGCGCCAACCTGCCGCAGCTCAAGCAGCAGTTCAGCGGGTTGATGGCCCAGAACGGCGACGACGGCAAGCCCCTGTTGAAGCTCGGCGTAGGCAAGTGGGATGTCGCCAAGGGCGAGGTCGTGCCGGTGACGGGCACGCAGAAGCCGTCGGCGGTGAGCTTGTCGCTCACGCACGCCAACCACCCGTACTTCTTTGGCCGGATCTTCGGCAAGAGCACGTTTGCGGTTTCGGGTCAGGCTTCGGCCACCTATCAGCCCCGCGACATCGTGCTCGTGCTCGACTACTCGGGCTCGATGAACGACGACAGCGAACTGGGCTCGATCAGCGTATTGGGCCGGACGACGGTCGAGAGCAACTTGAAACAGATCTACCAGGACCTTGGATCGCCGGTGTACGGCAAAATGGCCTGGACGCCCGTCTCCATCTCCTCGACCAACGCCACGACGATCAAGTCGACTCTCGGCCTGACCAACGTCGCTTACCCGGTGCCGGGCGGGAGCTGGAGCGACTACTTCAACTACGTGCAGACCAGCTCGGTGATCAAGACCGCCGGCTACCAGAAAAAGTACGGCTACTTGACGCTGATCAACTACTGGTTGGAAAAGTATCCGTCGAACGCGGACAACCCCAACTTGTGGAAGACCCGCGAGCAGCCGATCGGGGCGCTCAAAGACTCGGTGTCGGTGTTCCTCGAGTACATGGCCGATTCGCAGACCGACGACCGCTTGGGACTGGCGATCTACGACGCCGCTGACGGCAACGCCAAGCTCGAGAAGAGCCTGACGACCGACTTCGCCTCCGTCGACACGATCTCGAAGCAGCGGCAGGCCGCTCACTACCACGACTACACCAACATCGGCGCCGGCTTGTGGAAGGCGCTCGCCGAGTTGCAGGAAACGACCAATGGCGGCCATGCCCGCCCCAACTCGATGCGGCTCGTCGTCCTCATGACGGACGGCAAGTGCAACTGGCACAACGGCGTCTACGACGAGACGGCCGCCCGCAACGACCTGATCGACGCCGCCAATGCCTGCGCCGCGCAGGGCATTCCCGTGGTCACGATCTCGCTCGGCGCCAAGGCCGATCCGGCGATCATGCAGCAGGTGGCCGACATCACCGACGGCCGCGCGTTCGTGATTCCCGGCGGCAAGACGGCGGCGCAGTATCACACGGAACTGACCAACGTCTTCAAGTCGATCGCCGACAGCCGGCCGCTCAAGCTCGTCCAGTAGCGCGGCCGGACGACCGACCCCACGTGTACGCCCAAAGCTCAGGCA
>JBGAPH010000091.1:0-14527 GCA_044221365.1 Pirellulales bacterium
TGCTCGGCATTGCCGACCGCGTAGGCACGCTCGCCGCCGGGCGGTCCGCCAACCTGGTGGTCGTGCGCGGCGACCTCTTGGACGACGGCGCCCCGGTCGTCGAAACCTGGATCGACGGCCGCCGCTACGAACTCGAACCCACGGCGAAGCTCGATCTGCGAGGAACCTGGCGGCTGGTGGTGGCCCCCGATGCGCCGGAACAAGTGGTCGCCACGCTCGAACTTGCCGGCAAGCCCAACGAATTGAGCGGCAAGCTCGAGCGCGACGGCAAGACGCTCGAGCTCAAGAGCCCGGCGTTTGATCACGGTCGCTTCAGCGCCGCGTTCGCTGGCCAGCCCATCGGCCGCGAAGGGACGGTGCGGATCAGCGGCGCGGTGCGGAGCGAAACGGCCGATTCGCTCGAGCTGGCAGGCGAAGGCCTCTGGGCCGATGGCACGAGCTTCCGCTGGAGCGCTACGCGCTCCGCGCCGGCGAAAGAGGAGACGAAGGACAAGCCGAAGCCGGCCAGCGACGCCGCGGCCAAGTTCGCCGTGAACTACCCGCTGGGGGCCTTCGGCCGAATGAATCCGCCCGAGCAGCCTGAGATCGTGGCCTTCACCAATGCGACGGTGTGGACGAGCGGTCCGGCCGGCACGCTCGACAAGGCCACGGTGCTCGTCGAGCGGGGCAAGATCGTGGCGGTGGGAACCGATGTCGCTGTGCCTGCTGGCGCGAAGGTGATCGATTGCACGGGCAAGCACCTGTCCCCCGGCATCATCGACTGCCACTCGCACATTGCCACCGACGGCGGCGTGAACGAGTCGGGGCAGGCGATCACGGCCGAGGTGCGGATCGGCGATTTCCTCGACTCGAGCGACATCGAGATCTACCGCCAACTCGCCGGCGGCGTGACCGCGGCCAACATCCTGCACGGCTCGGCCAACCCGATCGGCGGTCAGAATCAGGTGATCAAGTTCCGCTGGGGCGCCCTGGCCGACGAGCTCAAGTTCGCCGGCGCGCCGCCGGGCATCAAGTTCGCGCTCGGCGAGAACGTCAAGCAGAGCAACTGGGGCGAACGCTTCAGCAGCCGCTATCCGCAAACGCGGATGGGCGTGGAGCAGATCGTGCGCGACGCTTTCTTGGCCGCCCGCCAGTATCGGGCCAAGCAGCACTCCTGGCGTGAGCGGCGCGAAGGGTTGCCGCCGCGGGTCGACCTGGAACTCGAAGCGATCGCCGAGATCCTCGAAGGGAAGCGGCTGATCCACTGCCACTCGTACCGGCAGGACGAAATCCTCGCGCTGCTCCGCACCTGCCAGGAGTTCGGCGTGCAGATCGCCACGCTGCAGCACATCCTGGAAGGCTACAAGGTGGCCGACGAGATGGCGCGGCTCGGCGTGATGGGCTCGAGCTTCTCCGACTGGTGGGCCTACAAGTTCGAAGTCTTCGACGCCATTCCTTACAACGGAGCGCTGATGCGTTCGGCCGGCGTGGTCGTGTCGTTCAACTCCGATGACGCCGAGCTGGCCCGCCGCCTGAACCTGGAAGCGGCCAAGGCGGTGAAATACGGCGGCGTTCCGCCGGCCGACGCCCTGCAGTTCGTCACGCTCAATCCGGCCAAGCAGCTCCGCATCGACGACCGCGTGGGCTCGCTCGAGCCCGGCAAGGACGCCGATCTCGTCGTCTGGAGCGGCTCGCCGCTGTCGGGCTATTCGCGCTGCGAGCAGACCTGGATCGACGGCCGCCGCTACTTCGACCTGGAAGAAGACCGCACGCGCCGCGAGGAAGCCCGCCGGATGCACGCGGCGCTCGTGCAGAAGGTGCTGGGCTCAGGCGACGCGATGCGGGCCCCTGGCGAGGACGACGGCTCGGGCAAGGTCCTGTGGCCGCGGACCGACATCTTCTGCCACGCCCACGACCACGTTCACTAGGGCCGCATGGCACGCACTCGACTGCTCGCGCTCGACATCGACGGCACGCTCGTGGATCTGGAGGATCGCGTGTCGGCGGGGGTGCGGCGGGCATTGCAGCAGGCGCGCGAGGCCGGGATCGAGATCGTGCTGGCCACGGGTCGGCGCTATAGCCGGGTGCTGCCGCTGGTCGACGCGCTGGGCATCTCCACTCCGCTGGTGACGGCGAGCGGCGCGCTTGTGAAGGACCCGGCGACCCACCGCACGCTCTATCGCGCCGATTTTGCCCGCGAGCTGTTGCTCGAGGCGCTGGCGGTGATCGATCGCGCGGGGCACGAGGCGCTGCTCTACGCCGACACGTTTCACGAGGGGTTCGACTTCTACTGCCGCACGCATGAGACCGCGAGCCCGGAGTTGGGGGAGTTCCTGGCCAAGAACCATCCCTCGTCGCAACTCTGGCCGGCGATCATCGCGGCGCCGCCGCCCGAAGTGTTTGGCGCGTTCGCCATGGGCACGCGCGACCAGATGATCGAGCTCGAGAGGCAGCTCGAGGCGCGGCTGCCGGAGCAGCTCTACGTTCACGTGATCCGCAGCCCCAAGTACCGCGGCTTCATGTGCGAGATCGCGCCGCTGGGGGCCACCAAGTGGTCCGGCATCCAACACCTCGCCGCCCTCCACGGCATCGAAGCCGAGGAAATCTGCGCCGTCGGCGACGACGTGAACGACATCCCGATGCTCGAGGGGAGTGGCCTGGGAGTAGCCATGGGCAACGCCCAGGCCGAAGTGCAGGCGGCGGCCGACCGCGTGGCGCCAACCTTGGCGGAGGATGGTTTGGTGCAGGCGGTGGCTTGGGCCTTGGAGCGGGTGTAGGTAGTGATACCGTTTCCCGCGCCTTCTCGCGGGCAGCACAGTCAACCTGTTCATGGCGTACTACAATTCCTGCTGGCGGCCGGGCAAGATGCGAGTCACGCCGGCGATGGCTGCCGGGGCCACGCGGCCCCTGACGATCTGATGGAGGGAGACCGGGAATAGCGATGGGATACCGCAAGAGCGGAAAGGCGGTCGAATGGACAAAGTGGGTCTCCCAAAACCGGGACGCCTTGACTGAGGCCGGGGTTCCCGACTTCGTGCTCGCCGACCAGTTTCGTTGGTGGCGATTCCTAGAGCACGGCTACGACGGCGAAACCGGCTGGAGCGCCGCGATGCTACGTCCAAGTCAACTTACGGGGCTGAAGGCGCTGGTTGAGCGAGCGTTCGGCTCAGATGCCACCAAGCACTTGCCGCCGCTGCCCGACAAAACTTTCTGAAGCTGTATCACCACCCTGTTTAGGGCCGGTAGACCACTTACCGCCATTGGCGGTAAATTGGTCAGTTTGCCCAACGGCGATGCGCGATCGGAGTGCGCTCCGCGCTGGCCCCCGCAGTATCGACCCGTCTCCACGGAAAAAACCCCCACATGGACATGGATAAGTTGGTCTCGCTGTGCAAGCGGCGGGGATTTTTGTTTCAGTCGAGCGAGATCTATGGCGGCCTCAACGGCTTCTGGGACTACGGGCCGCTGGGGGTGGAGCTCAAGCGGAACGTGAAGGAGGCCTGGTGGCGCGACATGGTGAGCGGCCACGACGATCTGGCCACGCCTGCCGGGGCGCCTGAGCCCTACGAGATGGTCGGCCTCGATTGCACGATCATCATGCACCCGCAGGTCTGGAAGTGCTCGGGGCACTACGACCTGTTCCACGACTTCATGGTCGACTGCCGCGAGAGCAAGAAACGCTACCGCCACGATCAGGTCCGCGGCCGCTGGGTGGAATACAACGGCCGTAAGATCTTTGTCGCCACGCAGTCAGGCGGCGAAGAGGGGCTGGCCGAGACCGAGGCCAAGGCGCTCAAGTTCTTTGGCCTGCGGGCCAAGAACGCCGTGCAGCTCGAATGGAAGAGCCCGCTCGAGCCGCTGACCTCGGTCGAAGAGTTCTCGCAAGTGCTGGGCCCCGACGCCAAGGAACTCGGCACGCTCACGCCGCCGCGCGAGTTCAACCTGATGTTCAAAACCTACGTGGGCGCCTTGAGCGGCGAAGAGGGCGCGGCTTTCCTTCGCCCCGAAACGGCCCAAGGCATCTTCGTCAACTTCAAGAACGTGTGCGACAGCTCGCGGGTGCGCATTCCCTTCGGCATCGCGCAGGCTGGCAAGAGCTTCCGCAACGAGATCACGCCGCGGAACTTCACCTTCCGTTCGCGCGAGTTCGAGCAGATGGAGATCGAGTTCTTCTGCCGGCCCGAGTCGTCGCCCGCGTGGTACAAGTACTGGCGCGACCGCCGCTACAAGTGGTATCTCGACCTGGGGCTGGCCGGCGATCGGCTCCGCTTGCGCGACCACCACCAAGAAGAACTCAGCCACTACTCGGTGGGCACGGCCGACATCGAATACGCCTTCCCCTTCCTGCCGCCGGGCGAGTTTGGCGAGCTCGAAGGCATTGCCCATCGCGGCGACTTCGACCTCCGCAGCCACATGGAAGGCAAGCTGGTGCGCGACGGAGACAAGCTGGTGGTCGAGCTCGGCGCCGATGGCAAGCCCCGTCACCGTGGGAGCGGCAAGGATCTGAGCTACTTCGACGACGAGCGCAAGGAACGCTACGTGCCCCACGTGATCGAGCCCTCGGCCGGCGCCGACCGCGCGACCTTGGCCTTCCTCTGCGAAGCTTATCGCGAAGACAACGTGCCGGACGAAAACGGCAAGCCGCGCGAGCGCGTGTATCTGAAGCTGCATCCGCGGATCGCGCCGCTCAAGGCGGCGGTGTTTCCGCTGGTGAACAAGGACGGCATGCCGGAGATCGCCGAGAAGATCTACCGCGACCTGAAGCGGCACTTCAACGTCTTCTACGACGCCAAGGGCTCGGTCGGCCGCCGCTATGCCCGGCAGGATGAGGCCGGCACGCCGTATTGCATCACGGTCGACGGCCAAACGCTGCAGGACGGCACGGTGACGATCCGCGACCGTGACACGCTCGAGCAGACGCGAGTGAAGGTCGAAGGGTGCGCGGAAGAGATTCGGCAGCGACTTCAGTAAACAGGCCCTCACGAACCAATGTCCTCAGAGTTCACCCATCTCCGGCCCGAAGGGGGCAGCCGCATGGTCGATGTCGGCGAGAAGCCCGTCACCGCGCGGGTCGCGCGGGCGTCGGGGCGGGTGGTGATGGCCCCGGCCACGCTCGAGGCCCTGCGCAACCGCACGCTGGCCAAGGGAGACGTGCTCGAGGTCGCCCGCCTGGCCGGCATTCAGGCGGCCAAACGGACCTGGGAGCTGATCCCGCTGTGCCACGTGCTGGCGCTCGACGGCGTGGAGCTGGCGTTCGCATTTCTCGATGCCCAGACGCTGGAAATCCAGGCCGAGGCGCGGGCCACGGCCCGCACCGGCGTGGAAATGGAAGCCCTCACAGCGGTTGCGGTCGCCGCCCTCACGGTCTATGACATGTGTAAGGCGCTCGACCGTGTTATGGTGATCGATCAGGTGCGGTTAGAGGAGAAGTCGGGTGGCCGGAGCGGCCATTTCGTGCGGTCCTGATCGGGCCGCCTTGCGGGGCGGCCGATATCCTTAGCCAGTTGGGTCTCGAGCGGAGTATGTCGCAAGTCGTTGGCAAGACACGCCCTTCGGCCCCTCCGGCCTGGCAGTTTCTCTACGAGCCCATTCAGGAAGAACTGGCGGCGGCCGAAGAACTGCTGCGGCGCGAGCTGCGCAACGAAGACGCCTTCGTCGACCGTCTGGCCAAGCACGCCTTCCGTCTGGGGGGCAAGCGGCTGCGTCCCGCCCTGCTGCTGCTAGCAGGCAAGGCCAGCGGCCGGCTGCTGCCGGCCCATCAGGTGCTGGCGGCCGTGGTGGAAATGATCCATACGGCCACGCTCGTTCACGACGACGTGCTCGACGAGGCCGAAATCCGCCGCCACACCGACACGATCAACGCCCGCTACGGCAACGAGGCCAGCGTGTTGGTGGGGGACTACTTGTTCACCCACGCCTTCTACTTGGCGAGCACGCTCGAAAGCACCTACGCCTGCCGAATGATCGGCGAGGCCACGAACACCGTGTGCGGTGGAGAGCTGCGGCAATTGGCCACCCGCGGCGACTTTTCGCTCGGCGAAGCGGAGCACCTGGCGATCCTCGAAGCGAAGACGGCCGAGCTCTGCGCCTGCTGCTGTCGGCTGGGCGCCCACTACGCCGAGGCCGCCCCCGAAATCTGCGACGAGCTGGCCGCCTACGGCCGCGAGGTGGGCTTGGCCTTCCAGATCACCGACGATCTGCTCGACCTCGTGGGAGACGAGCAAGTGGCCGGCAAGAGCCTCGGCACCGACCTGGCCAAGCACCGCCCGACGCTGCCGCTCATTCGCTGCCTGGAGCTCGCGAGCGAGGCGGAGCGCCGCGAGTTGCTCGCGTTGCTCGACCGTCCGGCCGCCGAAGGGCGAGCGGCGCTCGCCCCCTGGTTCGAGCGGTTCGAAGCGCTGGGGTATGCACGCCAACTGGCGCAGGACTACGCCCACCGGGCCGCCGAGCGGCTGCAGGCGTTGCCCGCCAGCCCCGCGCGCGAGGCGCTGCACCGGGTGGCGGTGTTGCTGGTCGACCGGGCGCAGTAGGCTAGGCAACCGCCCGCTCGATTGCACCCCTAGACCGCGCGACGCGGTAGACTGCACGTCTGCTCCTCGCACGATCTTTTCCGGGATGCTCATCATGGCCAGGCGATTCTTGTCTCGTCGCGCGCTACGGCAGTCGCTCGAATCGCTCGAGCAGCGGCTGGCGCTGACCACGTTTTATGTCGCCCCAGGAGGGAGCGACGCCGCCAGCGGCGCGACCGACGCTCCCTGGCAAACGCTGCAGCACGCGGCCGACCTCGTTGCGCCGGGGGACGTGGTGATCGCGCGGTCGGGCAACTACGCCGGCTTCGATCTCGATCGCGATGGCACGGCCGCTGCCCGCATCACGTTTCGCGGCGAGGGACAGCCGGTGATCGACCGACCGAATGCCCGCACCCCCGACGGCATCAATCTCGAGGGGGCCGACTACATCACGATCGAGGGGTTCAACGTCGTGGGCCTGCCGCGGGCGGGCATCCGCGCGGTGCTGAACGAACACGTGGAGATCCTCAACAACGTGGCCGACCAAAACGGCCGCTGGGGAATCTTCACCGGCTTCAGCGACGATCTGCTGATCGAAGGCAACGTCTGCTCGAACAGCCGCGACGAGCACGGCATCTATGATTCCAACAGCGGCGACCGCCCCGTGATCCGCGGCAACACCGTGTACGGCAACCACGCCAACGGCATTCACATGAATGGCGACGAAAGCCAAGGGGGCGACGGTGTGATCAGCGGAGCCTTAGTCGAGAACAACCTGATCTATGGCAACGGCGCCGGCGGCGGCTCGGCCATCAATGCCGACGGTGTGCAGAGCTCGCGGATTCAGAACAATCTGATCTACGACAACCACGCCTCGGGCATTTCGCTCTATCGAATCGACGGCGGCGGCCCGTCGACCGGCAACGTCGTAGCCAACAACACCATCGTTCAGGCCGAAGATGGCCGCTGGGGCCTCAACATCAGGGACGGGAGCGCCGGCAACACCGTGGTCAACAACATCTTCATGAGCTACCACAGCTACCGCGGCGCGATGAGCGTGTCGGCCGACAGCCTGCCGGGGCTTGTGAGCGACTATAACGCGGTGATCGACCGCTTTACCACCGATGATGGCGACTCGCGGCTGACGTTGGCCCAGTGGCGAGCCGCCACCGGGCAGGATGCGCACTCCTTGGTGGCGACGCCCGAGGAGCTGTTCGTCAACGTACAGGGAGACTTCACCTTGAAGCACAACGCGCCGGCCGTCGACGCCGGCACGGCCGGCCAAACGCCGACAACGGACAATCGGGGTGTGGCTCGACCACAAGGGGCGGCCTGCGACATCGGCGCCTTTGAGTATGCGCCACCCGGTCCCACCCTCGGCGACGCGAATGGAGACGGCCGAGTCGATCTGACCGATTTCGGCATCCTCAAGGCCAACTTCGGCAAAGGCAGCGGCTGGTCGCAAGGCGACTTCGACGGCAACGGCCGCGTCGACCTGACCGATTTCGGCCTGCTCAAGAATGCCTTCGGTCTGACAGGCGCGCTGAATGACAACGTGCTGCTGGGTCTGGCGATGGACCAGGTGCAGCGAGGCGCTTCAGCCTCATGCGCTCTGTAGCGCCGTCTGCCCGCCGGCGCTCGCCGCCGGGCACGTGTTGCCGGTGTATTCGCAGACGACCTCGTAGCGCGGCAACTCCGCTGGGCCGATGCAGGACATGCGCACCACCTTAGCCACGCGGGGGGCCTCGGCTTCGGCGCGGCCGCGAGAGACGGCCAACAATTCGGCCGAGGGGCGTTGGAAGACGACGAAGGTAAAGCCGCGGTCGTCGAGTTCCCGGCAGCGGATCCGCCGCCGTTCGTTGTTGACCGGCGTGAACTGGTCGGTGAGCGCTTGCAGCACCACCGTGCGCTCGAGCGCTTCGCGAAAAGCCTCGAGGTCGGGCTCGATGCGGGCGCAGCCGCCGCCGTTGGCCGCGAACGCGCAGTCGCGCCCCGCTTCCTTGGCCGCGTAGAGCGCGGTGTCGGCCCGCCGCACCAAGGCCGGCACGTCGTCCCCTTCGGCCGCCGCCGCCAGCCCCAGGCTCACGCGCACCGTGAGCCGCTCCGTTCCGTAGACGAATTCGTGCGCCACGATCGCCGCCCGCAGCCGCTCGGCCACGCGCGAGGCGTCAGCCAGGCGGGTTTCGGGCATGACCACGGCGAACTCCTCGCCGCCGTAGCGGGCCGGAATGTCCATCTCGCGCACATTGGCCGCCAACACGTGCCCCAATTCACGGAGCACGGCGTCGCCTGCCTCGTGGCCGTGTTCGTCGTTGAACTTCTTGAAGTGATCGATGTCGAGCAGCAACAAGGACAGCGGCGTGTCGAACCGCCGCGCCTGGTCGAGCCGCCGGCCCAGGTCTTCTTCAATCCCCCGGCGATTGAGCAGCCGCGTGAGCGAGTCGGTGCGGGCCACCGACACCAGGTCGGCGATCTGCTGGCGATAGTCGTTGAGCTCGCCGCGGGCGGCCGAGAGCTCGCTGACCAGGCGATGATTGATCTCGAGGATCTCGGCCACGGCCGAGACGACGCGCTGGCGATCACCGCCGGCGCCGCGGAGGCGATCGTTGATCTCCGACACCTTCGAGGTGTGAGAGCCAACGTTCTGATCCATCCGCGCGGTGAGCGTGTGGAGCAGCGCCAGCATCTCGCCCAGCCCTTCGGCAGGCGGCGCAGGCGCTTGCGAGGTGATTTGTTGTCCCAGCGTCTTCCAGGCCAACATCACGGCTGCCACGACAAGCAGCGTGAGGCCGACGTTGACGCCGGAGAGCAGTAAGATCCAGCCGACACTCATTCCCTACCCCCCGTGAGAGAGATTTAATCAACGGTAGCACGGGGGCGCGCGCTGGTTTCCCTAATCTGGGGGGAAACCTTGCCGCTGCTCGGGGCTGGAGGTTCCGTAAGCAAATGGTTTGTGCGCAAAGACCTAGTGGAATTGGCGGGCGTGCTGTTTTCGCGGTCGTTGCAGCGGTGGGGAAAGGGCTTGTGTTGCGAGACAACGGGCACAACATGCCCCCCTGACGGGGAACGGGCCTGCCGGTTCGGCTCAAGATGCGGCCTCTTCCGGCCGACGGCCTTGACCCCCTGGGCGGGTCTTGATATTCACTCGCCGCAGAATCCGTTGGACCGTCACCTTTGCTCTTCTCCGACTCGCTCGAGGGCTCACTGCTTGGCCGGTTGGGTTGCCCACCGCTGGCTGTTTGGGGCAAGCCTTGCGCTGCTGGCGCTCGCTCCGCGCGCCGCCTTTGCCCAGCGGGAGCGGTTCCCCACGATGCTGGCTCAGGAGAGTCCGTATGTGGGTACGCCGGCCACGCCCTACATGGGCGCGCCAGCGACGAGCGCCCCCTTCGGCACAACCACCACGGCCCCCGGCGGTCTCTGGGACCCCTACGCCGATCCGATCGGCGCGCCCGCGAGCACGACCCCTCCCACGCTCGTGGAGCCAGCGCCCGGCGCGCTGCCTCCCGGAACGCCCGCTCAGCCGCAGCGATTCTTCCACGAAATCGGGATCCGCGCCGACTGGATGCCTGGCAGCGGCGCCGACGAACTGGGGATCACCGACGTCAGCACGTTCGCCACCACGAGTTGGCCGTTCTGGAACAATCACCCGCCGCTGCTGATTACGCCCGGCTTCGCCTTCCACTTCTGGCAAGGCCCGATCAGCCAAGGCCCGAACTCGGCCGACATGCCGCCCCAGACCTACGACGCCTATCTCGACTTCGGCTGGAAGCCGGTGATCTCTCCCTGCTTCAGCATGGATCTGGGCGCACGGGTCGGCGTCTACAGCGATTTCGACTACGTCACGACCAACAGCATTCGCATCATGGGGCGTGGGCTAGGCATCTTCACCTGCAGCCCGCAATGGAAGATCGTGGGCGGTGCCGTCTACATCGACCGCATTCCCATCAAGCTGCTGCCGGCCGGCGGTGTCATCTGGACCCCCAACGCCGACATGCGGTTCGAGGTGATCTTTCCCACGCCCAAGCTGGCGATGCGCTGCCGCACGATCGGCACCAATGAGCTTTGGTTCTATGTCCGCGGCGATTATGGCGGCGGCGCCTGGACGATCACCCGAGCCGACGGCTCCGGCGATCAGGTGGGCTACAACGACATGCGGGTGCTCGTGGGCATGGACGTCGAGTCGATGTACGGCTACAAGGGCTTCTTCGAGGTGGGCTACGTGTTCAATCGCGAACTGGTCTACGTAAGTGGCACGCCCACCTTCAACCCGAACGACTGCGTGATGCTGAGCGGCGGATTTTCGTTCTAACACACGTCTTTGCGAGAACGCCGCGGATGCGGACGCGGTCGAGGCAAACGCTCTGGTTGATCCCCGCGATCGTCGCCTGGGCGGTTGCGCCGGAGCTCGCGGCCGCGCAGAAACTCGAGTCGTTGCCCCCCGTGATGCCGGCGACCGACCCCTTGGCCCCGGCGCCCGGTTTTGGCCTGCTGGGGGGCGAGGACAGCAGCCAACCCGCCCGCGTTGCCCAGGCCTACGAAACCGAGCGGGCGATCCCGATGGCGGAGCCGCCTCCCACGGGCTATGGGCCGCCGGCCTCGGTGTTCTTACCCGACGGCGCTGAGACCGTTCTGCCGGAACTTACAGCCCCCGAGATGATCGTGCCTGAGGGCCAAACTCCCGTCGCTTCGCCGCTGGTGATTGGCGCCAAGCCCTCGGGACCGCCGGGCGCGAAGCCTGGCGTGTTGCAGGCGGCGGTGTTCAACGCCACTTGGATGCCGGCGCTCCAGGCCAACGGCTTTGCGCAGACCGACTTGGAGACGTATGTCACGCTGGGCTTCCCTTGCCCTACGCGTGATTCACCGCTGATCATCACGCCCGGCTTCGAGACGCACTTTCTCTCGGGCTTCAGTTCGCCCGCGCTGCCCTCTCAGCTCTACGACGCCTACCTGCAAATCCGTTGGCTCACCAAGTTGAGCGACGCTTGGGGAGTCGACATGGCGGTGGCCCCCGGTTGGCACAGCGACTTCGAGCAATCGAGCGATCAGGCGCTGCGCATCACGGGGCGCGTGATCTTCAGCTACGATTGGACGCCCAATTTGAAGCTGATCGGCGGCCTCGTGTACTTAGACCGCACCGACGTGAACTTCCTGCCGGCCGGCGGCGTTATTTGGACCCCCACGCCCGACTGGCGATTCGAACTGATCGCACCGCGGCCGCGGATCGCCTACCGCGTCAAGGAGCAGGGAGAGGTGCAGAACTGGCTCTACGTGGCGGGCGAGTTCGGCGGCGGAAGCTGGGCGATCGCGGGGCCTACCGGCCCCACCGTGCTCAACGCCAAGGACTATCGAGTGCTCCTCGGCTACGAGCGCCGTCACGATGGCTACATGACCGGCCGGCTGGAATTGGGCTACGTGTTCGGCCGCTCCTACCAATTCACCAACGGCCAGCCGGATTTCGACCCCTCGAGCACTCTGCTGGTGCGCGGCGGGTTGAGCTACTAAACGCTCAGCGCGTATCCATTGGTCCGCGAGAGCGGACCCTACGTAGGGTCACCCTACGTAGGGTCCGCTCTCGCGGACCAATCGAGCGCGGTAGCAGCTCACTCCGCCTCTCCCGCGTTCCCCTCGCGTAGTAAGCTTGAGGAACGCCCTCGCCCGTCCACTTGAGCCTGCACCCATGCTGTCCCCGCCCGATCTCGACGCTGAATGGCTTGAAGCCGACGGGCTGGGGGGATATGCCATGGGCACGGTCGGCCTCGTCCGCACGCGCCGGTATCACGGGCTGCTTTTGGCGGCGGCGCATCCGCCGGCCGACCGCTTTCTGCTCGTGGGCGGGCTCGAGGTGAAGCTGGAAACGCCCGGCGCCGAGTTTTGGCTCTCGGCCGAGCGCTACCGCCCCGACGTCGTGGCCCCAGACGGCCAGCAGTGGCTCACCGATTTCGCTGCCGAGCCTTGGCCGCGCTGGACCTTTTCGCTGCCGGGAGGGCTCTCCCTCACTCAAGAGATTCTCAGTGTCCACGGCGAGTCGGCCACCGTGGTTGCCTGGCGGCTGCTCGAGCCGTGCGTCGGCGCGGCGCTCTTGGTGCGGCCGTTCTTCGCCGGGCGCGGCTACCACGATCTGCACCACGAGAACCCGGCGTTCCGCTTCGCCCCCGACGCCGCCGGCGCCAGCTTGGTGTGGAGTCCCTATGAGGGCGTGCCGGCGATCGCGGTGGCTTCAAGCGGCCTCTATCGCCACCAACCGCTGTGGTATCGGCACTTCTTGTACCTGGCCGAGCGCGAGCGCGGCATGGAAGACACCGAAGACCTGGCCGCGCCGGGCGTGTTCAGACTGCCGCTCGGCGAGGCGCCGGCCGTCATGGTGTTTCGCGCGGTTCCGCCAGGCGACGCGGTTGGGAACGAGCGCTCGGCGGCAGAACTGTACCAGGAGCTCGCCGCGCGCGAACGCTCGCGCCGGTCGCGCTTTGCCCGGCCGCTCGAGCGCGCGGCGGACGCCTTTCTCGTGCGCCGCGGCGCGGGGCAAACGATCATCGCCGGTTATCCCTGGTTCACCGATTGGGGCCGCGACACCTTTGTCGCGCTCCGCGGGCTCTGCCTGGCGACCGGGCGGCTCGCCGATGCGCAGGCGATCTTGCTGTCCTGGGCCGGCGCCGTCTCGCAGGGGATGCTGCCCAACCGCTTTCCGGATCATGGGGAAACGCCGGAGTACAACTCGGTTGACGCCTCGCTCTGGTACATCATCGCGGTGCACGAGTACCTCGACGCCGCAGCCGCCGCGGGAGCAGCCCCCAGCGCCAACGACAGGGCTGCCCTCGAGCAGGCGTGCGAGGCGATCCTTACCGGTTATGCCGCCGGTACGCGATTCGGCATCCGCGCCGACGGCGATGGATTGCTCGCCGCCGGCCAACCGGGCATGCAACTCACTTGGATGGACGCCAAGGTGGGGGATTGGGTGGTCACCCCGCGGATCGGCAAACCGGTCGAAGTGCAGGCGCTGTGGCTGAACGCGCTCGCGCTGTGCGCAAGTTGGAACGATCGCTGGCGAACTCTGTATGAGCGGGGGCGGGCTTCGTTCGCCGCCCGCTTCTGGAACGAATCGGCCGGCGGACTCTACGACGTGGTCGACGTCGACCACCAGCCTGGCACGCATGACGACACGTGCCGCCCTAATCAGATTCTAGCGGTCGGCGGCCTCCCGCTGTCGATGCTCAGCGGCGAGGCGGCGCGGCGCGTGGTCGACAGGGTCGAGCGCGAGCTATGGACGCCGCTGGGGCTGCGGACGTTGTCGCCACGCGATCCTCGTTATCGCGGCGTGTACGCTGGGAACCAGCGCGAGCGCGACGGCGCCTACCATCAAGGCACGGCCTGGCCGTGGCTGCTGGGGCCTTTCATCGAGGCCTGGCTACGGGTGCGCGGCGGAACCGCCGCCGCCAAAACGGACGCCTGCGATCGGTTCCTGCAACCGCTCCTGGAGCAGCTGGAAACGGCGGGCCTGGGGCACGTTTCGGAAATCGCCGATGGCGACGCGCCGCACACGCCCAGAGGTTGCCCCTTTCAGGCGTGGAGCCTGGGGGAAGTGCTGCGCGTGGAGCGGCTCCTGGGGTGATCGGCTGACGCCGTAGGCGGGGGAACTTTCGGCGTCCGCCGGGCGTCGAAAGCTTATACTTGCGCGGCCCGGGCCGAACTCCCGACATGGCCTGGCCCCTCCATCCTCAAGGTTTCGCCATGCTGCTGCGCCACGGTTTGCTCGCCGCCGGATATTTGTTTGCCTTGGGTCTGGCGCCTACCGCCAGCGCGCAGCCTGCCGCGCCGGGGGCGGCGCCGAACCCGGTGCCGCTCGAGAAGATTGTGCTGTTCAACTCGGGGGTGGGCTTCTTCGAGCGCGGCGGCAAGGTGACCGGCGACGCGCGGCTCGAACTCAAGTTCAAGGCCGACGACATCAACGACCTGCTCAAGAGCATGGTTCTGCAGGACCTGGGGGGCGGCAAGATTTCGACCGTCACCTACCAATCGCGCGATCCGGTGACGCGGACGCTCAA
>JBGAPH010000022.1:0-111885 GCA_044221365.1 Pirellulales bacterium
GGCATCCTTCCGCTCGGCTTTTCTGCACGGCAATCCATGCGAATTCTTGCCCTGTTCGCCGTCGTTTCGTTGGGTTTGGCCACGGCGGCAGTCGCGCGCGTCGTTCAGGAAGTCGAGCCCAACGACACCCTGCAGACGGCCCAGTCGATCGACGCCGGCTTCAATTGGGACATCGGCCTCGATCCCGACATCGAGGACTCCGAGTCGATCCCCCACGTCACGATCATGGGCACGGGCAACAACGGGCAGGACGGCTCGTTCGACTACTACAAATTCACCGTGGGCGCGGTGGGTGTGCGCGGCGTCTTCGACATCGACTACGGCAAGAAGCCAGGCGACGCCGACATCGACACCGAGTTGTTTCTCTACTCCGCCGCGGGCGAGGAAATGGGCGAGGCCGACGATTCGTTCCTCGGCCAGGGCGGTTCCGGCAGCAGCGACATCGGAGACTCCTACCTCGACTTCGTTTTCCCGGCCGCCGGCGTGTATGTCATCGGCGTCGCGCGCTGGAATTCGTTCGACTCCGGGATCATCGGCCAAGGCATTGCGGGCCCAGCGCCGATCGAAGGACAAACCTACCGCTTGCAGGTTTCGATCGTCGATCACGAAATGAGCGACGTGCCTCCCCTGCTGCCGGGGGACGCCAATCGCGACGGCAAGGTGGATCTCTCCGACTTCGGCATCTTGAAATCCAACTTCGGCAAGAACAATGCAACTTGGGACCAGGGCGATTTCGACGCCGACGCCAAGGTCGCGCTGGGTGACTTCGGCATCCTGAAGGCGAACTTCGCCGTGCCGGAGCCCTCGACCTGGATTCTGGCCAGTCTGGGGCTGCTGTTCCTGGTTCGCCGCCGATCGGGGGGCTCGCGATAATTCAACGGATGGCGAGTTTTCAGCTCGCGTCGTTGACCGCTGGGAGCAGGCCGATTAGTTTCAATAATGCAACGCAACTTTGACGCACTTACCTAGAGGCAGTTGGCAATGAATCTGCGTGGAATGTGGGTCGCCGTGGTTTGCGCGGCGACGGTGGGGGCGGCCACGCTGGCCGCAGCGGCGCCGATCTCCGACGTCGGCGGCACCTATGGCAAGATCACGGGCGGCGGCCTGACCTTCACGCTCGAGGACGGGAAGGTGACCAACACCAGTCCCGGCTCGCTCGCCGCGCCAACCCCCGTGTCGCTCGGCAACATCACGATCACCTCGGGCGCCGACTCGCTGGTGCTGAGCGTGCTCACGGCGCAGCTCAATCAGGTGATTTCGGCCCCCATCGGCGTTGGCGCCATCACCGGCACGATGTCGGTCGTGTCGAACTCGATCGCCGACCTGGCCCCGTTCGCCGCCGGCGGCAACTTTGCCCTCACCTATAACGGCGGCCTGGTCACCTCGAATGGGACCAACGGCAGCATCGCGCTGCAGCCGGGCGCCACAGCCTCGATCACCATGTCGGCCGTGCCGGAGCCCTCGGCGCTCGCCCTGGCAGCCCTGGGCCTTGTGGGGTTGGTGGCCGTTGCCCGACGCCGCAAGTAACCTTCGCTCATCGAACTCTAAAGGCCGCTTTGCCTATTCAGGCAAAGCGGCCTTTTCTTTTGATACGGGCCCGACAAGCCACTTTCGACGCGCGGTTGCACCTACGAATAGAACGAATCCCGCCCCTGCGCCTCGAAGGCCCCGCGCAGGTGCTCGAGCTTGGGTTCGCCGTCGGAGGCCCAGGTGATGGCGACGACGTCGAAACGGCTCGACTGCCGGAGCAGCCCGTGCCGCTTGAGATAGCTCACGGCCAGGAGCGTGAGTTTGCGCTGCTTGCGGGCATCGACCGCATCGGCCGGATGTCCTGCGTCGCCGGTGCGGCGGGTTTTCACTTCGACGAAGACGACGGTCTGGCCGTCGAGGGCCACGAGATCGAGCTCGCCCAGCCGATCGCGCGAGCCGCGGGCCAAGATGCGCATGCCACCCGCGACTAGGTGCTCGGCCGCCAGGTCTTCGCCGCGGGCCCCCAGCGGCGCGGCGGCGTTGCGCGGTCTGCTTCCGCGCCACCAGCGTTGGAGCGATTTCCACATCGCTGGCCTCGTCGGCGCGGATGGGCCTTGAGCTCGGCCGGCTATCGCCGGCCGCTCGCGGGGATGGGGCTAGGCCTTCTTCTTGGCCGGCTTGGCTTCGGCGCCCTTCTTGGTGTCGGTGCGGCGCTCGGTGAGCTTCACCGCCTTGCCCACGCGGTCGCGGAGGTAATAGAGCTTGGCCCGGCGGACCACGCCCTTGCGCTTGACGTCGATCTTGGCGATCTTGGGCGAATGGATCGGGAACTTACGCTCAACACCTTCGCCCTGCACCAGGCGGCGGACCGTGAAGGTCTCCGAAGTGCCGGCGCCGGCGCGGGCGATGACCACGCCGTTGAAGATCTGAATCCGCTCCTTGTCGCCTTCCAGGATGCGGGTATGCACATCCACGGTGTCGCCGATCTCGAAGTGCTCGATCGAGGGCTTGAGACTGCTCTTTTGCACCAGGGCGATCAGTTGCTGACTCATGGCAATCGTTCCTTTCGTGGTCGGAATCCCGAGGGGCGAACGAGGGTTCGCTCGGGGTTTAGGTGGTTGTTTCGTTGGTTTGCGGCTGCCGCCGGCCGCCGGCTTCAGGCAGCAGATCGGCCCGCCGCTCCCGCGTGCGTTCCTGGCTGGCCTCGGCCCGCCAGGCGGCGATGCGCTGGTGGTCGCCCCCCAGCAGGATCTCGGGCACGGCCAGGCCGCGGAACTCGCGGGGCCGCGTGTACTGCGAGCCTTCGAGCAGGCGTCCCTCGCCGGAGAAGGAGTCGCAGCGGTTGCTCTCTTCGTCTCCCAGCACGCCGGGGATTAGCCGGGCGACCGCATCGATCAGCACCATGGCCGGCAGTTCGCCGCCGCCGAGCACATAGTCGCCGATCGAAATCTCGTCGGGCTCGAGCAGATCGGACACCCGCTGGTCGAAGCCCTCGTACCGGCCGCAAAGCAGCACCAACCGGGGCAGCGCCGCCAACTCCTCGACGATCGTCTGCGTGAGCTTGCGCCCTTGCGGTGTGAACATCACCACGCGGCCGGCAGGCTCGGCTTGGGCCTGCACGGCCTCGACGCATTCGACCACCGGCTCGACCATCAGCACCATGCCAGGGCCGCCGCCGAAGGGGCGATCGTCGACCTTCTGGTGCTTATCGCGAGCCCAATCCCGGATGTTGTGCAGGCGCACGTCGATCAGCCCGCGCTGAACCGCGCGGTTCAGCAGGCTTTGCCCCAGGTAACCGGGGAACATCTCGGGGAATAGGGTCAGGACGTCGAATCGCATGCCAGCGGCCAGTGCAGGTTCGCATGTCGCTCGATGGGGCGGGGCTGAACTCGCGGGACTACTCGGCGGCCGGTTCCGACGCTTCGCTGGCCGGTTCGCTGCTCTCGGCCGCGGCGGCCACGGGCGCCGGCTCGTCGGTCGGCACAAACGTCGGCTTGCCAGCGTCGGGCACGATCTTGGGCATCGCCAGCCGCTCGCGGGCGTCGCGCTGCTTTTCCAGGTGCGTGCCGTTCGGCCCGTACTTCTTGATCAGGATCTTCACCTTATCGGACGGCTGAGCACCCACGCCCAGCCAATAGGCCACGCGCTCCAGGTGGAACAAGGCCCGGGCGTCGGTGTCGGGCACGAGGGGGTCGTAGGTGCCGAGTTCCTCGAGCACGCGTCCGTCGCGGGCCGTCCGCTGGTCGATGGCGCAGATGCGGAAGAACGGCCGATGCTTGCGGCCCAGCTTTTTCATGCGGATGCGGACGGACACGAAATTCTCCTCGGACGGGCGAAAGTTGGTTTTGCTTGTGTGTGTTTGCTAAACCCGCCGGCGTTAGCGGCGGGGGTTGTTTCTGTCGTCGCGTTTGCGGCGGCGGAGCTCTTTTTCGCGGTCTTTGCGTAGCTTGGCCCGCTCCTCCGAAGTCAGCCGCTTGCCGGTGCCCTGCTTGGGTCGGGTGAGCATGGCCCCTTGCGACAGCGGCTGGCTGATCTGCGAAACCGTTTGCATGCGTTCCCGCATGCCCATCCCGGCGATGCCCTTCATCAGGGCGGCCATGCCGTCGAACTGCTTGACGAGGTCGTTTACCTCGTGCGGCTGCACGCCAGCCCCCGCGGCAATGCGGCGGCGCCGGCTCTGGTCGATGAGCTTGGGGTTACGGCGCTCGTCGGGGGTCATGGCGTCGATGATGCCCCCCAGCCGCTTGAAGTCCTTCTCGGGGTCCACTCCGTTGAGCGCCTGGGCCATGCCGCCCATGCCGGGGATCAGGCCCATGAGCTTCGTGAGCGGGCCCATCCGCCGGATTTGCTTCATCTGGCTGCGGAAGTCTTCCAGGGTGAACTGGCCCTGCTTCAGCCGCGCCTCGGCCTTGGCCATTTCGTCCTGGTCGAGCTTCTGCTGCGCCTGCTCCACGAGCGACAGCACGTCGCCCATGCCCAGGATGCGGCCGGCCAGCCGCTCGGGGTGGAACTCCTCGAGGGCGTCGAGGTGTTCGCCCGTGCCGATGAACTTGATCGGCACCCCGGTGATTTGCTTTACGCTCAAGGCAGCGCCGCCGCGGGCGTCGCCGTCGAGCTTGGTCATGATCACGCCGTCAAGCTCGAGGGCCTCGTTGAAGGCCTTCGCGCTGTTCACCGCGTCTTGACCGGTCATCGCATCGACCACCAGGTAGACCTGGGTCGGCTGGATGCGGCGATCGACGCGGGTCAGCTCGTCCATCAGCTCCTGGTCGACGTGGAGTCGGCCGGCGGTGTCGAGGATCACAACGTCGGCGCCGAGCTTCTTGGCCTGCTGCACGCCGTTCTGGCAAACCTTGACCGCGTCGGCCGCGCCGTCTTCGGAATAGACCGGCACGCCGAGCTGCTCGCCGAGCACGTGCAACTGGCGGATGGCCGCCGGCCGCTGCAAGTCGGCCGCCACCAAGAGCGGCTTCTTGCCCCGCTGCGTGAGCAGCTTGGCCAGCTTGCCGGTGCTGGTGGTCTTGCCTGAGCCCTGCAGACCGCAGAGCATGATCACCGGCAGGTCGCCCCGCAGGTGGAGCGAGTGGTCGACCGGCCCCATCAGGCCGATCAGCTCCTGGTGGACGATACCGACCACCTGCTGCGTGGGATTCAGGCTCTTGAGCACCCGCTCGCCGACCGCCTGCTCGGTGACGCGGGCCATGAAGTCTTTGACGACCTGATAGCTGACGTCGGCCTCGAGCAGCGCCTGTTCGACGGCCCCGAGCCCCTCGCGCATGTTGCCTTCGCTCAGCTTCGCTTTGCCGCGGAGCGTCTTGAAGGCGGTCGAGAGGTTGTCTTGGAGCGAATCGAACATCGGTCTGAGAAGCGAGTTACGTCGATCAGTCGGTTGCGGCCGGGGCGCAGCGGGGGCCCTGGCCGGAAATCGGCAAACTCGCATTCTATCGCAGCCTGGCGACCGCTGGCAATCCGTTTCTCGAGTCGTCAAAGAGGCTTGCCACCAATGCCTGTGGACCCAGGCGAGGACCGCGCTGGTCCTTGGCCGCACGCTCTGAACTCTTGGGGGTTTTCGTTGCTACGTCCCATCGGATCGAGTCGATAGGAAGAAATGGGGCCTGCCGGGGCCAGACACGCGCCTTTACGGGGGAAGCGGCCGTGCGGCGGTCACAGGACGCCTGGGCCCTCAGAATTGGGCCTTGCGTAGCGACTTGGCTGCTGCTCCTTTCGTCGCTGGCGCTGGGGGCCGGCCCAGAGAGGCCGCCCGAGGCCGAAGGTCTCGCGGCGTCGGCCTCGAGCCTCGTCGACCAAATCGGCGCCCCTCGCCTCCCACCGGCGCCAGCCCCTGCCCAGGGCGCCCCCGGCTCGAAGCGATCGCAATTGACCGGGGACTGGGCCGGTGCTCGCGACATTCTCGGCGAACATGGTCTGACCTTCTTCGGCGACGCGACCCAGTACTACCAGGGCGTAGCCGTTGGCGGCCTCGCGCAGCAGTTCAAGTACGGCGGCCGGGGCGACTATCTGCTCGATCTCGACTCGCAGAAAGCGGGCCTCTGGGATGGCGGTCGCCTCGACCTCCGTGGCGAAACACGTTTGGGACAGGACTGCAACGGCATCGATGGCGCTGTGGCGCCGTCGAACTTCGCCATGGCGCTGCCGCTGCCAGGCCAGAACGAGACGGCGCTCACCGGCGTGCAATACACGCACACCGTCTCCGATAACCTCTCCGTCTTCTGCGGAAAGCTCGATCTTCTCGACGGAACGCCGACGTCGTATGCCCGAGGCATGCGGCTCAATTATTTCTGGAACGCGGCCATGCAATCGAACCTGAGCCGGGCGTATCTGTTTCCCAGTACGCTCGGGGCAGGCCTCACCCTTCAACAGGAGGGCGAGCCGGTGTTCAATTTCTATCTTCTCGACACCCACTACACGCCCACGACAAGCGGGTTCTCGACGTTGTTCTCCAACGGCGTCGTGCTCTATGGAGAGTACCGGCGCCGCACGAACTGGTTCGAACTGCCCGGGCATACCGGCATTGGCTTACTCTACTCCAACGCGACACGGACTGTACTCGGAGACAACCCCTACCTGGTGCTTCCGGGCCTCCCTCCCGGCCAGCCCCTTCCGACCAGGGATTCTGCGTGGACGGTGCTCTATCGCTTCGATCAGATCTTAATTGCCGACACAAAGAATCCGGCGCACAACTGGACTCTGAGCGGCGACTACGGCCTGACCGATGGAAACCCCAATCCGATTCACTGGTTCGCCAATCTGTCTCTCGTGGGGAGCAGCCCCTTCCTGAGTAGAGAGAACGACACCTGCGGAATCGGCTATTACCACCTCGGTGTCAGCACCGTGCCGGTGCTCACGGCGTTGGGCTTGGGCGCCGAGAACGGCGTGGAGTTGTTCTACAACGCCGCGGTGACGCCGTGGTTCCACGTCACGCCCGACCTCCAGATCCTCGATCCCGCCCAACGTCGCACGGAAACGGCCATCCTCGTGGGCCTCAGGGCGAGGCTGTCGTTCTGACGTCCATGCATGCGAGTGGACCCGTGCGTCTTAAGGCCAGCGGGCGGCCCTCCTTTCTCAAACGCCACTCAGTGTCGCCGGGCAAGCTCCACCAGCACCCCATCCGCCGGCTTCGTCGACACCCCGGCCTTCGCCGGGCATTCTGGCGCCGGCGCGCTGAACTCGAACATCTTCACAAACGCCCCCACCACCAGCCCCACCTCGAGCTGCCCCAGGTGCTTGCCGGGGCAGACGCGGGGGCCGTGGCCGAAGCCGAAGTGCAGGGCCTCCTTCGAGCCCTTGCCGCGGGCGGCGAGCGCCGGCCAGCGCTCGGGGGCGAAGATTTCGGCCGGATGGCCGGTGGCGGCCAAGCCCCAGTGGTCCTCGTGCCGGTTGGCGTGCCAGACATCGAGCAGGATGTGGGTGCCGGCGGGGAGCCAGAGCTTGCGGCCGTCGGCCGTTTCCACCCAGGTATCGGCCGTGGCCCGCCGCGGCAAGAAGTAGAGCGAGGGGGTGAGCCGCAGCGTCTCTTCGAGCACATGCCCTAGGGTTGCCGCGGCGGCCAGCCGCTCGGGCGAATAGTCGTCGACGTGCTCAACCTCGGCGAACACCTGCTGCTGAGCCGCCGGGTGCCGGGCCAGGTGGGCGATCGCCCAGCTGGCGAACGAGGTGGTGGCCTCGAGAGCGCCGGCCAGGAATACCTTGAGGTTGCTCCGCAGCGCCTCGTCGGGGGCGTCGGACTTGAACTGCTTCCAGTGCCCTGCGCCTTTCTGGCGGGCGGTCAGCACGCGGTCGGTCAACTCGTCGAAGCAGGCGTAGTCGGCCTGCGTTTGCGGGGCGCTGCGGCCGAAGCCCAGCAGCAGCGCCAGCGGGCGGCCGAGCTTGCTCGTCACCGTGTCGCGGACGATGTGGTCGATCACCCGCTCGAGCGCCGGCACGTGCCTTTCGCGGAGCTCGGCGTAGGTCAGCTCCGCGCCAAAGAAGTTGACCACGAGCAGCTCGAGCATCACAGCCTTGATCTCCGGCTCGAGCCGAAGCTGCACGCTCGTTTGGCCGCTCTTCTGCAGGTGCTCGCGGAGCACGCCCAGCCGCTCGACCACCGTGGTGCGAAACGTGGCGGCGAACTCGTGGAACGCTTCAGGCTGGAACAGCGTGGTCTTGCCAAACGGCGACGCGGCGAGCTTACGCTGCTTCTTCCAGAGGGCGCCATTGGCGTAGAGCAGCGTGTCGGGGCCCGTTGCCCGCGCGATGCCAGTGGAGGGGAGCGTGTCTCGATCGAACTGCCCCGGTCCGTCGCCGGTGTCGGTGGCGATCGCACGGATCAAGCCCGGATCGCGCGTAACCAAGATCGGCGCAAAGCCCGGCACGCTGAGATACCGGGTATGCCGCCCCGAGCCTTCTTGCTGGTCGGTGTTCCAGAAGTAGGTTTCGAGAATGCGAATCGGCTCGGCGTAGTTCCAGGGATGCGGAAACGGCAGCGCGGGACGCCCCGAGCCAGGGTGAAGGAGGCGGACGCGGCCGGGAACGATGTCTCCGCGGAAGGGGCTGCGGCCGAGGAGTTGGCCGGGGAGGCGGGTGAGGAGATCGGGGAGCGCCGGCATGGCAAGGGGCCGCGAGCGTTGGTGGGTTTGCCTGCAGATCCTACCTTGCCTGCCCGTCGGACGCGAACGCACACGTGCAAGGCGCTGTCGAGCCACATCGACGTAACGCCCACCTTGTTGTCTTTTGTCTGGCGCCGCCAAGGTCGAATCAAGTCCGCCACCAATTCATCGCCGTAATCGACAGTTGCAGCACCATGGCCAAGGAAACCCACGCGAAGTACGGCGCCTGAACGACGGCGACCCAGCGGTAGTGCCGCCAGATCGCCGCCGAGATCCAGATGATCGTTGCCCATACGATCAAGATGTCCATCGAGGCCAGTGGCAAGTTCCTCATCCCAAATTGAATCGGCGTGAAAATCAGGTTGGCGAAGAGGTTGATGCCGAACGGCAGCGCCACCTGCCAGGTCAACTTTCTGCGGATCGCCTGAACGAAGACGAAGCCAAAGCTGATGAAGATGATCGGGTAGAGAAACCGCCAAATCAGCCCGATGGTCGCCGGGGCAGGCGTCCATGAGGGCTTGGCGAGTGAGTTGTACCAGTCGAACCAACTCATAGGAGAAACAGCCTCAGACTCTCGAGAGATGACCCGTGTTAGGCGCAGACTTCGTGGGCGGGCCTTTTTTTCGGGGTTCGTTGGGGGCGATTTGGCAGGTCTCGCGACGCTTGGCAGGGGCATTCTGGGCAAACTGACCAGCCGGCAGCTCCGCCCAACGCGATTAAGGCGACTGGCCTATCCTTGGCTGCATCGCCGCGGCGTGGGCCAACTCGGACCGACTGGACCAGAACGAAGCTCATCCTACCCCACGAGCAGCTTCCTCAGCACCGCCTGCAAAATCCCCCCACGGCGTGTCGATGAGATCGCGCAGCGGCGCCGGATAGAGGATGTTCGCGTCGTAGACGGCGACCACCGGCAGGTCCATCAGTAACCCAGCCCAAGCTCCTGGGCCTCCGCCGCGAGCTGATCGAGGATCTTGGCTCGGGCCTCATCGTCTTTGCGTTTGAAGGCCATGAGATCGTCGAAGCGAACGCGTCGGTACTTGCCAACGGTTCGGCTGGGGATCTTGCCAGCGTCGAGCAGCTTGACGACGTACGGGCGAGACACGTTGAGCAAGTCGGCCGCCTGCTGCGTGGTCAACTCGGCGTGCGTGGGGATCAGCGTCACGGCCTTTCCTTGCCCCATTTCGGCGAGCAGATGGACGAACATCTTCAATGCGGAAGCCGGCACGGAGACTTCTTCGCCGGGCTTGCCGCTGTCGACGAGTTGAATCCGGACGGTCGACCGTCTTCCGGTCTTGTGCGCCCCCAAACGACGGCTCGACTCGAGGGCCAGAGCAGCGTCGGCGCCGCTGGGCGTAACGGTTTCGAAGTTGTCGGGAATGAGCGAGGCCATAGCTTTTCTGTGCGCTGGGATGCCATAGCCATTATAGCACAACACTCGAAATAGTCGAAACGCTCGAAAGAGTGCCTGCCGGCGGGGTTCTCGCTTGCTACCATGTTTTGCGTCGCCATCGGACCTGCAATTGTCATGCGCCGCCCTCTACACAAGCCCGAAATCGAACGCAGCCTGAAACTGTGTTCAGGAGCGGAGTACTGGGAGTTTGCGGACCCGCATTACCCGCGAGGCGCCGGCTATGCTTCGACTGTCAGTCACCACTCCATTGCCGGTCCGCTCCTGGGCGCGACGATTGAGATGGGCGACACCATCGAGTCCGTTTATCGCGTCTACGACTTCGCCGATGCTGTGATTGCGACCGCGCGAGCCGACGGCCGAATCGATTTGGCAACAGCCATGGACGATGCCCTGCATTTGGGTTCGTCGGCGCTCGAGATCATCGGCGCGATCAAAGTGATCGCGCTCGCCCATCGGGGCTATTTGCGTACAAGGTTCTCAAAGGGCCGATTGAAGGCCGTGATCGCGTTCGTCGAGCACGCTTACGGCCAGCGGTGACGCCATGACAAAGATCGAAACCTACTTCCAGCGCGCCTACCGAGCGATCGAGGCTGGCATTCAAGCAATCGATGCGGAACTGGCGGCCGCCGAGAAGAGCGTCGACGCTTCAGAGGATTTCTGCGGAAGATTCGCGAATCGCTGGTTGAAATGCGTTGCGACTTGGAGGACGGCGGCGGCGGGCGGTACTATGGGGGTTTTGGGCGAATGATTATCGAGTCCTGGCCGATGAACGCTCCTCTTGGAAACGTACTTCTCAAGGCCGAACTGAAGTACGAAGAATGCCGGAAGGTGATCGACCGCAAGCCCGGTCGATCCGGGCAGTAGGTGATGCCGCTGAATGGCTGACAATAGGGCGCGCAGCTTGCAGTCGCTGGGATGATAACTGCCCGGAAGTAGCAGGTTCCTCCGACATGTCCTTGGAAAGCCTGATCAACCGCGTGAAGGAGCGTCCCTACGGAACCTCCATTCAAATCGACGGCATGGATCCAATGACATCCGTGTGCTCCTTCGCCGAAGTGCCCGCATCGGAAGAGGAAGTTGGCAGCGTCGCCGTGAAGATTCCGGACGATCTCAGAGACTTCTGGCGCATCGCGCGCGACGCTCGGCTATTCGAAGACACGACCTATGGACAGTGGGGGCTGCACCTGCTCAGCCCTTCGGAGTCGCTGCGAGCAACGCAAAAGTTCCAGCTCGCCCGCGAACGCGACAGCAGCACCTACGACCTTGTCGTGGGACGATTCCTCGGAGACTCGGAACTACTGCTTGTCCGATGCGACCCGTCTGAGCTTGATTACGGGCAAGTGTGGGTCGCGCTCCCTCTAGACCGTCGCGAAGAATGGTTTCGAACCGCTATCTCTTTCGAGGCCTTTTTGGAGAGCTATGTGGATGCACGCGGCGCCAAGTTCTGGGAGCAGCGGTAACCCACGTTCGCGACCGCCCGCTACCCCGCCAGCAACTTCCTCAGCACCGCCTGCAAGATCCCCCCGTGGCGGAAGTACTCCATCTCCACCGGCGTGTCGATCCGCGCCTTGGCGGAAAAGGTCTTCACGCTGCCATCGGCGGCGGTGGCGCGGACTTCGAGCACCGCGCCGGGCAGCAGCGCATCGGTTAGGCCAGGGATGTCGAACGTCTCTTCGCCGGTCAGGCCGAGCGAACGCCAGGTTTCGCCGGGCGGGAGGACCAGCGGGAGCACGCCCATGCCTACCAGGTTGCTGCGGTGGATGCGTTCGAAGCTCGAGGCGATAACTGCCCGCACGCCGAGGAGGTACGTGCCTTTGGCGGCCCAATCGCGGCTGCTGCCGGTGCCGTATTCCGTGCCGGCCAGGACCACGAGCGGAACGCCTTCGGCCTTGTACTTGAGCGAGGCGTCGTACACGCTCATCAGTTCGCCGTCAGGCAAGTGCCGCGTGACGCCCCCTTCGGTGCCAGGGGCGATCTGGTTGCGGATGCGGATGTTGGCGAAGGTGCCGCGGGTCATCACACGGTCGTTGCCGCGGCGCGAGCCGTAGCTATTGAAGTCGCGCGGCTGCACACCGTGCTCCTTGAGGAACAGGCCGGCCGGGCTGCTGGCCGAGATCGAGCCGGCCGGCGAGATGTGGTCGGTCGTCACCGAGTCTCCGAGCGCGAGCAGCACGCGGGCGCCGCTGATCGGCCGGATCGGCTGCGGCTCGCGGGCCAGATCGATCAGGAACGGCGGCTCCTGAATGTAGGTGCTGGCGTCGTTCCATTCGTAGAGGTCGCCGGTGCTCGTTTGGATGGCGTTCCACTGCTCGTTGGCGGTAAGCACGTTGTTGTATTGTTTGCGGAACATCTCGGGCCGCACCGAGCTCGCCACCGCCTCGGCCACCTCGGCGTGCGTCGGCCAAATGTCGGCCAGGTAGACCGGCTGGCCATCCCGCCCTTGGCCCAGCGGCTCGCTCGCCAGGTCGATGTCGGTGGTGCCGGCCAGGGCATAGGCCACCACCAGCGGCGGGCTGGCCAGGTAGTTGGCCTTCACCAGCGGGTTGATGCGCCCCTCGAAGTTGCGGTTGCCGCTGAGCACGGCCGAGGCCACCAGGTCTCCCTGCGTCACCGCGCTCGCCACCAGGTCAGGCAGCGGGCCGCTGTTGCCGATGCAGGTGGTGCAGCCGTAGCCGACGGTTTGGAAGCCCAGCGTGTCGAGGGCGTCGGAGACGCCGGCGGCCTCGAAGTAGTCGGTCACCACGCGCGATCCAGGCGCCAGGCTCGTCTTCACGTACGGCTTCACCCGCAGGCCCTTGGCGACGGCCTTCTTGGCCAACAGGCCGGCGGCCATCATGACGGAGGGGTTGCTCGTGTTCGTGCAGCTCGTGATCGCCGCGATCACTACGGCCCCGTGGTGCAGCTCCAGGCTGTGCCCATTGGCCGCGATCGTGCCGGTGCGGGCGAGGGCCGCGTCGTCGAGGGCAAAGCCGCGCTCGGCGATCGGCGCCTTGAGCGCGGTGCGGAACGACTGTTTCATTTGCGTAAGGGGGACGCGGTCTTGGGGACGCTTGGGCCCGGCCAGGCTCGGCTCGACCGTGCCGAGATCGAGCGACAGGGTCTTGGTGAACTTGGGCGTGGGAGCGTTGTCTTCGCGGAACAGGTGCTGTTCCTTCGTGTACCGCTCGACGAGCTGCACCTCGGCCTCGGTGCGGCCGGTGCGGCGGAGGTAGTTCAGCGTTTCGTTGTCGATGGGGAAGAAGCCCATCGTGGCGCCATACTCAGGCGCCATGTTGCCGATCGTCGCCCGGTCGGCCAGGCTCATCGTCGACACGCCGGGGCCGAAGAACTCGACGAACTTGTCGACCACCCCTTCCTTGCGGAGCTTTTGCGTGACCGTGAGCACCAGGTCGGTGGCCGTCGCGCCGGCCGGCAGCGCGCCGACGAGCTCGAAGCCGACGACTTCGGGAATCAGCATGTAGAGGGGCTGGCCGAGCATGGCCGCCTCGGCCTCGATGCCCCCCACGCCCCAACCGACCACGCCCAGGCCGTTGATCATCGTGGTGTGGCTGTCGGTGCCGACCAGGCTGTCAGGCAGGGCGACCGGACCTTGGGCATCGCTGCGCACGAAGACGCACTTCGCCAGATACTCGAGGTTCACCTGATGCACGATGCCGACGCCTGGCGGCACGACGCGGAAATTGTCGAACGCGCCCTGGCCCCAGCGGAGAAACTCGTAGCGTTCCTGATTGCGCTCGAACTCGAGCTCCAGGTTCGCCAGCAGCGAGTCGCCGGTGCCGAAGCGGTCGACCTGCACCGAGTGGTCGACGACCAGGTCGGCTGGAATCAAGGGGTTGATCTTCCGCGGGTCGCCGCCGAGCCGCTTCATGGCGGCCCGCATCGCGGCTAAGTCGACCACCGCCGGCACGCCGGTGAAGTCCTGCAGCACGACGCGGGCAGGGAGAAACGGAATCTCGACCGGCTCCGGCTTGCGCGTGGCCCAGGCCGCCAGGTTGCGCACGTCTTCTTCGCCGACAAGGAAGCCATCGCAGTTGCGCAGTGCCGATTCGAGCAGCACCCGGATGGAATAGGGAAGCTCGGCAATCTTGGTGAGGCCGAGTTCCTCGAGGCGGCCCAAGCGGTAGAGGCCCACCGGGCCCGTTCCCGATTGGAATACGCCGCGGGCTTGGAACGGGTCGGACAGTCGTTGGGCCATAGCAGGAACGGCTCGGCTTTCCAAAGAGAAGGACGGTGGGCAGATCCGCCGCTCCACCTACGGCGGCGCAAGACGACCACCCGATTTTAGCGGGGGGGCGATGGGCGAAAAGGCCCGACAGGCCTGGAGGGGGCCTGCGGCCGCGCAAGCCCTATGACCGCAACGATCTGGCTAGACGAGCCTGCATTAGAAGATATGATATTGTTCAGCGGCGGCGCAGCCGCAGAGCCCTCACGCCCGATCGTCCCCATCCACAGGTTGCTTATGGCGCAAAAGGAAAAAGAAGAGGCCCTCGAAGTCGAGGGCGTGGTTACGCAGGCCCTGGCCAACACGCGGTTTCGCGTGCAAATCGAAGGGGGCCATCTGGTTACTGCCCATGTCGCCGGCCGGATGCGGAAGAATTTCATCCGCATCGTTCCGGGAGACAAGGTGAAGGTCGAACTCTCGCCCTACGACCTCACCAAGGGCCGCATCACGTTCCGCGAGCGGTAGGATCGACGCTCCGAACTCGTTCCGTGGTGGACCGACTGGGATCGCGGTGCGCGCCGAGCCGCAAACCGAGTGATTAGCCCCCGGCGAGTCGCCGGGGGGAGAGAGATCTCGACCTCGCCAAGCCCCGCTCGATTCAACGTCGTCCGGTCGATTGCGGCGGTTGCCCCCCGTTACTCACGGGGGGCCAATGGGCGGGTCTTCGACCCTCAGCGGATTTGCGCCGATTGACGTAGCCCTGCTCGCGGCGTCTCGCGTATGATCCGCGGCCGATCCATTCCCGTATTTGCGCCCGTGCGCACAGAGCCTGTGCCATGGGCGCGCCGATCGCTGCCGTGCGGCGTAAGACCGCAGGGGGATCGTCGTCAAGGAGGACGATGGTGAACACGATTCGCTCTGGCCTCGTTTTCGTCGTGTTGGGCGCCGTTTGCTATGGCGCCTATGTATCGCTCTCGACTGGGCCTGAGCCGCAGCCCCCCGCCGAAGCGGGCGACGACTGGAGCGCTCCGAGCGTCGAGTTGACGAGCGTGCCCGACGATGCGCCGCCTCCCGCGGTGCTCGACGGCCAGCCGAAGCGCATCGACGGAGAGCCGACGCCGGCGTTGCCACCTCCCAAAGACTTGGCCGACGCCCAACCGTGGGGCGCGCACGACGCTGCTCCGCAGGCCAACCCGCACGAAGACGAGCCGCTGCGCGCTCCGCCGAGCCAGCAAGCGCCGCCCGTTGACACCCAGGTGGCCCAAGGGGAACAGTTCCAACCCGAAGCGCCGATCGGCGAGCCGTACCTTGCGCCGCAGAACAACGGCGATCCCGCTTCGCCGCCCCCGGCGGCGCCTCCGGCGACCGACAGCGAGTTCAAGAAGATTCAAGACGACATGGTGCGGGTTCAGCAACATCTGAACGCCGAACGACTGGCGCAGGCCTTGCGCGAACTCACCCCGTATTTGAACCATCCGCAGCTTTCGCCGCAGCAGCAGGGCGAGATCAACACGCTGCTCGACCAGCTCGCCGGCACGGTGATCTACGACCGCAACGATCACTCGGCCGAGCCCGCCTATGAAGTGCAGGCGGGCGAGCAGCTCGACGTGATCGCGGAACGCTACAATGTGCCTTGGCAACTCCTGGCCAACATCAACGGCATCACCGATCCGCAGTCGCTGCAAACGGGCGAAAAGCTCAAGGTGGTGCGGGGGCCTTTCGACGCGAAGATCGACCTGACGCGGCAGCATTTGGTGATCACGGTCAACGGCATGTACGCCGGTCGCTTCAACATCACGACCGAGCCGGACGAAAACTTGAGGCCGGGGGACTTCACCGTGCGCGCAAGGAAGGACACTCCGGCCCTCGACCCGTACTCGCCGACAGCCCCCTCGGCAACCGTCGGCGAACCGGCCGGCAAATGGCTCGAGCTCAGCGGCGGCCAGCGAATTCACGCGGGAGCCGAGAGCCCATTCGTCTCGCGCGCCACGCGCGATTCGATCCTGCTGAGCAGCCAGGACGCGAGCAACGTTCACGACATTCTGTCGGTGGGGTCGAAGGTGCGCATCATCCGCTAGTGCTGCGTCACAGCTAGAAGTTCGGGTTGCCCCTCCGATACTAGCCCGCAGCGCAAGCAAGGGAGAGCCACGTTTCCCTGGCCGAGCCTCGCAGACCCCTGCACGGGCCGGGCGGCATTTTCGGCCAGCGCGCCTTTTCGGCCAGCGCGCCCAAGCGACGCTCACGTCCCTTGCTTGCGCTGCGGGTTAGTGTGGCACAACCCTAAGATCCGTGCGTGACGCAGCACTAGTTGAGCGGAGCGGGGTTGGCACACATTGTTAGTGGGGCGAGTGATTCAGGCGCGCCGGACCGAGTCTTGTCCGCGCCGCTCATGCCCAGTACAACCGGCTCGCAGGGCAGCCTTGCTGGTCCGCCGGTTTTCTAGAGAGTGGCGCTCGAGTGCCTTCGTTCAAGACCGATCCCGAGCTGCAGGCGTTGCGCAGGCAGCTCTGCGCCCATCCGCTCTATCATGCGCTGCAAACGCCTGACGACGTCGTGCGGTTTCAAGAGCTGCACGTCTTTTGCGTGTGGGATTTCATGTCGCTGCTCAAGGCGCTGCAACGGCGGCTGACCTGCGTCGACGTGCCCTGGCAGCCGGCGGCAGATCCCGCCGCCTGCCGGCTGATCAACGAGATCGTGCTCGGCGAAGAGAGCGACGAAGATGGCCAGGGGGGCCACGCCAGCCACTTCGAGCTCTATTTGGCGGCGATGCGCGACAGCGGGGCGAACACTCGGCCGGTCGAGCGACTGCTGGCCGTGCTGCGCGGAGGGGGCACGCTCGATGCGGCCGTGGCCGCGGCTGAAACGCCGCCGGCGATCGCCAACTTCGTGCGCAATACGCTGCGGCTCGCGGAAACCGCGCCGCTGCACCAACTGGCCGCGGCCTTTGGCCTGGGGCGCGAAGACATCATCCCCGACCTCTTCGTGCGGCTGCTCGAACGGCTCGCGCAAGCGGAGCCGGAGCGCTTTCGCCGCTTTCAATACTACCTCGAGCGACACGTGGAGCTCGACGGCGACAGCCACGGCCCCTGCGCCCACCGCCTGATCGCGCGGCTCTGCGGCGATGATCCGACGCGCGAGCGCGAAGCGCTGGCGACTGCTAGGGAGTGCTTGGCGGACCGGCTGAGGGTTTGGGATGCTATTCTGGCTGGGTTGCACAGAAGTTAGTCTTGCCTGGGACGGCGATCACTCCGATCGTGCAGCCGCAGCTCAGCTTCGTTAACTGTGCCCGTCCTTACGAAGCTTCCTCGACCGACGTCTTGCTGCCAGAATCGTCGGTCCAGCCTGCTTGCTCCAAGAGCTCGCGCGACCCCACGCCCAACCGCACGATGCAGCCCATGGCCGCAGCTACGGGGACGTCCAACAACTGCACGCGATTGGCCGGCAAGTAGTGGATCGCGCCGGCGGCGGGCGTCGGTGCGCTGGGGACGAAGACTGTCGACAGGCCTTCGGGCCGCCATTCCACCACAAACGCCAGCGCCCAGCCATCCTCGAACCGCGCGAGCGCCACTCGCAGATCCTCCTGCGTTTCCAAGCCCGCCATGCCATAGGCCGCGCCCTTGAAGAGCGTGTAGCCAGGCACCTTGCGCAACACGATGCGTTCGAGCCGTTCGCTCATGCGGCGGCCGATCCGCGTACCCACGAAGAGGCCCGCCACGAAGCAGAGCAGCACGAGCGCCACCACCGCCAACAGATCGGCGGCGACGATGCCGACCACGCGTTCCGTGGGCACGAGATGGGCGACCGGCTGCAGGGTTGCCGCGGTGAGTTGCACGGCGTGCCGAATCACGAGCAGCACCGCGAAGACAGGCAGCACGAATAGCGCGCCGCCAAGCAAGGTCGACTTGAGAAACTGCCGGGCTCGGCTCAACGCGATCGCTCCCTGGAGACTGCTCGCTGCGCAGCCCCGACGTTGGCCGTACCCTCTGCCCTTAAGCTCGCTCGATCTCGACGCAGATGCCGCCGGCCTTGAAGCGGCGGTGCATGTCGGTGAACCAGAGCTCGCGCTTCCAGGTAAGGCCCAGCTCTTCGCAGCAGCGCTGCAGCTCTTTACGGCTGTAGGTTCGGCAGCACCAGAGGCGACTGGTGATGGCGCCGGCGAACGTGTCTTCGGTCACGAGCAGCAGCATCCGGCCGCCTGGGCTCAACACCCGCGACAACTCGCTCAGCCCCTGCCGGGCGTCGGGCAGATGCTCGAGCACGTAGCCGCAGGTCAGGCAATCGAAGCTGTCGTCGGCGAATGGCAGGCGAGTCATGTCGGCCGTCACGAGCCGCGGCCGTTCGTCGCGCAGCCGCTGCCGCGCCCGTTCGAGCATCTTGTGAGAGAAGTCGAAGCCGGTCACGGTGGCGCCGCCATCGCAGTACTTGAGCAGATGCTGAATCATCTGCCCGGCGCCGCTGCCGACGTCAAGAATCTTCTTGGCGCCGGCCAGATCGAAGATCCGCTGCTTGATCAGCCGCTCGCCCAAAAGCAGGTGCAGCGAGAGCGTGCTGGCGGTGGCCAAGAAGGCGCCGCGCGGCCCGCTGTAGACGTCGTGAACCTGCTTGCGGTACTCATCCAAGCTCACGCGGTGCATGAGCTTGTTTTCCATCCAGCGAAACAGCGCGCCGGGCGTGCGGGAAGAGCGAGCGTCCGTGCCATGCCTCGAGGCCGGGCTGTGGGTCTGCATGAAAAGGATCCAGGCCGGGGAGGGGAATGACGCTCGGGGGCAGCCTGTGCAGATTTCGCGCCTGAAATTGCTTCCAGCGTCACGCCACGAGTTTAACGGGACCGACCGAGGGGGGTCAACTACCCACGGCACGGTCGAGGCGCGTTTTGCAGCTCCCTGGTCGCGTCCTCAACCTATTCGGCAAAGTTCAGCACAATCTTGCCCAGGTGCTGAGCGGATTCCATATAAGAGAGGGCCGATGGGAGATCTTGCCAGGCGAACGAACGGTCGATGACCGGATGGACCTTGTGCAGTTCGAGGGCCCGGTTCATCACCTCGAACATCGCCCGGGAGCCAACATAGATGCCCTGCATCGTCAGCCCGCGCATCACGGCTGGCAGCGGATTGACCTCGCCTGCGGCCCCCGACAGTACGCCGATCAGATTGATGCGGCCGCCGGTCCGCACCGCCCGCATCGAGAGGGGCAGCGTGCCGGCGCCGCCCAATTCGACGACCTGGTCGACCCCCTCGCCGCCGGTCAGTTCGCGCACGCGTCGGTCCCACTCGGGCTGGCTGCGGTAGTTGATCCCCGCGTCGGCCCCAAGTTCGAGCGCCCGCGCCAGCTTGTCGTCCTGGCCGCTCGTGATGATCACGCGAGCCCCGGCCAGCTTGGCGAACTGCAGGGCGAACAAGGAGACGCCGCCGGTGCCGAGGGTCAGCACCGTGAGGGCGGCGCAGGGAAGCGTGGCCGCTTCTTGCCAGCTCAGATGCCCGGGAACGCGCACAAGTCCTTCGCGGCGAAAGGCCGCGAGTTCGGCGGCCACGCCGTCGATCGCGCCTCCGAGGGCCGATTTCGCCGCCCGGTCGGTCAGCGGCCCGGCGGCCCAGTCTTGAAAGAAGCAACCGGCCACGCGGTCGCCGGTCTTCCATTCGTTCACGCCGGCGCCCACCTCGACCACTTCCCCCGCGCCGTCGGAAAGCGGCACGCGCGGCAGCGGCATCCGCGGGTTGTATTGCCCACGCACGACCAGCAGATCGCGATAGTTGAGCGACGCTGCCCGCATGCGGACGACGACCTCGCCGGGACCGGCGCTGGGAGCCTCACGCTCGACGAGCTTGAGCGCGTCGAAGCCGAAGCCACCTTGGATCTGGAATGCCTTCACGCATGCACCTCCGCTGCGAAGCCGCCGGGATCGAGCGGTCAGCGTACGCGGACGGACCTGGGGCTGCCAAGGGTTGAGCGGGTTTGTCGGCCGGCTTACGCCGGGCCGCTCGCCATGGGCGTGGACGCCGCAGCCTATCGTGGTCAGGCCAGCAGGCCTTCGACGATCGTGCCGGCGGAGAGCGCGTGCGGCCGGTGCAACCGGTCGCGGAGCTCGGTGTCGGGCGGAATGCCAAGCTGCCGCCATAAGGTGGCCAGTAGGTCGGCCGGCGACACTGGGTCCGTGGCCACGAAGGCGCCCCGCTTGTCGCTCGCGCCGTAAACGCGCCCGCGGGCAACTCCGCCGCCGGCCAGCACCGTGGAGTAGGCATTGGGCCAATGGTCGCGGCCGCGGTCCTTGTTGATGATCGGCGTGCGGCCGAACTCGCCTGTGTTCACCACGAGCGTTTTGGCTAGCAGCCCGCGCTCCTCCAAATCGGAGACGAGCGCTGCGAACGCCTGATCCATCGGCGGCACGATCTGCTTGTAGCGCCCCTCGAGCCCGCCGTGGGTATCCCACTCTTGGTTGAAGGCGTTGTAGGAAACGAACCGCACGCCGGCCTCGACCAAGCGGCGAGCCAACAAGAGTGACTGGCCGATCCGCGTGCGGCCGTAGCGGTCGCGCATCGCGTCGGACTCGCGGCTGAGGTCGAGCGCCTGGGCCATCTGCGGGTCGACGAGCATCTCATAGGCGCTTTGCGTCAGCCGATCGTGTGTGCGCGAAACCTGGGCCTCGAGTTCGCGCCTCGCCGCGTTCAACTGCCCGAGCAGACTCCAGCGCGATTGCAGCCGCCCGGTGGGAATGTCCTCCGGCAGGGTGAGCGAGAGGGGCTTGAAGTCGGGCTTGTGCGGCTCGCCGGCGATCAGAAACGGATCGTTCACGGGACTGAGGAAGCCTGCGTACTGCCCCGGCATGCGGTTGGACGGACCGGGAATGCTCAGCCAGTTGGGCAGCGACACGCTGGTGGGCAGCCGCGGCGTGGATTGCTCGAGGTAATTGAGCACCGCGCCAGGGCCGGGGAAGTCGTCGGCATGGGCCTCGCGGTCCTGGTCGGGCTGGCTGTTCGAGCCGGTGAGCGTGACGTAGGTTCCGGCGATGTGGTTGGTGAAGCGGTGCTCCATCGAGCGGACGATCGTCAGGCGGTCGGCGATCGCGGCCGAACGCGTGAGCAGCTCGCCGAACCGCACGCCAGGCACGTTCGTGTCGATCGTGGCGAACGGGCCGCGGATTTCGGCAGGCGCTTCGGGCTTGGGATCCCATAGGTCGAGATGGCTGGGCCCGCCCTGCAGGAGCAGGAAAATGCAGTGCTCGGCGGCCGGCGAGGGAGGCAGAGGGGTGGCCGCTGCGGCCGCGGCGCGGCGAGCCACAGGCAAACCGGCGAACAACGACAGGCCGCCGATGCGGAGCACCTCACGGCGCGAAACGACCAAGGGTTCGCGGTTCATTCCCGAACTCCTTCTCCAGGTGGGGCGGGGCCGACGGCGGGAAGCTTGCCGATGGCAAGCCAGGCGGGGCGGATTCCAGGCGGGACCCGCAGTATACGCCTGTTTGGCAACGTTGGGTAGGCAATGGTTTGCGCTCAGGTTTCCCGTGAGCTGAGTCATTGGGGAGCCAGCGGCTCGACGAGTCCCAGTCTTCGCTCGTAGTCCAACCGTTTCTCCGACCAATTCGAAGAAAACGAACCATCGCCCTGTGCGTTTCGAAAATCGAATGCTCCCACCAGCACCGCCGGCATCCCCGGCGCGGCGGGATTAGACCGCTTTGTCGGCCTGCCTCGAAGGACGATGCCAACGAGGTCGTTCGCACGCACAAGTTCGAATTTGGGCGAGTCCCCAGGATTCCAACAACCCAGCAGAGTCGAGGTCATCACGGGGGCATCGCCGCTCCGCACCGTGAAGTAGTAGGGCTGCAAGGGCTCGAACTCAGGACGAAGCGTGATCGTGACGCTTCTGTTTGGTTCGAACTCAAAGCGTTCGATCACCCTGGGCTGCATTCCCCAGAAGAGCAGCCCAACCATGGCCGCAAGTGCGGAGAAGGCGATCGCCACGGCGCACAGGAAGTATTTGAAGCCGGCCCTCATCATAGGGAAACTACGTCACGGCCGGTCCGCCGGTTCCGATCGCCCTAGCCAGCCTGCTGCGCTCCGATCCGATCCAGCACCCTGTTGTCAGCTTGTGCTGCAACCGACCTTTAGGGGCCGCTCACTCGATTCCACCCTCCTGCCCGGTGCAGCCAATTCTAAGGTAGGCGCCAATTGCGACTTAGGTTCGAACTGCCAAGGAGAAGATGGGTAGCTGAATTGGCAGGATTCGGCAAGGGGCCTGGCCGCTTATCTCATGCTGCGATCACGAGTTGCCGGTCCGAATTCCGCCGCCAACAGGGTTCATTGTCGCCCTGGCCGGCCGGTGTATAGAATGCAATCAGTGGGAACCGCGGTTCCCCTTCCCTCCACGGAGTTCCGCACGAAAGGACCGTCGTGGCCAGCCTTCCCCTCCCCCAGGCGGCGTCGCATCCTCGATTTTACAGCAGCTTTGAACGGGCCATGTCGGCGGCCCGCACGGCCGACGAGAACCGGGGCCGCGATATCGCGGTCCTCGACCTGAGGGAGGTCACCCCCGTCTTCGACTACTTTGTCGTGGCCACCGGCGCCTCGCGGCGCCAGTTGCACGCCATGGCCGACGAGATCGACCGCCAACTCGGCCGCGAAATGCGCGACCGGCGGATGGGACGCGAGGGGTACGAGGACAGCCGCTGGATTCTGCTCGACTACGGCGATTTGGTCGTCCACTTGTTCGACGACGAAACCCGCGACTACTACGACCTCGAGCACCTGTGGAGCGGGGCCAAGAAGATCGACTTCACCCCCGCCGCGCCCCGCTAGTATGCTCCCTCTCCCTGTGGGAGAGGGCCGGGGTGAGGGTTGGTTTTAGGCGCGCAGACGCCACGCGATCAACGAGGCATACTCTGTGCTACCCTCCAGCGAACAGCGCCTCGATCGGCTTCCCCAGCGCCACGTCGTGTGGCCGCCCCAGCGCGTCATGCACGCGTTCGCCCGGTTCGATGCCGAGCGCTGCATAGATCGTCGCGGCCAGATCCTCCGGCGTGACCGCGTCGCGCGACGGATAGGCTGCATACCGGTCGCTCGCCCCGAACACAGCGCCGGGACAAACGCCGCCGCCGGCCAAGAGCGCCGTATAGCAATGGGGCCAATGATCGCGCCCCGCCGCATCGGCCCCTGCGCCGCTCGTGATCTGCCCGAGTTTCGGCGTGCGGCCGAATTCGCCCACCGCGACCACGAGCGTTTCCTCGAGCAGCCCCCGCTCGGCGAGGTCGGCCAAGAGCGCGGCAAAGCCCCGGTCGAAGTAGGGGAGCAGTGACTTGGCCAGGAGCGGGAAATGATCGCGATGAGTGTCCCAGGCTTGATCGAACCGCCGCCCGCTGGCCACCGTCACCAGCGGCACGCCGGCCTCCACCAGCCGCCGCGCGAGCAGCAGACACTGGCCAAAATGCGGAAGTCCGCCGAACTTGCGGGCTTCGACCGAGCGGTCGTCGCGGTCCGGCAGGCCATAAGCCTCGCGCACCGCGCGCGGCTCTTGCGAGAGGTCGAACGCTCGCCGCGCCGCAGGCGACGCCATCAGCTCGAATGCGCGGCGATAGTGGATGTCGAATCCGGCGTCGATCGGCCGGTCGGCGGCGGAGGCTAACCGGCGATCGAATTGCGCGAGCAGCTCCCGCCGTTCCGCGAGCCGGGCGGGGGCGACGTCGACCGGCAGCGACAACCCCGGCACGCTGTAGCCGCGGGCGCTTGGATCGCCAGCGACGAACGGATCGTAGGCCGGCCCCAAGAAGCCGGCCCGCTGCCCCGGCAAATCGCGGCCGTTGTTCGACATGATGTCGGGCAACTGCACGAAGCTGGGCAGCCTGCGGTTTTGCGGGCGCAGTTTGGCAAGCACGGCCCCATACGGCGGAAAGTTGCCCGGCTCGTCGCCCAGGATGAGCTGGCCGCCATTCTGCGGCGAGCGGCCGGTGAGGGCGTAGTAGGCGCCGGCGTTGTGGTCGACGACCGTGTGATGCAGCGACCGCACCAAGGCCACGCGGTGGAGCTGCTGGGCGAGCCGCGGGAGATGCTCGCAGACCGGCACGCCAGGCAGCGAAGAGCCGATCGGCCGGAACTCGCCCCGGTACTCGGCCGGCGCCTCGGGCTTCATGTCCCACAGGTCTTGATGCGCCGGTCCCCCTTCGAGAAAGACGAGGATGCAGCTCTTGGCTTTGGCTGCACGGGCCGCGGCTTGCGCGCGGGCGGCCAACAGCTCAGGCAGGGAGAGGCCGAGCACCGAGATCGCGCCCGCGCGCAGGAACTCACGCCGCGGCAATACACACGTGCGGGCTGCGGCGGGATTGAGTCGTTGGCCGAGCATGACAGCTCGCTTGCCGGACAAAGAGCCTCGAGGAACGTCACCACACAGCTTAGCAGATGCAGCTCGCGGACGGCGTTAACTCCAGAGGGTGGACTGAGAGTGGGCTACGTCAATTCGCCGCCCGCCAGACGTCCCTGCAGCGCGGTCCGCCAGCTCAAGGAGAGTTCCGGTACGGCGGCCAATTCCGCGGCGGCCGCTCGATTGCCCTTGTCGTGGTGCATCACTTGATTGGCCCGCTCGATGGTCCACTCAGGCCGCGGACGTTCAGCAAGCTCGAGCTGAGTCCCGCTTGCGACTGCGCCTACGGCGAGCACGCGGAAGTACCAGCCGGTGCGGCCATTTTCCACGACCTGCGCCGCAAGATCCTTGATCCGCCAGCGGCGGGCTAGTTTCCAGCAGGGCTGCCGCGGCTGCGAGACCTGAAGCACGACTTCGCCGATCCGCCACACGTCGCCGACGCAAACCTGGGACTCGGTGAGGCCGGCGATCGTAAAGTTCTCGCCGAACGCGCCGGTCGGCAAATCGAGCGCCAGCGCCTGTCGCCAGCCCGGATAGTGATCGGCGGAGTAAACGCAAACGGCCTTGTCGGGACCGCCGTGGTTCTCGAGGTCGGCCTGGCCATCGCCGCGCAGGCCCAAACGGCCGAGTTCCACGGGCCCGGAAACCGGCTGCTTGTAAAACCCGGTGGTCCAGGGGCGATCGAAGGGATTTACGGCATCCGGATTCCCGCGAGCTTGCGGCAGCCCGACTTGAATTGATACGAGATCGGCGCGGAGCATGCCGCAAATCCTTGCCAGCAAAAACGCCAACGGACGCCGGCCGGAAATCCGGCAGGCGCCCGTTGGGACGTATCAGTACATTGGCCGAGTGCGGCCGGCGACTACTCGTCGTCGCCGTGTGTCGACGACTCAGTGAGCAACTGCTTTTGGTCCGGGAAAAAGAGCTCGACCGTGGCGTCGAACAGGGCGATCTCGTCGCGGCGGCCGTCGGCGAGCAACTTTGCCCGCAGGCGTTGGCACCAACCGGCCCCTTCCGGCCAGCGGACGTCCATCACCTTGCCGCACTCCTCGAACAATTGATAGACGCGAGCCCGTGTGACCCCGAGGGTCTTCGACTGCACCCGCACGCTTTGCGCAGCGCCGGTGAGGCCCAGGCGGCCTTCAACCAGCGGAAACACCGAGGGGCTGGCGTCGACCTTGAGCTGATCGACCAGCGGACGCACAAACCGCTTCTTGAGCTCCGAGAGCGTGATCGCTTGCTGTTGCGCCGACGCGGTGGCGATCCAGGCCTCGAGGGAGTCGATGAACTTGGGCGCCATCCGCACGACGAGGTGCGGCTGCGGGGTCGACTTGCCGAGGATCTCGTGGATGCCGTGGAAGCATTCGAGCACCACGCGCACCCGCTTTTCACCATGCGTCTTGAGCGAGCGAATGTCGGCGACCGTCAGCTTGGCGTAGAACTCGAGCGGCGTGTTCCAAATCACTGTCGGCAGGGCCTGCAGCGAAGGAGCGACGTGGCCGAGCTTCTCGGCGCCCAGCTTGTGGCGCTTGACGGTGTCTCGCCACTGCACCCAGAGCGCTTCGGAGACGAGCGACGGATCGAACACGTGGCTGTGGCCATTTCCGTTGGCGTGGCCGTTGCCGTTTCCGTTGGCATGGCCATTCGCGCCGCTGCCGTTCAAGGACCCGCGCTCGGGGAAGCCATTCTTGCGGGGCAGCTCAGGCTCGATGCCAAAAGGCACCTGCGGCGGTTGCTCCTTCGTGGCGCGCGAGAGCAGCTTCACGAACGAGTTGATCTTCTTTTGGCCGATGCCCGGCGTGGCCGACAGCTCTTCGAAGGGCGTCGAGAGCAGATCCTTGATCGTGCGGCCGAGGAAGGCGAGCGGCAAGCGCCGGTCGTTGGGCAAGGCCCAAAACGCCAGCGGCTTGTCGAGACGATCGGCGTACCGATCGAGGAGCAAAGTCTTGCGGATGTTCTCGTAGCTGCTGACGAGCTTGTAATCTTCGACCGACGTCGCTCTGGTGAGTTTCACAGACTGTTCTCCGATTGTGACCTCCCCAGTCGTCCTCTGGGGGGCCAGCCTCTCTGGTGTTGATTCGGATCGCGCGACGGAAGCCAACCGATACGACGGTCGAATTCCAGGCGCAGCCCGATTCGCGCAAGCGAACCAGGCCTTGCTGAATCCGAAGGCTTCCAAGGGAAGCCAAAACGCTCTGTTCCCGTCGTCGGCAAGCCCTGTTCGGGAGCCTGCACAGCGTTCTAGTCACCAAAATTCAACCGTCACCGCCAGAAATTGTTTCGCAGGGAAACAACGTTTTTCTGTTTTTTTCGGCGAGGCGGACTTTCGTCGCGGGCAGACTCTGCGCCGCTTGGTGGAGGTAGAAGGCTCTCTTCTGTTCGTGCTGCATGGCCCGAGCTTGCGGACGACGCGGCTGCATTTTCACCACAACTACGCGATTATGTCAAGCATCCTGAGCGCTGGCATTTCCCTAGCGCTAAGCGTGCCTAACGAAACCGCGGGATGAAAAAGGTCAAACCGACACAAAGATTCTAGCGATTCCCTGCGCAGAATCCAGTCGCCTTTTGCTTGACCGAGCGAGGATCGGCCGTCGTGTACACGCAAGATCCGCCTAATCCAGGCACGCGGTTGAGGGAATGCCCTCAAATTGGCGCAAGCCCCCCAGGTTGGGGGCGCTATCCGGTCGTCCGCAATCCTGCGGCAATCCCTTGGACCGACAGCCGCGAGAGGTCCTTGATGACTTCGGCCTGCGGATCGTCCGCTTCGAGGCCCCTTCGCCGACGATACATCTCAATCTGAATCAGATTGAGCGGATCAACATAGGGATTTCGCACTTCGATCGAACGCTGTAGCCACGGTGTATGCTCCAGCAGGTCGCGGTCTCCCAGAACCTTTTGCAACGCCTTGCGCGTCCGCTTCTGTTCCGCCAGAATGCGGCCCCAAATCGCCTCGCGGACGTCGTCGGGGGCGAGTTGGGCATAGCGTTCGGCCACGTACACGTCGACTTTGGCCAAGGCCAAAGCCGCGTTGTCGATCGTGGCTTGGAAGTAGGGCCACTCCTTGTACATCTCCTTGAGGGTCTGCCAGCCGCCGGGGTCCCCCGCCGTGTAGTCTTCGATCGCCAGGCCCAAGCCATACCAGGCCGGAATCAGGCAACGGTTCTGCGTCCAGGCAAAGACCCAAGGGATCGCTCTTAGATCCGAAAGCTTCCGCTCCCCCCGGCGGCGGGAGGGACGGGAGCCGATCGGCAGGTTCTCGATGTCGTCGATCGGCGTGGCCTGCTCGAAGTAGGCCAGAAAGTTCGGCTGCTCGACCAACTCGCGATAAGCCTGATAGGAACGGTGCGCCAGCCGGATCATCGTGTCGTCGAACCGGTGCGGCTCCTCGGGCGCCTTTCGCGCACTGGCCATCAGCACGGCGTAGGTGATTTGCTCCAAGTGCCGGTAAGCCACTTGGGGGTCGTCGTATCGCTCGGCCAACACCTCTCCCTGCTCAGTGAGCCGGAGCGTACCGTTGGCCGCCTCGTACGGCAGCGACAGGATCCCGCGGGCAGCGGGGCCGCCGCCGCGGCCGAGCGAGCCGCCGCGGCCGTGGAACAGCGTGAGATGCACGCCCGCCGCGTTCGCCGACTGGTAGAGCTGCCGCTGAGCTTGGTGCAACGCCCAGGTGGCGGCCAGATAGCCGCCGTCCTTGGTGCTGTCGGAATAACCGAGCATCACGACCTGCCTGCCCCCCTGGCGGTCGATGTAGGCGCGGTAGTTGGGATTCGCCAGCATGGCGGCCAGCGTTTCGGCCCCGTGCTTCAGGTCGTCGATCGTCTCGAACAGCGGCACGATTGGCAGACCGCGCGCCTCCGGTTGATCGCCCGCCTCGGCGCAGGCCCACTCCCAGAACCACTGCACCGCCAGCACGTCGCTGGGAGCGTGGGTCATGCTGATCACGTGGGCGCCGATCGCCGCAGGGCCGAACCGCAGCACCGCCTTGCGCAACACGCGGAACAGCGCCAGCGCCTCGCGCGCCGCATCCGACAGCGCGGCTTCATCGAAGCCGCGCGTCCACGGCATCGATTCGGCCAGCGCCTTTTGCCGGCCGGCTTCGTCGAGCGCGGCGTAGTCATCGCAGAGTTTGGCCTGCTTGAAGATCTCCGTGAGCACCTCGACGTAGCGGCGCGAGTCCTGCCGCACCTCGAGGCTCGAGCCGTGGAAGCCAAACACGCGCACCAGGTCGATCCAGGCCTGCATCTCGAGCTCGGCCACCAGCGCGCTCGAGTGCTGGGCCAGATTGTCGCGCATCCGCTCGAGGTCGGCCTGCAGTTCCTTGGGATTGCGATAAGCGCCCTCGGCCGGCGGATCATCCAGCCCCCCCAGCCCCGTTTGCTCGAGCCGCCACACGATGAGCGCCAGATAAGCCCGGTAGGGCTCACCCGCCGGCGCAATCGTCAGGCGCTCGCGCAGCTCGGGCCAGCGGTTGGCGGCGGCCTCGACTTCGGCGAACAGCTCACGCGCGCCAGGCGCCTCGTGCTCCGAAATGCTCAGCACGATGAAGGCCTGGCGGCTTTGCTGCATATGCCCCGCAAGAGCCGATTCGCGCAGTTTGCCCAGCGTCGCCGCCGTCACGTCGGCCGTGACGTGCGGGTGCCCGTCGCGGTCGCCGCCGATCCACGAGCCAAAATCCAGGAACGTTGGCGTCTTGAGCTTTTGCCCCGGGTAATAGGCCTCGAGTGCGCGTCGCAGATCCTGCATCACCAGCGGCACGACCTCCCACAGCGTCGGCGCGAACGAGATGCCGCGGGCGACTTCCTGCATCACCGTGGGGCGCGTTTCACGCAGGAACTCGGTCTGCCAGAGGATGTTGAGCTCGGCGCGAATCCGCGCCCTCAGCCGTTCGGTCTCGCGCGGCAACAATTCCTGCTGGTCGAGCTGGTGCAGGATGTCGCGAATGCGGCGGATCGAGGTGCGGATCGAGCGCCGCTTGGCCTCGGTGGGATGCGCGGTGAAGACCAGGCGGATCGCCAATTGGTCGAGCAGCTTCTGCACCTCGGCCGCAGGACGCCCTTGTTCGGCCAGGCGTTTGACCGCTTCGGTGGTCGACTCGCCGCGTGGCTCGGGATGCCGCATCCGCTCGCGGCTCCGCAGCACGCGCACCCGCTGGCGGTCTTCGGCCAGGTTCGCCAGATCGAAGAACGCGCTGAACGCGCGGATCACGACGCGGGCTTCGGCCAGCGACAGCTTTTCGATCCGCCGTTGCAATTCCTTGCCGGCCTCGAGATCGGCGGCCCGCCGGGCCACCGCCAGCTTGCGAATGTCTTCGACCTGCTCGAACGCCGTGTCGCCGGCGAATTCGCGGATGACTTCGCCTAGGACATCTCCCAGGGAGCGGACTTCGCGCCGCAGTAGTTCGTCGCTCATGCTTCTCGTTCTTCGGGGCGATCTCGGCCGCGTGAATCAGCTCACGCTCGTGGGAAACGCCGGCGCCGTTGCGCCGGCCCTTGTCAGGGACCGCCTGGCCCGAATGACTTTGTCGACGGCCTCGGCGGGGGTGTCCGCCAGAGCCGTGAGATGCCCCATCTTACGCCCGGGGCGGGCCTGCGTCTTGCCGTACAGGTGAAGTTTTACGTCGTCGTGAGCGCACAGGGAGGCCCAGTCGGGCTCGCCGTCGTTCCAGAGGTCGCCCAGCAGATTGGCCATCGCCGCCGGCCGCCACAGCTCCGTGCTCCCCAGCGGCAGGCCGCAGATGGCCCGCAATTGCTGCTCGAACTGGCTGGTGACGCAGGCATCGAACGTCAGATGCCCCGAGTTATGCGGCCTCGGGGCGAGCTCGTTGACCAGCAGCTTGCCGCTCGTGGTCACGAAGAACTCCACGCAGAGCACGCCCACCACGTCGAGCCGCTCGAGAATCGCGCGGGCGATCTCGATCGCCTCCGCGGAGAACGCGGCTGGCAGATCGGCAGGAGATGACGAAACGTCCAGAATGTGCCGCTCGTGCAGGTTCGCCGCCACGGGGTAGGCTCTGAACTCGCCGCCAAGTCCGCGAGCAGCGACCACGGAAACCTCGCCGGCGAAGTCGATCCAGGCCTCGAGCACGGCCGGCTGCCGGTTCAAGCCAGTCCAGGCGACCTCGATCTCGGCGAGCGACTTCACGCGGGCTTGACCCTTGCCGTCGTAGCCCCAACCGGCGGTTTTGAGCACGCCGGGTAGGCCAACAGCATCAGCCGCGCGTGGCAAATCATCGGCAATGCTCACTTCGGCGAACGGCGCCACGGGGATGCCGGCTGATTGCAAGAAGCGCTTCTCGCGCAGGCGGTGCTGCGTGACGTGCAGCACCTCTCCCTTGGGCCGCACCGGGGCGAACTCGGCTGCGGCCGCAGCCGTAGCGGCCGGCACGTTCTCGAACTCGAAGGTCACCGCCTCCACCCCTTGGGCGAAGCGGCGGATGGCGTCCAGATCGTCGTACGCGGCCACGATTTCGACATCGGCCACCTGGCCGGTGGGCGTGTCGTCGTCGGGCGAGAGCGTATGAACGCGGTAGCCCATGCGGCGGGCGGCGATCGCGAACATGCGGCCGAGTTGGCCGCTTCCCAGCACGCCAATGGCGGCCCCGGGGAGAATGGGAGACGTCACGACAGCGTTTCCCCCAGCACCCGTTCGGTCTGTCGCTCGCGGAAGGCCTTCAGCTTTTCGCGCAGCGGCGGGCGGCTGTTGGCCAAGATCGCCGCCGCCAGCAGGCCGGCGTTGCGGGCGCCAGCGCGGCCGATCGCCAGCGTGCCCACGGGGACGCCACCGGGCATTTGCACGATCGAGAGGAGCGAGTCGAGCCCCTGCAGGGCCTGGCTCTGCACCGGCACGCCGAGCACCGGCAGCACCGTGTTCGCGGCGACCATGCCAGGCAGGTGGGCCGCGCCGCCGGCGCCGGCCACGATCACCTCGAGACCGCGGCTTTCGGCGGCTTGCGAGTACTCGCGCAGCAGTTCCGGCGTGCGATGGGCCGAGACCACACGGCATTCGTGCGGCACGCCGAGCTCGATCAGCACCTCGGCGCAGGCCCGCAGCGTATCCCAATCCGACTTGCTGCCCATGATGACGCCCACGAGCGGGGCGGCGGATTCAGCCATGCGGGTGCGGCCAAACGAAATAAAAGGGGTCAAGAGACTCGCGCTGCCCGGGGCGGACGGCTGCGATCGTTGCTCCCGCCAGCATATAATCTGCGTGCCCGCCGGCCTAGCAGGCTCGGCGGCGCAGGTATTCAAGTTTTGGCAAGCAGGCTCCGGGGCCGGGTCCACAGGCTGGAAGCCTGTGCCACCAGAACAGCAAGTGGCAGTCTCTGCCACCCGAGCAACTTGTGGCACAGGCTTCCAGCCTGTGCAGCCTCCCAAGCCTGATGGAGAAGTGAATGCGCGGATCGTGGAAAATTGGCCGAATCGCCGGGATCGACTTGTTCGTCCACTGGACGTTTCTGATCCTGATCGGCTGGATTTTGACGGCCCACGTGATCCAGGGAGACCGGCTGCGCGAAACGATCGAGGGGGTCGTTTTCATCCTGGCCATTTTCGGCTGCGTCGTGCTGCACGAGCTGGGGCACGCGCTGATGGCCCGGCGGTTCGGCATTCGCACGCAGGACATCACGCTGCTGCCCATCGGCGGCGTGGCGCGGCTCGAGCGGATGCCGGAGGATCCGATTCAGGAGCTGTGGGTGGCGCTGGCCGGCCCCGCGGTCAACGTTGTGATCGCTGGCATCCTGTTCGCCGTGTTGGCGGTTTCTGGGGGCAGTGCATCGGCCGCGGCCGATTTCGCCTCGAGCGAAGAAGCGACGCGCACCATGGTGGCCGCGCCGCTGCTGGTCCAGCTCATGGTCGTGAACATTTGGTTGGTTCTGTTCAACCTCTTGCCCGCCTTTCCCATGGACGGAGGCCGAGTCCTGCGCGCTTTGCTGGCGACACGCATGGACTATGTGACGGCCACGCAAACGGCGGCCAGCGTCGGGCAGGGCATGGCGATCCTGTTTGGGTTTCTCGGCCTGTTCTACAACCCGTTCCTGCTCTTCATCGCCCTGTTCGTCTACCTCGGCGCCCAAGGCGAGGCCCACCTTGTGCAGGTGCGGTCGATCGTGCGGGGCATTCCGGTGCGGCACGCCATGATCACGCGATTCCGCGCCCTTACGCCGCAGGATGGGCTCTCGTCGGCGGTCGATGAGTTGCTGGCCGGCTCGCAGACCGATTTCCCCGTGGTCGAAGGAGGGCAGGTCGTCGGCCTGCTCACGCGCGCCGACCTGATGAAGGCCCTGGCCGAAGGAGGCCGCGACAAGACGGTCGGCCAAGTGATGCACGGCCAATGCAAGGTGGCCGAGGACACCGAGATGCTCGACGCCCTGTTTCAGCGGATGCAGGAGGCCGGCTGCTCCACCGTGCCCATCGTCCGCCGCGGCCAGCTCGTGGGACTCGTGACTCTCGAGAACATCGGCGAGTACATCATGATCCACTCCGCCCTCCGCGGCCTCGCCGCGAACCCTCCTGCATCTCAGGCGAAGGCAGGGTGAATTTTTGAACCGTGGAGACGCGGAGAGGGGCCATTCTGAACCACGATCGCAAGCCCCATACCGCCACCGTCACCTGTGCAAAGAGCGAGATCGAGAAAGTTTGCTTGAACATGCTCGTGTCACGGCACGGCTGACCTGTCTTCATGGCATTCGAGGCTTACCGTTCCGTAACTTGCCCAGTTTCGTCGCTTCCACCGTCTTCTACGATGAACGGCTGCCCTTCCACTCCGACTGCAACGCAGCAAAGTCCAACGAGAACAAGAAACACGCTTCCAAGGCCAAAACCTGGGATGCCCCAAGCGAACAGCCCGCCCAACGCCATCGACGTTCCATTACCGATAGCAAGCAGCCGGGTCGATGCGTCAAGTCGTGTTGGCACGTTAATCGGTTTTCCATAACCAAAGCTGAGTCGTGCAAACTGGATCGTCAATGGCAAGACAGCTACAGGCACAGCGACCATAAGAGCGGCCATCACGATCCCGCCACGTTTCCACATTGCCGGAACGTAGGCCAGCATGCTCAACGTTACCACGTTGACAAGCACGGCCAACACCTTCATATACCACTTGCCTCGAATCCGTCTCACGTGGCTGCACCCTCACGAAACTCATCCTTTAACCGATACGTTCCATCGCTAAGTCTGGTGCATTGAGCAAGACGCTTGAGCAGTTCATCGGCTGAGCACTCGTATTCGTTCGTGAGTCGGAGTCGAACACCATACGGATAAGAGCGAGTAAAGTCTGGCGTGGATCGCATTTCATCGAGTAGCTTGATGGCCAAGCGCTTCTCATTCTCACGAAGTGCCTGAATTGCTCGTCGATTCAGCGTAGAGTGCCATAAGCAGGCCGCTCCCAACAAGAAAAACAGGGCCGAGCCAGCAAGCATTTTAGCGGCATAGGTCGCGGATACGTTCAAAGGTTCCGTTCCGTCGAGATGCCACGAAGCCGCCGTGAGCCAGGAAACCAGGACCATCAGTGTTGCGTAGATAGTGACCGCCCACCCCAAGCCCCGCATAAAAAGGGCATTGCTTGGACGAGCAAGAGGAACCGGAAACGACGCGTCTTCCTGAGCACGCTCGCGGTCGATCGCAAGACCATAGAGCAAGATAACAATGAAAGACCCGCTAGCCGTCACCCACCCTCGAACGCCGGCGGACCGCAAGATGGTGACTAGACCAACGCCGCAAAACAACAACACGAATCCGACGAGGCTGAGTGTTCCGCAGTACCGGCGTAGAGTCTGCCTGAACGACATGACTGGTCCTTGTATGGCCCTCCACTACTCTACCTCGCGGATACGCGGATACGCGGAAGGGAAGAGCTTGTCTTGTTTCTCGCAAAGGCGCAAAGCTCGCTAAGGAGCAGGCAGCGTTTGCAGCTTTGCGACTTGGCGAGAAATGAATTTGGTCTTTCTCGGAGTCTCCGCGTCTCGGCGGTTCAAGAAATCCTTACGGAGCTGCCGAGTCCGAGCGGTCAGGCACTTTGAGATGCCTGCCTGCCCACGCGAAGAACGTCGGGAAGTTCGGCACGTTCGTGTGGCCGCCGTCGTGTTGGCGCCAGGCCAGTTCGCCGCCGACAAGCGTGTTCACCGCCGGCAGTTTCTCGTGCAGGTAGTCTCCCGACGTGCCGAGGCCTTGTTTGCCCAGTAAGCGGTAGGCGGGGCCGGCCAGCACCGTGGCTTGGTAGCTGCCGGGCGCGTCGACCCAGTTGGGGTCCCCTGCCGCCGGCACACCATAGCTGATGAGGCAGGGGCGGGGCGCGCAGAGGGCGATCAGCTCGTGCTGGTCGACCGGCAGATCGGCGACGGTCTTGGGGCCGAAGACCGCCTCCTCGGCGCCGTACTTCAGGTAGTTGCCGGCCATCCAGTGATACTCGCCGCGGCCGGCCACGTTCTCAAGCAACTCGCCGAAGATGTGGCGGTGCAGCTTGGCGCCCCCCGCGCCCGACGACGCGATGAAGCCCGCCGCGATCCGCGGCTCGAAGGCCATGGCCACGAGCGCGGCCTTGCCGTAGCGTGAAACGCCGGTGATGCACACCTTGCTCGCGTCGACCCCGGAATCAGGATGGGCTTCGAAGTAGTCGATCAGCCGGCTCACCCCCCAGGCCCATGCCCGCAACGCGCCCCAGTTGTCCGGCTTGCGCGGCTGCCCCTTGTTCGCCAGGCCGATGATCCCCTCGCGGAGGCGATCGTTGTCCCCTTGAATCGTATTGGGGACGATCTCGCCGTAGCCCCAACCCTTCTGCAGCGCCAATTGCTTCCACGCCGGCGGACCTCCCCGCCGCGCGAAGCGGCCGCCGAACCCGAACTCCACGATCATCGGTACAGGGGCCGAGGCGTTTTTCGGCACGGTGTAGCTCGCCTCGATGTTGACCGAGATCTCCGGGAAGGCGCTATTGTCGACTCGCCCCACGAGCGTGCGCGTGATGAAGGGAACGCCGTCGGCCTCGCCTTCGACCGTGCTGGTGACTTCCCAGTTCACTTGGGGAACGTCGGTCGGCACGCGGCCGTAGACCTCGCGTTCGAAGTCTTCCACGATCTCGGCGCGGCGCTGCGGCCACTGATCCGCCGACTGCACCCTCGTACCGTTCTTGAAGGTCATTAGGTCCGGTACGGACTCGTGATGAGGGTTCGCAGTGGCCTCGTCCGACGTGTCCGGGGCACGGCCGTCTCGCCCGCGCCGCATCGCCTTGATGCCGAGTTGGTCGAGCATGTTCTGGTAGTCGTTGTAGTCGGCCGGGATGAAGGCCGGGCGGGCGTTCGTGGGCTCCTGGGCTGGGGCCGCGACGCCGGAACAGAGCGCGACAAATCCAACCACGGCGATTGCCGCAATACGACAGAAGCGAGACCACGGAACCATCACATGCCTCGTTGGGGAGGAGGTCGGAAGAGTTTGGGGGCAATGGGGTGTCGGCGATGCCCGCTGCGAGCGCGGTTGTACCACGGGGCGGAAACGCAAGCCAGGTTTTTCTTTGCGCGCGGACAATGTTGCGATTGTCGGAGCGCGAACCTCGCTGCACCGAGAAGCGTCCTGCTTGAAGTCGATCCCCCGCTTCCGCTCTCGAGGGAGGTCCTAGCCATGCACGCGCTCCACTCCATTCTTGCCGCCTAGAGCCCGCTGAAGGTCACTTGCGCTTCCTGCAAGAAGCGCCGTTCCCTGCCTGCGGGCTCCTCTTGCCGTTGCTCTTGGTGCATCCGGCAGCCTGCGCATTGCTGCGCCGGCGCCCTTCCTTTGGCGAGAGCCCCCGTTGCGGGGAAACATCCATGGCGCTCGATCGACGTGCGCGCAAGCAAATGCGCGCGCTGTGTGGAGAGATTCACGAAGACGACGGGGTCGACCCCCGTGAGTTCTTCAAGTCCGGCCGCTCGCGCCGCAAGCCCGACCACAAGACGGCGCGGTTGTGTGGGCAGGTAGCGCAAACGATTGACCAGATCCTGGCCGGCGAAACCGGCGACGACGACCTCCGCTGTCTGCGCGTGGCGAACGTGCGGCCCGCCCCCGACGCCTCGCGAATGCTGGTGTCGGTGGTGGCCGACACTGCGGGCGGCGACTTCAATCGCGCCCGGGCCGAAGCGCGGCTGCAAGCGGCGTCTGGGCGGCTGCGCACGGCGGTCGCCGCGGCGATCACGCGCCGCAAAGCGCCGTCGCTCCTGTTCGTTCTCCTCGGGCCGGACCCGGCGGAGGCTGCGCATGAGTAACGGCGAACTCGCGCCCTGCAGCGAGTGGACCATTCAGCGGTTGCCGACTGAAGTCGCCGCCGCGGTCGATCGGCTTCGCGCGGCGGAGGACGTAGCCCACGTGGCGATCATGCCCGACGTTCACCTGTCGGCCGATGTGTGCATCGGCGCGGTGGTGGCGACACGAACGTTGCTTTACCCCCAGGCAGTCGGCGGTGACATCGGCTGCGGCATGGCCGCGCTGGCGTTCGACCTCGAAGCCAACGCCCTCGACAGCGAGTGGTCCGCAGCCCGCCTGCTGGCCGGGCTCTACGAAGACGTGCCGAGCAACCGGTTGCGCCGAGCTCAGGAATTGCCGGCTGCGTTGGCGCCCAACCAGTTCAGCGACCCACGACTGAGCAAGCTGGCCCAGCGCGACGGGGCGGTGCAGTTGGGCACACTGGGGCGCGGCAACCATTTTCTCGAGTTCCAGGCCGACCCGAACTGCCGCCTGTGGGCGCTCGTCCACAGCGGCTCGCGGGCCATGGGACAGGCGATCACGGCCCACCACCTGGCCCGCGCGGCGTCCACGACGAGCAAGCTCGCCGCGCTTGAGGCGTCCAGTGAGTCGGGCCAGGCCTACCTGGCTGACCTGGCTTGGGCGCGGGCTTACGCCGCGGAGAGCCGGCTGGCGATGCTGCGGGCCGTCGAACGCCTGGTGGGCCGTTTGTTTGCGACCTCGGCCGACTGGGATTCCTTGATCCACAGCGATCACAACCACGTGCGCCAAGAAACGCATGGCGACCGGCAACTCTGGGTCCACCGCAAGGGAGCTCAACCGGCAAGCCAGGAGGAGCCGGGGATCGTGCCTGGATCGATGGGCGCGCCGAGCTTTCACACCGTGGGGCGCGGCTGCGCGGCCGCGCTCGAGTCGTGCTCCCACGGGGCCGGCCGGCGGCTCAGCCGCACCGAAGCCCGCCGCGCGGTGAGCGAGAAGGAGTTCGCCCGCCAGGTAGGCCGGCTCTGGTACGACCGCCGCCGCGCCGAGAGCCTGCGCGACGAAGCCCCGGCGGCCTACAACGACATCCGCGCGGTGATGCGCGCTCAGCAGGAGTTGACCAAGATCGTGCGCGAGTTGCGGCCGGTGCTGAGCTACAAGGGCGGGTAGCAGCGCGGGGAGGTCCGGAGGTGCTGCTAGGCGCCGATGAGCGAGAGGATGGTCAAACGCAGCCCTGGACCTCGTTCGATGATCGCATCGTTCAGCGGGACGACAAAGTTAATCCGCCTCGAGCCGGCAACCACGCAGGGAATCCAAATCTCGGCCTCGCGCGCGTGGGGGACCATCTGCCATTGGCCATTGCAGCTCTGACGAATCGTTTCACCGGCGTATGCACACAGCGCGGAGAACAACGGGTCTGCGAGGATCTCATCCGGATCGACGTCGCGCAGCGCTCGGTCGATGCGAGCAAAGGATTTCGGCATGTAGTCCAAACGACCGACATCGATGCCCAACTGCCCGGGGAGCGAGGCGCACAGCCGCGGCACGTCATCCACGAACCCCCGTCGACCGCACTGGCGATCAGCAAGGATATGCCGGCTTTCGGGAGCGCGATCCAGCTTCGGCGCTAGCTCCGAATCGAAGTAACGCTGGAAATGCTCTCGGGAATGCCACGCGAAGACCCTTCGCTCGGGAAGAGCGAAGGGCACGACGAATAGCACCCGTCCATCGGCCAACTGGAATGCGCGCACGACATCCACCGAGAACTCTGTCAGTTCGCTAGTGCTCGTGTCCTGCAAAAGTCGCTTGGCTTCGCGAGTGGGGATCTCCTCGCCTAGCTCGTTCCAATTCGTTTTCCGCTTCATGGCGATCCCTTCTCGGCACCGTGGATGCACCGAGCGTGGAGCCCCTAAGCAACCGGCAACAGCGCCGCGTGCCGCTCGTTGGCGAACAGCTCGCGAACGATCTGGGCCACCGCGTCGCTCGGCCGCTCGGCGCCGAGCGCCACGAGCCGCCGCCAGAGCTGGCCGCCGGCATCGACCGCCGCGGCCAGCCGCGGCGGCAGCGTCAAGCGGTGGTCGGGCGCGGGCGCCTCTTCCAGGATCTTCTGCGCAAGCGCTTGTGGAATATGATCGAGGTCCGCGAGCGTCGTGAAGCCGGTTTGGCCCACGATCAGCGGATTGTCGCGGGCAGAGATCGCCGAGCGGGCGTCTTCCTTGTAGAGCACGACGGGCTTGCCGAGGGTCCAGGCGAGCGTCAACTCGGCCACGCCTCCTTCGTCCGGCACGCGGCCGTTCATGTTGAACACGAGCGAGCCACAGCCGGCGGCCACCTGATAGACATCGAGCGCGAAGACCGCCTCGTGCAGCAACTGCCCCACCTCGGCCGGCGGAAAGCCCTGGCTCACAAGGTAAGGCCGCACCTGGGCGAACTCCATCCCATCGGCGTGCGGCACGAACGGCTCGAACCCGGCGGCGGCCAGCACTTCGGCCAACCGCAGCATCTCCTGACGCTCGGCGGCGTTGAACAGCGGTCCGGCGCAGTACACCCGCCTCGGATGCTCGAACGGACAAATCGTAGCTGGCGACACGAGCGGCCCCCGACGGTGCAAGCGAATGAGACGAAAACAATCGTTCCGCCAACCTACTCGCGTGGCCATAAACTGGCAACCAGCCTACCGAGCACGCAGCCCACGGAAGTTCGCAAAGCGGTGGAACGTCAGGTAGTTGGCGTCGTGCTGGTTGTGGGCGCCCCCCTGCCCGTCGTCGTAGGCGGTGCGCACGAGTGCGATCAAGTCGTCGCCGTCGTAGAGCCAGTCGACGTACTGAAAGCCGTGCCGCTCAGGGTCAGGGTGCGCGAGCAGGATCGCCTGCACCTGCCACGAGCGCAGGTCGGCCGAGTGGACCAGCGCCAGCGTGTTGCGCGTTTTCGCCGGCAGCCCGCGGCGCTGCTCAGGAGGTACGTAGTTGGCCAGCGTCCAGTAGCCGCCGCCCCGCGGATCGGGGCGGATCGAGAACTTCTTCGCGCCGCCGGGGAACGGAACGAAGCCGCGCTCGGGATCGAAGGTCGCCTGCCGGCCATCGGGACTGATCTCCACGATCGCCGCCTGCTCGTCATCGAGCGGAGCGTCGACCCGCAGCACGTTTACGATCCGGCCGGCCGGCGAGACGACGGCGTTCCCTTCCAGCCAACCGCGGAAGTTGCCCTCGAGCCAGCGTGGGTTGCCGAGGATCCGGTTCGAGAAGGTCCAGTTCGCCGCGTCGAGCAGATCGGCCTCAGCAGGGGCCGACAGCATGAACGTGTGGAAGTGCTGCCCCCAGCCGCCGGGGCCCATGGCGTCCTCCATCGCCCGCCACAGGCGTCCCTGGTGCTCCACGACCGGCACGGGAGCGCAGTGATAGCGGCCGTCGCCGAGCAACAGGCCGCTCCGACTGTCGCGCGGCTCGCTCCAGGTGCGGCCGCCGTCGGTCGAGCGGCGGATCACGCAGAAGCCGTTCTCACGGCTCGTCCCCAGCAGGTAGAGGTCGCCGCGGTGGACGAACAGCGACGACCACCACTGCCCCACGATCTCGGCCCGCAGCGACCAGGTCTGCCCGCGATCGCTCGAAGCGAACACACGCGTGCGGTCGGCCGTGCTGCCGGGGCCGAAGAGGTCGTGGCTCGCCAAGTATTCGCCACTGGGCAGGACCGCCAGACCCGGCGACCCGATGTATTGGCGACTGCTAGCAGGGCTGTGAGCAACCACCACGCCGGGCGGACTAGGTTCGTCAGCCGCGGCCTCCGCGAACTGCAACAGCCCAATGGCAACGAGGAGAGGAGCAAGACGCATCGAACTTGCGCGGTGGATCGGAGAAGTGGGGCAAACCAAACCGGCTCTGACTATAGCAATTCCGGAGTGCTCGCAACGCACGCGAGCCTTGCGGACTTCGGCGACTTTGCCGATTTTTCCGAAGGTGACGCCGCCGGGCGTCGATAGGACCCAAAGGGGGACTACCGACGCGCGAAGCTGCGAAGGACTTGGCGGCCCCTTTTTGCGATCCGATCCGTCGGCGAGGAGCGTCATGGCGAAAGCAAGGTGGGCATTGCGGTGGTTCCTCGGGCTGCTCGTCGGAGCGGCGGTGGCAGGCAGCGTGCAAGCTCAAGAAACCGAATTGCTCGAACCCGTGGCCGAAGAATCGCCCACGGTGTTCAGCGACGAAGGAGGGCTCCCCTGCGATTTCGACGCGGCCCCGCCGCGCTGGGAGACTTGGGGATCGCTCCTGTATCTGCGCCCGGGGAGCGGCAACCTCGAGTACGCCACGCTCGTCAGCCCGCTGCCGCTGCCGACGCCCAATTGGGCCAACCAGGCGCTGAGCCCCAATCTGACGCCGGCGTTCACGATCGGCGCCCGCTACGCCGTCCCTGCCACGGGGCACGATATCCGCGCCACCTGGACGCACCTCGACGCCTCGGCGAACGCCTCGGTCACGGCCGCCCCCAACCAGTTTGTCGGGCCAGCCTTCGAGATCGGCCCCGATGCGAGCTTGTTCCAAGTTGCCCAGGGCAACGTGAACTTCAAATACGATTCGGTTACGTTCGACGCGGGGCAATTGTTGGCCTCCCAAGGGCGAACGCAGGTGCGCGTGTTCGTCGGCCTGGAATACGCCCGGATCGTGCAAACTCTGGAGGCCCACTTTCGCAGCGAGGACGGCCTGATCGACAACGGCAACACGAACAACTCGCAATTCAACGGCGTGGGCCCGCGACTGGGCATGCGGGCCAGCACGCTGCACGGCAACTTCGATCTGCTCGGAGAAATCGCTGGCTCGGTGCTGGCGGGGCCGCTCCAGAGCCGCCTCGATTTCTCGGCCCGGTCGCCGGAACTGGGCAACCTGGGCATCGATCCGCCGAACGTGCAGTCGATCACCTCGCCCAACGTGACGCAGGTCGTCCCGGCCCTCGACGCCAAGTTGGGAGGCGGCTACACCTTCTTCTGGCACGGTTGCTTCCGCGCCGAGGCGGGGTATCGGGCCGCGGTCTACGTGAACGCGATCAGCCGCTATTCCATCACCGAAGTGAATACTCCGCCGGTGGATCAGAGCGTGGGCGTGTTCCTGCGGACCGCCGACCACCTGCAGACGAACTTTACCGTCCACGGCCCCTACGCCAGCCTGACCTGGGCCTACTAGGCGGTCCGGTCGCCGCCGAGAAAAGTCGCCCTTCCCGTTGGGCCAGGCCGTCTGGCAGTTAGACTGAAGTCTGGGCAATCGCCGGGGCTTTAGTTCAGGCTGCGGAACAGCGTAGGGTCGTATGGCGGCAAGCAGACGCCGACTGTCGGTCGGACTCGGGGCAATCGCCCTGGCGATCGCTGTCGCGCTCGCACCGCCTAGCCGAGCCGTGGCCGCCGACGAGGCCGATTTGGCGGGAAGGCGGGCAGCGCTCGATGCAGGGTTCGCAGCCGAGCTCGAGAAGCTGTCAGCCTGGGCCGATGGGCAAAAGCTGGCCGAGGAAGCGCAGCAGACGCGCGCCTGGCAACCCAAGCCGGCGGCCGATCGGCACATTCTCTATTTGGTTCCCGAGGGTCCGCCGGCGGAGCCGAACGCGGACAAAGCCGCGCCCGTGAAGGAATGGCGCGCGCGGTTCACCAAGCTGCGAACCGCGCATAGCTCGGCCCTGATCGCGCTCATGGACGAGGCGGCCGAAGCGCGCGAGTTCGGCCTGGCCTACGAACTCGCCCATCAAGCGTGCCGCGAAAACCCGGCCGACGAACGGCTACGCAAGCTGCTGGGCTATCAGAAGTACGACGGCGCCTGGCGCCGGCCATGGACGATCCGCAAGCTCAAGGCAGGCAGCCAGTGGCGCGACGGGCTGGGTTGGGTACTCGGCTCGCACTTGGAGAAGATCGACGCGGGGCAGCGCTACTTCAAGGGACGCTGGCTCAGCCCTGAGGAGGAAGCCCGCCGCCGGCAGGAGATTGCGGACGGCTGGCAGATTGGCGCCGAGCACTACCTGGTGACCACGAACCTGAGCCAAGAGGCAGGCGTGGCGCTCGCCCTGCGGCTGGAAAAGTTCCAGGCGGCCTGGCGGCAGTTGTTCGTGGGCTATCTGGCCAGCGACAAGGAGCTCTCGGCGATGTTCGCCTCCGGGCGGCCTTTGCGCCAGCCGAGCCAGCAGCACAAGGTGACCTACTTCGCCACGCGCGACCAATACAACGCCGCGCTGCAGCCCTTGCAGCCGCGGATCAACATCACTTTAGGCATCTACTTCGACACGCTCCGGCAGTGCTACTTCTTTGCGGGCGACGACCAGGACGCCGGCACGCTGTTTCACGAGGCGGCCCACCAGTTGTTCCAGGAGTCGCGCCCCGTGGTGGCCAACGTCGGCCACGACGCCAACTTCTGGGCGCTCGAGGGAGTTGCCTGTTATCTCGAATCGATCGAGGAAGGGCCCGACTGGATCGCCGTGGGGGGCATGGACCACGGGCGGATGCCGGCTGCCCGGCAGCGGCTGCTGGTGGACAACAGCTATCTCCCCTTGGCCGAGCTGACTGCCCTGGGGCTGACTGCGATGCAGGAACACGCCGAGCTGCCGCGGCTCTACACGGAGTCGGCGGGGCTGGCGACCTTCTTCATGCAGGGAGAGCAGGGGCGGTATCGCGAGGCGTGGGTGCGTTATCTGACTGCCATCTACAGCGGGCGGGCGACGGCGGGGACGCTGGCGCAGCTCATGGGGCTGAGCTACCAGGAGCTGGACGGGCGGTATCGGAAGTACCTCGAAGCCGCCGGCCCGCCGTGAAGGCCGACCGCGTCCGGACGAAAGGCTATTAGCCCGCCCCGCCGCCGCTTATAATGCGGTCGCCCGTTCTGCGCGGCGCCGACGTTCTGGTTCGTCGCGGCCGCTATCCCGCCTAGCATTCCCGAGGACATTCTCGATGACCTCTCCCGCCTCGCAGCCTGAGCGTGTTGGTTCCAGCCGTCGGCATTTCCTGGCCACTTCCACCGCCGTGGTGGCGGGGGCCGCGTTGGCCACCGGGCTGACCTTGGACCGCACGGCCCACGCCGGCGTCGACGACACGCTCAAGATCGGCCTCATCGGCTGCGGCGGACGCGGATCGGGCGCGGCGAAGAACGCCCTGATGGCCGACGCCAATTGCCAGCTCACGGCCATCGGCGATGTCTTTCCCGACCGGCTCACCCAAGGGCTCAACAATCTGAAGGGGGACGGCGACATCGCCGCCAAAGTGGCGGTGACCGACGAGCACTGCTACACCGGCTTCGACGCCTACAAAGGCGTGCTGCAGAGCGGCGTCGACGTGGTGATCCTCGCCACGCCTCCCCATTTCCGCCCGCTCCATCTGCGGGCAGCCATCGAGGCCGGCAAGCATGTCTTCTGCGAGAAGCCGGTGGCGGTCGACGCCCCGGGCGTGCGCTCGGTGCTCGAGACGACTGAGCTTGCCCGGCAGAAGCGGCTCAACCTGGTGTCGGGGCTCTGCTGGCGCTACGACCACGGCGTCCGCGAGACGATGAAGCGCGTCAAGGACGGCGCCATCGGCGACGTGGTGAGCATGCAGTCGAACTACCTCACGGGCACTCTGTGGAGCTTCGATCGCCAGCCGGGCTGGAGCGACATGGAGTACCAGATGCGGAACTGGATGTACTACACCTGGCTCTCCGGCGACCACATCGCCGAGCAATTCGTCCACACGCTCGACAAGGCGCTCTGGACGATGGGGGACGAGCCTCCCGTCTCGTGCGTGGGCCTCGGCGGCCGCCAGCAGCGGACCGAGCGGCCCAAATGGGGCCAGATTTACGACCACCACGCGGTGATCTACGAGTACCCGAACGACGTGCGGGTGTTCGCCTTCGCCCGCCAGATGGACGGCACCGCCAACGACAACGAGCACTACATCTTCGGCACCAAGGGGCGGGCCTCGGTGCTGCGGCACAACATCAAGGGCGAAACGAATTGGCGCTACAAGGGCGCCAAGCCCAACATGTACGACGTCGAGCACCAAGAGCTGTTCGCCGCCATCCGCAAGGGAGACACGATCAACAACGGCGTGTACATGGCCCGCAGCACGATGATGGCCATCATGGGCCGCGAGGCGACCTACACCGGCAAGGAGATCAACTGGGAGAGCGCCCTGGCCTCGACCATCGATCTCTCGCCTCCCAAGTACGACTGGATCGCCCTGCCGACCCCCCCGGTGCCGATTCCGGGTATTGCCCAAACTCAGTTGGCCTCGCGGGCCTAGGTCGGCCGAAGTCAGCGAGCCTGCGCTACTACGTGAACGTGCTCGGGTTCGTGAATGCGCCCTGGGCTGTTCGGGTCGGAGCCTGAGGCGTAGCAACCGCTTGCGGCTTGCAACCCTGTCGCCGTGCGGCGGGGTCGCGGACCCGGCGTAGACCCGCCAGGGGCGCTCGTGTATCCTGGGTTTCCGATTGCGCGGACTGGGCAAGGCGACCGGCGCGCCGGTCGCTCCGTCATCGTCGGCAGGGTCGGCGGGCGATAAATACATCGGAACGTGGGTTCTCGTTGGAAGTTGCTGCGCGCTCTCGGGTTGAGTGCCCTGAGCCGTGCCGGCCCCCGCTTGGGGGAACCGTTGAGAACCCCGCGGACGTAGAATGGTTCACCGTCCGCTAGGGAACTCCGCCTGGAGGGAGAAACACGCTATGGCGCGGCAAACTACTGCGAATGCCTGGACGAGTCGGCTCTCAACGGGAGCGGCCCTAGCCGTTTTGGTCAGCGGCGCGTTCTTCGTCGTCCCGGTCGCTGGCCAGCAGGGCCAGAGCCCCGCGAATTTGCAGCGGCCGGTGTTTCGCGTGGCGCAAGCGCCCGACTCTCCTCCGGCGCCGGTTCCGGCCGCGGGAGACCGGATCGATCTCGACGAGAGCCTGAAGCAGCGTCCCGGCGAGCATCCGCTGATGCCGGCCATTCGCACGGCCAAGGCGGCGCTCGACAAGATCGACCGCAACCTGAGCGACTACTCGGCCACGCTCGTCAAGCGCGAGCGCATCGGCGACAACCTGGGCGCGATGGAATACATCTTTACGAAGATCCGGCAGCAGCCGTTCAGCGTGTACATGTACTTCCTCGGTCCCGATTCGCTCAAGGGCCAGGAATGCCTGTACGTGCATGGCCAGAACGACGGCAAGCTGATCGGGCACGCTGGCAGCGGCATCCGCGCCAAGCTCGGCTCGGTCTCGCTCAAGCCCGACGGCATGGTGGCCATGGCCGGTCAGCGCTATCCGATCACCGAGGTCGGCATTCGCAACCTCACGCGGCGGCTGATCGAAGTGGCGGAGCAGGACTCGCAGTACGGCGAGTGCGACGTGAAGTATTTCCACGACGCCAAGGTCGACGGCCGCAAGTGCACCTGCATCCAAGTGACGCACCCCAAGCCGCGGAAGAACTTCCTCTTCCACGTGGCCCGCATTTTCATCGACGACGAGCTGCAGTTGCCCATTCGCTACGAGGCCTACACTTGGCCGCGCGAAGAGGGCAAGAAGGTCAGCGAGGACGAGTTGCTCGAGGAATACACCTACACGAACCTGAAGCTCAACAACAGCTTCATCGACGCCGACTTCGACCCGAACAACCCCAAGTATCGGTTCAAGTAGCGGCTGCGGGCAGGGCGCGAGCTTTTCTGGGCGCTGCGACGTAGAATTCAGGAGAGCGGGCGTGGCGCATCGCCGCCCGCTCTCTTCTCTTTTCACTGCGTTCGCATGACTGCTCCAGCCAAGAACGGCGAACTTCCCTCGCGGTCGCGCAGCGCGGTCTGGGGCTCGCGGGCATGGCGCTGGACCCGCCTGCCGCTCTTTAGCTATGTGGGCGTCGTCGTGTTAATGGCCTTGCTCGAAGAGCGCCTGGTCTTTGGCCCCCAGCGCCATCCCAATGGGTTTTGGCGGCCGGCTGGGCTCGACTTCGAGGACGTCGACTTCGAGGCGGCCGACGGAGTGCAACTGCACGGCTGGTACGTGCCGCACCCCAACCCCAGAGCCTACGTGCTGTTCGCCCACGGCAACGGCGGCAACGTCACCTACTGGGCCGAGGAATACGCCACGCTGCACAAATTGGGCGTGGCCGTGTTCGCCTTCGACTATCGCGGCTACGGCCGCAGCCTCGGCGTTCCCAACGAAGCGGGCGTGCTGACCGATGCCCGGGCAGCGCGGGCTTGGTTGGCCGAGCGGGCCGACATCGACCAGAAAGACGTGGTGGTGATGGGGCTGTCGCTGGGAGGCGGTGTGGCGGTCGACCTGGCCGCGGCCGACGGCGCCCGCGGGCTCGTCCTGCTCAACACGTTCAATTCGCTCCCCGACGCGGCGGCGGTCCATTATCCGTGGGTCCCGGTGCGGTGGCTGATGCGGTCGCGGTTCGACTCGGCCGCCAAGATCGCCCGCTATCACGGCCCGCTGTTGCAAACGCACGGCGACCGCGACGACATCGTTCCGCTCGCGCTCGGCAAGCAGTTGTTCGCGGCGGCCAACGAGCCCAAACGCTTCGTGCTGGTCCCCCGCGGCGGCCACAACGACCCGCTGGCGCCGGCGTTCGTGGCGGCGCTCGATGAGTTCTTGGAGAACTTGCCGCCGATGTCCCAAGGCAGCTCCGTTCAGGCGGCGCCTTAGATTCGGCGCGGTCGGCGCGACTCGCGAGTTTGGGGCGCATTCGCTAGGCTCTCGCCATGAGCGCACCCCTGCACGAAGCCTTCGATCTACTCTTCGCCGCCTTCGGCCCGCAGCGCTGGTGGCCCGGCGAGTCGCCGCTCGAGGTGCTCGTGGGGGCCGTGCTCGTGCAGAACACCGCCTGGAAGAACGTGGAGCGGGCGATCGACAACCTGCGCGAAGCAGGCGCGCTCTCGCTCGCCGGATTGCACGGCCTGGCGCAGGAGGAGTTCGAGGAACTGATTCGTCCGGCGGGCTACTACCGAGTGAAAGCCCGGCGGCTGCGGAACCTGATCGACTTCATCCACGAGCGGTACGCGGGCTCGCTCGAGCGGATGTTCGCAGTGGGCTTGCCTGCGCTGCGTGAGCAGTTGCTCGAGGTCCACGGGATCGGCCCCGAGACGGCCGATTCGATCCTGCTCTACGCCGGCGGGCTGCCCACCTTCGTGGTCGACGCCTACGCGGTGCGGGTGCTGGCGCGGCACGGTTGGATCGACTCCCGGGCCGACTATCACGCGGTGCAGGAGGAGTTTCAGCGTCAACTCCCCGACGACCCCGCGCTGTTCAACGAGTATCACGCTCTGCTCGTGGAACTCGGCAAAAGGCACTGCAAGAAGTCAGCGGCGCTGTGCGCCGGCTGCCCGCTCGAACCCCTGCTTCCGGCGGGAGGACCGCTGGCCCCGGAGTGGTAGCGCCGCTGGTGACGGGCCCTGGCCGGACGATCTCAGGCGCATCGGCAAATGGTCGCCCGCCCTTCCTAGACGAATCGCGATCCACGGCATATGCTGGCCTTCGTCAGGCCGGCTCTTTCCGGCCGTCGCCCGTTTGCTGTTTCCCGTCTGCCTGAGGACCCTGGATGCTCCCCTGGTCGCATCGCCTGACGTGTTGCGGCACAGTGGTCGCCGCACTCCTGGCCCTGGGGGCCGATTGGGCGCAGTTTCGCGGGCCGCACGGCGGGACCTCCGACGAGCGCGGGCTGCCGACCACCTGGAGCGACCAGAGCAACATCCGCTGGAAAACGCCCCTGTCCGGGTTCGGCGCCTCGAGTCCGATCGTCGTCGGCGACCGCATCTTTCTGAATAGCTACTCCGGTTATGGCGAAAGCCAAACCGAGCCGGGTGAGCAGTCCAATCTCGAGTTGCACGTCACCTGCTACGACCGCAACGGCGGCAAGCAGCTCTGGGACTATGCGTTTCCGGCCAGCGCGAAGGAAGAAAACTATCAGCAGTTCGTCGCCCTGCACGGCTACGCCTCGGGCACGCCGGCCTGCGACGGCGAGGCCGTGTACTCGTTCTTCGGCAAGTCGGGCGTGGTGGCGGTGGATCTCGAGGGGCACGAGTTGTGGAAGGCCAACGTCGGCGACAAGACGCATGTCTTTGGCACGTCGAACTCTCCGTTGCTCTACAAGAACCTGGTGATCATCAACGCCAGCGTGGAGAGCGGGGCCCTGGTGGCGCTCGACAAGCGAACCGGCGCCGAAGTGTGGCGGGCGCCCGACATCGAAGACGCCTGGAACACGCCCTGCTTGGTGACGCTGCCCGATGGCCGGCAGGAGTTGGCGCTGAGCGTTCACGGCAAGATGCTGGGCTTCGACCCGGCGACGGGGGAAAAGCTGTGGACCTGCGACACGATCGACGACTACATCTGCCCCAGCGTGATCGCGCATGGCAACGTGCTCTATGCGGTGGGCGCCCGCAAGGGGACGGCCGTGGCGGTGATGGCCGGCGGCCGGGGGGACGTGACCGAAACGCACCGGCTATGGAAGATCGACAAGGGCTCGAACGTGTCGTCGCCCGTCTATCATGACGGCTACTTATACTGGGCCCACGAGGGGCGCGGCTTCGTGTACTGCGTGAGCGCGACCGACGGCAAGCTCATGTATGAGCAGCGGTTGCAGCCAGCCTCCGACCGGATCTACGCTTCGCCGCTGGCAGCCGATGGTAAGCTGTACTTTGTGAGCCGCGAGCACGGAACCTACGTGTTGGCTCTGAAGCCCGCGTTCCAATTGCTCGTGCATAATGTGATTGCCGACGATACGAGCGTCTTCAACGCCAGCCCCGTACCTTCGCGGGGCGAGTTGCTGCTACGTTCCAACAAGTTTCTGTACTGCCTCGGAGGCCAGAACTGAGAAAGGCCGGCGGCCAAGCGGCCGGTGTCCCGCAGCGCCGCAGTAAGCAAGTTTTCAGGCCAAATCAGACCGAGAAAGGGTTAGAGCCATGCCACTGTTCGAGATCGAGACCGAGTCGCACATCATCATCACCTGGGCGGGGGACGACAAAGCGGCCGCCGGCGTCGTGGGAGACGCGTACCCCGGCGAGCGGGTCGTGCGGCTGACCAAGCGACCGCGCGATACCTGGGTGATCTCCAAAGCCGCGCTCGGGCTGGCCGAGAACTCGGAGCCTTGCCACACCGCCCGCGACTGTCTGGCCAAGGCCGCCGGCGACAAGGTCCACGCGATCCGTCTGTACATGCACGAAACCGGCACCGATCTGGTGCAGGCGCGCAAGGCGATTGAGTCGAATATGGTGATGGGCTGGTAGCCTGGGGCGGCTGCCGCATCTAGGGGAGCCTTGCGCCCCCACTCCGGCTTGACCCGATTTCCAGGGCGAACGTACCATGCTTCGCCCAAAATCGTTTCTCGTCCGGCGGTTGTGCTTTCATGTCCGACCTTGCCCGCTCGCTGCGCTGGCTGTGCTTGATCCTGACGATCGCCTTGGCGGTTCGTCTGGCGGCCGCGCACTGGTGGCAAGCGCGGCTGCCGGCTGGTCAGACCTTTGCCTTTGGCGATAGCGACGGCTACTGGCGGCTGGGCCAAGCCATTGCGGCCGGCGCTCCCTACGAGTACGGAGTTCCCGAGCGCCGCGCGTTTCGTACTCCCGGTTATCCGCTCCTACTTGCCCCGATCTTTCTTGTCGCCGGTCCCGACGCCTCGGTCTGGTGGGGACGGGCGCAAAGCGCCTGCCTGGGCACCGCCGCCGTCGCGGGAGTTTGGTGGCTCACGCAGAAGTTGTTCGCCTGGCCGGCGGCCCCGGTCGCCGCCACTCTGGCGGCCTTGTACCCAGGCGCCGTGGGCATGAGCGTGTACGTGCTCACCGAGGCCCCCTTCACCTGTTGCTTGCTGCTCCAGCTTGGCTGGTGGATTCAGGCCTTGCAGGCGATTTCGACTCGGAAGGCCCTGGGCTGGGGGTTCGCCGCGGGGCTGGCTGCCGCAGCGGCCACGCTCGTGCGGCCTAGCTGGCTCCTCTTCACTCCGTTCGCCGCTGCGCTGGGCGCAGTCTGTGCCTCGTCGCCGCTGCGCGGGCGGCAGCTTGTGCTGGGCGGGGCCGCGCTCGTCGGGTTGGCTGTCGGCATGAGCCCTTGGTGGATTCGCAACGCGCGCGTTTACGGCGCATTCGTTCCCACGAGCCTGCAGGTAGGCGCCAGTCTCTACGACGGCCTGAGTCCTGAGGCCGACGGAGCGAGCGAAATGTCGTTTGTGCCGCGTTTCACCGCCGCGCAGCGCGCGGCCGATGCCGAGGCTGGGCTGGGTCCAGAGGGCTTCGAGATTCGACTTGATGCCCGCCTGCGCGAGGCCGCGCTGGCCTGGGCCCGCGAGCATCCTGCCGAAGTGGCTCGCTTGGCGGTCGTTAAATTAGGGCGAATGTGGAACGTATGGCCCAATCAGGCTGAGTTCCGCGCCTGGCCGCTGCGACTCGCCGTGGCGCTAACCTACGGGCCTGCGATGCTCTTGGCGATTGCGGGGACCTGGCAGTTTCGGAAGATTGGCTGGCCCTTGGGACTACTGTGGTTGCCGGCTCTGTACCTGACCCTCCTGCACATGGTATTCGTCGGCTCGATCCGCTATCGCGAGCCGGCAGTGATGGTGTTGCTTGCGCCTGCGTCCGCCTGCCTGACTGCGGGTAGGGGGGCTCAGGGCTCGGCGTCGATGAAAGGTCTAGTGTAGGGCCCGCGACTGGGCCAGTACTTTGGCAGCTAAGGACTTGGCTGCCTCTAACCCAGCGGCACGGATGCTGCGAAGCCTGGGACAATTTGTAAAGACTTGCTGGAGCCTGGCTCGCTGGGTGGCGGGCTTGGCGCTCGTGGCTGCGCTGGTAGGAGTTCCCTATTTCTACAGCCAGCTCGACCGCGAGCTCTGCCGGCAAATCCGCCAGAAGCTGGCCCAAGCCTATCCGCGCCTCACGGTCAAGCTGCACTCGGCCAAGCTGTCGGACGGCGAAGGCATTCGCCTCCGCGGCCTCACGTTCGCCGCGCCGGAGCGCTCAGGTCCGTCGGCCGAGTTGCTTTCGGTCGACGAGCTCATGCTCGTGGGCCGCATCGAGTTGGCCGATCTGATCGCCGGACGCGTCCAGCCCACCACCATCATCGTCCGCCGCCCGCGCCTGCGGGCGACGCTTCAATCCGACGGCACGTGGAGCATCGCGCAGCTCTTGCCGCTCCCCAAGCTCTCGCAGCGCCCGGCGCCGATCGTCGTCGAGCAGGCGGTGCTCGAGATCGTCGATCCTTTCCGCGAGCCGGCGGCGACCTACACGCTGCAAAACGTCAGCTTGCGACTGCGGCCGAATCTCGATTCAGCCGGCACGGCCCCCGACTACGTAATCGAAGGAAGCTGCGAAGGGCCACACCTCCGCCAGGCTGAGTTCTCGGGTCGACTGAATCCGGAAACCGGCCAGGCGGCGATTTCCGGCAAGCTGCTCGAGCTCGCGCTGTGTCCGGAGCTGCTGGGGCGATTGGCGCGCCCCGTCGCCGAACCCGCCCAGTGCCTGCAGCCGCTGCGGGCGAATGTGCGCGGGGGCTGGCGGGTGAACTACGATCCGCGTCGGGAAAAGCCGCTCGAGTTCCTCGTGGAAGGAGAGTTTGCCCAAGGACGCCTAGATGATCCACGGCTGCCGCTGGTGCTCTCCGACGTGCGAGGCCGCTTCCGCGCCGACGAGCGCGGTTTCGAGCTGCAGGAGCTGACCGCCCGCAGCGACCGGGCCTCGCTCTGGGGCAGCGTGCGCTCGACCGGCTACGGGGCTCGCGCGCCACTGGCGGCCGAATTGCAAATCCGCCAACTGCGCGTCGACGACTCGCTGATCGAGCGGCTGCCGCCGCAGCTCGAATCGCTGCGCAGCGTGTGGTTCAAATTCCTGCCGGCCGGCGAGGTCGATCTGCGGGCCAAAGTTGCCTTCGATGGGCAGCAGTGGCGCCCCGAGGTGCGCATCGATCTGGTCGACATGGCCTTCACCTACCACAAGTTCCCCTATCGCTTGGAGCGCACCACGGGGGCGCTGACGCTCGAGGGACGCAAGCTGGGGCTCAATCTGTCGGGCTTCGCCGGCGAACAGCCCGTCAAGCTCGAGGGGGAGATCTTCGATCCGGGGCCGAACTTCACGGGGCGGGTCGAAATCCGCGGCAAAGACCTGGTCTGCGACCACAAGCTGCTCGGCGCACTGCCCGACAAGACCCGCGAGGTGGTCTCGTCGCTGCATCCGCAGGGGACCTTCGATTGCTATGTGTTGCTGCGGCGCGGCGCCGAAACCGGCGGCGAGCTGCACAAGTTCGCCGCGGTGCACATCAACTCGGGCTCGATCATTTACGACAAGTTCGCCTACCCCATCTCCAACATTCAGGGAGATATCGAGCTCGACGGCCCCAACTGGTCGTTCGGCTGGGCCTTGCGGCCGCTCACGGGCTCGAACGGCGGCGGACGCATCGCTTGCTACGGCTGGCTCAAGCCGGGGCCCACCGGCAATCAGCTCGTGCTCAATTTCGACGGCCAGGAGATCCCCCTCGACAACGATCTCCGCGACGCGCTGCGCCCCGGACAACAACAAACCTGGAACGCCCTCCGCCCCCAAGGGCAAGTGAATCTGACGGCCGACATTCGCTACGAGACGGGCACGCGGGCGCTCAGCGTCGGCGTGGTGGCGCGGCCCTTGGCCGACACCGTGTCGATCGAGCCGGCCGGCTTTCCTTATCGGGTCGAAAAGCTGGCCGGCGAAATCCACTACCGCGACGGCCTTGCCCAATGGAAGCGGATCACCGGACTGCATGGCGCCACCGAAATCGTGTGCGGCGGCCGCGCCGAAGCGCCGCCGCACGGCGGCTGGCGGCTGCAGCTCGACCCGCTCGAGGTCCGCTGGAACAGCGCCGACCGCGAACTGGTGCACGCGCTGCCGGAACGCCTGCGGCGAGGCATCGCGCGGCTGAATCCGGCCGGCAGCGCCACGGTGATGGGGGGGCTCGAGCTCATCGCCTCGCCCGAGCCAGGCGTGCCGCTGGCGTCGTCTTGGGACCTGAGCTTCCAGGCGGTGCAGCTTGGGCTCGAGGCGGGGGGCGCGCGGCTCGAGAACATTCATGGCGGGCTCGAGCACTTCACCGGCCGCTGCGACGGCCAGCGGTTTCAAGCCCAGGGCGAGCTGCAGCTCGACTCGGTGTCGCTTTGGGAGCACCAGTTCACCAAGGTCCGCGGCCCGCTCTATCTCGACGATCACGAGCTGGTGCTGGGCTCGTGGCGCACCGAGCCCGTCGCCGGCCGGCCGCTGCGGCGCGTGTCGGCCGAACTCTACGGCGGCCAGGTGGTGGGGGACGCCGTGGTGCGGCTCGATCCGCAGCCGCGGTTCGCGCTGCGGGCGGCGCTCGTCGACGGCGAGCTTTCGCGGCTCGCGCTCGAGAAACTGCCGGGCGCGCAATCGCTGGCCGGCAAGGTTCATGCCCGCGTGGAACTGCAAGGGGCTGGCGGCCGGCAGAGCCTGGCGGGGGGCGGCAACATCGGCCTCCGCGACGCCAACATCTACGAACTGCCGGCCATGATGGCGCTGCTCAAGCTGCTCAGCATCCGCACGCCTGACACCAACGCCTTTACCGAGAGCAACATCGACTTCCAGGTGATGGGAGACCGCGTGTTCCTGTCGTCGCTCGAGTTCAAGGGAGACGCCGTGAGCCTGCACGGCCGCGGCGAGATGAACTGGAACACCGAGCTTGACTTGAAGTGCAGCGCTCTCGTGGGACGCGGCGACCTGCCGCTCCCCTGGATCAAAGGCATGATGCGGCAGGCCAGCGAGCGGATTCTGCCGATCCACATCGCCGGCACACTCGGCGCGCCGCAGATGAAGATGGAGGCGTTTCCCGCCTTCAATCAGGCGCTGGGGCAGTTCCAAGAAGACTGGCGGCGGACCACCGGCGCCGGCATCCGCTCGGCGGATCTTAGACGGGCGGCCGGGCAGTCGCCGTGAAGACCTCCCGGCCTTCCACGTAGGTTATGCTTCAGCATAACTTCGCGGCGCGGTGCGGTTCCTTCCCAACCGCGCGCCGCTCAGCTCTTCAGTCGGCCAAGCGCGAATGCCTTCGCAGCCCTCATCTCCGCGCGTGCTCGCCCACGATCTTCTGGCGGCGATCGCTTGCAGCGGGCTAGCTGCCGTTGCCCTGCGCTTCGTGGCAGGGCACCCGCGGGGATTCATGCAGCCGCGGGAGGTCGGCCTGGCGATGCTCTTCTGGATGCTGGTGCTGCCGGCGGCGGTGGGCGCCGCGGTGGGCTGCTTAGCGAGCGGGTGGCGCCGTTGCTGGCGGATGCTCTTGGTGTCGGTGGTCGCCTGGCTGCTGCTGATCTGGCTGCTGACGAGCGGGGTGATGCGGCGGTAGCGGCGTGAGCGGAAGAAGCCCGGCCGTCGGGTCCAGCTATTGCCGGCCAACGCGCGCCACGGGACAAAAGAAGAAGATCCGCCGGGGCTGCGGACGCGCCATCAAACCAAACTCGGACACGCCCTTGGTCGTGAGCAAGCCCCAATTCTCTCTACTGTCGCTGCTCGCGGCCGCCACGTGGTGCGGGTTCGCAGTTTGGCTCGTGCGCAATCCGTCGCATCCACTCGCGTTCTTCTACCTCGTCGCGTTCGCCGCGCTGGTGTGCGGTTCGTTGCTCTACGCCGAACGCCGCGCATGAGCTGCGTGTCTACTTCGCCAGAAAGGCAAGGCTCGGACTTTTGCGCCAATCGGGATCGCCGGCGTCCAGCTTCACCCAATAATCACCTGCGGCTGCCGCTCCGGATCGGGCTGCGCCTCGCAAATCAGCTTCCGCACCATCCAGGGCACGTTCCCTTCGCCCAGCAGCAAAAAGCCCACGCTGGCCGCCACCGGGCTTTCGTCGGACCAGCCGAAGTGGACTTCCGGCGGCTTGCCGGCCTGCGAGAGTTCGAGCGCCACGGCGGCGATCACGTGGGCGATCGAGGCGCAGCGGGTGATCTTGATCACGAACTTGCCCTCCTGCTCGAACACCCGCACGAGCGGCACCTGCTCGAATTCGCTGGGGTCCTCGAGGCTGGCCTCGAGGAACACGATCGGCACTTCCTCCGAGAGCCGATGCCGGTCGCGGATGATCCGCTCCTTTTCCGTAAGCATGCGGTTGCCGGGCCGGTGGGGCACGAGCACCGGAAACTCCAGGTGCTTCACGCTGTCCCAAAGGAACTTGCTCTCGGCGTCGGCGAACTCGAAGCCGTGCAGCCGCAACTCGGTGCTCCGCTGCACCCGCGACACGATCGACGACACGATGATCCCGAGAATGAAGCAGCTCGCGATCTTCAGGCCGTCGGGCCGCTCGATCATGTTGGCGGCCGTGGTGTAGAGGAACGCCGCGGTGATCAGCAGGTAGCGCTTGGGCGCCCGTTGCCAGAACGTGCCTTCGCGGGTGCGGAACAGGTCGATCACCGTCGCCAGGCAGGCGCTCGAGATCAACACCAAGACGCCGGTGGCGTAGGCGCCCCCTTGGGCGATGACGTCGGCGTTGAACCACCAGGTGACGAACAGGTTGATGATCGTGAACAACAGCACGAGCGGCCGAACCGCCCGAGCCCACTCGGGCGCCATGCCATAGCGCGGCAGGTAGCGCGGCATCAAGTTCAAGAGGCCCGCCATGGCGCTTGCCCCGGCGAAGGCCAGGATCAGCACCGTACTGATGTCGTAGGCGGTGCCGAAGATCTCGCCGAAGAAGGGGGCGATTTGCTCGGGGGCCTCGCCGTGCGCCAAATAGGCGAGTGCGCGGTTGCGGGCTTTGCCTTCGGTGTGAATGTCGGAGGGGGGAATCAGCGTGGCGGTGACGATCGCCGAGCCGAGCAAGAAAAACGACATGATCGCGGCCGCCGTGACCAGCAGCTTGCGCGCGTTGCGTATGCGGCCCCGCGGCTTGGCCGGATCGTCGTCGGGATTGCCGCGGATGAGCGGCATCACGGCCACACCCGTCTCGAAGCCGCTGAGCCCCAGCGCCAGCTTGGGAAACACGAGCAGGCTCACTGCGATCATCACGCCCAGGCTGTGCCCTTCGAGCGGCGCATGCGCTAAGTGCCAGTCTCCCGTCGAAACCCGGCCCCACCACTCCTGAAAATGGCTGGGGTGTTGCAGCAAGAAGGCCAGCCCGAAGCCGACGACCAGCAAGTTGAGGATCAGATAGACCCCCACGATGGCCACGGCCATGCCAATGACTTCGCGGAAGCCACGCATGAAGCTGGCGCCCAGGGCGACGAGCAGGCCCATGGTGAGCACCACGCGCTGGCGGTCCTCGCCAAAGGAGTGCAGCCAGCCGGGCGCATGCTGAGCCCAGAGCGGGTTGTGCTGAATGTGCTCGGCGGCGTCGGCCGCGGAGAGGGTCTTCGTGATCACGAAGTCGGTGGCCGCGAAGCCGAGCAGCACGAGCACCAGGATCTTGCCCGACCAGCCGCGGACGAGCCGCTCGAGCATGGCGATCGAGCCTTGGCCGTGCGGCGATTGGGAGGCCACGTGCGAATAGACCGGCAGGGCGCCGAGCAACGTGACGAGCACGAGAACGACGGTCGCCAGCGGCGCAAGGGCGCCGGCGGCTTCCACAGCGATCGAAGGTTGGTAACCGAGGGTGCTAAAGTAATCGACCCCGGTCAGGCACATCACCCAAAGCCAGTAGCTCTGATGGTGCTCGTGCGCCGCCGGGGCGGGAGGAGCGTTGTTCATGGGGCCTGATTGTAGCGACCGCTTGGGGGCCACGACGAGATCGTCGACCGTGCGCGACACCTAACTGCCTTTCACGCATAGCCTTGCGGATTCGGCGCACAAGCGAGCGTAGCACGCCGGCCAAGGAGAAAAACGAGAAACGCTGGATCTTGACGCGCTTGTGGGTCGTAGGGCGCGCACGGGGCCGCAAAACCCCCGACCTGGATAGGGGCCGAGGCCCCTATCCAAGCCGTGGGGCTTCCTTCTGGCCAGGCGGAGCCAGAATTATCGCCACTGCCGTGTCCCCTCCATGGCAGTCGGCAGAGGGCGCCGGATGGAGCGCAAACCCGGGCCCGACGTACAGCCCAATTTCGGCGAACTCGGTCGAGTGCGCGCAAGCGAACGGACTCGAAGGCACAAGGAACTGGGCAACGACCTCTCGGCTCACCGGCAAATTCCACGCACCAATTCTTCTGATCCGGATTCTTGGGAGCAACCGCGGTGCCACAAGCGGCGCGGAGGAAAGGCGCCAGGCTGCAAAGTGTTCCCTAGTTTTTGGTTCGGCGCTTCTTTCATGGCCCTTGCCGAGGTCTTCGACAGGTTCGAGCGCCCAATTGCCTGCGAAGCAACACGGCAGCCTGTGCCAGGCATCTGTGCACAATGCGGAAGCGCGCGGCCTCCGCCCACGACCTTTTCACGACCTTGCCGCGGCTTGCGACGGGCCTTTTTCTGCCTTAAACTGAGCCGGCTCTGGAACCTTTTTAGGATGTCTCAGTAGGCGCGAGATGCTCGTCGAGTTCGTTGGCCACGCTGGAGTCGTGATTGACAGCGGCCAAACGCAGTTGCTCATGGACGGCTGGTTCACGAACGAAGGCGCATTCGACGCCTCGTGGTTCCAGTTCCCTTGCAACCATCATTTCGCCGATCGCGATTGGTCGCGGTTGAGCGCGGTTATCGTGTCGCATGAGCACCTCGACCACCTCGATCCGCACTTGCTGCGATCGCTGCCGCCGACGATCCCGCTGTACGTCGTCTCCTACGGTTCGCCTCTCTTCGTGCGGAAGCTTCGGCGGCTGACCGGGCGCACGCCCAAAGTTCTCGCGCCAGGCACGGCCCATCTCCTGGGCGACATCCAGGCGAGGATCTGGATCGAGGAGTCTCCGATCAATCAGGATTCGGTGTGGGCGTTTCGACACGGCGACCGCTCCCTCGTGCACACGGTCGACAGCCGACTGACTCCCAGTCAAGTTGACGAGGTGCTGGAGTTTGCCGGGGGCGAGCCCGATCTCCTGTTGGTGCAATGTTCTGGGGCGAGTTGGTACCCGCTCGTGTACGAGAACTACGACCAGGCGACCAAGCAGTCGCGGGCACTTGTGAAGCGCGAGCAAAAGCTATCCTATGCGCTTTCCGTCGCCAAACGCATGCGGCCCAAGGCGGTGGCCTGCGTGGCAGGCCCCCCGGTGTTCTTAGACCCCATCCTGAAGGACGCCAATCGCGACCCATCGTTTCCCACGCCGGGTGAATCGCAGGCATGGCTCAGCGAGCGGGGATGTCCCGGTAAAGCATTGGGGCCCTTGCCGGGCGATCGGATCGACCTTGCCAGCGGCGAGGTTCTCGAGGACCGCGCGATGCACGAGCGGTTCTCCTGGCAATCGGCGGCCCAGTACATCGAGCGATACGCCGCACAAATGGCGCCGCAGATCCAGCGGATCTACGCGCACGCGGAGGGTCTCGTGTTGCCCGACGTCGATGCCGCGGTCCGCGCTCATTTCGAGCGGATGCTCTCCTTGAGCCCGTATTTCAATGAGCGGATCAACATGACTGTGTGCTTCGACGTGCAAGGGGAAGGGGGCGGGTGCTGGCTGGTCGATTTCGGAGCAGCGGCGGGGATACGCCGCGGCACGCCGGCCGATCCTCACCAGTATCGTTACCGTTTCCATAGTCGGTGGCTGAAGCGGATCTTGGTGGAGGATCTGCCCTGGGAGGATTTCTTCCTGAGCCTCCGCTTCTCGGCCTATCGGCAGCCGGACGTCTACAACGACCACTTGCTCGGGCTGCTCAAATTCAATGAGGCAGGCTCACTGCAGGCCGTCGAACGGTACGAGAAATCGATGTCCAGCGACTCGATCGTCGTCACGACGCCCGACGGTGCGTCTTACGAGATTGCACGGTATTGTCCGCACGCTGGCGCCAGCATGGAAGGGGCGCCCATTGAGGGGCGCACGATTACTTGCCTGAACCACCACTACGTGTTCGACCTGGAGACAGGCGAATGCCTGACGGGAAACTGCCGGCTGCGGACGCGGAGGGTCGCGCCGTAGCTGTTGGTCCCCAGCGGTTATGCTGTTCCTCGCCGTCTCGCGCAGGCGAGCTCTGCGCGCATTCCTCTTGAACGACTCCAGCCGGCCGATTCATCCGTCATGCAACTCACCCGGATTCCCTGCGAACTATGCGGCAACGATGATTGCGAGCCGGTCCTCGAGATCGCAGGACACCAAGTTTGCAAGTGTCGCCGCTGCACGCTGGTTTACGTCAATCCCCAGCCCAGACGTGAGTTGGATGCCGACGCCGGGTGGTACCACGATAGCGAAGACGCGATTGGCCAGAGCGCCTTTCCTGCGTTGAAACGCGTGTACGAGCGTTGCCTGCGTTTGCTGGACCGCCGGCATCCCAAACGCGGGAGCCTGCTCGACGTGGGCTGCGGGTTCGGCTTCTTCTTGGACATGGCGCGCGCGGACGGTTGGGATGTCCATGGAGTCGATGTCTCCGCGCCGGCGGTGCAGCACTGCCGCGACCAGCTAGCTTTGACCAATGTGGATCGCATGGAGCTGCGCGAGAGACACGCGGGCGGCCGAACGTTCGAGGCGGTCACCATGTGGAACCTACTCGAGCACGTCTCCAATCCTTTCCAAACCCTCGCATCGGTCTACGGTTTGCTTCGCCCCGGCGGCACCTTGGTGGTGCGCGTTCCCAATGTCGCCCCTCGCGACATGATTCTTAGTTCCTCGCGGCGGCTGCGCCTGGGCTTCAAGCCCAGCGAATCGTTCTATTTGTGCGGGGCGGTGCCTCCGCACCATCTGTTTGGGTTTAGCCCCCGGACCCTCCGCCAGATGCTATCGAGGGCCGGTTTCGGTCGGACCCGGGTTTTGCCATCGCCGTTGCGCTGGGACAGCCGCCTGGGTCGGCCCGTGGAGTATGCTTCTCGGACCCTATACGCCTGCTCGCTGGGAGGAGTCAACGTCGCTCCCACCATCCTCGCGCTGGCCCAAAAATAGCGATTATCGCGATCGCACAGCCTCTGCGATCCTGATCTGAGAACCGCTGGCGAGCGGTGGGGTCAACGGACGATCCTATGCTTCGCCGCTCCTTTTAGCCCGTGGGAGATTGGTCTCCAGATGCCACAAGTCCGCAATCTCGTCGTGGTGGGGGCTGGCCCCTTTGGCCTCGAAGTCGTTTGGGTTGCCCGCGACATGAGCGATTCCGGCCGGCATGATTTCCGCTGGAACGTGCTCGGCTTCGCCGATGACAACCCTAACCGCATGGGCGAAGTCTACGAAGGCCTGCCGGTCTTGGGTACGACCGAGCAGGTAGCCCGCGACCTGGAAGCCGGAACCTGGTTTCACGGCGCCATCGGCGCCAACCGGCAGCGTCAGAAGGTCGCCATCTTCCTCGAGTCGCGCGGGCTGCGGCCGGCCACCCTCGTGCATTCGAGCGTGGTGATCGGCCCCGGCGCCAGCATCGGCGAAGGGACCTATGTGGGCGCCCTCACCGTCATCGCCCCGCAGGCCGTGATCGGCCGCCACGTGCTGATCAACACCCAGGTGGGCGTCGGTCATCACAGTGTTACGGGTGATTTCGCGCAGCTTTGCCCGGGGGCCAAGCTCAACGGCGGCTGCATCCTTGACCGCTTGGCCTTCGTAGGATCAAATGCAGTTATTCACCCCTACAAGCGCGTGGGGGAAGGCGCGACCGTAGGGTCGAGCTCTTATGTAATTCGCAGCGTGGAGCCTCATGTCACCGTGATGGGGGTTCCAGCCCGGATTATCAGCAAACCCGCCACCGACGGGTCGACTGCTTAAGCCCAGACGGATTTCTTGGGCAGGACTGGCCTAGAATCAAGGGTGTGGCGTTGCGCGCCGGTCGCAGCCGCCACTGCCGATTCGGGCCGTTGTGGCGACACCCCTGACAACCGGAACAACGTGGGCGAACGATGCCGTCGGAACAGGAAATTCGCGAAGCGGTGGCCGATCTGCTCGAAGTGACGCCAAACGACTTGCAGCCGCAAACCAACCTCGCCGATCTGCCCAACTTCGATTCCGTGCAGCTCTTGAGCCTGATCGTGGTGCTCGATGAGTTGGGGGTCGAGGTGCCGCGCAACAAGATCGCCGACCTCCGCACCTTTGGCGACATCTTGGGCTACGCGGCTTAGCGCGCCGCGCTCGCGCCCTAGGAAGTCGCCGTTCGCTCTCCCCAGGAACTCTGGCATGCAGCGCTTTGCCAACAAAGTGGCTCTGATCACCGGCGGCTCCTCCGGCATCGGCCTGGCCGCCGCCAAGCGGCTGGCCGACGAAGGCGCCCGCGTGGTGCTGGTCGCCCGCTCGGAAGACAAGCTCGCGGCCGCGGTTGCCCAACTGTCCGGCGAAGGACACCGCACGATCGCCTGCGACGCGGCCGATGAGAAGGCGCTCGCGGCGGCGCTCAAGCCGCTCCGCGAAGAACTCGGCCCGTTCCACGCGGCCGTGCTCTGCGCCGGCGCCCACTTGGCGCGACCCCTCGCCGTGTCTCAGCCGGCCAACTACGAAGAAATGTTCCGCGCCAACGTGATTAGCGCGGTCGCCGCCATGCGGGCATTCGTCAAAGTGGCCGACAAGGAGGCCGCCAGCATCGTGCTGGTTTCCTCCGGCGCGGCGATCCGCGGCGGCTCGGCCGTGTCGGCCTACTCGGCCGCCAAGGGAGCGCTGCTGTCGCTCGGACGCAGCTTGGCGGTGGAACTGGCGCCGCGCAAGGTGCGGGTGAACAACGTAGTTCCTGGCGTCGTGAAGACGCCGATGAGCGACGCCTTCCTCGGCGGGTTGCCGCCTGAGCAAGCGCAGGCGATTGCGGCCGCGCACCCGCTGGGGCTCGGGGAGCCGGAAGACGTCGCCGCGGCGATCGCTTTCCTCGCGTCGAGCGACGCCCGCTGGATCACCGGAACCGAATTGATCGTGGATGGAGGGCTAACGTGCAAGTGAACGAGGCTGGCCAAGTGGAAGAGAAGCTGAAGCAAGTGGTGCTCGATGTCCTCAAGATCGACGCCTCGCAGTATGACGAAGATCTGGCGGCCGGCGATCTGCCGGAGTGGGACTCGATCGGGCACGTCAACCTGCTGATGGCCGTGGAGAAGGAGTTCGACGTGGCCTTCGACGTGGCCGACGCCATCGACGTGGAGTCGATCGGCGACTTGCAGGACTTGCTCAAGCGGTATCTCGCGCAACGTGGAGCGGCTTAAGCACTCACGTGGCATTCCCCGGCGTAACGCTGCTGTCCGAGATCGTCACCACCGGCGCGGCGCGGTGGAACGATCGCCCTGCGCTGGCCGATCCGAAAGAGTCGGTCTGCTACGCCGAGCTGGCCGATCAAGTCTCGCGTCTCGCTCGCGGCTTCGCCCAGCTTGGCGTTGAACCAGGCGACCGCGTTTCGCTCGTGCTTCCCAACAGCGTGAACTTGCTGCGGGGGCACTTTGCAGCGCTCGCTGCAGGCGCGGTTAGTGTCCCTTGCGATGCGCAGATCACGGCCAGCGGCTACACGGCGATCGCCGGAAGCTGCCGGCCGCGCGTGCTCGTGACCGATGCCGCCTCGCTCGAGCGACTGTCGCCGGCGCTCGTTGGATCGACGGTCGAGCGCGTGGTGGTGTTCGGTAAGGCTGCCGAAGGCGCCGCTGCCAGCGCCGCGGTCCACGGCGCCGAAGAACTCTTGGCGAGCGAACCGCTTGCCGCACCGGTGCAGCGCTCGCCCGACGACTTGGCCGCCCTCATGTACACGACCGGCACAACGGGCCGGCCCAAAGGGGTGAAGCTCACCCATCGCAACGCGCTGACGGCGCTGCGGAACATCTGCGAGTTCGTCGGCTACACCCCCGACGACCGCGAGGTGGTGATCCTCCCGCTGTCGCATAACTTCGGCCTGGGGCATGTCTACTGCAACCTGCTCTCAGGCGGCGCGGTGTACACCGAGAACGGCCTGACGCGCGTGGGCCGCGTGCTCAAGACGATCGAGGAGTGGGGCGCGACGGGCTTCCCCGGCACGCCGCTGGGGTTCGGCATGTTGATCGACAAGTTCGGGCCCGTGCTTGCCGAGCGCTGCCGGAAGCTGCGATTCACCGTGATCAACTCGGCGCCCCTGCCGCCGGAGCGCACCGTGCAGCTCCAAGAGTTGCTGCCGACCCTCGACATCATGGTTTACTACGGCCTCACCGAGGCCAGCCGCTCGTGCTTTGCCTCGCTCACGCGATTGGGGCCGGCCAAGTACCGCTCGGTCGGCCGCCCGATGCGCGACGTGCAGATCAAGCTGCGTCCTGTGGATCGCGAAATCGCCGACGGCAGTGGCGAAGTGCTGATTTCAGGCCCCACGGTCACGAGCGGCTACTGGGAAGACGACGAAGCGACGCAGGCCGTGTTTCAAGACGGTTGGCTGCACACCGGCGATCTGGGCCGCTTCGATGAAGACGGCAACCTGATCATCACGGGGCGGATCAAGGACTTCATCAACGTCGGCGGCTACAAGGTGAACCCAGCCGAGGTCGAGCAAGCGATTGCTGGCTTCCCCGGGGTCGAGAGCGTCGGCGTGGCGGGGGTCGAAGGGCTCGACGGCTTCACGGGCGAGACCGTGGTCGCCGGCATCGTCGCGGCGGCCGGAACGAGCGTCGACCTCCTGGCCCTCGAAAAGCATTGCCTGGCGTCGCTCGAGAAGTTCAAGGCGCCGGGGCACTTTGTTTTGATCGACCAGATTCCCCGCAGCGACACCGGCAAGACGAAACGCCAAGAGCTGGCCAAACTGTTGGCCGAAGTAGTAGGCACACTCCGTGTGCCGTAACTGAAGCATGAACGCGCTCAGGTGATGACGGGCCGCAGAAGCCCGCGCGGACTCCGGACGGCGGGGGTAAACTCCGCCGCTCGCTGGGAGCGTGATCAAGACACAACCGGGGTCGAGTAACCAACGATCCACTCAAGCACTCAGCACTCGGAGAGTGCTGGCTACTAAACATGCTGCGACTGCGATTGCCTCTGCCGAGATTTGTGAGCGCTGGCGAGATCTTCGTCGGCCGCGGCAGCTTGGCTGCGCTCAAGTCGCTCGAAGCGGCGCGGGCAACCGTCATCGTATCGCCCTCGATCCTGGCCAACGCCGAACTGGCGGGGCGCATCGAGAAGTCGATCGGCGCGGTTGACATTCGGTTGGTAGCGGCCCCGCGCGGCGAACCAAGTCTCGAATCGCTGCAGCCTGTGGCGGCGGCGCTCGCCGCGCAGCGGCCTGATTGGATCGTGGCCATCGGCGGCGGCTCCGTGCTCGATGCGGCCAAGCTCGCGTGGGTGTTCTACGAACAGCCGGAGGCCGAGGTCGAGCGGATCGCCCGCCCCTTTGCCCTGCCCAAGCTGCGTGGCAAAGCCCGCTTCGTTGCCGTGCCAACGACCGCCGGCACCGGCTCCGAGGTCAGCTCGGCGGCCGTGTTCACCGACGCCACGACCGGGCGGAAGCGGCCCATCGTGTCGCATGACCTGCTCCCTGACGTGGCGGTGCTCGATCCCACGCTCACGGTCGGCGTGCCGCCCGCGGCGATCGCGGCCGCGGGGCTCGATGCCTTGGCGCACGCGGTCGAGAGCTATGTTTCGAACTTCGCCAACCCGCTGGCCGACGCGCTCGCTGAGAAGGCGACGGAAATGATCCTCGCGGCGCTGCCACGCACGTTTCGCGATCCCAACGATCTCGACGCGCGGCTCGAAATGATGGAGGCCGCGCTGTTGGCCGGTTGGGTGCAGAACCAAAAGGTGCCTGGCATCGGCCACGCGGTCGCTCATCAGCTGGGCCGCTTCCACGTGCCGCACGGCCTGGCCTGCGGGGCGCTGCTGGTGCCGTCGATCGAAGTGAATCAAAGTGAAGAGAAGGCGCGGGCGGGGTATCGTCGCCTCGCGCAGAAGATCGGCCTGGCCGATGAACGGGCCTTGGTGGCCAGCATCGATGAGTTGCGGGCAACGCTCGACGCCGACGACCGCCTGCGCACGGTGATCGACGGCGGCCTCGACCGCGTGGCGCCAGAGCGGGCAGTGATCCGCGAAGGCGCGCTCGAAGACATCTGCTGCCGCGCCAACCCCCGCCGCGTCGACGCCGCCCTCATCGACGAAGTCCTGCAAAGAGCGCTGTAGGGATAATTTGAACCACGGAGACACGGAGGCACGGAGAGGAAGGCAACGGAGGAAAGCTGGTGACTCGTCGAGGTGTGACTTGTGCGTACTTCAGTGACTATTTTACTCGACGAGAAACGCTCTCTGATTTCCCTAGTCGGTCGTGATCGATGGAGTGCATCTCCGTGTCTCTGTGTCTCCGTGGTTAAAAACTAATGTCGGTTGAAGCCCAGACGAGTGTGATCGACGAGCTTTGTTCTCTGCCGCCTTATGGGCTGCCGGAGGAGCAGAAGCGCGCGCGGCTGCTGGAAGCCCTGCACGAGGCCTACCGGCATCACTTCGCCCACTGCCCGGCCTACCGCCGCTACTGTGAGCGGCGCGGGCTGTCGCTCGACCACACGTTCGCCGACTACGCCGCGTTCCCCTACCTGCCGGTGCAGGCGTTCAAGGAGAATGGCGAACTGCTGGCCAGCGTTGACGCGAGCGAGATCAAAACGCGGCTGCAGTCGTCGGCCACGAGCGGCGTGCCCAGCACGGTGCTTGTCGACAAGCTGACCGCGAAGCGCCAGGTGAGGGCACTCGCCTCGGTGATCGGCGAAGTGCTCGGCCAGCGCCGGCGACCGTTTCTGGTGCTTGATGTCGACCCTCGCCGAGCGGGCCCGACAGGTCTCGGCGCCCGCGGCGCGGCCGTGCGCGGCTTCTTGAACCTCGCCCGCGAAGCCCGCTACTTCATGCAGCAGGGCGCTGGCGGCCTCACGCTCGACGAGCCAGCTTTCCTGGCCGCGCTCGAGGAGTTCAGCGCCGCCGGCGAGCCGGTCTGCGTGTTCGGCTTCACGTTCGTGCTCTACATCAACGCGGTGAAGCCGCTCTTGGAGCAGAGCAAGTCGTTCAAGCTGCCGCCTGGCTCGCAGGTGATTCACATCGGCGGCTGGAAGAAACTCGTCGATCAAGGCGTGGCGCGCGACCGCTTCAATGCCGACATGCACCAGGCGCTCGGCGTGCCGCCTGAGTCGGTCGTCGATTTCTATGGCTTCACCGAGCAGATGGGGGTCACCTATCCCGACTCGCCCAGTGGGCTCAAGTGCGCTCCGGCGTTCGCCGAAGTCGTGGTCCGCGATCCGACGACTTTCGAGCCCGTGCCTGATGGGCAAGAGGGGCTGCTCGAGTTCCTCACGCCGCTGCCGCACTCATATCCTGGCATCGCCGTGCTGACCGACGACGTAGGCGTGGTGGTGCAGCGCGGCGCCGGCCCCGATGGCTGGCAGGGAACTCACTTCCGCATTCTCGGTCGCGCCAAGAAGGCCGAGGTGCGCGGCTGCGGCGACATCATGAGCGAGAAAGTGGCCCGGCCGCGTGCCGCTCGCGCCGCCGCGCAGCAATCGACCGAAGCTGCGCCACCCTCCGACGTGCGTCTGCTATTCGACGGGCAAGCCAACTACACGCCGCGAAACTTTCTCGCGCCGATCGACTTAAAATCGCTCCCGCAGGTCGAGGACTTGCCTGCGCTGGCGGACCGCCTCAAGGCTGCCCGCGCGCGGCTTGACGATTACACGACCGACGAGATCATTGCGCTGATCGGCGCGGCGGCCCGCCGCTGGGCAGCGCCCGATTCGCCGCTGGGCCCATTGCGGCAGCAGGGACTGCAGTTCCTGTCGAGTTGGTGCCAAGCCCCTTCGATGCGAAACACGGCCGATCGCTCGCTCCGCGGCGCGCGCGGCTTTCTCGACGGCTTCCGCCCCGAGGATGGCAGCAACCGCCGTCTGCTGATGGCGGAGCCACGTGGGCTGGTAAGCCACTGGCTGGCCGGCAACGTGCCGCTGTTGGGCATGCTGGCCCTCGCCCAGTCGATGGTCACGCGCAACGCGAACCTGCTCAAGGCTGCGAGCACGTTTTCGAGCGTGCTGCCGGCGCTGCTCGAGACTTTTCGCGGGCTCGAGATTGCCTCTCCGTCGGGCCGTGTGCTCCGTGGCGACGATCTGCTGGCCGCCACCGCGGTGATTTATTTCCCGCGCGACGACCAAGAGGCGGCGGCGCAGCTCTCGCAACTCGCCGACGTGCGGCTGGCCTGGGGGGGCCGCGAGGCGATTGAATCGGTCCTGGCGTTGCCGCGTCGCTATGGCTCTGAAGACATCATCTTCGGCCCCAAGCTGTCGTTCATGGTGATCGGCCGCGAGCGACTGGCCACGCCGCGGCTGGTGAAGCGCACGGCGCGCGGCGCCGCGACCGACTCGTCGGTCTTCGATCAATATGCCTGCGCGTCGCCGCATACGATCTTTGTGGAGCGGGGCGGGGCTGAGTGCGATCCGCGCGGCTTCGCCGAACGCCTGGCCGAAGAAATGGCCAAGGCCGCGATCCGCATTCCCAAGGCCCCGATCGACTCCGGCACGGCCGCGAAGGTGGAGAGTGCCCGCATTCGCTACGAACTGACCGGCGACGTGTGGCGGTCCTCCGGTACCGAGTGGACCGTGCTCTACGACGAGCTAGGCGTGCGCGGCTTGGCCGAGCCATGCTACTCGCGGGTGATCACCGTACGCGCGATCGACGACGTGTTGGCCGCGGCCGACTTTGCCCACCACGGGATTCAAACCGTGGGGCTGGCGCTCGACGGCCCGCGGCGGCTGGAGTTCGCGCGCCGCGCGGCGGCCCACGGCGCGGAGCGTTTCCCCGACCTCGGCCGCATGACCTTTTTCGACAGCCCCTGGGACGGCCTCTTCCCGATGGACCGCTTCGTCCGCTGGGTCTCGCTCGGCGGACCGTTTTAGGAACAGGCGTTTCTCGCAAAGGCGCAAAGCTCGCAAAGCCATGAAACTCGAGCTTTGCGTACTCTGCGTCTTGGCGGGAACCAAATCTGCTTTGTGTCTTCGTGCCTTCGTGGTTCCAATCTCTCCTCGATCGACGCAGCCATGACTTCCAGCGCCATTCTGGCCACCAGCTACTACTTGCCTGAGAACCGGCTGACCCATGGGCAGCTCGTCGAGCGGTTCGGCGCCGAGGCGATGCAGAAGGTCGCCGAAAGCTCCGGCATCTTCGAGCGCCGCGTGGCGGGGCCCGAGACCTGCGCCTCGGACCTGGCGTTCCGCGCCGCACAGGATCTGTTGTCGGCGCATGCGATCGATCCGGCGTCGATCGATCTGCTGCTGATGGCCACGCAGACGCCTGACTATCTATTGCCGACCACCGCCTGCATCCTGCAGCAGCGGCTGGGCCTGCCGACCACCTGCGCCGCGTTCGACATCAACCTCGGCTGCTCGCAGTACGTGTACTCTTTGGCCACGGCTCATAGCATACTCGTGGCCGGCCTAGCCAAGCGGGCGCTCGTGCTCACGGGCGAAACGCCGACGCGGCTCTTGCATCCTCAGGACCGCGCCGTGGTGCCGCTCTTCGGCGACGCCGGCACCGCCACGCTGCTCGAACGTGTGCCCCAGGGGCAGGGCTTCGTGCAGTTCGAGCTCGGCACCGACGGCTCGGGGCACGAGCATTTGATCTTGCCCACGAGCGGTCTACGTCATCCGCGCACGCCGGAGTCGGCTCAGGAGACGACCGACAAGAACGGCTGCGTCCGCCGCGGCGACGACATGTACATGGACGGCGCCGCCATCTTCATGTTCACGCTCAAGATGGTGCCCAAGGCAGTGGGCAACCTGCTCACCAAGGCTGGCCTCACGGTCGACGACGTGGATCTGTTCATCTTCCACCAGGCCAGCGAGATGATCATCGAATCGTCGGCCAAAAAGCTGAAGATTCCTCGCGAGAAACTGCACTACAAGCTGCACGACGTTGGCAACTCCGGCGGCTCCACGGTGGCCGTCGCCCTCACCGACGCCTGGCTGGCTGGCCGCTTGCGCCCCGGCATGCGGGTGGTGCTGAGCGCCTTTGGGGTGGGGCTTTCCTGGGCGAGCGCATTGGTCGTGTGGCCCGAGCACACGCTGGGGCCGGTTTGCCGGGTCGACTTTACCGGCAGTCCGCCTCGTCCGGCCAACCAGCAAATCGCCTGACGGTCGGAGCCAAAATCCGGGGTTAGACCGGCATTCGTCAGGCTAGAATCTAAGCAGCAGAGGTGGGGGCTGGTCGTTCAGCTTGTTCCCGAGCGGATTTATTGCATGAGCTCCGTGGCCCGCAGGGTTGAAGTTTGCCCTGTCTGCGCATCGCCCGATTTTCGTCCCGCCCGGCGCCGCGGACCGCTGACGTTCGGGGCTTGCCGGAAGTGTGGCCTGGCCTACGTGCAGCCCTTGGTCGAAGACGACGACCCCACCGTCGCCGGCAGCCAGTCGATCCGCACCTGGGACGAATACACCCGCAACATGCTGGCGATGCACCAGCGTCGCGCGGAGAGCGCTCGCCCGCTGGCGAGAGCGCGCAAGGAGTTCTACGAACGCACGCTTGGCCGCCCACTCGAGTCGCTGCTCGACGTGGGCTGCGGCGATGGCGCCTTCTGCGCCGCCTTTCGCGAGCTAGGCGTCGATTGGGCGGGCCTCGACATCAACCCCGAGGTCACGGCCTTCACGCAAGAGATCGGCCTGCCGATCGCCCTGGGCGATTTCACGCAGCGTCCGGTCGAGCGGCAATTCGACGTGATCTTCTCGAGTCAGGTGCTCGAGCACTGCCTGAATCCGCACGAGTACCTGGCCAAGGCCCGGGAGACACTGACGCCGGGGGGGCTGTTGCACCTCGACGTCCCCAACCACAACGGCCTGGTCCCCACGCTGCGAAAGCTGAATCCTTGGGGCGCCCACTACGGCTTTTTGCAGCCGCCGTATCACATGCTGGCCTATACGCGGCCAGTGCTGCAGGGATTGCTGGGATCGGCCGGCTACGAAGTGCTGATCTGCAACGCCTACGACGTTTGCCATCCCATCTTCGGTCAGGTGCAGTGCGACCTCGCGGCCCCTGCACGCTTGGCCTTCCGGCTAACCGGGTGGCTGGGGCGCGGCAGTCTCTTGGTGGCAGTGGCGCGGCCTAGACCTTAACCAAGCGTACCGTCGGCGGTCGTGCGGGGTGGGGGCGTAAAAAAACTCGAAATCCTTCGGGCGTGGGCGGGGTTTCATGGGTGTACGAAGCTCATGAAGCCAACCCCGACGAAGGAGTTTCGAGTGAAGCGGATTATCGACGAGCGGCTGGCCGACCGCAAGCGGCGCGGAGCGGCGGCTGGACAAGAACCGCTATCCCGCGGATCGCTCGCGGCCGGTGCTGCGGAGCCCCGGCGTGCAGTTCGAGTTGGCGGGCCGCGGCGTGGGCACGTCTTATGGCGGCCTCGCGGCCGTGCAGCAGTTGGTGCGGCGGCGGCTCGGCCTGGCGCAGGCGATCGACGAGCGGCTGCAGCTGTTCAAGGTGCATCTGCCGTATCACGAGGCGACCACGTGCTCAACCTGGCCTACAACGCGGCTTTGCGGGGCGCGGCTCGAGGACCTCGAGCTGCGCGGCGGGACGGGCTTATCTCGATCTGTTGGGCGCCGAGCGGATTCCCGATCCGACCACGGCGGGCGACTGCACCACGCCTTCACCCGCGCCCGACCTGCAAGCGGCGCCACGAGGCCTACGACGCGGCGCCGCCAGTGTGGAGCGAGCAGCCGCCCGAGTTCTTCGCGGAAGCGCTGGTTGAAGCCGACGGAACCCTGGTGGAAACCGCGGCCGAGTGCAAGCAGGGCATCGACCTCAACTATCAAGGCCGGTGGGGATATCATCCGCTGGTGCTCACCCTGGCCAACACGGGCGAGGTGCTGCGGCTGGTCAATCGGAGCGGCAACCGCCCCAGCCACGAAGGCGCGGCGGAGCAGTTCGACCAGTGCCCGGCTGTGCCGCGCGGCGGGCTTCCGGCGGATCTTGCTCCGCGGCGACACCGACTTCTCGCAGACCGCCGCACCTCGATCGTTGGCATGCCCAGGGGACGTGCGGTTCGTGTTCGGCCTGGACGTCACCGCCGGGCAGCACGTGGAGGCCGACGATCTGCCGGACACGGCCTGGAAACCCTTGAAAAGGCCGGCGAAAACCCCGGCTTCCGGCCCATCGCGGGCCCGGCCCGCGCGGGTCAAGCAGCTCGTCGAGCAGCGCGGCTTCAAGGACCTCCGCCTGGTCGACGAGGAAGTGGCCGAGCGGCCCTATCGGCGACGGCCCTGCCGCACGACCTATCGGCTGGTGATCGTCCGCAAAGAACCTGCAAGTCAGCGAGCCGCGGCAGGGGCGGCTGTTCGAGGACTATCGCTACTTCCTCTATCTCACCAACGACTGGGAGAGCGCGGCGGAGCAGATCGTGTTCTCGGCCAACCAACGGTGTCAGCAGGAGAACGTGCTGGCGCGGATTGAAGGAGGTGCGCCTTACGCCGGTCGACCTGTTGTCCAACGAAGCGTACATGGTGATGACTTCGCTGGCTTGGAACCTCAAAGCGTGGCTGGCGGCTCTCGCTGCCGGAGCCGCCGCAACCCGCGCGCAGCACGGCGCGCGGCGCCTGCCTGCGGCGAAGCAACGGCTGTTGGTCTGGGTTCCGCAGCTTCGTGAACTCCTGGATGCGGTTGCCGGCGGCGGTGGTGAAGACGGGCGGCCATCGTGGTGCGGCTGTTGGCCTGGAACGCCTGGCTGCCGGAGTTCTTTCGCCTGGCGGAGCGGCTGCGGCCGCCGGCGCGAGGGTATCCGCTGCGGTGCTGAAGGCATCGTTCCGGCGCCGTCGTACGGCCGACGCCGCCGGAACACAACCCAAGGCGCTCGTGGCGCCCGCCCGACTCAGCCCGCCGTCACCGCCAAACCCCGAAGGGAACCTCGCTTCCGCCCCACAACCCCAACCAACCGCACCCCACCGCCACCCGCCGCGGACCAACCCCGCTGCGCAAATCCCTCCCCCAACAACGACGCGCCCGATACGCTTGATTAAGGCCTAGATAAGCCATTAGCCCCCGGCGAGTCGCCGGGGGACAAGAATCGTGACGGACCGATTGCGATAGATCAGCAGTGCTCGCGCAAAGCGGCGCGGATACCCCCCGTCATTGACTAAAAGGGCGCATCCGCAGGGGTTCCGCGTTAACGCTTCGAGAACTGCGTTCCCCGGCGAGCGCCGCGGAGACCGTAGTGCTTGCGTTCCTTCATGCGGCCGTCGCGGGTGAGCAGGCCTTGCTGGCGAAGGACCGTTTCCGCGTCCTGATCGAGCTTCTTCAGAGCCCGTGCGATGCCCAGCAGGCAAGCGCCCGACTGGCCGGTCTTGCCGCCGCCGTCGGCGCGGATCAACACGTCGAAATCGTTGCGGCGGCCGGTGCCGTCGAGGGCGGCCAGCACGTTGCGGCGATCCTGATCGATTGTAAAGTACTCCTCGAACGGGCGGCCGTTCACGGTGATCACGCCCGACCCGGGACGAAGCCGCACGCGCGCCACCGAGGTCTTGCGGCGGCCGGTGCCCAGAATGTCGTTCGCGGTCTTCGTATCTGCCATGACTGCAGCCTATGCGGTCCGAAGGAAATGATTTTGGGAGAGCCGAGCGGCGAACGCCTTAAGCCTTGGCCGGCAGTTCGAGCGGCTGGGGAAGTTGGGCCTGGTGCGGGTGCTGGTCCCCTGCGTACAGCTTGAGCTTGTCGAGCATCTTGCTGGCCAGCTTGTTCTTGGGCAGCATGCGGCGCACCGCTTCGCGAAGGATTTCTTCGGGGCGGCGCTGCAGGCGGTCGGCCGCAGTCTCCGAACGGAGGCCGCGATAGCCGGTGAACCACTTGTACTGCTTCTTTTGCCACTTCTGGCCGGTGAAGACCACCTTTTCGGCGTTCACCACAACCACGAAGTCGCCCGTGTCGACGTGCGGGGTGTACGTGGGGCGGTGCTTGCCCATGAGCACCGTGGCGATTTCGGCGGCCAGGCGACCTACCACCTGATCGGCCGCGTCCACGAGCCACCATTGGGCTTCCAGTTCGCCGGGCTTGGCCATGTAGGTCGTCTTGGACATCGTTCACCACCACCGCGTCAGCCGCGGAGTCTCCTCGGGAAGGGCGCCCGGCCCACGCGGCGAAATTGCCGGGGCCAAAGGGCGTAAAACTCAATAGTTTAGCGGCCTTCCCACCGGCCGGCAATGCCCTTTGGAGCGGGTTTTTGCAGTCACCGGCACCGCCCGCTGCGCCGAAGGTTGGAGACGGATCAGCCGTGTCCCGGTGACGGAGCCTTCGTCGCGCCTTCGCTTGACGCCGCCCTGCCGCAGGGGGATTCTGAGGCGCCCGGCCGTAGCGGGCGCGTTTTCGGTCGAATTCCTCGGGGTCAGACGCGAGCATGGCCGAACCCAACCTCGAAGCAGTCTTGCGACTGAGCTTGGTTTCCGGTGTCGGCCCGCGGCTGCGGCAGGCCCTGCTGGCCCGCTTCGGCTCGCCCGAGGCCATTTTGCGGACGCCGCCGGCCCAACTCTGCGATGTGCCGGGCATCGGCCGCAAGCTGAGCCTGCGGATCGCAGCGGCGCTCGAGGAGATCGACGTCGCGCAGGAATTGGCCGTTTGCCGGCAGCACGGCATCGCGCTCGTGCCGCTCGAGTCGGACGACTACCCGCGGTCGCTCCGTGAGATCCCCGATCCGCCGGGGCTGCTGTTCGTCCGCGGCGAACTCGCGCCGCAGGACGCCCTGGGAATCGCCATCGTCGGCTCCCGGCATGCCACGCAGTACGGCCTTGCCCAGGCCGAGCGGCTGGCCGCCAGCCTGGCGCGGGCTGGGCTCACGATCATCAGCGGCCTCGCCCGCGGCATCGACGCCGCGGCCCATCGCGGCGCCCTGGCCGCCGGCGGCCGCACGTTGGCCGTGCTGGGGGGTGGACTCGTCGACATTTACCCGCCGGAGCACGCGGAGTTGGCCAAAGAAGTGGCCGCCCAGGGGGCCGTGATCACCGAAACGCCTGTGCGGGCAGCGCCGGTCGCTGGCTCGTTCCCGCAACGCAATCGGATCATTTCGGGAATGAGCCTTGGAGTTATTGTCGTTGAAGCCGCCGTGCATTCCGGGGCCCTGATCACGGCGCGACACGCGATGGAGCAAGGGCGCGAGGTGTTCGCGGTGCCGGGGCGGGTCGACAATCGCATGTCGCACGGTTGCCACCGGCTGATTCGCGATGGCGCCAAGCTCGTGGAATCGGCCGACGACGTGCTCGAAGAGCTGGGGCCGCTCGTCGAGGCCGCGCCGCGGGCCGACGAAGGCCCGCCGATCCATCATCCGGCCGAACTGCTGCTCAACGAAATCGAACAGCAAGTGCTCGGCACGATCACGCTCGACCCGCTGACAATCGACCAGGTGATCGCCAAGAGCGGTCTGACCACGCCGCAGGTGTTGAGCACGCTCTCCATCCTGGAGATGCGGCGGCTGGTGAAGCGGTTGAGCGGAAACCTGGTGGCGCGGCCTTAGCTTCGCTCTTTGCTCGCATCAGCACGTCGCACATCGCCCAACAAAAAAACCGCGGCGACCCGCCAAGCTTTCGCTTGGGGATCGCCGCGGTGGAGAAGGGCGGGAGTTCGTGGCAAGGTTACTGCGGGGGCAGGCTCAGCATCGGCGGAACGCTCGGGCCCTTCCCGGCCAGGTTGGCCGAAGGGCCTTGCGGGGCCGAGGTCGGGGCGGCTTGCAGGGGCTGAATTTGGTCGCGATTCACGAGAGCCCCGTTGTTCTGCTCGTCGAGCTCGTCCACCTGGTTCAGCTCATCCAGCGACACGCCCAGCACTCCGAACAGCGTCGGGCCGTTGGGGCTCGGCAGGCCGAGAGCTTGCACCGGCAGCCGAATCTCGACCGTCGTGGTCTGGCCAGGCTGGATCGGACCCACTTGGGCGGCCGCCTTCACGGCCGAGCCGAGTTGTTCCTGGCTGACCGCGGCCGCGATCCCCGCTTGGAAGGGAGGCGAAACCGAGGGGCCTTGGTTGGCGACCGTGAGCAGGAACCGCGGGCCCAAGTCAGTCCCGTTGCCCGGATCCATCAACCGCAGATCGGTGAGCAGCAGATCAGCCAAGGGGAGCTGCGGAGCCGGCTCCGTCGACACCGGCTGGGCCGGCGTGACGTAGGTCGTGTTGTTGTACACCGGGTAGCTGTTGTAGACCGGGTAGCTGTTGTAGTACGGGTAGCCGCAGTAGTACGGGTAGCCGTAGCAGGAGTTGTAGTTGTAGCAGTACGGGCGGTAGCACCAGGGGTTGTACCAGTTGTTCCAGCCGCACCAGCCGCTGTTGCCGAAGCAGAAGCTCTTGTTCGACTTGTTGGAGTGATTGCCGAAACTTCCGAAGAAGTTGTTCTGCTTGGTCAGGCCATTGAACTTTGCGGGGTTGAACTGCTGCTTGCCGAACTGGCCGCCGACGAGCCCTTGCAGGCCATTGACCTGCTGCAGGCCTTTGTTCCCTTGGAAGGTCTGGGCGCCGTGGAACATTTGGTTGAGCAACTTGCCGTTCTGGCCGTTGAGCTGGCCAACGCGCTGCAGACCCTTGAACTGGTTCTGGTTGGTCCCGATCTGCGAGCCGAATTTCTGGCCGAACGACTGGTTGCCCGCCTTCAGGCCCTTCGAGAGGCTCTGGAATTGGCTGCCGGAAACGTTGCCCAGCGTGCGGGCCTTGAATTGGTTCTGGTTCAGGTTCGAGTTGATCTTCAGGGTGTTCCCCAGGTTGCCGCTGAAGTTCTGCGACCGCATCGAGTTGCCTCCGCCGCCGCCTCCGCCGCCCCCGAAGCTAAATCCCTTATGGCCGGCGGCCGAAGCCGTGCTGCCGATCAACGTTCCAGCAACCGCGATGCCCGTCAAAAACTTGGTCCAGAGGCTTTTCATTGCTCACTCTCGCTTTCGTTCGCCACGGCGGCCCTGGCCACCGTGGCGGGCTGTTTGCCGTCTCTAACAGCACCAGCGAAGAGCGGAGCAAAGTGTTACACAGAAATTCCCCAAACAGCCGGCCCGCCGGCAGGAAGTAACGTAAGTCGTTATTTAGCATACTGATAGGACGAATATCGCGTGCGTTTGCCAGGCTATTTGTCGGGCGGGACCGCCAGCTCCTTGAGCAGCCGCACCGCCGCCTCGACGAGTTGCTCGCCGCTCCCCGACTGCACCCGCGAGTTCACCGTTTCGTAGCTCCCCTCGGCGAAGGCCTTGCGCGTGGGAATGTAGGCCGGGTCGTCGTTGGCCAGCTCGATCACAAGCGTCGTCGGGAAGGGCGAAGCGGCCTTGATGGCGAGTCCCAACTCGACGAAGACCTCCCCGGGCAGCCCCACGACCGCCACCCCGTCGCTGAGCCGAAACACCTGGGTCTCGAGCGGGTAGTTGGGCTGCCCGCCAAGACGCTCGAGATCCACGATTTTGACCGTCTCGACCTCCTCCAGAAACGGCATCAGCCGGCGCCCGACCTCCGGCAGCCGTTGGCGGGCGGCTTCGAGCTGCTCTGGAGGATAAGTCTGCAGCGGCGCTTCGACGATCGCCCGCCGCACCGCCAGCGAAGGGTGTGCGATTGGGGGCAAATTGGCGAGCGCGCTCGTTGCTGTGGCAGCTAGGACGCTCCCAATCCGCTCGGCCTCGGCCTGACCGCCCTGGGGGCGATCGTGCGTCACGTCGATGTGATTGATGTCGCCGCAGGTTCCGGCCGCGAATAAAGAAACCACGCGCGGCCCCAGCGCCCCTTGCAGCCCCTGTTCCAGGTAGTAGGGGTAGTCCGCGGAATACTCGGCGCCGCCGACGGTATCGAGATGGAGGGCAAACACGGCGAGCACGGCCGCGGTTTGGCCGGCGGCGTCTCGCACGGCTACCAGCCCAAGATCCGGGTCGATCGGACCGGCGGGTCGAACGATGTTCGGGTTGAGCTTGCCGGGATTGAAGACCACCGAGCCGTCGCGGAGATGAAAGCGGCGGTTGAACGACAGGCCCTTCTGTTGAGCGATGCCCGCCGCCAGCGTTGCTGGCTTGGCAGCGTTGTGGGCGGCCTCGACCGCGGCGACGATCTTGCCGGCTAGCACGGCGGAGTAGTCGACCGGCTCCGCCGCATCTTGCCCGAAATGCCCCACGGCCTGGGAGTGGTAGAAGTCGCGAAGAGCGTCAAAGTAGAGCGGGCCGGTATGGCTGTGGGTGGCAGCGACCAGAATGTTATCGGCCGGAATGCCCGTCTTGATCGCGGCGTCGCGGCGCGCCCGCTGCGTGACCGCGCGCGGCAACCCGATCAGATCGCAGAACACCAGCGCTGCCCGCACGTCGCCCTGCTGGAAGACGAGGGCTTTGGCCCAGAGTGGGTCGTGCGTGCCGGTGTTCAGACGCTCAAAGAAGTAGCCGCACATGCGCATGCCGCGCGGCGGCGTGATTTCTACCTGAGCGGTTCCCACCGAGAGCTCTTGTCCGAGAAGAGGGCCGGGGAAACCGCCGACCGCCAAAAGGCAGGCGAGGGCGACGAAAGCTCGTTGAATCGATAGTCCTAGGGAAACCCGCACGACGATCCTCCGCTTGGCTCCGATGGCGCCCGCCCGCGCCATCGTATGCCTCAGCGGATGAAGCCGCAATCAAATCGTTGCACCCGGCAAGACGTAGAACCGAGCGCGCGACCCGATGACGGGAAAAGGGAGCTCGTACGCCTTACCCGGCAACGAGTTCCCTCCGGCAGAGCCAAGATACGCAACACGCATACCCTACACAAAAACAATTCGCCTCCGAACGGTTTTGCCGCTCACGCGAGTCGAAAAAGTGGGCCGCCCCGAGGCGGGGCGGCCCACGGAGGCCCGGTCCTCGCAAACATGAACTGTGGGGAGGGAAATTGCATTCCCTACTACTATTAACGTTCGGACCTAACACGATTTTGAAAACGCCCCCCTGTTGCCGGAGAAAGCCCGGTCGTTAGCATCAGAAGGATCTGCCTCCGAACCGATTTGGAAAAATCATGACAGGTCCAAACGTTAATGATGGTAGAGGGCCGCACGATGGCTTGAGCGGGACCTCGACCTCGCTGCTGCGGAAGGCGGTCGCCGCCGACCAGTCAGCGTGGAATGAGTTGGTCGACAAGTACGCGAACACGATCTACTCGTGGTGCCTGAAATACGGAGTGCCGCCGAACGACGCCCGTGACGTTGTCCAAGAGGTGCTGTCCGCCGTGATGGCAAATCTCGAGCAGTACCGCCATGATCGAGACACCGACACGTTCCGCGGCTGGCTGCGGCAGATTACGGCAAGAAAGGCGCTCGACGAAGAACGGCGGCGGAAACGCCGCGTAGGCGTCGCCGAGGGCGGCTCCGAGGCCCTGGTTCGGCTCCACAGTTTGCCGTCTCCCAGGGAAGAAGAGGGCGACCTCGATTGGCGTCAGGCAGAAATCGACCGGCTGCGGGCCGAGGTGAGCGACCGCGATTGGATCATCTGCCGCGAAATGGTGAACGGCACGTCGACCGCGCACGAATTGGCAGCCCGCTACGACCTGAAGCTCGCAACCGTCTATGTCATTAGATCGCGCGTTATCCGTCACTTAAGAGCGAATCGCCAGGCGACGAATCATGAAGACGCCAGCGGATCAGCCAGCGCTCCGATGCCCTCCCAACCATGAGCTCGTTGCGCTGAGCGTAGGCAAGCTCGAGGAAGAGCGCCTGGTGGCGGTGGCCCACCATGTGGGGCAGTGCTCTCGCTGCCAGGAGTTTCTCCAAGCCCATAACGACGCCAGCGACTCGGTTGTCGGCCTTATTCGCGGCGAGACCAGCGGCGACACGACTACCGCCCCTGTCGAGTCGGCGGAGCTGTCCCTCCTCCGACACGAACTCAAGGCGCGCGATCCGGGCCAGGGCGAGCCCGTGGAAACCCGGCCCTTTCCGCGGCAGTTCGGCCCTTATCTGCTGGGCGACTTCATCGGCCAGGGCGGCATGGGCAGCGTCTACTTGGGACAGCACGTGCGGCTCAAGCGGCGGGTCGTGATCAAATTCCTGGCCCCGCAGCGGCTGGCCGACGCCGAGGCCATCGCGAGGTTCCATCGCGAGATGGAAATGATCGGCAAGTTCGCCGATCCGCACGTCATCTTGGCCCACGATGCGGGCGAAGCCGATGGGCACCACTACCTGGTGATGGAGCACGTCGCCGGCGTCGATTTGCGCCGCCTGATGCTCGACGGCGGTCCGCTGCCCATCGCCGAAGCTTGCGAGGTCGTCCGCCAGGCCGCGGCGGGTTTGGAAACCGCCCATCGCCTCGAGGTGGTTCATCGCGACGTAAAGCCCTCGAACTTGCTCGTCTCCGATTCGGGGCAGGTCAAAGTGCTTGATCTGGGACTCGCCTCCCTGGCCAGCGGAGTTGGCGATCGCTCAGGCACGGCCGACTACATGGCCCCCGAGCAGTGGCGGGCGGAGGCGGTCGACGCGCGGACCGACGTCTATGGGCTCGGCTGCACGCTCTTCAAGCTGCTCACCGGCCAAGCGCCGTTTCAGGCGGAGGGGCGCGACACGTTCGAGCGGATGCAAGCCCACTTGGAAACGGCGGCGCCCGATGTCCGTTCGCGCCGCGACGACGTGCCTGAAGGCCTGGCGTTGCTGTTGCGAGAGATGCTGGCCAAGACACCGGGCGAGCGAACCGCTTCGATGGGCGCGGTGGCGGAGCGGCTCGCTCCCTTCGCCCAGGGCGCGAATCTCGGGGAACTCGTGCGGGGACGCCTCGCGCGCGGAATTAGCACCGAGAGCGACGTCCAGGGAAGCACCTTTGCCGTCCGGCCCACGCTGGTGCGCGAGGCCGCCGGCAATCGCTCGCGGCGGCTCAAGCGCGGCGAAGTGGTCGCCTTGGGCATGCTCGCGCTGATCGTGCTGTTAGGCATTGTGCGGTCGTATCGCCAGCCGCTGATCGTGAAGGATCTGCTCGCAGCGTATCCTGCGCCCTTTTTGGATCACGCAACTTTTGCGGAGCGCGCCAAATTCGATCCCGATCCACAAGATGAGGGCGGATACATTGCCACCTCTGTGCAGAGCGCGGGGTGGCTGACCTTAAAGGAGCCTCCCGAAGGACCCTTCACCTTGCATCTCGAGTTGTCTCAAGAAGAATGGTTCCACCACAGCGGCATTTTCTTCGGCGCCGTGCCCAGCCAGGATTTTCCAGCCTCCTGGAGCCATCAAGCCATCTTGCTGAGCCCGGGGGCGGCCGACGACCCGGAGCGAAAACTCAACCTGTATTGGTACGCGTTCGAAAGTGGGATGAGCGAGGGACACAGGAGTGAAGGATTCGCCTTTGAGAGCGTGCCGATGCCGGAACCTGGCACACGGCACTCGCTTGACCTCGCGATCGATCAGACCGGGTTAACCAAGGTTTACTGGGACGGCCAGGAACTCCCTAAGCTGGTGCGCGACGGCAACCGGCATCGTCCTCACTATTGGCCAGGCGGCATCGGACTCCTGAACGGGATCGGAACCACACGGTTCCACCGTTTTTGGTTGCTTCAAGGAAACGAAAGGAAGCTGCATGGCGCTCTCAATCACCAGCCCGATCGGAGCGGAGACCCCTTGCGACTGCGCTAACGGCAACTTGGTGTGCGTCAAGGGCGGCGGCGCGATCAAGCTGGGCACCGTCGCCACCAAGGTCTATGCGAAGATTATCGCCTCGAGCGGGACGTGCAGCGCGAGCCCGCCTGCCGGTTCGGCGAATGCAGCGCCCAACGCCAACGGCGACTACAGTCTGGGTCTCATTGGCACGGCGCAGTGTTCTCCGAGCGCACCCGATCCGGACAACAAGATCTGTGTCTGGGCCGATCGGAGCAACACGGCCTCTTGGCCGCGGAGCCGGCCGACGTGCCGGCGCTGATCGGCCGGCTAGCTAGCGCAAAACAACGCCCTGCGCGGGCGGTTGGCCAGCGCAGGGCGAGATCGCGTAACGAACCCAGCGGAACTCTGGGCACAATGGCGGCGGCTATTCGTGGGCCTGGGAGAGGGGCGCCGCCCCGCAGACTAGCTGCCGAAGCCGGCCGACGTGAGATCGGTGTTGATGCCGCCCCACATGCCGCCGGTTTGGCCCCCCACGCTGCCGATGGCGCCGATGATGGCGACCAGAATCAGCGCCAGCATCACGGCGTACTCCACCGAGGTTGTGCCTTCGTCATCGTGCCAGAATCGCGCGATTGCGTTGAACATGGGAGCCTGCCTGCCACGGATCGGGCGATTAGCGGCCACAAACGGGCCGGAGTTTTGAGGTCGTGAAAAGCGTTCAGGAGGACCGCCGCATCTGGCCGCGGTCCACCGCAAACCTACTTCCCCTGAGGGGAGAGTCAACGCAAACTTCAGCCGATCGCTGCAAGTTGGCGGGGGTGCGAAATTTCTTGGTCCGAGGCTAACGGCCTTGCCGGTCGTACGGCAGCCGCTTCTCGCGCTGCGGCTATTCGAAGAAGCGGCTGAGCCAGCCGCGGCGGGGAGCGGGACGCGCTGGGCGGACCGGCTCGATCGGCTCGCCGCGAAACACCGCGGCGCCGTTGGTCACGCAGATCTGCCGGGCGGCCGCCGGCCCGATCCACTCGGCCAACATGCGATGCGCCGCCGCCAATTTCGGCGGCCGGCGTCGCACCGAGTGGCCGTCGGAGCCGATGAGGTGGATGTGCCCCCGCTCCGCCCATTGCCGCAGAACCTTCACGTCGCGCGGCGCGATCTCGCCGGTCAGGCTCCCCGACGACACCTGGGCCAGGCAGCCCAGCTCAATCCAGCGCTGCATGACGCCGGGAGAATGAAGCAGTTCGGGATGGCGTTCGGGATGCGCGAGGATCGGCGTGAGTCCGCGTTCGCGCAAGGCCACGATCAGCGACGACAGATCGAGAAACAGGCCCCCCGGCAGCTCGATGAGCAGGTACTTGCCGCCGTCGGCGACGCTGAGCAGTTCGCCGCGGTCCCACGCTTCCTCGAGCCCCGCCCAAACCATGACCTCGGCCATGGGAAAGATCTCGAGCGGCACTTCGAGCTCAGCCAATTGGGCCGCCAGCGTCGCCGCCGATTCGCGAATTCTTGCCGGCGTGACTTCGGGCCATGATTCACTCTGATGGGCCGTGGCGGCGACCATGCGCGTGCCTTCGCCCCAGGCGATTTGGCACATTTCGAGCGCATCGTCGGGAGTGCGGGGACCGTCGTCCAGGCCGGCGCAGAGATGACAGTGGACGTCGGCGAACCCTTGCATCTGAAACGACGTCCTCGGCTTCCAACCCGCCCCCCGCAGCGCTGCTTTGCTTTACTTGGCCGGCTCGGCCGCCGCGGGTTCGGCCGCCGCCGGTTCGTCAGGCACTTCCTCGCGCGCCAAGGCGGCCTGTTTGCCGTAGCGGTTGAGCACATCCTGGAAGAATTTGTCTTCGGGGAACGATTCGTCGAGCAGCTCGAGTGTCGTGCGATACTCCTCGATCACGCCAGCCAGCTCCTCGCCCGTGGTGCGGTCATCGAGCAACTCGGGGAACTTCGCCAGCACGACCTTCCACTTCGCCAGCCCCGCCTGGAAGTCTTCCTTGGCGCCCTTCAGATCCGCCTTGGCGCGTCTCTCCTTGCCTGAATGCACCAGTTCGTGCGCCGCAATGGCGTCGTCGGTGCGCTCCATCTCACAGCGGGTCCGCCAGTAATTGAAGTTCACCACGCTGCGGTACCGCTCCACGCCATGGGCATATTCTTCGGCGCGGGCCAGTTCGTCGGCCACGTTCAGCGCCTCGAGCCGCTTGGCCTCGGGGGCTCGCTGGGCCACTTCAAGGTGCGAGACGAGCACTTTGTCTTCAACGGGGCCAGCCAACTGCTGCTGGTCGGGAGAGCGCTGTTCGTAGGGCACGTCGAGGGCGGCGCGCTCCTCGGGCTTGAGCACGGCCCGCTTCTCCTCGCGAAGCTGCTCGCGGGCGCCGGGGGCCAACTCGTCGAGCTTGGCGCGCAGCTCCTTGGCCTTCTTCTCCATGGGCTCCTGATCGTTGAGCGCGATGTCGAAGCCGAAGGTGGTGGGGAGGATCGTGTCGCCGTAGCGGGTCCAATCGTCGTGCGACTTTTGCCAGGACTGTTTGGCCCGCTCGCCATAGACGCCGTCCTCGTTGAGGTTGTCCGAGGAGTTGATTTGGGCCATCGCCGGATCGGCATGAAAGATCAACGGGTTCATGCCCTTATAGCTGTTGATCCGCCGCACGGTGTCGTGGGCGCGCTCGAACCAGCGTTTGCCTTCGAGCCAGTTGTCGTATTCGTTGGTCTTCGCGTCTTCGCCGAAGAGGTCTTCGTCGTGGCGGAACATGCGGCGGAACTGCTTGCGCTCGTCGGAACGGCCGATCTTGTGCGAGATGAACCAGCCGGTGTCCCACTGCAACCGCGGGCTGTCGGCGTTGAACTCATTCCCCCGGTACAGGTACTTGATGCCTTCCTTCACCCAGTGGTAGCGGTCCTTGTAGTCGTCGAACTCGGCCGAAACGTTGTACGACAGGTTCCAGGCCTGAAACCGCCACACCGCGACGAAGTTGGGCTGCAGCTTGATGATCTGGTCGAGGGTGGCGCGGAAGTTCGTCCAGTCCTCGACCTTTTTATAGTGGTTCGCGCGCGACCAGAGCAGGTTGGCGCCCACGTTGGCCATGCCCAGCGAGGCCAACCGCATGGTGGCGCTGGCCGGGTCGATCTCCCCCAGGTTCGCCTGGCTGAGCTTGTAGTCGGCCCGCAGCATGGCCAGCTTGCCGCCGGTCGACTTGCTGGTGGCCGGCTGGCTGAGCCAGGCCATGGGGACGAGCAGGAGCACGATGAGGCCGCCGTAGAGGCCGTATTTGCGGATGCGGGACCAGCGGTTCACTTGGCCACCTCGCGCGTCTTCAGGAAGAAGTAGCCGGCCACGAACAGGGCGAGCAGGTAGCCGAGCACGGTCACCAGATGTTCGCCCACCATGTCGGCGGGAATGTTATAGCCGTAGGCCACGTAATCGGAGTTGTCGAGCGCCCCAAAGTTCGGGGCGATGCGGCCCACCGCGCTCATCACGAACAGCAGTCCCTGATCGAGCATCTTGGCCACGGTCGTGCCCGGACTCTCCTCGAGCGCCGTCATCACGTTCTTTTGTGTTACGATGCGAATCAAGGATTCGATCGGTCCGCCCCCCATCACGGCGTCCGGCACGGTTTCCGCGCCCTTGTAGGTGCCTTGGATTACGCGGGCGATGAAGCTGGCGAAGAAGCCGACGACGATCGTGCCCAGGGTGGCCATCATCGCCACGGCGCCGTTCAGGAAGGTGCTGTACATCACGCCGAAGCCGATCACCAGCACCATCTGGCTCCAGATTCCGGCGAAGCCCTTGATGAAGTTCCACGTAAACGAGGCGTCGCGGGCCTTGAGATAGACGTCGGCCTTGGCCATGCCAAAGTACTGGGCCGGGTCGATGCAGGTTAGGATCACCTCGAGCTTGCCGTCGCTGCTCACGAGGTCCTTCATCAGGTCGAGCGGCTTCCCCTTGGAGTCCTTTTGCTCCCACTTGAGCAGCTTCGTGTCGACGTGATAGTCGCGCGCCAGGAACACGAGCTGTTCGGTCGAAACGCCCGTTTGCGGATTGCGGAGCACGATGCCCCCCGCCACGCCTTTTTCGATGTTCCCCTTGTGCGTGCGGAAAACGCGAATCGTCAACTCGAGCGGCAGGCCGTCGGGAAAGCGGTCGCGCGGGAACAACGTCGGCGTGACGCCCTCGAAACTCCAGATCGCCGCCGCCTGCGAGCCCCCTTCGATGAAGCTCCGGTACATCCATTCGTTGCCGGTGTTCACGCCCTTGTCGGTGGGCTTGCCGTTGCGGTCGAGAAACGAGAGCTTCGCCGCGTAGAGCGGCTCGCGAGCCACCAGCACGCCCAGGGGCGGACCCACGGTGTAGCTCGTCTTGTCGCCGCGGGTCTGCGATTCGATCTCGTGCCAGTGCCCTTCGCGGAAGTCGGTCACGTAGTTGCCGTCTTTGTCGGTCAACACGTCGTGCCGGTGGTTGTGGTCGGTGGTGGAGCGCAGCTTCAGCCCGGCGGTCGCGGCGTCGGCGGCGTCGACTTCGACGACGCCATGGCTATGGTCCACGGCGCGAACCACGAACACGTAACTGGCCACGCCCATGCAGGCCAGCAGCAGCGTGCCGACGAACGTGAAGCCCAGAATGCGGCCGAGCACGATCTCGCCGGGGCGCACCGGCTTGGTCACGATGGTGTAGATCGTGCGGTTCTTGATGTCGTTGGGCAGGCTGAACACGCTGAGAAACAGCGCGAGCAGCAACACCAGGTAGCTCGTCCAGGAGAGCACAAAGCTCAGGTAGAGCTTGCCGGGATCGGCCACGGAGTCGTCGAGATACCAGCCCGCGAAGAGCAAGATCGCCAGGAACACGGCGAACACCACGATCACCCGCCGCCGAATCGACTCCTGCACCGCCAGTTTGGCGATGGCGAACACGCGGCGCGGCGAGGTGCGCAGCAGGTCGGCGACGCCGGTCGAAACCACGCGGTAGGTGATGTCGCCCGCCGCCACGGGTCCGTGCCGCGCGGCGGCGATCACATAGCCGAACACGAGCGCCAGAAATGCCACGGCGGCGGCCGCCAGCGCGAAGCCCAGCAGCGCCGGCGGCAGCCACTGGAGAAAAGCGGGAATGTCCTGTTCGACGGTCATGGAAGGCTCACACTCGAGAAACCGCGTTTGCGACGAGTTGGGAAGGAGAGGTCACCGGCAACGGTCGGCCGCTCGATTGCGCTAGGCGCCGTCTCCCTTAGCACGGCGTCCGGGCCGGGCCTCGCTCTCGCGAACGATGCTGAGGAACAGCTCCTCGAGCGTGGTGGTGGGGTTGTCCATCTGCATCAGGTCGCCGTGGTGCTTCTCGATCGCCGCCCGAATCTCGTCCTTGCAGGCGTCGTTGAGCCCCGAGGCGCGGATTTGCGTAACGTCGCGGACCTTGAGCAGGCTGTCGACGCGGCCCAACTCCTTGAGCTCCCCCTGATACAGGATCGCGATCCGGTCGCACACGTCTTGCACGTCGGCCAGCAAGTGGCTGCACAGCAGCACCGTCTTGCCCTGGGCCTTGAGATCGAGGATCAGGTCCTTCATCTCGCGAGTGCCGATGGGGTCGAGGCCCGTGGTGGGCTCGTCGAGCACGATCAGCTCGGGATCGTTGATCAGCGCCTGGGCCAGGCCGATGCGGCGGGTCATGCCCTTGGAGTACTCGCGCAACTGCCGCTTCTTGGCCCAGTCGAGCTTGACCATGGTGATCAGGCGGGCGGCCCGCTCGCGCCGCTCCTGGGCCGACATGTCGAACAGCCGGCCGTAGAAGTCGAGCGTTTCCTCGGCGTTCAGAAACTTGTACAGGTACGATTCTTCGGGCAGATAGCCGATCTGCTCGTTCTTCTGCACGTCGGTGGCGTCTTTGCCGAAGACGAGCGCCTTGCCGGTCGTCGGGAAGAGCAGGCCCAAAATGAGCTTGATCGTGGTGGTCTTGCCCGAGCCGTTGGGCCCGAGCAGACCGAAGATTTCGCCGCGATAGATCTCGAGGTCGAGCGCCTTGAGCGCGCGGACCTTTTGCCGGCCCCAGAAATCGCGATAAACCTTGGAGAGGCTGCGGGTTTCGACCACTGCTTCCCGGCTGGTGGCCGTAGAGGAAGCCTGTGGGTCACGCGTCACGGCAGTGCTCATGCGTGCCTCGGGAGAGATTCAGACGGGAAGAAGTACGGATGAAAAAGCGCCCAGAAGAAAATGCGGGGCGCGTGTTGCTGCTCGATTCAGCGGATGACAGGAATTCCGGAACCTCCCGTCAGACCGACGCTAGCCGCCGTGCGTATCGATAGTTACGCACGCAGCATGCACCCGGTTCAGGGATGGCCCGTAGGCCCCTTGTCCGCCAGACAAACCCTCAGTGTAGGCGGCCCCAGGGTGGGTTTCAAGGAAATCCGAGCTGCCCTGCGCACCAATTCGGGGCCTGGGTCAGGCCGGCGGTCGGGGGCTGGCCGGTAAACCTTCCGTACGCCGCGCAACCGGCGCAAAAACCAGCCCCTGGCAAACCTTGGGCGGACGGGTGAGAATCGATGAGACGCTCGCACCTGAGATCCGGATAAGAGGACGGCCGGCGTGGAACTCGGCAATCGAATCAGCTTCGGCGAGCCTTGGTATCTGCTGTTGCTGCTGGGGCTCCCACTGGTGTGGTGGCTCGGCCGCCGCAGCTTGACCGCCATGTCGCCGGTCCGCCGCTGGCTGGCCTTCGCCCTGCGCACGGCCGTATACGTGTTGATCGTGATGGCCCTGGCCGAGGCCGAAATGGTCCGCCGCCACGAGCGGCTCACCGTTTTCTACCTGCTCGACCGCTCCCTGAGCGTTCCCTCCGACCAGTCGGACGCCGCCCGCAAGTTCGTCACCGAGTCGGTCCGCGCCCACCGCCGCGGCCTCCGCGCCGATCGCGCCGGCGTGATCGTGTTCGGCCGCGAGGCGGCGGTCGAGGTGCCGCCCATCGAAGGGGATTTCGAGCTCACCGCGTTCGAGGCCCCCATCGACCGCGAGCACACCAACCTCACCGCCGCCCTCAAGCTGGCCCAGGCGTCGTTTCCGCCCGACTCCGCCAAGCGGATCGTAATCATCAGCGACGGCAACGAGAACCTGGGGCAATCGCTCCGCCAGGCCCGCGCGCTGGCCGAGGCCGGCATCGGCATCGACGTGTTGCCGGTCTCCATGGCCCCGCAGCCCGATGTTGCCGTCGAAAAGGTCGCGCTGTCTCCCGAGATTCGACAAGGAGCGCCCTTCGACTTGCGCGTGGTGCTGCACAACCAAGCGCCGGCCGGGCAGCAGGCGCCGGCGGCCCATGGCAAGCTCCGCGTGGTGCGCCGCAGCGGCGAGCACGAAGATCTGGTGGTCGAAGAAGACGTCACCCTCGGCCCCGGCAAACGCGTACTCTCGATTCAAGACCGCATCGACGCCGCCGACTTCTACACCTACGAAGCCCGCTTCGTTCCCGATTCACCGACCGGCGACCGCTACGCCCAGAACAACCGCGCCACGAGCTTCACCCACGTTCGCGGCAAAGGCCGCGTGCTGCTGGTGGAAGATTGGACGAGCCCCGGCGAATTCGACGTGTTGGCCGACCGTTTGCGGCAGGAAGAACTCGAGGTCGAGATTCGCAAGAGCAACGAGCTCTTCGAGAATCTGGCCGACCTACAGCGGTACGACCTCGTGATCCTGGCCAACGTGGCCCGCACCGGCGACGACCAGGGGGAACGCGTCACCGAGATCAATGACCAGCAGATCGCGCTGCTCGTGCGCAATACCCGCGAACTCGGCGCGGGCCTGGTCATGCTGGGCGGCCCCAACAGCTTCGGCGCCGGCGGCTGGTCGGGCACCGAGCTCGAGAAGGCGATGCCGGTCGACTTTCAGATCAAAGGGGCCGAGGTCGTGCCCGTTGGCGCGCTGATGCTCGTGATCGACCGCTCGGGCTCCATGTCGGGCGAGAAGCTCGAGTTGAGCAAGAACGCGGCCCGTGAGGCGGTCAAGGTGCTCAGCCCTAAGGACTTCGTGGGAGTGGTGGCGTTCGATTCGGCCGCCTACCGCGTGGTGCCCATGCAGTCGGTGCGGTCCCCCGAGCGATTGACGGCCCAGATCAACACGATCACCCCCGGCGGCGGCACCGACATGTACCCCGGCATGCTCGAGGGCTTTCGCTCTCTCGCGCAGACCGAGGCCTCGGTGAAGCACATGATCGTGCTTTCCGATGGCCAGACGAACGAAGCCGACTTCGCCACGCTCGTCAAGCAAATGCGGACGGCCGGCATCACCGTCAGCACGGTCGCCGTGGGGCAGGGCTCCGATCGGCCGCGGATGCTGAACATCGCCCAGCAAGGGGGCGGCAAGTTTTACTCCGTCGACAATCCGCGCTCGATCCCGCGGATCTTCGTGAACGAAGCCCGCCGCGTGGCCCGCCCCGTGGTGTACGAAAACGACAAGGGCTTCACGCCGTCAGTCGTGGGGGATCAAGAAATCCTCCGCGGGTTGGGAGACGCGCTGCCGCCGCTGACCGGCTTCGTGATGACCACGCTCAAAGAGAGCCCGCTCGTGGAACTGGCCATGATGTCTCCCGTGCCTGCCGGGCGCGAGAACACGCTGCTCGCCGCCTGGACCTTTGGCGCGGGGCGGGCCGTGGCCTGGACGACCGACGCCGGCCGCCGCTGGGCCAAGCAGTGGCCCGATTGGAACGGCTACGACAAGCTCTTCGCCCAAATGATGCGCTGGGCGCTGCGACCCTCCGATCAGGACGGCCGCTTCCAGCTCGCCGTCGATCAGCGCGATGGACATGCCACCGTGGTGCTCAACGCACTCGACGAGGAGAGCCGCTTCCTCAACGCACTCACGATGACGGCCACCGTGGTCGAGCCCGATCTCACGGCCAAGACGGTGTCGATCCGGCAAACAGCCCCCGGCCGCTACCAAGGCGAGTTCGAAGCCACGAGCCCCGGCTCCTACTTTCTCACGATCCTGCCTGGCCCAGGGCGAGCGCCGCTGCGGGCCGGCATCACCGTGCCTTACTCCGCGGAGTACAACGAGCGGGCTTCTAACGATCGGCTCCTCACCGACCTAGCCGGCGTGCAGCCCACCGGCGGCGGCGACGGCAAGGTCATCGGCGGGCCGGCCGGCGCTTGGACTTTGGATCAGGCGCTCGCGACCGATGTCTTCCGCGGCGACTTGCAACTCGCCGAGAGCCGCCGCATGGCTTGGCCGCTCTGTGCCCTGCTGGCCGCCACCGTCTTCTTCTGCGATGTCTTCAATCGCCGCGTGATGGTCGATCCGACGGGGCTTTACGGCTGGCTCGCCGCCGCTTGGACGCGACTGCGCGGCGCTCGCACGGTCGCGCAGCCGGAGTACCTCGATCGCCTCAAGAGTTCGAAGCAAGCAGTGAGGGCATCGCTCGAAGGAACGGCCGCGCGGTTCGAACCTTCGGCGTCCTTTAGCGGCGATCTGAGCTCAGCCCTGGCTGATGCGCCTGCCCCCGCGGTTCGGGCAGCGGCCACCGCGGCGTCCAAGCTGGCCGCCGAACAACCGGCCGCTGAGAGCTACACCGAGCGCCTACTGGCCGCCAAACGTAGGGCGCGGCACTCGGCCGACGACCGGCCGTAGGGCGTCACGCGTTCACGCGCCAAAACGCGAAGCCGGCCATCGCCGCCAACCCCCACAGGGCCAGCAGCACGAGCAACGTCAGTTCGAGCACGGCCGATTCCATGTGCCAACGCTAGGTCGCCTTGGCACTCCGTCAATTTCTCCGCCGGCCGATAGCGGCTTTCGCGTGGCGAAAACGGCACGTGTGGCGTTTCGGCCACTGCTGGTGGCGTGGCGCGCCCTCGCTTTCTACACTGGCGGCACTCGCACTCCCCGCCTTCAATCTGCTCTTCCCATGTCCGCTCCTTCGTCCGCTCCCGTCGCTCGTGTGGGCCGCGCTTGGTTCGCCCGCTGGGAAGCCCGCGATTGGGCGCCGCTCGTGTCGCTGCTGCTCATCGCCGGTTTCTTCGCGCTGGCAAGCGAGAGCTTTCTACGTCCCGTCACGGCGATGCAGATCCTCAAGCAGGGCTCGGTGCTCGCGATCGCCTCGGCCGGGCTGACCTTCGTCATTCTCTGCGGCGAGATCGACCTGGGGGTTGGCATGATCGCCCTCTGGACCGCCTGCTTCTGCGGCTGGCTCTACGAGCGCCCCTGGGCGGCAGGGGCCGGGGGCAGCGGCCAGGCCGGCGCGTTGGCCGTGGCCGTCACGCTGCTCCTTCCCCTGGCCACGAGCGTGCTGCTCGGCGCCCTCTCGGGTCTGATCGTCGTCTGGTCGCGGCTGCCGAGCTTCATCATCACGCTGGCCACGATGAACATCGCCTACGGCCTTGCCCGCTACCTCACGCGGAGCGTGCAACACGACGTGCCGCGGCTGCTCGACACGCTGGGGAACCGCGGCATCGAGCTCTCGCCGCGGGCAATGATTCCGTATAGCGCCCTGCTGGCCGCTGCGGTGCTGGCCGCGGGGCACTACGTGCTCGTCCACACCCGCTTCGGCCGCTCGGTCTACATGACGGGGGCCAACCGCCGCGCGGCCTACTTCTCAGGCGTGCGCTGCGGCCAGGTGGTCGTCGCCTGCCTGGTGATTTCGGCGCTCGGCAGCGGCGTAGCCGGACTGGTGAACGCCGGCAGGCTCGGCAGCGTGAGCCTCGACCAAAACCGCGACCTGCTGCTGCAGGCGGTCGCCTGCGTCGTCCTGGGAGGCACGAGCCTGCTCGGCGGCCAAGGGAGCATGGGGCGCACGCTGCTGGGGGTGCTCACCTTCACGACGCTCGACATCGGCCTCAACCAAATGAAGATCGAAGACCACGCCCGCCCGCTGGTGCTCGGCACGGTGCTGATGGTGGCGCTGGTGGCGAACGGGCTGCTTTCGCGGCGCGGGGCGGGGTGAGCGCGCCTTCGGCGCTACGTCGACTACCCAGGGCTTGGCGGCTTGCCATTCCGCTGCTTCCAAAAAAAGCCAAGCAACGTCGCCCAAATGCAGATCACCCAGGCGACCCTGAGAAAGTCGTCGCCGCGTGGATCGGGATCGTGAAGCAGGAGCCATACGATCAAGGCAACGATCGTTAGCGAGCAAAGAACAAAACCGAGAGCGTTGGCGACGCGGTTCATGCCCGCATTCTAACGTCCCAGACTCGGCGTCGTACAACCGATTGGTCTATCAGAGGTACGGCAGGCTGACCTGGTGCCCGCCGCCTTCCCGGCTGCTAGGATGAAGGACTTGAGCCTCATTTTCGGACCACATCCGCGCAATCGGTTCACCGTGCCATTCCGGGTCACCACCTCGGCAACGATCCTCGTCCTCATCGCAAGCCTATTTGTTCGGCCCATGCCCGCTTGGCTGGTTGTCCCCGTGTGCGCCGCCAATATCGTTGTGGGGTTTCTGTGGGCTCGACGGGTCGATCGGTCGCGATCGAGTTCTCCTTGAGTGCCACTCGACTCCATGACCATTTCCTCGCGCACTCCCGAAGGCGAGTCGAAGCGCTGCCCGCTCTGCGGGGCAGACGCGCGAATTGAGTTTTCTCGAGACTTTGCCGACGCCACCTGCCCGCAGTGCGGCTGCCTGTTGCGGCGCTCACCGGGGCGCTGGACGTCGGTGAAGCAGGAGATCGGTCAAGCAATCGGCCGGAACTTAGATGAGGTTCCCGATGCCCTGCTCGACGACGTCGAAGCAAAGTTTCGCCGCGAGTTCAAAGGCCAGTTTCCCGACTTGGAGGCAGGCGTGCGGTTCGTGGTCTGCTGTTTCCTCCGTGAAATCGGAGAAATGGAACGGGAGCCATGACTGAGCTACCAGCGCCAGCTCACGGGCCAGCGCAGCGGTTTCGTCGCCCGACGATTCTGGACGCACTGATCCTCACCGGCGCCGCGGCGGCGGGATTGGCGATCGCTCGCGCTGGCACGCTCGCCGGCGAAGGGGGCCGCTGGCAGTCGTTCTATTGTGCTGCCTGGTTCGCCACCGGCATCCTTGCCGGCCCCGCGATCATCGGCGCGCAATACTTGCGCGGCCGCCGCGGGCGGCTGGGGTTCGGCGAAGTGCTTTGGCTGTTGCCTGCGTCACTCTATATCTCGGCCGCACTCGCAGCTTGGTGCGAAGCCGAAGACTGGGCGGGCTGGATCTACCTGGGGGCAATGGCGACCCATGCCCTGTGCTCTCTTCCGGCCTTCGTGTATTTCGTAGTCGCCTTCGAGCTCCGCCCTGCCTGGACCAACTGGCTCGGCGCTGTGATTTGTCTGACCACATTTGTCGCGCTTGTCTTGTCGAGTTACTACGGCATCGACGATGCTTACTACGAATGGGGACACCCGAACGAACGCTAGCGGAGCAGCCGCTCGGGGCGTTCAAGGGGCGAAAGCTGACGAGCGCCTGGCCGCCGTCTAAGATGAAAGCATGCTGAGCGCGCTGTTCGGGATCATCGTCGATCTGTGCCCCGCGGCGCTGACCGCGGTCGGGTTGCCGTGGTCTTGGACCGACGACGACGATCCGCCCGAGCCCCCGCCGCACGACTCTGCCACGACATCCGATAGAGCCGTTTGACCACGAGTATTCGCAAAGTGCCTCGCTACTCGCTGCGATGGCTGCTCGCCCTGTTTCCGCTCGTCGGACTCCTGGTCGCGCATCCGTTTGGCTGTTGGCTGGCCGTGCTGACGCTAAGTCCCATCGTCGCGCTCGTGTTCCGCCGCGCATTCCTCACCGGTTTTGCAATCACGCTGTGGTGTGCCACACTGCTGCCCGCGTAGATCTTTGAGTCCCGGCTGGTCCGCGGGGACCCCGACCGCTATGACCCCGATCGGCCGAATTGGCTCTTCGCTGTCCAGGTTGCATTGCCAGTCGTTCTCTTGATCGCGGTCGCCGGACGGTATCTTCTGGTTCGCGTCTGTCGTTGGGAGCGGAATAAAGGCAACCGGCGACGAGACCGTCACTGCCAATAACAATGCGGTTCCCGACCATGATATGAGCGACCGCCGGTTGTCTCGGACTCATCGACGCTGGATGCTTGGCCTGGTCGGCTTGGCCGCCCTCTTCGGCCTTTGGTTCTGGGCCGGCGAGAAGGGGCTGGCGATCGCAATCATCGTTGTGCTGCTGTGGCTGGGCATGGTCTGGTAGCAAACAGCTTCTCATCCCCCTCTCCGCCAGCGCAAAGAAAAACGGCCTGGCAGCGCTGCCAGGCCGTATCGAGTTTTTCGCGCGAGTTCGCTTGCCTATGCCGGCTACGGCGTAGGCGGTGTGGGCGGCGGCGTCACGCCCAGCTTGGCCTCTTCCTCTTCCTGAATGATGATCCGCGGCGTCACCATCATCATCAGGCTCTGAGTTTCGCGGCCAATACCGACGTTCTTGAACAACCGGTTCACGTACGGCAGCTTCGACATGATCGGCACACCGCGTTCGGTGCGGCCTTCCCGCAGGCGTTTGATGCCGCCCAGGAGAATCGTGCCGCCGTCGGGCACGCTCACTGTCGTGCTCACGCTGATCGAGGCGAACGTGGGCAACTGCACCGTAGTGCCATTGCGGTTGGTGTTCGCGCTCTTGCTGTTGGTCGTCGTGTTGTCGGTGTTGTTCTTCGTCGTGCTCTCGGAGTCGGCCGAGGTTTGGCTCCCGGTAAAGGTGAACTCCTGCACGTCGCCGATGTTGCTGAAGAACGGCACCAGCGTCATCCGCACGAAGCGGCGGTCGGGCGACACCACGGCCTGCACCGTGAGGTGCGTGCCTTCGGGCAGCACGACGATCACCGGCTGTTGGGCGGCGGCGAAGTCGCCCACCACCGGGATCACGCTAATCACGAACGGTTGCTGTGCGGTGTCGTTCACGCTGGCCTGCTGTCCGTTGAACAGCGTCACCTTGGGCGCCTGGAGCACGTTGGTGCGCGTATCGCCCTGGGCGGCCTGCACGAAGAAGAAGGTTTCGATGTCGCTCAGGATGGCAAACCCGAAGGTGGCGGCCGTCGCGGCGTCGAACCCACCGAACTGCGGCACCGTGGAGCCGAAACTCCCCTGACGGAACTGCAGGTCGAGGTCGCTGGTGAAGGTCGGGGGCCCGGTGCCCACGCCGTTGGTGAGACCGACCGTGGCCGACGGGCTAGGCTGGAAGTTGGCGTTCTGATTCTGGCCCAACACGGCCTGCGTGACGGCCGGGCCGATGTTGAAGTCGAAGTCGACGCCGATCCGCTCGAAGAAGTTGTCGTCGAGCGTGATGAACCGCACTTCGATCGTCACTTGCAAATCTTGCAGCCGCCGCAATTGCTCGAGCAAATCCACGATCTGCTCGTGTACGTCTTGCGTCTGGCTGATGACCAGGCTCAGGTTCGTGGGGAAGGGACTGATCGAGCCGGGACCGCCCACCTCGTCCCACGAATCGGGAGCGATGGTGGTTACGATCAGGTCGATCAGCGTGTCGAAGTCGGCCTGCGAGCCGCCGGAGAGGCCGCCGGGACCAGTCGCGGCGGGCTGCTGCATGTAGGGCCGATCGCCCGGCCCGGGCGCCGGCTGGGCCAGCGTGCCCGAGGCGCCGAGCGCTTGGTCTCCCTGGCTCTGTACGAACCCCGCATTGGCGCCGGCCATGCTCGTGTTGCCGTAGGCGCCGCCGTTCCAGGTCACCGCGGCGTCGGCCATGCCCGCTTGCAGAGCGGCGGCCAGACCGAGGCGCCCCGTGGGGGCGAAGTTCGGGATCGGGATCACCAGGTCCGCGACGTTGTAGGTGCGCGGATAGAGGTCGCCGTCGCGCTTCTGCTCGCTGGTGACCTTGAGCACCTCATCCTTGATGATGTAGCTCAGCTTGAGCGGCTCGAGAATCAAATTCAGAGCGCTCTTGAGCGAGATGGGCGTGTCGAGCGGAATCGTCACCAGAGCGTCGCTCTCCACTCCCTCCTCTTGCAAGGCGAGTTGGTCGAGGACGATTGGCACGCCCGTGACCTTGGCAAGGTGGTCAATCACTTCTCCGAGCGGCTTGTCGCGGAAGTTGATCGAGACCTCGCTCGAGAGCTTGCGCTCGATCTGGATTTCTTTCTCCGTGCGGCGGCGGCGTTGCTCCTGCTGCCGGCGGAAGGGGCTGGTCGTGAGCGAATCCCAGTTCTTGTCGAACACCAGCGGCGTGGCGTCGCCCACGGTCAACTCGCTGGCCTGGTCGACGTCCATGAGCGTCGAGGCGACGGAGTCTTCCTTGCGGTCGAGAATCCCCTCGTTGCGGCGGAGTCGGCGAACGAACTTCGATTGCAACAGGAGTTGTTTCACCACCGGATGGTCGGGAGCGAGCTCGTTGGCCTTCTTGGCCATGGTTTCGGCCTCGGCGTAGCGGTGCTCGTCCATCAGCTCGTTGTAGTCGTTGACCAGCTTGGCCAGGCGAGCGTCGACCTCGACGCGCACCTGTTGCCGGCGTTCGACGTCGTTGAGCACGGCCTGGTTCTGTTCGGCCAACTCGATGTCGGCCCGATTGGCCGCGATGTACTGCTCGGTGTCGCGAACGCTGATCTCCAGCCGCCGCAACAGTTGATCGCGATACTGTGGCTCGAGTCCCGAGGCCGTCACCTGGGCCTTGGCCTGCGTCAGCAGTTCCAGGGCCTTCTTCGGATCGTTCTCCCGCAGGTTGCGGGCGTCCGTTTGCTGGCGAGCCAGGTCGGCCGACACTTGCTTGAAGAGCAATTGCTGCCGCTTGGCCGCGTCGCCAATCAGATCGCCCGAATTGGCCGTCGGCGGCGGCGCGGGCTCCACCGGCGGCGAGAGGATTTGGAGATGGCCGTCGAGCCGCTCGAGCGTGGCCGGGTCGAGATCGGCCCGATGCTCGTTGGCCTGACGGAAGTTCTTCAGGGCCGCGTCGATATTGCGGGCCTTGAGGGCCTTCTCGCCTTCACGGTACAGCTGCAGCCCCAGGCTCTCGGTCGGCTGCGGCTCGGCAGCCGGCAACTGCACCGGCGGAGCGGTTTGAATCGGGGCGTCCGTGGCCGGCAGGTCGACCGGCGGCGGCTCCGCCGGATTGCTCAGGGCGTCGGCCGGGGGCGCGAGCGCTTGCCCTGGCTCCGGTTGCGACGGCAAGGGCTGCGCCGGCTGATCCGGCGGACCAAAGAGCGGCGGCTGCTCGGCTGGCGCCGTGTCGCTAAACGGATCGTCCGCGAGCGGGTCGGCGTCGCCCGGCACAACTTCGTCGGCCTGCGCTGCGGCATTGCGCGTTTGGTCCTTCGAAGGATCGAACAGCAATTGCTCGACCTTGCGATCGGCGCCGACGGCGCGGGTTCCGGCCGCAGGCAGCACCAACCCATCGTTGACGGCGGCCGGGGCCGACGATTCCAAACCGCGGCGGGTGCGAATCGCCCGGGCAATTGACGACGGCCGATCCTCGCCTGGGCCAAACTGCGTTTCCGGCACGCGCAAGGCTTCGGCCTGGCGAACCAGCCCCTCGGCGCGGTCCAGGTCGCCCTGGCCCAAGGCCTGGCGAGCTTCGGCCGCCAACCGCAGAGCGCGTGTCTTGGCCGCCGCCGGCGAGGCCGTGGGGGGCGAGTTGCCCGCCATCTCGGGAGACTGACCATTCGCGCGCCGCTCATGGGCGATGCGGGTCAGTAGTTGCTTGGGGCGAGTCTGCAGTTCGGGAGCGCGACTGGTCAGGCGGGTGGCGTCTTCAGCCAACCGCTCGGCCTCGTCGTACTGCTTCCAGCGAAGCAGCGCCTGCGCTTGATCCACGAGGAGCGTGGCGTGCATCCGCCGCATGGCGTCGGAGCCGCCTTCGGTCTTGGAGCGGGCTTGCAGATCCTCGAAGTCGCGCAGCGCGGTTTCGATTTGATCGGGGTTGTCGTCGCCCGGCGCGTACTCGAGGCCGAGTTGGCGAGCCTGCGCGACGCGCTGGCGGGCCTGCGCGACGTCGCCCACGGCCAGGAAGCGCCGCGCGGCGATCAAGTGGGCGTCCGACGAACTCCCGTCGGCGCTGGCGTCGGCCGACAGGGTGCGGGCGTTCCGCACGGGACGATCGTCCCGCGGCCGCTCGTTCGGCAGGAACTGTTCCTCGGCGCCACTGTCGAGCGTGAGCGGCTCGGGGCGCCGCCGTACGGGCGCCGGCGTCTCGCCGTCGTCTTCTGCGCCGTCGGCCTGGCCGAAGGGATCGGCGTTCTTGGCGCCGGCCCGTGCGGTCGCTTCCGAGCGCGCTCGCGGCGACTTGGCCTTCTCGGCCGGCTCCTCGCTCGAGGACTTGCGTCCGAGCGCGGCTTTGCGCTTCTCGAGGTCCCGGCGGGCCTTCTGCGGCGTGTCGCCGAACAGGAACAGCTTGGAGTAGGTGAGCCCCAGAGCCTCGGCGCGCGAGACGTACGACTCGGCCGTTTCGAGGTTGCCCTCGGCCAAGGCTTCGCGCGCCGTCTTCAGCAGCCGTTCGGCTTCCTTGCGGCGCTCGTACTCTTTGGCCTTGCTCGCCTGTCCCACGGCTTGCGTCGCCAGCGCGACGGAGGCCGCAAAACGTGTGGGGCTGGCCGGGGCCGGGATGGCGGCCAGCGCCACGCTAACGGCAACACCACCGGTGAACAGCTTGGACATCATGTTCAAAACGGCTCTCCTTGTGAGGCTGGCGGTGCCCGCCGGGCGCTCTTGGTCGGCTGCCCAGAACCTGCTTGCTCGTCCTTGAGCAAACTCGCTGGCTCTCGACTTGCGGACCATACCCGACGGCGCAGCACTCAGCTCGCGCATCTTGGCGAGGCGTAACTCTTGATTTCCCTATCCCGGCCCCGATAAGCGGTCTCGAATCCGGCAGAAGAGAGGCGGATAAATACTGACGCCCCCCGGACCGGTCAATAGCACCTTCGGAAAAAATATCGCGAACAGGGCGAACGGGCCGCCGCGGTCGAACTCAGCGTCCCCAGAGCGCCTTCGCGGGGCGGGAGATTAGCGAGCGTGCGGCCCGATGGCAACGCCGATTGGCCGCGGAAGCGAGGCGAGCCAGAGACTCACGCGCTCGGCTACGTCGACTGCTGGCGGAACTTGGCGAACGACCGCGGCCTGGCCCGTTTGGAGAGCTGCCAGCAGCCGGTCGAGCAGCCCCGCCAAGGCCGTGAGTTGGGAGCGCTGTTCGCCCTCGTCGAGTTCGTGCCGCACGAGCGACACCTCAACCCCGCTGCGCTCGCGCCGCAAGCTCACCAGCCGTCCCCCTTCGGCCTTGAACAGCAGGCCCCGGACATAGGCTCTGCGCAACTCGCAGCGCGTATTGAAGTGATAGGCCGGCTCTTCGCCCCAGTAGACGCTGCCGCACCCGTCGCCGCGAAAGCCGATGACGATCGGCTCGGGTTCTTGCGGCAACTTCAGCTCGCAACGGACGACGAGCGCGGTCGCCTCGCGCATCAGGTCTTCGCGAGATTCGCTGTCACGCGCCATGAGGGCTTGCCCTGTCGTCTCGAAGGAATCAGCGGCCGCAACGGGCCCCGGCGGTGCAGCGCAATTCATACCGCGTGATGCCGGCGCCGCGGCTTGGGCGCAGCTCCATGAGCGAGCCGCAGCGGGGGCAATACTCGGCCGGTCCCGGCGCCCCGCCGCGCTCCATGACGCCGGCGCACTTGGCGCAGAACGCGACCTTGGGGAGCGCCGCCACGCGCTCCGCGGGGATTGCCTGCCCACAGGCTTCACAGCGGCGCTCGCCCGGCAGATCGAACTCTTCGGCGACAGGGCGACTGCTCAGCCCCGCACTGCCGCAGGTGGGACAGACGAGTGAGGGGGCCGCCGCGCGCAACAGTTCATGCAGAATCGGCGTTTCCGGCAGCCCCGCTTTGCGCGGCCGGCCGGCCCGCTCCAGCCATTCGCCGGCTCGCACGGGGCTGCACTGTTCGGCCCAGCCGCACGCGCGGCAGGACAGCTCGATATACAGGCTCGCGCGGCTCATGCAGCAGGGGCATTCAAGGGAGGATTGCAGATCAGGGCCAGCGGTTGTGAGGCAGCGCTTCGCCGTCGGGCGGAACTTCGCCCGGCCAAACGTAGCTCCAGGCCGGCAGCTGTTCGCCACTCACATTTTCGACCCAGATCAACGCCCGCAAGTAGGAACTGGCCGTGCCGGGACGAAAGTCTTCGAGCAGATCGAGCTCAGCGAATTCTTGCGCGCTGGCAAGTTCGAGGAGCTCGCCTGACGCCCGATCGAGTCGCTCGGGCTGCGGCGAGGACTCGCCCAGGAGCTTTGCGCGACAATCCTCGAGCAACCGCCGTTGGTTCCAAGCATCGGCATCGTAGTCGTCCGTTCCCAGCAGAATCAGCTCACTGCGGGGAACGACGAGCGCCGGATAGCCCTGAGGCAACGGATACAGCCGTCCCTCCGCCCAGGCCGGGCCCACGTGCTCGCTCCCTGCGCAATAGCGGCGGTGATTCTCAAACCCCGGTTTGAGCGTTCCGTAGACGAATAGCAGCGGACGAAGGTGCATCTTGCGCGGTGGCTCCCAACCGCGCGGCCTCCGCCTCTGGGCCGCACGAAGTTCACACGGGTTGTTCGGCCCGCTTCCGTTCGGGATGCAAATAAATGAAGTTCTTGCCCAACCGGCCGCCATAGTTGCCGGCGGAAATGCGCACCAGCCCCGGCGTCTCGACCGCGGCGGCGATCGCCGCCTGGGTGGCCGCCTCGATCGTGGCCAGGTCGTGGCCGTTGAGAATGATCTCTTGGATCGAATGCACGCCCTCTGGCACCCTAGACGCCTTGCCGAGCTTTTCTTTGAGCGTCGGGCAGAAAGCCTCATAGGTGCTGGCGATGCTGAACGAGTAGCGGCTGCCCGCCTTCGAGCCGCTGGCGGCGACACCGCCGGGGAAAGGCTGGATCACGCCGGGCGTTTGTGCGGCCGCGGCCGCAGCGCGTTCGGCGGCCAACAGAGCAGCATCCTCCGTTTCGCCCATGAACCACAGGTTGCCGCCCATCAGTCCCGGCTTGTAGCCGAAACGACGGTCGATCACGAACTCACCGGCCAGAATGGGCACCACCCACACGTTGCGGCCGAAGCGCTCATCGCGGAACTGGTAGCCGTCTCCAAAGTAGGCCAACTTGCGCCCCAGCTTGTAGAATTCGGGCGTCTCGAGCAGGTTGAACACCCGCAAGGTGGGACAGGTGAGCAGATTCTGGCTGATGCGCGCCAGCAGGGCCTTTTCCAGCGCCGGTACACGGTCCTTGCGGAATTGCGGAACGTGGAACTGCAACACGGCGCCGGGCCGGCCGTCAGGCGTCGCGAAGGTTTCGTCGCCCCCCGGGCCAACATAGCGGTCGAGGCCGGCCTCGCAGTCGCACATGATCGTGCTCGAGGCATGTCCGGTGGCGGCGTGGATTCCATGGTCGAGCCAGCGGCGGTCGCGGCCGGTGACGAGAATTTCGGCGTAGAGGCTGCGGAAGGCCTCCGCGAAGGTGTCCTCGACTTCGGCTTGCTCAGCCGGCATGGGCACGTCCTTGTCCACAAATCACCTGGCTCTCGGTGATGATCTTGTCCATGAAGATGTCGTGCGACTGCGTGGGGATCTCGGGAAAGAGTTGGCAATCGAAGGCCAGCGCCACGAGGGGAGCGTCGGGGCGGGCGTGTTCGAGCAGCTTGTCGTAGTAACCGAATCCGTGCCCCATGCGAGCGCCGCGGGCGTCGAACGCCACGCCGGGCACCATGACCAAGTCGAGTTCCTCGACGGAGACCTTGCGTTCAGGGCGGGCCCGCCACTCCGCGCCCGGCTCGAGAATGCGGTAGGCTCCGAGCGACAGCTCGTCCATCGACCGTAGCCAGAAGAGCTCCAGTTCGCCGTCGACGCAGTAAGGTACCACGATGCGCTTCGACTCGAGAAGTGCGTTCGGAAGCTGTTGTCGCGTCTTGACTTCCGACCGAACATCGACGTAGTACATCACGCAGCCGGCGGCGGCGTATTCCGGCAGAGCACAGAAGCGACGGCAAATCTCCTCGCTCAGCTCTTCCTTGTCCGGCTGCTCGTTGCGGTTCGTGTGAGCCTGCTCCCGAATCGCCTGTTTCCGTTGGCGGAACTCGTCGATTTGAACATCCATGGTTCGGCGCCGCTCGCAGGGGCGGCCAAGTTGCTCCAGAGGGCTTAAGCGGAAGGGGCTGGGCGGTTTCGCCCGCTTTGCACCCGTAAACGAGGCCACGTAGGCCAAAGCGTTCAGCGATCACCCGCATTCTACGAAACGGGAGGGCCGGCAGCCAAGCGGCCGAAAACAGGGCTCGATGCAGCCCTGCCCCCCAACGGGCTGGTGTCTAGCGTTTCTTTTCCGGGCTCAGAAAATTCGCCGCCAAGTCCTTGCTTTTTTTTAGGGGGTCGATTAGGTTGAGCCGTAGCTGATATTCCGATTATTACTCTCGCCCTGAATGCGCTGGCTGAGGCTGGTGGTGCGGGCTAGAAGTAGGTCGGAATCGGATTGCATTACCGATCGAATCGGTTATGCTGTTCCGACGGCTGCGGAGGAGCAACTGGGTAACCGCGCTGCTTGTCTGCCAAAGATCGATGAACGACTTGCGACGACACGGGCAAACCACTGAGATTGAGATCCAGGAGTAGACCACCGATGAAGCGTTTCCCAACGTTGTTGGCGCTGGCTCTGGTCGCGGTTTTCGCGACGATGAGCCAAGCCGCCACCATCAATTTCACGGCTTTCATCGACGAGAGCCAGGAAGTCGACGGCAAGGGGACGGCCACTCAGGCCGACGACGTGCTCGCCCCGACCGGTTCGGCTGCCAAGGGTGTGGGCGTGTTCGAACTGGACACCACCACCAACATCTTGCACTACGAGATTCTGTACACCGACGTCCTTTTGGACGGCCCTGAGACGGCCGCCCACATCCACGGCGCTGCGGATCCCGGCAAAAATGCTGACGTGATCTTCCCGCTGCCCTTGGGCGACTTCAAGTCAGGCGATACCCCCGCCTTGACCCCCGCTCAGGTGGCCGAGCTCAGTGCGGACAAGTGGTACGTCAACATTCACTCCACGGCCTTCCCCAACGGCGAAGTCCGCGGCCAGATCAAGATTGTGCCGGAGCCCTCGACCCTGGTGCTCGCTGGCTTGGGATTGGTTGGTGTGCTCGCCCTGCGTCGTCGCCGCAGCTAGTTTGGCGAGAGCCCCTGATCTCTCAGTCTAAGTGGCAAACTTGGGCCGCCGGGATGCTTGCATCCCGGCGGCTTTTTTTGTTGGGCGGCAAGAGTCGGTACCGCGCGACCTAGAGAAAGAGGCGGTTGTCGCTTCCCGTTACCGCTTTTGGCGAGGATCGCCATGCAGCCCGATGTCGTTCAGCAACTCTCACAGGGTCTTCAGACCGCATTTCGCCGCGGGGACCCTGCGGTCGACGCCAAGACCATCGAACGCGACCATGTGTCGTTGCTCGAACAGCAGTATCGGGCGATCGGCGAAGGGCGCTTCGCCACCACCTTCTATGACAGCCTGGCCGAGGACGTCGAGCTCGAGATCCTGGGTCCGCCCGATTGCCCGTTCCTTGGTCGTTGGACAGGCCGCGATCAAGTGTATGCGGCGGTCGAACGCAACTTCGGGCTCATCGAAACGCAAACGCCGCTGATCGAGTCGGTCGTCGCCCAGGGAGACACCGTAGTGGTGATTGGCCGGGAAACAGGGCGCTACCGCGAGCCTGCAGCCGAATACCGCGTGGCTTGGGTCCAGGTGATGACTTTCGCGGGGGGCCGCATCCGGCGCCTGCAAGAATTCGTGACGCCGGTGCTCGATTGAACACTCTGCTAGAAGCCTGTGCCACGAGTTGGGCCTTGTAGCAAGTGGCACAGGCTTCTAGCCTGTGCGAACCCCCCTTAAGTCCCGGGGCCTAGAGCTTCGGCGGATCGCGCCGTGGGGGGGGCGGCGGCGCTCGCCGGGCCTGGTCGTCTTGCGGCATGGCCGGCCCCGCCTGGGCCACCATCCGCGGCCGGTTGACGCCGGTGTGCCGCTCCGTCCATTCCCAGCCGAGCGGCGTCTCGAGCTCACGCGCGGCCATCAGGGCCCAAGGAGTGTCCTTGTGCTCGGCCACTACCCGCTCGAGATAGGTCCGCGATTGCTCGGCCTGCTTCGCCAGCGCGCTGCCGGAACTGATCGTATTGGCCGGCCGAAGCACCCAGGTGTCGCTGTTTTGTTCTTTGAACTTCAGCCCCTGCTTGGCCTGGGCTAGCATCGCGTTGTACCCCTCGGTACGGACCTTCACGGCCAAGAGACGGCCCATCGCCAAGTCGAAGCCGGCCTTCCAGCGTTCGCCGGTCAGGCGATCGCGGTGCGGCGCCCCCTGTTCGAGCACACGGTAGACCGAGGCCAATTGGGGCTCGAGCCGGGCGGCCGCCTGCTGCGCCTGCGACAGGAGCGCCGCCAGGCTAGCGTCGTCGACTTTGGGAAAGATCAGTCGTGGATTCTCCATCGGCGAAATCCAGGTCTGCCGCGCCGCCTCGACCAGCGCCAGGCGGGCACGGTTTCCCTTGAGGAGCTTGTCGTAATCGCGCAGCGACAGGTAGTCGGGCTGATACCGCTGCATTCGCTGGGGATCGAAGAAATGCTCGAGGTTCGACGCCAAAACGTCGTTCCGGCCGCTCTCCTTCCGCGGCCCGCGATTGGGATGCACGGCAAAGAAAATGCCCCCCGTTTCGTAGCAGAGCCGGGTGAGCGAGTAGGGGCCGAAGCCTGAATCGACCGGGGGCGAATCCTGCTCCTCCCCCACAAAACGAAGCCGCAATGCCTCGGGCTGATACGACTCGGGACCCTGTTTCACCGGCAGCCACTGGGGCGACTGGTCGAACTTGGGGTCGGGGTCGACGTACCGCACGTACACCTCGTCCCGGCCGAAAGGCGCCGGCACGCCGACCACGTAGACCGGCATCTCGTGTCGTTGGCAGAGGGAAACTGCCGCATCGAGTTGATTCTGGTCGTCCCCCACCTCGTCGCTGAAGAGCACCAGCATCACGTTGCGCTTCGGCGACTTATGGCGGTACGTCTGATAGCGTTCGACCGCCTGAATCACCGTTCCAAAGGTGACCTCGATCCCGGTGGGGTCGCTTTCGATGCTAGCCACGGCTCGCTTGATGGCGGGCAGGTCGGCCGTCGGCTCGAGCACGAACTGCGTACTCTGCCCATAGGCCATGACGGCCGACAACAGCGGAGGAGGCCCGCTGGCCGGCAAGGCAGCCTCGGCGCCTAACTCCGCGTAAACGCGGTCGAGCCGCTGCCGAATGCCTTCCCGCTGCCCAGACAGGCTGCCTGAGCGATCGAAGATCCAGACCACCAGCGTTTCCCGCGATTCGAGCGACCGCAGGATTTCGGCCGTTAGACGGTCGATGGCTCCGCTCGTGCCGGTCACTCCCGCCCCGGCCACGCCGCGGACCAGCTCCGTCTGGCTGAGCTGGGTGCTCATCGGGCGGGCGATGTCGTCAAGGAACTGGATCGTGCCGGTGTCGGTCAGAGGCACGGGCGTCGGCAGGTCGGTGACCGCAGCCAACTCTGGCGCCGCGGCGGCCGCTGCCAGGGCTCCCTCTGCACTATTGGCCCCATGTTCCGGCCGCACGTCGGACGAAATGTCATACTCGCGGGTGGCGTCGAGGGCGTCGTCGCGGACGACGGTCGACTCGAGTTCGAGCAGCATGCTCACCGGCTGTGTGTAGACGGTGCCGGCGGCCAGGAGCAGCAGTAGGCCCAAGTGGACGCCGAAACTCGCCAGCCACCCGGCCGTATCGCGATCAACGGGGGTTCCCCCCTCGTTGCGTTCCAGCCACCAAGCCTGGAGGCGGCGCCACCAGGGTTCGCGCAGCGGCGGTTTCGTGCGTGGCAAAGCGGAACTGGCCAAAACCGTGGCTCCGGCAAGCGAGCGGCGAGCATTCCTCCCCATACATTGTCGGCGAAAGCGACCAAAGCGACAAGCGTTTGGATCGCCAAAGCTTTCGAGAGCATGCACGAGACGGGTGGCGGGCGCCCGCGGCGAGGGTCTGCCCGATCAAATCTCGCCGCTCAATGCTCGGGCGAGGATCGTGTGCCGGTCGACCTTGCCGGTGGGGCCGAGCGGCAGTTCGTCGACGATCCGCACCCGTTCCGGCGTCTTGTAGGCGGCGATCCGGGCAGCCACGAACTGCCGCAGCTCGTCGCCGGTGGGTCGGGGGGCCGCATCGGGCCGCAGGGCGACATAGGCTGCAACCGTTTGCCCCCAGTGGTCGTCCGGCAGGCCGACGACGCAGCTCAGGCGGACCGCCGGGTGCTCGTCGAGGACTTCTTCGACCTCAAGCGGCGAGATGTTCGAGCCGCCGTGAATGATGATTTCCTTCTTGCGGCCGACGAACCAGAAGAAGCCGTCGGCGTCGCGGCGGGCGAGGTCGCCCGTGTGCATCCAGCCGCCAGCCAATGCGGCAGCGGTGTTTTCCGGGTCGTTCCAATACCCCGTCATCATGGCGGGGCTGCGGACGAGGAGCTCGCCGCCGTCCTTGCTCGCTTCCCCCGCCGGACCGTCGACATGGGCCTCGGTCTGCGCGGCGGGAAGGCCGATCGAGCCTGCTCGCTTGGGGCCGAACGGAGGGTTGGTGATGCAGCTCAGCACCTCGGTCATGCCGTAGAGCTCGGTGATCTCGAAGCCGACGGCGCGCGCGAAGCGGTGATGCAGATCGACCGGCACCACGTCGCCCCCCGACGTGCAGCAGCGCCAGCTCGAGAGATCCTTGCCGGGGTTTTGCTCGAGATGCTCTACCAGATCCTCGAGCGTCGCCGGCAGCATCTGCACGCGCGACACGCGGCGGCGGACGATCTCTTGCACCACGCGCTCGGGTCGCGGCAGATGCGTGAGCACGCAAGCGCCGCCGCTGGCCAGTCCCGGCAAGAGCTGCCCCGTGAACGCGGCCGCGTGACAGGCGGCTGTCGAAACGAGATGCACGTCGTCAGGCGTGAAGGCGAAGGTTTCGATCTGGATGTCGCAATTCGCCGCCAGCCCCCCTTGGCTGTAGACGACCCCCTTGGGCTTGGCGGTCGAACCCGAGGTATAGAGGATGGCCACCGGTTGGCGCGGATCGAAGTCGGGATCGGGCAGCGCGCCTCCGCCTGCGGCGAGCAACTCGCGGAATGGCCGCCAAGGCGGCGGGGGCGCGGGATCGTCGACGACATAGCCTCGCCTCAGCCCGAGCCGCTGCCAATCGAGCGGCGCAGCTTCGGCGAACAGCGACTTATGGACGATCAGCAGCTTCGCCCCGGCGTGCCCGAGGGCGTACTCGGCCTCCGGCGTGCGGTAGCGATAGTTGAGCGGCGCCGCCACGGCGCCAAGCCGGAAGCAGGCGGCGTACGCCAACACCAGCTCAGGGCAGTTCGGCATGAACACCGCCACGCGATCGCCTGCCTCGACGCCAGCCGCGAGCAGCCCACGGGCCAGCGCGGCTGATTGATCCTCGAGCTCGGCGAACGTCCAGGCCTGCTCGCCAAACCACAGCGCGGTCTTCTCCGGCCACTTCGCGCGGGCATTGCGAAGCATCTGAGCGATGATCATGGAGCGCCACCTAGCGGGAATGTTGGTGAGGATTGACGAACCGCCGAGACGCGGAGGCGCAGAGAGGAGACAAACAAAATCCTTTCTCGCCGAGGCGCGAAGCCCGCAAAGAAAAGAAGTGTTCGGCACTTGATCTCTGCACTTGGCGATCTCTGCGCCTCTCTAAATTCTGCGCGCCTCCGCGTCTCGGCGGTTCGTCTGATGGTAGGCTGGAATCCAGGTTTGCCGAGTCGAGTCTAAGGGATGCGATGCATGGACTCAAAGCGTTTAGTGCGGGTGGCTGTTGCGATCGTGGTCGCGATGCCGGTCGCCTGGGCCGGGGCCTATTACGCCGGAATTCATTGGGTTCCTGAAGCCTTTGACTCGCTCTCACCGATGCGAGGCTTCAACGGCCCCTCGGAACCGCTGCTCCCACAACCGCTGCCTGGGTTCTGGGGCACGCTGCCTGCCGACGAGCAGTCCACCGTGGTGGTCCGCTTGAGCGGCTTCCGCACGCACGGCGAGGCCCTCGTGATCTTTCGGGCAACCGTCGAAGATCCGCTCAGTTCCTCGTTTCAGCGTGCTCAGATGTTTGAGTTTGCGGTATACGACCCGGCGGGAGACTCCGTCCTGCTCCGCAACGACTTGGCCGCCGTAGAAGTGACGGTAGGTCGTTCGATCCCAACGGACTGGAAAGGGAGCCCGAAGGATCTCAGTAACATCACGGACAAGCTGCTGTTCCTGGTACGTGTCGACAAAGTGATCCTTCGGCCGTAGCACGGAGAATCAGCCACCGGCTCGCTGCTTGGCGATCTTTGCGCCTTTGCGAGAAACGCTCCGTCTCTCGAATTCTCCGCGCCTCCGCGTCTCGGCGGTTCGTATTTGACCTACGCCCCGCGGCGCGAGAGCTGCGATGGCCGTACGTTCAGGTAGTAGTGGCACAGGGCGATCGCCAGGGCGTCGGCCACGTCGTGGGGCTCGGGGCAGCGGTCGAGCCGCAGCTCTTGCTGGATCGCCCGCTGGATCTGCGCCTTGGGCGCCCGGCCATTGCCGGTGAGGATCTTCTTGACCTGCGTCGAAGCGTAGTGAATCACCTCGAGCCCCGCCTGCTGCCCGGCCAGGCAAATCACCCCGCGGGCATGCCCCATGAGGATCGCCGTGCGCGGGCGGTCGTAGTGCGAGTAGAGCTGCTCGAGGGCCATGGCGCTAGGGTGCAAGGCGCTGAGCACTTCGCTCAGGCCGCTGTAGATCTCGCCCAGGCGATCGGCCAAGGGGCCGCGTCCTTTGCTGCGCACCACGCCGGCCTCGCAGAGGCGCACCGTCCCCTGGGCGATCTCGATGACGCCGTAGCCCGTGGTGTTGAGGCCCGGATCGACCCCCAGAATCCGTACCGTGGGGCGTTCGGCGGTCAGGGCCATCAGCCTTCCTTGCGGGTCCAGTCGGTGCCGCCGGGGCGGTCCTCGAGCACCACGCCGGCGTCCCCCAGGGCGTTGCGAATCTTGTCGGCGGTCGGAAAGTCCTTGTTCTTGCGCGCCGCGGCCCGCAGCTCGATGATCAGGGCCATCAGTTTGTCGACGAGTTGGTCCTCGTCGCCGTCGGCTTGCTTGCTCTCTGCCGGGCGAAGGAACAGTCCGAGCGTGCCGCTGATCTCGGCCAGCACCCGCGCGCCCTGCCGCAACGGAGAAAGCTTGGCTGCAGTCGCCTGGCCCGGAGCTTCGAGCTTTTCGTCGTCGACGAACTTGTTCAGCACGCGCACGAGCTCGAAGAGGTCGCCGATCGCGCCCCCCGTGTTGAAGTCGTCGTCCATCGCCTCGATGAACTTGCGCCGCAACTCGGCTACGCGCTCGAGCAGCGGATGCCCGCCGGCGGCGAATTCGCCGGCCGCGCGCTGCTGCGGTCGCTCGAGGCCGTAGAAGCTCTCGCCCGTCACCCGTTCGAACCGCTTGAAGAACCGGTAGAACGACTCGAGCCCGGTGGCCACCTCGCGAAGCCGCTCTTCGCTGTAGTCGATGGGGCGGCGGTAATGCGTGGAGAGCAGGAAGAAGCGGATCGCCTCGGGCTGGTGGCGAGCCAGCAGATCACGAAAGGCGCTCGCCCCCTTCGATTTGCTGATCTTACCGTGGGCCTGGGCCTGCTCGTCGTCGGCGGTGCGGGTGTTGCGGCCGCCGACCTTGCCCACTTCGCTCGAAGCCTGCATCAGCCCGTTGTGCAGCCAGTATTTGACGAACGTCTTGCCGTGGGCGCACTCGCTTTGGGCGAGCTCATTTTCATGGTGCGGGAACACCAGATCGAGGCCGCCGCCGTGAATGTCGAAGGTCTCGCCCAGGTAGCGCTGGCTCATGGCCGAGCACTCGATGTGCCAGCCTGGCCGGCCGGGGCCCCATGGGCTCGCCCACGAAGGCTCGCCGGGCTTGGCGCCCTTCCAGAGAGCGAAGTCCATGGGGGAGCGTTTGCGCTCGCCCATCTCGCCTCCTTCCCCTTGCATACTCTCGAGCGCGCGATGGCTGAGTTTGCCGTAGTCGCGATTCTGGCCGACGTCGAAGTACACGTCGCCATCGGCCGCGTAGGCGAAGCCGCGGTCGATGAGCTTCTTCGTGAGGCCGATGATCTGCTCGATGTTGTCAGTGGCCTTGGGGAAGTGGTCGATCGTGTCGACCCCCAGGGTTTCGAGATTGCGCAGATAGTCGGCCGTCATCTCTTTGGCGAGCGACGGCATGTCCATGCCGCGGGCCTTCGACTCGACGATCAGCTTGTCGTCGACGTCGGTGATGTTCACGACGAGCGTCACCTCGTAGCCACAGTAGGCCAGGTAGCGCTTGATGGCGTCGAAGATCACCGGGCCGACCATGTGCCCGATGTGGCTCGGCTTGTAGACGGTGGGGCCGCAGAGGTAGATGCCTACCTTGCCGGGCTGAACCGTTTCGAACGGCTCCTTGGCCTTGGTAAGCGTGTTGTAAACGCGGAGCGTTGTCGGCAGGGCGGCCATGCGGGAGCTTTGCGGGGCGGTTTGAGTGGGCAACGCGAGAATCCCTTCCACGGTTGACGATCCAGGAGGCTGCCGCGGTACGGAACAGCAGCCACCTCTCTCCTGAGCAACGAATTAACGGGCGTGCGGCCCCAAGCGTCAAGAGCGCTCGAGCAACACGACGCACTGGGCCATGATCGCTTCCTCCCGCCCCACGGGCCCCACGAGCTCGCCCGTCTTGGCCTTCACGCCTACCTCCGCGGCGGTGACGCCCAGCAACTGGCCGAGCCGCGCTTGCAGTGCCGGCTTATAAGCCGAGAGTTTTGGCCGCTGGGCGAAGACAATGCAATCGGCGTTCACCACGAGGTAGCCGACCTGCTGAGCTTTAGACAGGGCGGCGGTCAGCATCTCGGCCGAATCGCGGCCGCGGTTGGCGACGTCGGTATCAGGGAACAGTTCGCCGATATCGCCGAGCCCCGCGGCGCCGAGCAGGGCGTCGGTCACCGCGTGGAGCAGCACATCGGCGTCGCTGTGCCCCAGCAGATGGTGGTCGTGCGGGATCTCCAGCCCTCCCAGCCGCAACGGCCCGCCAGGGGCGAGGCGATGGGTGTCGTGACCGATGCCGACCCGCAGGCTGGTCATAGGAGGGGAAACTTGAAGACGGAAAGGTAAACGCGATAGCGGTTTGCAGCGATTCTAGCCGTCTCGAAGCCGCCGAACAACGTGGGTTTTGGCCGTATCACCCAAGGTCCTGTCAAAATGACACGCTTTGACTAGACCCTGCGCAGCCCGCAATTGCCGCAAAACGCCGAACCAATCTTCTTCCCGCGGGTGGTCTCGTGCTATAAGAGACTAAGGCCAGCATGTTTACGTCCGCTGAGGGCCAACGGCGCTCAGGTCGCCTAGGCTACTGGCATTCGACTTGCTCTTACAAAAGTCGGCGTACTGAAACGACGGCAAAGGTTGCAGTAGACTGGCTTTGAGGCCAGCCGCGGCCATGGTGAGTTCGATCCTCATTACCGACGACGACCAAGGTTTCCGCGAAACCCTGCGCGGCGTGCTCGAGCCCGAGGGGTATCACACCATTCTGGCGGGGGACGGCGAAGAGGCCCTCGGCATCATCGCTTCGCGCGATGTGCATCTCGTGCTGCTCGACATGCACATGCCCAAGCTTACGGGGCTCGAAACGATTCGGCGGCTCCGCGATCGGCAGCGGTTCATCCCTTGCGTGCTGATGTCCGCTCTGGCCGACGACGAGCTCGTGCAGCAGGCCCGCCTGGCGGATGTGTTCTCCGTGCTTACCAAGCCTGTCAGTCGACAGGTGATCATGGGCACGGTCCGCTCGGCGCTCGAACGGGCTTGGCCCAAACGCTAGTCAGCGTCTCGGTTCCGAACCACGTTCGGCTTTGAGCGCGGCCAGATTCTCGCGGGCCAACTTCCGCCGCACCCACCAGTTGGGGTCGTAGTCCTCGTCGAAGATCGGATGAGGCTTGCCGAGGCCCGGCAGATTGGCGAATTCGCCGGCGGCCAT
>JBGAPH010000092.1:0-14484 GCA_044221365.1 Pirellulales bacterium
CCGGAGATCCGGAGCGCGCGCCAAGGTGACGACGTTAAACGCTTCAACGCTTCAGCAGATTACGGGTTCCTCTTCTCTGGTTCCGGTTGCTTCGCGAGGACACGGTATGGCTGTTCGGCCGGACATTGGCAGCATCGACTTTCGCGCACTCCGAGCTTTGGTGCCCATGTTGGAGGTTCTCCGACTGCTTGGGTTCAAGCCTATTGAGCGATGCGGGCATCAGCTCCGCGGTCCATGCCCGATCCACGGTTCATCGTCGCCAAGGAGTCGGTCCTTTTCGGTGAACACCGGCAAGAACGTGTTTCGCTGCTTTGCCGGGAGCTGTGGTGCCCGCGGCAACCAGCTGGACCTGTGGGCGGCCGCTATGACGCTGCCGCTCTACGAAGCCTCCATTCTGCTGGCCGAACGGTTGGGTATCGAAGTGCCCCGGCTCGTAGGGAGGCGGAGCGACGTTGACCATCGGGGTAAGCCCCGGACAGAGAAGAGGAACTCGTAGCATGCCGCGTCTAGCACGCAGGCCGCTGTAGGTGGCGCGGCCGCTCGAGGCCGGTACCAACCGCGGTGGGGGCAGCGGCATATCCAGGCAGTCAAGGGCCTCGCCAATTCGGCCCGTACTGCATCTCAGCGACGAGAGCTTCCGTACGGTCTGGGTCTTACCCAGCTTCACAAGGCGATTTTGGCCAAAACTCTGGGGTGAAGGCACCCAGGTTTATTGGGGCCGCGAAATGGGGCCCGCCCCCCCTCTCCGACAGTCCGGATTCCTCTGTCGTAACCGCGGCCGTGTATTGATGTTGCGCTGCTCGCTAGGCTCCGTACGTTCAAAACGCCGTTCTGAGGCCAAAAACAAGACATCAAGATCCAAAATAACTTCTCAAATAGGCATCAAACAGCACTTCAACAACCGCCGCCTGCTCGACTCGAGCTGCACGCCAGCGCCGGCCCCTCGCGTTTGCCTGTTCGAGCAGCGTTTCTAATCGGCCAATGTGACAACGTTGCCATGCGTGGTCATCTTGTTGCATGGCCTGGTGTTAACTTGTCGTCACACCGTGCTGTCGAGAAGAGGCAAACTAAGTGTCCACTGCAATTTCAGCGAGCGCGTGGAATTCTTTTTAGCGTGTACAACGCGTTTAGCGTCTAACGAGTTGCGCTGCATTGCGGGGCGCGAGTAGCTCTTGGGATTGGCCGGCGAGCTGCGAATAGTTCCCGCAGTCGGCCGAAAGAGCGGCCGAACAGGGCCAGACGACGGCCCAAACAAGAATGCCCCCGCGACGCGGCAAACGTCCGGGGGCGTGGCCCGAACCTTCCAACGAAAGGTCGAACATGTCCACCGTACCCGCCTGCGCTCCAAGCGCCAATCCACTGGCCCAGCTCCCGCCGAGCGTCGCCGATTACCTGCGGCGCTTGGTCGCTCGACTCAATGCGGCGAACGAACGCGTGGCCGCGCATTGCGTAGCCCGTGGGTTCGAGGCCGCGGAGCTGGCCGCCGAGCGCGAAGCAAAGGCCATGGCCAACGGCCGGCAAGAGCTGGCCGACTTCCGGGCTATCGCCACCAAGCAGGGCTTCGACGCCGCTGCGCTGATCGGCGCCGCGGCCCAAGAGTATGGCTTGGGCGCGTTCGCTTCGCTGCGTTCGTTCGTGGCCAGGAAGTGGGAGAACTAGCGATGGTCCAGCTCCACGAAGAATTCCGGCCGGCCCAGTGGTCCGACGTAGTCGGCCAAGACAAGGCCCTCGACAAGTTGGCCCTGCTGCGCAAGCGTTCGCTGGCGGGGCGCGGCTACTGGATCAGCGGCCAAAGCGGGACCGGCAAGACGACGATTGCCCGGCTGATCGCTGCGGAAGTGGCCGACGAGTTCTGCACGGAAGAAATCGACGCCACCGATCTTACCCCCGCGCGCTTGCGTGAAATCGAGCGCTTCCAGTCCACGCGCGGCTTTGGGCCGGGGGGCCGCGCGTTCATCGTGAACGAAGCCCACGGCCTGCGGCGCGACACGATTCGGCAACTGCTGGTCATGCTCGAGCGGCTGCCGGCCCACGTCGTTTGGGTGTTTACGACGACTTGCGAAGGCCAAGAGTCGCTCTTCGAGGACTACGACGACAGCGCCCCGCTGCTGTCCCGTTGCGTGCGGCTGGATCTAGCCCGGCGCGACTTGGCCAAGCCCTTCGCCGAACGGGCCCGCGCAATCGCGCAGGCTGCTGGCCTCGATGGGAAGCCCATCGAAGCCTACGTCAAGCTGGCCCAGCGCTGCCGCAACAATCTCCGCGCCATGCTCCAGGCCATCGAGGCCGGCGAGCTGGTCGGCTAGCTGCCCAGACTGTGCCGCCCTGCGTTCCAAGACGATCGGCCCACGTTTGTTGCGGCCATCACGACGGAAGCGCGGGGCGGCCCCGTGTCGGCCGCTGGCCGTTTGCCGCCTGTTCCCCAGCTAATTGGAGCTTGTTTCCCATGCAGCCGCACTTCGAACACGTCGAGGCCGCCATTGACCGCGCGGCCCAAGCCCTGCCCGCTGTCCCGCCTGCGCCCGACTGGCGGCCCCTCGAAGCGCTGCTGGGCCCCGCGCTGATCGGCCAGTTTATGGCGATGGGCGAAGCGACCGCGCCCGACGGAACCACTGTCCAGCTCTACAAGCACGGCATGACGCGGCGCTATCTCAACCTGAGCGCCGACCTGCGCACGTGGCAGTACTGCAACGCCACCTATCGGCCGCAATCGCTGGCGGCCGCGCTCTTGAATGCGTTCTCCAACGCCGAGCAGTACGGGGCGCTGCCCAGCGTCGCGTATGACGCCGACTTCCGGGCCAAACGCGACGCCGCGCTTGCCGCCGCCGGCTACCGCGTCATCACGGCGCAGCCTGGCCGCGGCGTTGCTTGAACCCTTTCGCCCTCGATTCCCCGGAGTTAGCACAGTGAAGATCCCCGCCCCCGGAACCCGCCGCACTACCCGCCAGCACTGCGCCACCTGCCAGCGCACGACCACCTGGCAACTTGTGTTCGGCGAAGTCTACCGCAACGCCTACGGCAGTCGCTGCCAGCCCGTTGCCGAGGCCTGCACCGCTTGCGGCCGGCAGTCGCTCGATTCGTTCTACGACTACGACGCGCTTGGGCCCATCTTGGCCGCCGCCGCTCGATAGCGGCCCCCGGTCGATCGGCTTGGCCCCGCGCCCGGCCGATCATCCGGCGGCCGACTTCCGGCCCCGCATTGAAAGTGCCCCTGCGACGTTCGCGCGTCCAGGGGCTTGGCCCGACTCTTCCAACGAAAGGTCGAACGATGACCACCCTACCGAGCGCGACTCCGCGCGCCAATTCAGGCTTTCGCTACCACGGCCGCGCCGAAGAGGCCGCGGCCCGCATCTTGGCCGCCTTTGAGGCCGGCAATCTGCCCAAGGCCCTGGCCCCCGTTTTCATTCACCGGCGCGACGACGTTCCCTGCCGGCAATGGAGCTGGGCCAACCAACTGTTGACCGCGCTCATGGGCTACTCAGACGCCCGCGGCTTCCGCCAATGGCAGGCCGTGGGCCGCAGCGTGAAGAAGGGCGAGAAAGGCTTTCCGATCATGGTCCCCATGGTCGGCAAACGCGAGACCACCAACGAGGCCGGCGAGAAGGGCGAGGCCAAATTCCTGCGCGGCTTCTCGCATACGACCGTCTTCGGCTACCAGCAGACCGAGGGCGCGGAGCTGCCCGGCAACGCCGAGAACACGGCCTTTATCGACGGCCTGCCGCTGATTGACGTGGCCCGCGCGTGGGGCTTGAACGTCGAGACCTACACCGGCAAGGCGGGCCGCGCGCAGGGATGGTATCGCCACGGCCAAGCCATTGCCCTTGGCGTCGAGAACCTTTCGACCTGGGCGCACGAGCTGATGCACGCGGCCGACTTCCGCTTAGGCCAATTGAAGGAGGCCGGCCAGCACTGGCGCAGCGAGACCGTCGCCGAGCTGGGCGGCGCGATCCTGCTTGAAATCATCGGCCAGACCGAGGAGGCCGACCGCGGCGGTTGCTGGTCTTACGTGAAGGCCTACGCCGACGCCGCCGGCATCGAGCCTATCACGGCCTGCCAGCGCTGCCTGAAACGCACCTGCGATGCCGTTGCCCTGATCCTCGACACCGCCGAGGCGCTCCAGGTGCAGGCAAATCCGACCGCGGCGTGAGCGGACCACTGAGGCCCGCCCCTCGAAGCTGAGCGGCGGCCGACTGCCGGCCCCCTTTACCGCCGCGCCGAGCGCGCCCGCCCCACTAGCCGCCTGAACCCCCAAGCCCCCCACGAGAAAGGGAAGCCCCACGATGTTCGAAAGCAGCTACCAGTGCCCGACGTGCGGTCACGCCTGGAAAGAGGTTTACGAGTGCGCCTGCGATAGCGAATGCCCCGAGTGCGGCGAGGGCGCGATCACGGCCGCCTCGTGGGAGGAGCTGACGCCCGAACAGGCCGCCGAGGCCAACAAGCCCAAGAGCTGGCTTGTGACGCGCACCGTCCTCGAAAGCGTTTTCATCGAGGCCCGCATCGAACGCGAGGCTATCGAGCAGGCCATCGGCCTCGACGACGCCAAGTGGGCCCGCTCGATCGACCGCGAGGACTACGACGCCGGGCCGCCGCCTGCCGGCGGCTTCATCTTGGGCAAGCCCATCGTGTGAACCCAGCCTACTACCACCCCGTTTGCAAAGGGAGTTCGCCATGACCTACCACGTCGCTTTGATCCTGATCGTCGAGGCCGACAGCCCGGCCGAAGCCGCCGAGACCGCCTATCGCTGGTGTACGGATACCGAGATGGGAACCGACACGGAATTCCACGTCCTCGAAGCCATCGGCGACGGGGAGGGAGACTGCCCGCTGCTCACCGCCGTTGAAACCGTGCCTGGCGTGGCCGTCTACAACGGCCAGGGCGAGGGACTGCCTGAGATCGTGTGAGCCCAGCCAACCGGGCGCGTCGCTTCGCCCGGCTGCTGGCTTCACCCGATCCCCTTACCCCAGGCCGAGCGATGAAACTTGCCAAGCCCTGCTGCCCAGAGTGCGGCCAGCACGCGACCAAGCTGATCGAGCACATGCTGACCGAGTGCGCCATCCTGTTCGACGAGCCGACCGAGACCTTTGAGTACACCGGCGAATACGAGGACGACATTGAGACCGTCGAGCCCGTTGTCGCCGACGATGGGACGGTCGAAGCGGTTTGCACGGATCGCCACACCTGGCGCACCGCCCTCGAGTATGCCGGGCTGCCCGAGCCCAAGGGCCTGGCCCTGCTGGCCGCCCACAAGCTGAGCGTCCGCTGGTCCAACCACAAGAACCTATGGGTTGCTTCGATGCTGCGCCCCGACAACGGCCGCGAGGTCCAATTCGCGGCCGACACGCCCGCTGCGGCGATCGAGGGAGCCCACTCCAAGGCCACCAAGCCCCGAAAGGAAAAGGCATGACCATGCCCAAGATCGTGATCACAGTCCAAGGGGGCGTTGTGCAGGCCGTCAACTTGTCGCCCGAGCTTGCGCACTGCGAAGTCGTCGTCAAGGATTACGACGTCGACGGGCCCGACGAACCGGGCCAATGCGTCGATGCTGCCCGCGATCGCTGCTATTTGCTCGACTGCCTGATTGGCCGCGACGTGGCCTTGCCGACTCCGCTCGATGACGGCGCCTCGCCGGAGGACGACCATGCACCAGGCCAGTAAGCCGCGGGCTGCCGGCTGCATCTACGGCTATGCGCGGATTTCGTTCCTGGAGGACGATTCCGACGAGGCGGCTCGCGGCGTCTCGATCGACACGCAGCGGCAACGCATCCAGTCCTACGTCGCCTTCCAGCAGGCTTGCGGGGCGATCAGTGACGCCGCGTTCGGCAGCCAGGGCTGGATCGGCGTGCGCGAACAGGGGGACGAAACCGACGACGGGTTTTACGTGGATCGGGATACGTCGGCCTACAAAAAGCCCTTTCTCACCCGCCCCGCCGGTCGGCGCTTGAGCGCTGTGCTCACCCCCGGCGATCACATTGTCTTTAGCCGCCTCGATCGGGCCTTTCGCAACGTCCGCGACGCGCTGACCACGATCGAAACCTGGCAGCGCCGGGGCATCGGCATTCACTTCCTCGATCCGCAGGTGGACCTGAGCACGGCCCACGGCCGGGCCTTCTTGCAGATGAGCGCCGTCTGGGCCGAGTTCAGTTCGGCGTTGCATAGCGAGCGGAGCGCGAGGTCGCCGCCCAGGCCCGCCGCCAGGGCCGCTCGCTCAACGGTCGCAAGCCCGTCGGCTGGAAGCTTGCCGGCAACGCCACGACGCCCGAGCCTGACCACGAAGAACGGGCGATCCTGGCGTTCATTGTGTTCCTTCGCGAACAGCAGGAGCTGTCCTGGGCCAAGATCTCCGACACCGTGGAGCGGTGCCTGGCCAAGAAGGAGAACCGCCCAGAAGTTCGCTGCTGGGAGGGCGACGGCAAGCGGCGATTCGGCCGGATGCGCTGTAGTCGCGCCTATAAAGTTGCCAAGGAGATTGGCATTGAGCCCGGGGGAGGATTCTGATTCTAGTGGGTACCACACAAAAGTGCATCGGCCTCCACGATCTGGTGGTGTCCTAACAGCACCTCCGATCTTGCCGGTCTCTGAGATGCTTCGCCGTTAGGGGGAACCACGAAGCAACGAAGGCGGACTATGGATCGGACGTGACGACCTCGTCGCTGAACAGCGCGACAAGCAACTGATCCAGCTCTCCCAGCACCTCGCAAACGAGTTGTATCGTGTCTCGAACGTGCAAGAGATTGATAACCCTCGGCGCGTTCCGCAGGCTGTCACTGCCATCGGACAACTCGGCATAGCGAAATTCGTCGCTCCGCGCGTCGGCACGGTGTAGCTCGTCGACGATGCCCGAAAGGCCTTGAGAGGCCGGTTCGGTCGATGCCGCCCGCCAAGCGCTACGAGTCCTTGGACAGCTCGTCTGACTTCCCGGCGTGCTCGTGCCGGGGCTCGCGCGGCGGGACCGGTCCGCCAGTGTTCCTCGACAAGCTCCACCTCCTGTAGGTCGGCCACGGGGACGTAGCCAGTTCTCGGTGGAGCAACTCGGTCGGAGATCTCGACGGCTGAGCCTCCCCGGCCTACCGGCTGCAACGCCGAACCACTCCGGGCGAGTCTCCCCCGTTGCGGACCGTGGCCCGTCATCGCGCGAAACAGGTGCCACAGTGAACAGATGCTGGGCCGGCGATCGGCCTCAGTTGAGGCGCCGGCGTCTGCGTTCGAGAACGTCGTTTACGTGTCGGCGCTGCGAGGGCGACAGCTTGTGCCCTATATCGGCTCCTTCAAGTGGCCAGAGGTGTCCAGGACAACCGGCGTCAGCAGCAGCAAGCAAGAGGTCGAGCAATACCCAGCGCCTCGACTCGGTCGGTTCCTCGAGAAAAGCATCCGCCAATTCCCGCGCGGCGGCGCGGAGGCGGATTCTCTCCAGCGCCTCGGCCGCCGCGCGACTCACGTCATCGTTGCCGCGGGCGACGAGTTGCTCTAGCCGCGCGGAGACCGCGAGGCCCCGGGCGGCCCAGCCGGCGGCGAAGCATGCTGTTTGGAGTTGAGCCGACGTAGGCGCGGCCAGGAGCGATTCCAGGAGCGGGTCGATGTCCACAGCAGTCAAGGCCCGGCCGACTCCGTCGCGGACGGACGACAGCGATTCGCCCGCCAACTGATCGATCAGCCACGCGGCCTCACTCGCGTCCAGGCTCAGTAGGACCACCGCATACTGCTCCCGTTCACGGTAATCCGGGCTTACGAGCGCCGCGCGAGTCACCCGGATCGCTTGCGGTCGATCAATCCTTCCCAGGCAGCGCAAGGCCGCAGGGTTCGTCGCGGCGAAGACCTCCGTGCGAATACGATCGCGGATTCGAAAGTCATCCAGAAGGAACTCCGCTTGGTCATCGGACAATTGATCGAGCAGCACCGCAAGCCGTGGCGACCACAAATCCAACGGGTTGGATTCCGACGTCGCGAACGCCTCGCGGACCCCAATCAGGACGTCCTTCGAGCCCTGATTGCTCTCGATCCAGCGGATCGCCACGCCCTCGGGAATCTGGCGTCCATAGTGAGCGGCCAGCGCCGCAAACGCATCCGGCGATCCGTTCACGAACAATGCGCGGGTCGCCGAGAACTCGTGAGGTTTGTAGGACAGCTCGCGCGTCAGCAAGGGAATCGACTCCGATACGTCATCCTGAAGCAGCTCGAGCGCGATGAGGCAAGCGTGGGCGACCGAGCTCTCGGGGTCGGACGATGCCAGCATACTGCGCACGAGCTCTCGGTCGGAGTGATTGCCAAGGCCAATGGCGAGGATCTGTCCTGGACTGGCCGCGGCACCGCGTGTCCGAACCGACTCGCGTACAGCCGCCAACGCTTCCGGTGGCGGCCGATAGCCGTCGCGTACGCAGTCGAGGAGCCTGCGAAAAGAACTTAGACCTTCGCGGATCAGCAGACGGATCATCGGCGGCCAATCGTCGAGCTCGATCAACGCAATCGCCGCTTCATGTTGCTCGACGCATTCTCCTTCCCAAGTCTCCTGACTGTCGAGAATGCAGGTAAGCCGTCGGCGCGTTTCATCGTCTGCACGTCTCGTGGCCTTGTGCAGCGCGTCGTACCGCCCAAACCGCGTCTCGGCCAAAAGGAAAGCGTTGACGACCTCTGTCAGCCCAGCACCTCCAATCCGCTCCAAGGCGGTCAGCGCATCGCCGCGGCTTAGAGAGTCGGCCGCAAGGCTCCGCCTGGGCCCGATTCTCAAAAGAAAGTTCGTCAACGCCGCCTCCAACGGTGTGCCTCGCCGCCGCTCCCAGCAGCGGAGCAATTCGGCCTCGCAAGGCTGCGCAAGCAAACTCAGCGCCCGATACAGCGGTTCGTCGTTTCCCCAACTAAGTACGGCCAGGCGGTCAGCCAATCGCTGCTCTAGGTCGTCGAGCAGGAGATCCAGGGTGGGTTCATCCAGCAAATGGCCTCGCTCCCGATACGCCTCGGCAGTAGTCCACGGTTCGTCGTCGCTCTGCATCATTTCAAGCAGCTTGGCACGCAGCGCCTCCGTGTGAGACGCGAAGAGGTGGCTGAGGCACCATCTTCGCGTAAGTGCTAGCTCCCTTCGCGGAAGCCGCCCAATCTCGGCGAGGGCGACGCCTCCGTTCAAGCGGGCCAGCGCGCGGAGAGCCGTTGGTCCAACCAAATTGGATCCACGGGAGAGCTGTGCTACGAGCCAGGGAGTCTCGTCGCAATCGGAGAACCGGTCGATGCATTGGGCGAGCGCTCTAGCGTTGGCTTCCGGCACGTTCTCGAACAAGTGGCGTTTCGTTCGTTCCCAAATCTCACTCCCGGTGTCCTCAGGTAAGCAGGCTAGCAGGTACGCCAAGTCACTCAACGGCTCCTGTTCGGCATCGGCCAAGACGATGCGGCGTTCCAGCCAAGAGGGGTTGAGCGCCACGGACTTCTCGAGGGCCGCGAAGCTGTCGCGATACCAGAAGTGCTTGTCATCGTGGTCGCGGAGAAACGGCGCTGGATCAATCGAGCCCGCGCAGTGAAGCCGCCACAGGCGGTCAAGAACGGCAGCGGACGGGCATCGACCGAGAATCTCCATGGCGGTCCGCTGGTTGAGCGGATCGTCGTCCCCGAGCAGAGTCGTGGCCTCGGCCACGGCCGACGGTCCGCCAATGTCCGATACGGCTCCGGTGAGTTGGTGGATGCGGAAGGAGTTGGTTCTGTGCTCGCGGATTAGCTGGAAGAGAGCCGGCAAGACGCTCGTTCCGAGGGTCGGCAGCAAGTATTTGTAAAGCGAATCGGCCGCCGCGAGCCGCTCGTCCAACTGTTTGATCAGGTAGGGCGCTTGATGGGCGAGCGTCGCGTCCTGCAACACGAGCCACAGTGCATCCATCGCCACGTAGCCGAGCTCTCGACCCGATGCCGTCAACGCGCGACCGAGGCACTGCCGCATTGTTTGGCCGGCGGCCTCGGCGAGAACCCGCCTTTCGCGCAGATCTTCGGCCAACGCTTCAGCGCAGGCCCAGTTCAGCAAACGGTCGTGAGCGAACTCGTAGCGATCCGACGCAGCGACCGGCGTTCTGCGCAGCCAGCCGATCCGCTCCAGGTCTCGAAACGCTGCGTTGCAGATTCCGGCGGCAGCAAGTTGACTGCCGGAAAGCGGATACGGCGCTCCTTCGAGGACCAGCTTCGCCAGACGTCTTAGGCCGACGCCATTCTCATGCCCAGCCTGGGAGGCTCGTTCCCAATGAGCTGCGTACACCCCATACTCGTTCGTGGGACTCGCGCCACGAATCGTCACGGAGGTCACGTAGAGTTGGGCCAGCAGGGGCCGATGCAGGGGGCCGCGAACATCTCCGGGAATCGCGCTCCAGGTATCGCCCAGGTGCAGTTCGAGATAGCGGTGGAGCTCCGCGATCGAGAAGTCGGCCACGGCGACGACGTGGCACTGGCTCGCATGGTTCCGAGCAACCGATCGGGCGATCGGCGGCAAACACGTAAGTATCGGCCGAACGCACCATTTCCGCCAGGGGCGCTCCAGCAACTCGCGAGCTGAGTCGGAGTCCTGCACTCCATCAATGATCAGGTGCAACCAGGGGTCCAATCGCACCTGGGCGTCGTTCCGGATACGGTTAGCGATCCGACCGAGCGGGAGGGCAGTATCGTGTCCCGCAATCTCCTGCCAAACGACGCGCGCCGCCTCGGCCAGGGTCGCATCCGCCGTGTGCTGTGCCTGCACGATGACAACCAACGCAGGCTGCTTTAGCAGCTCTTGGGCGAGCGCGAAGGCCGTCCAGGACTTTCCTTGACCGCTCTCGCCAGTAAGCAGGGCAGCGACTGAGTCGGCTGGCCAACCGGTGACCACGGACTCTGCAATCGTGCGACGCACGTCGGATTCTGGAGTGTACCCCTTGACTTCCAAAAACGCTGCCACGTCATCCTTGGCTCGTGGCCGGAGGGTTGCCCAGCAGTTGAGCGGCAAGCCACTGAGTCCGTTGTCAGCCAAGAAGCTCGCGGCCTCGACGCTGGCGTCACCCTGCGTTGCGCGTCGCGCCAGGTCGAACGCGAGGGCATTGCGAATGCGATCGAGCTCGTCGCGCTGATCTACGAGCGTCCGAAGGCAAGCGTCGATTTCCCGTTGGACAAGCCCTTGGGTCTGCCCGCCCACGAACTCGAAGGTCGCCAAAAGTTGAAGTAGTTTTCTGCCGGTCGTTGCCTCGTCCTCCCTCTCAGACACAGCGGCCCGCCCACGGACCACCGCGACGATCAGGTCGAACAACCGCTGCTCCGAATACGGGCCGTCACCCCAGAACGAATCTGAGCCGTCCTTTGCGCTGCGGCGGCCGAAGGTGAGTTCCTTGGCAGCATCGAGCACTTCCGACGGATCGGTCTCGGGCGAGATGCGGCCGCCCAATGAGCGAAAGTACTTGTAGACCTCTTCCCAGTCGCCGATGCTGCCCTCGGTGATGAACTGAAAGCGCGACTCCCCCCCGCCATCGGCCGCCAAGTAGAGATCGGGAATCACCTCTTCAAGGACGGAACGCAGCGACCACGCTTGCCCATCCGGTCTGGCCTTCACCTGTTGAATGATCCGTCGCCGATCGGTCTGCAGCACGAGATCGCCGCCGCCGCCCCTTGGCTCCAGGACGAGAGTGGCCGAGGCGTACGACTGTGCATCCGGCTCGTTGAGAGTTCGAACGTGCAACCGAGCCGCTTGCAGCAGACTCCAAAGCATCTGGTAGACGACGCCGTTGACAGTGGCCGGACCACCGGCGGGAACTGCACGGACGCTGCGGGTGAACCTTGCTCGTTTTGCCATGAAGGCGCACCGCTCGTGCTTAAAGGCAACGGCCCAATCATCCCCCGACGCCGCGAGCCTCGATGGTGGCCGATTTACCGATCAGACGCAACATTGGGCGACGCTGGCAGCACGGGCCAAGCCGCGTGTTTCGGCTCGTGCTGGTTGACAGCCCCGAGATCGGAACACTCAGCATCGAGGCCCAGGACGGCACGGAGGCGATCGCACCGCTACAGTGTCGGTTGGGCAGTTGAGTCAGCCGGCACGTTGACGAACGGGCGGACCGCGCTCGCTTCTCAGGGTTTGGCAGCGGTTCCCGCCTGGCCCCGTCGCTGGCCCGGGAGTGCCGATGGCAGTTGCTGCCACCGCGATCGATCGGCACCAGCAACAGAGGAGCGTATCGCCGCTAGCAGTCCGTTGAATTAACCTCGCTTTTCCGCTGTTGCGTCAGCGGAGGGCGGGTGTGCGGTGCGAGCGCGTGGCGGCGTGCCAGAGGCTTTGGACGGCGATCCACAACGTCAGCGCCAACCGCGCGAGGAGTTGGGCAATTGCGGCAAGGCCGCGGGGCCCTTGCAGTGCCCGCGGTTTGCCAATGCCGAACAGGGCGCGCAGGATGCGGCTCAGGTTGTAGGCGGCGGCTGCGATCACGTAACGTTTGCCGGTGTCGACCAGGCTGTGCAGCCAGGTCCGCCGCATGCCGCCTGAGTCGCAGACGTGGGAGAAGCTTCGCTCGCAGCGTTCGCTCCGCAGCCTCTGCAACCGTTTACTCTTCGCGCGGCGCACGCGACGCCGGTTGTTGACCACCGACGTGTGATGCTCGGCCGGCTTGTCGGTCCAGCGGCGCTGGTGAACGCGCCGCGGCTCGGGAATGTAGGTCTGCAGCTTCAAGTTGGCCGCCAATTCGAGCATGGCGGCGGCATGGTATCCCTTGTCGGCCGTCACTTCTTCGATCTGCTGCTTGCTGCCGGCCGCCTGCAGATGCACCTGAGCTTGCATCACGCTGTCGACCAGCGTTTCGGTGTCGGCCGCCGTGGCCGGCAAGATCTCAGCCGCGAGCAGCAGATCGCTCTCGAGATCGACCACGTGCTCGGCCTTATAGGCCAGGTGCGTGCGGCCGTCTTTCATCTGCGCGATGCGGCTGTCGGGATCGGTGGGCGACTTACACTCCGCGTTGCTCACTTTCTTCCGCCGCCGCTTGTCGTAGCGCCGCACCTCTTCGTTGCTCGGCTGTTCGTCAGGCGCCACGACGCCTTCCTCCTGCATCAGCCGCGTGACGTACTTCGAAGGGATCGACAGTCAGCGCGGCATCGCCTGGCGGTGCGCCGACAGCCTGGCACTGCGGAGCTTCTTGGGCATTCCGTTGCACGAGTCGACGCCGGATCACTCGACGCTGACCAACACGCGGCAGCGATTGCCTCCCGAGTTGTTTGCCGAGGTCTTCGAGTTCGTGCTGCGGATTGCCCGCGAAAAAGGCCTGTTGTCGGGCCAGACGGTGGGCGTCGACAGCACGCTGCTCGAGGCCGACGCGGCGATGAAGAGCATCGTCCGCCGCGACACCGGCGAGGACTGGAAGCAAAGTAGCCCACCAGCAGCATGCGGAAGTACACGCCCGGCGGAAGGCTGGGGCGGCCGCGACGCTCGCGCTGTTCGTAGTACGGACGGCACGGCCTTCGATCCAGCTGTCGAAGCCGGCTTCACGCAACAGCCCGTTGCGCTTCACGTAAAAGGGATGCCCCTGACTCTTCGGCAACTCGGCGGCCGTAACGAACAACGCCTCCTGCCGATCCTCCCGCACGCCCATCGTCATCCGCGATCCTCCCTGACCAACGCTCCCCAGCCCAACGCTCCGCTATCCTAACAACCTCAGCGGCGCTGGGAATACTTGTAGAGTAGGCAGGGCCCTAGCCCCGCCCCTCGTCAAACCGGACGAGCGGATTTCCCGCATCCGGCTTTCCCGAGAACTCTCGACTTCAAGGCATTCACGAGCAGGGAGCGATTCATGGGGCGGCTGCGCTGGGATGGCGCCTCCGGTTCCCCAGGGTTGGTTCCAGTAGTTGCAGGCCATGGGCCTGCAAGTGGGCGAGGAACGTCTTTCCTTCCGCAGGTCGGAAGGGTCGCTGACTGCGACGCTGCAGGTGACGTGAGAGCCGCTCGAGCACGAAGCGATCCGCGCGGTTGAAGATCCGCCGTGGATAACCTTGCCCGAAGTAGCGGCCCCATCCCGCCAGATAACGACTGACGTCCCGCACCACGTCATCGACGGGCACGCGACCGCGCCGGCTGGCCGTCAGTTCTCGCAGCCGGTCGCGAAAGCGGGCCAACGAGCGTTTCGAGGGAAACACGTTCAGGTACCGCCCGCCGCGGCCAAACAGGTCGCGGTCGTAGCGGAAGGTGAATCCCAAGAAGTCCACGCTCGCTGACGGTTGCTTCAGATCGACCAACCGCGTCTTCGCTCGATTGATGGTCAGGCGGAACCGCCATTCCAACTGCGCTCGCACCCACTCGGTCAACTGACTCGACATCCGCCGAGCAAGGATGACGAAGTCATCCGCGTAGCGGATCAGCCGTGCATCCGCCCAGGCAGCCGGGCCTTGCGGGCCATAGAAGGCCTTCTCGAACCAGTGCCGGTAGATGTTCGCCAGCAACGGCGAGATCACCCCGCCTTGCGGCGTGCCCTGCTTGGGGCGCGTGGTCTTCCTGCGTCCCCGCTCGTCGGTCTCGACCACCG
>JBGAPH010000023.1:0-108335 GCA_044221365.1 Pirellulales bacterium
CTCGCCCGCCGAACACTTTCTCAACTGGCAGCAGGATCCGCAGAGCAACTACCAAGCGCGGCTCGTGTTCAATCAGCCCACGCGGGAGTTGAAGATCGAGGTCGATTTGGTGGCGGAAATGACCGTCATCAACCCGTTCGACTTCTTCCTCGAGCCCGCGGCCGAGCACTGCCCGTTCGTCTACGACAGCTCGCTGGCGCGCGAGATCCGGCCCTATCTGGAAACGGAGCCTGTCGGTCCCTTGCTGGCCGAATGGCTGGCCTCGGTGGACCGCACTCCCCGGCGAACCAACGACTTCCTGGTCGAACTCAACCAACGGCTGCAGCACGAGATCAAGTATCTGATTCGCCTCGAGCCGGGCGTGCAGAGCTGCGAAGAAACGCTGGCCAAGCGCTCCGGCTCCTGCCGCGACACGGCCTGGCTGCTCGTGCAGGTTCTGCGCAACCTGGGTTTGGCCGCGCGGTTCGTTTCGGGGTATCTGATCCAGCTCGTGCCCGACGTCAAGTCGCTCGACGGCCCCAGCGGCGCCGCGCACGACTTCACCGACCTGCACGCCTGGTGCGAAGTTTTCTTGCCGGGCGCCGGTTGGGTTGGGCTCGACCCAACCTCAGGCTTGCTGGCCGGAGAGGGGCACATCCCGCTGGCCTGTACGCCCGATCCCACGAGCGCGGCCCCGGTGACGGGCGCGGTCGACGAATGCGAAACGGAGTTCGGCTTCTCGATGACCATCGAGCGGCTGCACGAAGATCCGCGCGTCACCAAGCCGTATACCGACGACGAGTGGCGGCGGATCGAATCCTTGGGCCACGAGATCGACCGGCGGCTTGCCGCCGGCGACGTGCGGCTCACGATGGGGGGCGAGCCCACCTTCGTGTCGATCGACGACATGGAAGGCGACGAATGGAACACGACGGCCCTGGGGCCGACCAAGCGAAAGTTGGCGGGCAAGCTCGCACGGCGGCTCTACCAGCGGTTCGCGCCCGGCGGCCTGCTGCACTTCGGCCAAGGCAAATGGTATCCCGGTGAATCGCTTCCTCGCTGGGCGTTGAGTTGCTACTGGCGGCGCGACGGCAAGCCGATTTGGCTCAACCCCGAGTTGTTTGCCCGCGACGACCTGGAATACGGCTACGGCGCCGTCGAGGCCGAGCGGTTCGCCGCCGAGTTGGCCGAGCGGTTGGGCGTGGGCGCGAAGTGGCTCATCCCCGGCTACGAAGACATTTGGTACTACCTGTGGAAGGAACGCCGGCTGCCGACCAACGTCGATCCGCTCAAGTCCGAGCTGAAAGATCCAGAGGAACGCACTCGGCTCGCCAAAATCTTCGAGCGCGGTCTGTCGAGCATCGTGGGGCAGGTGCTGCCGCTGCGGCGCGTGCCGGTAGGCGGCGAAAAGCGCTGGGCCAGCGGTCCTTGGTTCGTCCGCAGCGAGCACATGTTCCTCATTCCCGGCGACTCCCCCATGGGGCTGAGGCTGCCGCTCGATTCGCTGCCTTGGCTCGCCCCTTCTGAGTTTCCCCGCATCTACGAACAGGATCCGCTCGAAGAGCGGGCAGCCCTGCCCGACCACCCGCAGTTGGCGCGGCAGGCCTACTTGCGCGGCGCCGAAACGGCGCGGCGCACGGGCGACCCGCGCTTGGCCTATGCCCGCCTGGGCGGCGGCGGGCGCGGCGGACCGCTCGAGCCCCAAGGCAATGGCGACGCCGACGTGGCGCTGCTCGAGCGCGGCCGGGAGAATGGCTCGGCCGACCACGGCGACGGCTTCCATCCGGCGATCCGCACGGCCCTGTGCATCGAGCCGCGCGACGGCAAGGTGCATATCTTCATGCCTCCCACCGATTCGCTCGAAGACTACCTTGAGTTGGTGGCGGTCGTTGAAGAGACGGCCGATGCGCAGAGCACGCCGGTGGTCATCGAAGGCTACCTGCCCCCCACCGATCACCGCTTGAACCACTTCAAGATCACGCCTGACCCGGGGGTGATCGAGGTCAACATTCAACCGGCCCACAGTTGGGACGAATTGGTCCAGAACACGACGGGCGTGTACGACGATGCCCGGCTCGCGCGGTTGGGGACCGAGAAGTTCAATCTCGACGGCCGACACACCGGCACAGGGGGCGGCAACCACGTAGTCCTCGGCGGTCCCAAGGCGGCCGACAGCCCCTTCCTGCGGCGGCCCGACCTGCTCCGCAGCCTGGTGGGCTTCTGGCAGAACCATCCGTCGTTGTCGTACCTGTTCGCAGGCACGTTCGTGGGCCCCACGAGCCAGGCGCCCCGCGTCGACGAGGCGCGGCACGATGCGCTGTACGAATTGGAAACGGCCTTTCAGCAGGTCGAGCAGCGGTCGCAGTGTCCGCCGTGGCTCGTCGATCGATTGTTCCGCAACCTGCTGACCGACGTCACTGGCAACACGCACCGGGCCGAGTTTTGCATCGACAAGATGTTCTCGCCCGATTCGAGCGCCGGCCGCTTGGGCTTGGTGGAGTTCCGGGCCTTCGAGATGCCGCCCCATGCGCGGATGAGCCTGACGCAGCAATTGCTGCTGCGGTCGCTCGTGGCGCGATTCTGGGAGCGGCCCTACGAGCAGAAGCTTGTGCATTGGGGTACGGCGCTGCACGACAAGTTCCTGCTGCCCCATTTCGTGTGGCAGGACTTCGAGGACGTGATCGACGATCTGAAGATGGCCCAGTTCCCGCTCGAGGCCCACTGGTTCGCCCCTCACTTCGAGTTCCGCTTCCCCTTCGTGGGGGACATGGTGCAGCGCGGCGTGCATGTCGAATTGCGGCAGGCGATCGAGCCCTGGAACGTGCTGGGCGAAGAACCGGGCGGAGGCGGCACGGTGCGCTACGTCGATTCCTCGGTCGAGCGGCTCCAGGTCAAGGTGCAGGGGATGACCGATCCCCGCCACGTCGTCTCCTGCAATGGCCGGAGGATCCCCTTGCATCCCACAGGCACGGCCGGCGAATACGTGGCTGGAGTCCGTTACCGGGCTTGGCAGCCCCCCAACTGCCTGCACCCCACGATTCCGGTGCATGCGCCGCTGGTGATCGATCTGGTCGACACCTGGCTGGCCCGTTCGCTTGGCGGCTGCACGTATCACGTGGCCCATCCGGGCGGCCGGAGTTACGATGTATTCCCGGTGAACAGTTACGAGGCGGAAACGCGCCGTGCCTCGCGGTTCTTCCGGTTCGGACATACCGGAGGTCCGCTGCGAGTGACGCCCGAGGAACCGCTGGCGGAGTTCCCGCTCACGCTCGATTTGAGGCGCACGAAGCGAACGGATGAGCATTACCCTACCCGCTAAGGCGACCGCAGGCGGCGATCCTTTTCGCGGCTACCGTCCGCCGGAAGGGGCGTACGATGAGTTCGTCGATGCATCGGGCGCGCCCCGGCGGCCGTGGCAGAAGTTCGTCTCGTCGCTCGCGCAGCTGGGCTTCGGCGAGCTTACCCTGCGTTGGGATCAGGCGCAGCGGCTGATCCGCGACAACGGCGTCACCTACAACCTGTATGGCGACGCCTTTGGCCATGCGCGTCCCTGGCCGCTCGACGCCTTGCCGTTGCTGATGGCGGGCGACGAGTGGCGGCGGCTGTCGGCTGGGCTCGAACAGCGGGCGCGCCTGTTGAACCTGGTGGTGGCCGATATCTATGGCCCTCGCCGCCTGCTCACCGAAGGCTTGCTGCCGCCGGAGTTGATCTTTGGCCACCCTGGCTTCACCCGCCCCTACCAGGGGCAGGCCGTGCCGGGGCAGTGCTACCTGCATCTGTATGCTTCCGACCTCGTGCGGTCGGGCGATGCGTGGTGGGTGCTGGCCGACCGCACCGAGGCGCCCTCGGGCTCGGGCTATGCGCTCGAAAACCGCATCGTCGTGTCGCAAATGCTCTCACAGGTGTTTCACGACTGCCAGGTGCAGCGGCTGGCGAGCTACTTCATCGAGCTCCGCAAGACGTTGCGGGATCTCGCGCCCCAGAACCGCGACAACCCGCGGATCGTGCTCTTGAGCCAGGGGCCGCGGAATCCCAATTACTTCGAAGACGCCTACCTCGCCCGCTATCTCGGCTACACGCTCGTGGAGGGGGGCGACCTGGCGGTCCGCGGCAACCGCGTACTGCTGAAAACATTGTCGGGCCTGCTCCCGGTCGATGTGATCCTCCGCCGGCTCGACGACGAGGACTGCGATCCGCTCGAGCTCCGCGGCGATTCGTCGCTGGGGGTCGCCGGCCTCTTGCAGGCGGCGCGGAGCGGCCACGTGGTCATCGCCAACGCCCTGGGGAGCGGGTTGGTCGAGTCGCCGGCGTTCCTGGCTTTCTTGCCGGGGCTCTGCAGTGCGCTCTTGGGCGAGGAACTCAAGCTGCCGTCGGTCGCCACCTGGTGGTGCGGCGATCCGCAGGCGATGAACTACGTGCTCGCGAATCTCAACCGTCTGGTGATCAAGCAGGCCTTCCGCCGCGGCGCGCAAGAACCGATCTTTGGCGAGCATTTGAGCCGGCTGAACACGGCCCAGCTTGCCGACGCCATCCGCGCCCAACCGTTTGCCTATGTAGGGCAGGAGCAAGTGATTGGCTCCACGGCCCCCGTGTGGAACGGTGGCGACGTGCAGCCTTGGCACGTCTCGCTGAGGGCCTTTTTGGTCCGCTCGCAAGACGGCTACTATGCCCTTCCCGGCGGGCTCGCCAGGGCCGCCGGTCCAGCCGGCGCGAACGAAGCCTTGCCCGCCGAAGGGAGCAAGGATGTGTGGGTGCTCTCCGAAGGCCCGGTGAAGCACGTGAGCTTGCTCACGCCCGCAGGGCAGCCGATCGAGCTCAAGCGGAGCGGGGCCGACTTGCCAAGCCGTGTGGCCGACAACCTGTTTTGGCTGGGCCGCCAGGTGGAGCGGGCCGAAGGCGCCGCGCGGCTCCTCCGCACCGTGTTCATCCGCCTGGCGAGCGAGTCGGAACGCGACAGCATGCCCGAGTTGCCGGTGCTCATCCGGGCGCTGGCGGATCAGGGGCAAATCGAGCCGGGCTTCGTCGTCGAGGGAATTCGGCAGCAGCTTCCCGCGATCGAAAACGAGTTGCCGCGGGCGATGTTCGACGAGCAGCAGCCCGGCAGCCTGCGGCACACGGTGACCTCGCTTTACCGCCTGGCGAGCATGGTCCGCGACCGCATGTCGCTCGACAGCTGGCGAATCCTCAACCGCATCGAGCAGCAGAGCCAGCCGCCGCGCCGCGGCCGCACGCTGGAGCCGGCCGAGGTGCTCTCGATCCTGAGCGATCTGATCATCGACCTGGCGGCCTTTGCCGGCTTGTCGACCGAGAGCATGACCCGCACGCAAGGCTGGCGGTTCCTCGACATCGGCCGCCGGCTCGAACGCTCGCTCTATACGATCAGCCTGGCCCGCAACGCCGCGGTGCAACTGCCGGCGCAGGAAGGCCCGGTGCTCGAGTCGCTGCTCGAAGTGGCCGATAGTCTGATGACCTACCGTTCGCGGTATCTGTCGTCGCTGCAGCTCGCGCCGGTGCTCGACCTGATCCTGACCGACGAAACGAACCCCCGTTCGCTAGCCTTCCAGTTGGCGGCGCTGGCCGAGCACGTGGAGCAATTGCCGCGCGACCGCAACCAGCCGCAGCGGAGCCCCGAGCAGCGGATCATGATGAGTGCGCTCGGGAGCGTGCGAATGGTCGACATCGAAGCCCTCTGCGAAGTGCAACAGGGAGGCGAGCGGACGCACCTCGAACGGTTGCTCTCGCGGCTGGCCCTGCAACTGCCCAAGCTCTCCGACGTGATCAGCCACCGCTACCTCATCCACGCCGGCAGCGCCCGCCAGTTGGCCGAAATCCGCCCGGAACTTTGAGCCCGGATCCTAATTCGCCGAGACGCAGAGACGCCGAGCAGGCATCGATCAGAATGATTTACCGCGGAGGACACGGAGGACGCAGAGACATGCTGCGGTCAGATTCGTGCATTGTCCTTCTCTGCGATCCTCTGTGTCCTCCGCGGTAAAGCCCTCGCTTGATCCGCGGTAAGATCTTCGCTTGCTTTGTGTCTTGTTGCCTCCGCGGTTCAAATCTTCCTCTCCGTGTCTCTGTGTCTCCGTGGTGAAAATGACCCCTGCTGAACTTGGCTACCGGATGCCGGCGGAGTGGGCGCCGCATGCGGCGACTTGGCTCGCCTGGCCGCACAACCGCAACTCCTGGCCCGGCAAGTTCGAGCCTATCCCCGGCATTTGGGCCCAGCTCGTGCGCGCGCTCGTCGAGTTCGAACACGTGCATATTCTGGCCGGCGGCGAGGCGGTGATGGCCGACGCTAAGCGGCTCGTGGGCAACGTTCCCAACGTCACCTTGCACGACGTGCCCACCAACGACGCCTGGGCACGCGACCACGGCCCCACGTTCTTGGTCGGCCCGCGCGGCAGCGAGCCGGCGCTCGTCGACTGGGGCTACAACGCCTGGGGGGGCAAGTACCCGCCCTTCGACCTCGACGATCAGGCGCCGAAGTACGTCGCCCAGTTCACGGGTCGTCGTCGCTTCGAGCCTGGCATCATTCTCGAAGGGGGCGCGATCGACCCGAACGGCGAAGGGACGATCCTCACGACCGAGGAATGCCTGCTCAATCCGAACCGCAATCCAGGTCTGTCGCGCGAGGAGATCGAGCAATATCTGCGCGACTATCTGGGCGCAAGGCACGTGCTCTGGTTGGGACGCGGCATCGTGGGGGACGACACCGATGGCCACATCGACGAGTTGGCACGATTCGTGGGACCGCGCACGGTGGTGACCGCCGTCGAGCAAGATCCGCAGGACGCCAACTACGCGGCCCTGCAAGACAACTTGCACCGGCTGCGCTCGATGACCGATCAAGACGGCCGGCCGCTGGAGGTGATCCCACTGCCGATGCCGCGGCCGCTATTCCACGAGGACGCCCGGCTGCCGGCGAGCTACTGCAACTTCTACATCGCCAATGGCGTCGTCGTCGCCCCGCAATACGGCGATCCCGCCGACGCAGAAGTCATCCAGACGCTCGCGCGGCTCTTCCCCACCCGCCAAATCCGCGGCATCTCAGCGGTGGACCTCGCCTGGGGCCTCGGCGCCTTCCACTGCATCACCCAACAAGAACCGGCGCTCGAGTAACGCCGAAGGGATTGAACCACAAAAGACACCAAGGCACAAAGAGGACATCCGACTGCAGATTGTTTCTCGCCAAGGCGCAAAGCTCGCCAAGCTTTGCATGAGCGCTATCGACCGGACGAACTTATGGAAACGCTACTCGAAGGCCGCAGCCGGATGCTGTTTTACACGGATATGCGGTTGGTCTTTCGTGCGATCGAAGGTCGACAGCAAGACTTCAATTGGCTGATCACCAATCTGGAGTTCGAGGGGCACAACGTCGACTATGGTCGACCACCGCCGTTCTCGGATGACCCGGTGCACTGGATAAGCGGTGAAACCCTGACACGGATCGTCGACGAATACGACATGCAGTTCGTTTGGGCGGTGCTTTCTGGCTTCCCGCCAGCAATTGACCTCGATCCGCAATCGCTCGAAGTTGAGCCCTTCGCAGACGGCAATCGCGCTCTTTGGTCGGCAAACCCGCGGATTCAACACCCGCTGGCACAGATCGAAATCGTCTGTTGGGACTCGTCCGCCACACTGCTGCTTTGTGACGATCGATCCATCGGCGAAAGCTTCCGCCGATTCTTTCCCGAGGCCGTGGACCTTGCCATGCACAATCGGTCCAGGTTTGGCTGACGAGTAAGACCCAGACAGTTTCTCGCCCAGGCGCAAAGCTCGTTTAGCTTTGCGATCTCCGCGCCTTGGCGAGACAAGAATCCTTCGTGCCTTTGTGCCTTCGTGGTTCAACTCCGCTCCGGTGCGTCTGCGCTTCGCTAGAGGCACCCTACACTTGCCTTGAATTCTCTCCGCGGTTCAAAAATCCAGCGTTACCGCCCGCCGGCCAGGCCGAAGTCCCCCGGCAGGCTGCGGTAGAACGTGTGGATGTGGTTGGCGTTGTCTTGCTTCTTGTTGTAGTCGATGTAGACCGTCGGACCCTGCACCTTGAAGGCGTGGGGCGCCGCCGGGTCCGCCGGGCCGTACCAGGCGAAGTAGTAGGTCTGGGCGCCGCTAGCCAACTGGGCGAGCAACTCGTCGCGGACTGGCTCGGGGAAGAGCGACGAGTAGCCGCGGACGAAGGCCGCCAGCAGCTCGCGCTGCTCGGGGTTGAGCTTGTCGCTCGCAATGCCTTCGGGCGCGCCGAGCTGGGCCTTGGCCGGATTCGGCCCATTGTTCACGTCCGGCACGTCGCCGGGGAGCACGGCGGCCTTCTGCTGGTCCTTGCTCAGCGAGCGGAGCAGCTCGTGGGCGGGGCGCTCGATGTCGCCCAGGTTCTTGAGTCCCTTGTTCGGGCCGCTCTTCACCTCCGCCGGGTTCGAGCCGAACATGAAGGGCGTGGCCGACACCACGCGGCCGTCCTTGAGCGTGAAGTTGAGCGCCAGGTGATGCCCTTCCATCCGCCAGCCCCAGCCGGCGGGGTCGCCCGGCTTGCCGAAGACGCTCACGTAGTAGAGCTCGGGATCGCGCACGGGGCCCTTGCCCTGCTCCGCCACGCGGAGGATTTCTTCGTAGCTCATGATCGTGGTGGCCTTGATCATGCCGTCGGTCGAGAGCCCGGTGTTGAGCAGGCCGAAGGCCAAGGCCCGTTGGTCCGGCGACAGGGCCTTGATCGGCACCCCTTTCCGCTCGCGGGGAATCCAATGCCAGTTGACCCGCTCGGGGCTGTCGAAGGCGAACGAGGCCTCGGCCCGTTGCTTGTCGCCCAGCGCCCCCAGAAAGCGGCGGGCAGCCTCGGCCATGTGATCGCCGACTTCATCTGCCACCAGGACGGGAGCAGCGACGCTCGACACGAGCGCAGCAAGCAGGACACCGAGCAGAGATCGCCGCATCGTAGGAACTCCTGGCAGAAGGCGGGTACGGCCCGGCGAGCGAACGAGCGCCCGCGGCGAGCCGGGGAGGGAAAGGACTTAAGGCTGGCCGTGTGAGACGCGGTTATTCAAGCCTACCCGGCGACCCGCCGTCAATGGCCGGGACGAGACGCCCTCGCAACGAGCAGCCTAAGCGGGGACAATGGTTCCCTGTGATCGCGATTCGCCACGAAACGGCGAGCGGCAGGCCTTTACGCCCGCCGTCCACGGCGGCAGCGCGCTCGCGCCCTGATCGTCTTTGCCCGATGACTTTGGTCGACGGCTCGACGATACCCGGCCCGGACAGCTTCGTTCGCCGGGGACCGCCAGCGTGAAGCCGGCGGCTCGCTCGACCGTACCTTGGACTTACTCACACCTGCCATGACCAACGCCCAGATCGCCGCCTCCCTTGATGAGGTGGCCGACATCCTCGAATTCCAGGGCGCCAACCAGTTCCGCGTGCGGGCATATCGCAACGCTGCCCGCACGATTCACGACCTCACGTCGCCGGTCGCCTCGATCCTGGCCGATCCGGTGCAGAAGCTGACCGACGTGCAAGGGATCGGCCAAGACCTGGCCGAGAAGATCGGCACGCTCGTGGCCACCGGCAAGCTGCCAATGCTCGAGGAGCTGCGGGCCGAGGTGCCAGAGACCGTGCTGCACCTGCTGCGCATTCCCGGGCTCGGGCCGAAGAAGGCCGCGGTGCTCTTCAAGGAGCTCAAAGTAACGACGCTCGCCGAACTCAAGGCCGCCTGCGAGGCGCAGCAGGTGCGCGGGCTCAAGGGCTTTGGCGAGAAAACCGAGCAGACGATTCTGGCCGGCATGGCGCTCGCCGAAACCGTGGGCAAGCGCATGTACTGGCGCGACGCCGACGAATACGCCCAGGCGATTCGCAAGCACATGGCCGGGCTGGAGGGCCTCCAGCAACTCGAGCTGGCGGGCAGCTACCGCCGCGGGCGTGAAACGGTCGGCGATCTCGACGTGCTCGCAGTGGCCGACGACCCCAGCGCGGCGATGGACCACTTCGGGCAGCTCGAGGGGATCGAGCAAGTTGTCGCCCGCGGCGACACCAAGATGTCGGTGCGGCTCGCCAGCGGCCTGCAGGTCGACCTGCGCGTGGTGCCGGCCGAGTCGTTCGGCGCGGCGCTGCAATACTTCACCGGCTCGAAGGACCACAACGTCTATGTGCGCGGCTTGGCCAAAGCCCGCGGTCTCAAGATCAACGAGTACGGCGTCTTCGACGGCGACAAATCGATCGCCGGCCGCACCGAGAAGGATGTTTACGGCGCGCTCGGCCTGCCGGTCTTTCCGCCTGAGCTGCGTGAGGCGCGGCGCGAGTTCGAGTGGGCCGAGGAAGGCAAACTGCCGCGGCTGGTCGAGCTGAAGGACCTGCGCGGCGATTTGCACATGCACACCACGGCCACCGACGGCGAGGCCACGCTCGAAGAAATGATCGAGGCGGCCCGCGCTCGCGGGCTCACCTACATCGCGATCACGGATCACTCGAAGCGCGTGACCATGGCCCGCGGCCTCAATGCCGAGCGGTTGCTCGAGCAGTGGGACGAAATCGACCGCGTGCAAGCCAAGCTCAAGGGCTTCAAGGTGCTCAAGGGGTGCGAGGTCGACATCCTGGAGAAGGGCGGGCTCGACCTGCCTGACGACGTGCTGGCGGGGGCCGATTGGATCGTGGCCAGCATTCACTACGGCCAGAACCAGCCGCGCGAGCAGATCACCGGCCGCATGCTCGAAGCGATCGCCAACCCCCACGTGTCGGCGATTGCGCATCCGACCGGGCGGATCATCAACCGCCGCAAGCCGTATGACTTGGACTTCGAGAAGGTTCTCGACGCCGCGGCCGAGCACGGCAAGCTTCTCGAGCTGAACGCCAACCCCGCGCGGCTCGACCTCGACGACATCCACTGCGCGGCTGCCCGCGAGCGCGGCATCCCGATCGTGATCTCGACCGACGCCCACGCGATCGGCGAGTTGGATCACCTGCGCTGCGGAATCATGCAAGCGCGGCGCGCCGGGCTGACCAAGGCCGACGTGGCGAACACGCGGACTTGGCCGGAGCTGAAGAAGCTGCTGGGCAAGTAGGGTCCGCTCTCGCGGACCGAGAAGCGCGCGGGCCTCGATTCACGCGCGAGGGCGAGCGGCTGGGCGTAAGCCCGCCGAGCCGAGAGCGCCTCGTGTTGCCTCATGCCGCGAAGCCCCACCGATGCCCCACCGGACGCGCGACGGAACTACCTTGACGCCCGAATCTGGCCTCCGACAATCCAACGGCAACGCATGCGTGGCGGCTCGCGGGCCGATCGCGTGCGTCGACCGACGCCTCCCTGCACCCCCTTTCCAAGGACGACCGATGAACCTGGCCAGAACGGAGTTGCCAGAGGAAATCGTCACGACGCTGAGCGGCCTCAACATCCGTGATGTCGAGACGTTGTTGTCGATGATCGCCACCGCCGCCGGGCTGGTGGCGATCGCGCGCGTCCTCAACCGGTCGGAGGAGGAGGTCCGCACGCTCGAGCGTCGCCTGGCGCAGAGCTACCCCGAGATCGAGGTCGTGCCCGCCGGCGGCGACCGCTATCCGATGGGGCACGTGCCGACGCGGCGCTAGAAGCCGCGCCGAAGCTGCTACCAACGGCGCACTGCTGGGTGACCTGCCTGCCCGGGCGCATTCAGCCGCCCAGAGAGAGCCGGTCGTTCGGGAGAAGCGCGGCTGCCCCTGCCTCGTTGGGCGGCAGGATAAACGCCTCGGCCGACGGTCCAGCGACAGTCGCCAAACCTGCCTGCCTTTACGCTGCGGTCCTTCAGGTTTCGCCGTTTGAACTTTCACCAAGGTCATGCTGAGAAAGGTGCGGCAGCCCGAGCAGCTTGAGCTTGGACGGCAGGGGCCCGTCGAACGTCTCGCTATCCGAGCGGGCAGAGTCCGCAATCGGTCGGCGGAAGGCTTGGCAGCCAGGCGCTCGTTACGCGGAGCTGGAGATGCTGTCAGTTTGCTAGCTTGCGGAGCGCGCAAACGGACGCTGGGGGCTGCGCGATTGCCTGTCCCAGGGTTGCGATTCCTCGGGCCGGCACACAAGGCCGCGAAAACACCCCGTTGGACGTTGCTGGCTCAGGCCGCTCCGCCGGCGAAATACTTGTCTTGACGCCGGGGCCAAAATCGCCAAAATCCCGGCCGCAATCGCGGTGAAAACGCGACGGGCAAACCGCCGTCGCCGCTCCGGCAAGGATGTCGGCAGATCACGCCGCGCTCGAAACAATCCGTGGCCGAGTCCGCGGCACATGGCATGGAGGCCTGGGCCGAATGCGATCTTCGCTCCCTAGCGCCGCTGGCGTCAGCCTGCGGTCGATCTTGCCCGAGGCGCGGTTCGTCGGCGCCGACGACATTCGGGTCGCATCCTGCTCGAGCGATCCTCGCAAGTGCCAGCCCGGCGACCTCTTCGCGGCCCTCGTCGGCAGCCGCCGCGACGGCCACGACCACGTCCATCAGGCCGTGCGGCGGGGCGCCGCGGGCGTCCTCGGCGAACGCTTTCTGCCTGTCGGCTCGCTCCCCTTGTGCATGGTCTCCGACAGTCGGGCCGCGTTTGGCCGCATCTGTCAGGCGCTCGTCGGCCAGCCGACGCAGCGGCTCAAGGTCATCGGCGTCTCGGGATCGCGCGGCAAGACGAGCGTCGCCTGGCTCCTGGCCGCGATCTTCGAACAAGCCGGCATCCGCGCGGGGCTCTTGAGCAGCCTAGGATACTGCGACACCGAACAAACGGCGCCGGCCACTCGGCCAACCCCGTCGGCCACGACCCTGGCGACCTGGCTCGCCCGCATGGAGGCCAACGGCTGCACGCATGCGGTCGTCGAGGTCTCGAGCCATGCTCTGGCGCAGCGGCGGATGGCCGGCGTCGAGTTCGACGTGGCCTGCCTGACGAACGTCCGCCGCGAGCAGATCGGCTACCACGGCTCGCTGGCCAACTACCGCCGCGTGATGGGCCGATTGCTGGAGCAACTGCGCGGCGAAGGCCTGGTGGCGCTCAATACCGATGACCCCGGCGCCCGCGGCTTTCTCGACGGCCTGCCGGGCCCGGCCCTCACCGTGGGGCTCGAGAGCGCGGCCGAAATCACGGCCTCGATCGTCGAGCGCTGTCCCAGCGAACAGACCTTCTTGCTCAGCGCCGGCGCCGACACGATTCCCGTCCGCACGCCGATCTTGGGCGATCACCACGTGCTCAACTGCCTGCTCGCGACCGCCGTGGGCCTGGGCTATGGGCTGCCGTTGCCGACGATCGTTCGCGGCCTCGAGGCGGTCAACCGCCTGCCGGGGCGGCTCGAGCGGCTCGAATGCGGGCAGCCGTTCTCAACTTATGTCGACGAAGCACACTCCCCGGGCGACCTGGCCACTAGCCTGCGGGCGGTGCGCGAGGCGGCCCCCGGCCGGCTGATTTGTCTGCTCGGCGCCGACGACCGACTGTCGGCCGAGGTCCGCCGGCAACAAGTCGCCGCGATCGAACGCGAGGCCGACATTGCCATCGTCACGCAGCCGCGCCACGGCAACGTCGAACTGTCAAACGCCCTGCGGCAAATGCTGGGGTCCTTTGAAGGCCTGTGCCAGGTGAAGGAATTGCCCGATCGGACCGAGGCCTTTGCCTGGGCGCTGGGCCTCGCGCGGCCGGGCGACGCCGTGGTCGTGGCGGGCGCAAACTTGGCGGGGCTCGAGCCGCGGCCGGGCGCCCTGGTCGGGCTCGACGATCGCGAGGTCGCTTGCCGGCTGCTCTATGCGGCCGGCCAAGAGCGGGCGCCCGCGGAACTTCAACCGGCCACGCGCCTGCCCCGATAAGCCGATGACGCAAACCCTCGAACAACTTGCACTCGTGACCGGCGGCCGCCTGATGCTGGGCGCTGGCTGCCCGGCTTCCCGCGAAGTCGCCGGCCGCGTGGCGCTGCCCGGCGAACCGGGCAACGAAGCTGCGGTGTACTGGTCGCTCAACAAGTCCGACGCAAAACAGATCGAACAACAGGCCTGGGCCGCCCAAAGTGGGCTCGTTACCGAGACGCCGCCGCGCAGCTTGCCGGCCGGTTGCTGGGCGCTCGTGGTGAGCGATGCCCGCCGAGCGCTGCACGCCTGGGCCCGCCACCAGCGCGACCTGTACGGCCGGAAGGTGCTGGCAGTGATCGGCGAGCATGACGCGGTCCTCACTCAGTCTTTGTTGGCCGCGGCGTTAGGGCTCGATTCCACTGCCAGCGTCGTCGCCGATGCTGACGCGCGGCTATGTGCCGAGCTGACATCGCTCACTCCCATGCAGCACACGGCGATCGTGATGATCCCTGCGGTCGACGCCGAGCGTTTGGTCGCACTGGCACGCCCTACCATCATTCTCGGTGTGACGAGCAGCGCGTCGACGGAAGCCGCCACTCGTTGGCAGCGGCTGTTGTCGTCGTTGCCATCGCAGACGCTGTCGATCTTGCCGGGGGATGACCCCGCCTGCCGCCGCGCGGCGAGCGAACGGTCGGAACGTGCCTTGTTCGTCGGCCGCGGCGGAGACTGCGACTTGGTCGCCAGCCGCGTGGCCTGCCGCGAGGGCAAGCTGACCTTCCAAGTAGAAAACCAAGCCTTCGAGCTCGCGACCTGGGGACGGCATCGGCTGGCCCCTGCCCTGGCGGCGATCGCCGCGGCTCGCGAGCTGGGGCAATCGCTCTCAGAAACCGCCGAGGCGCTCGAAACCTGGATCGATCCGACGGGACCGGCCGTGCTCGAGCCCACGGGTGTGCTGACGATCGGCCCCGTGCGTACACCGGAGTATCGCGCGGCCTTGGCCATGCTGCGGGAAGTTTCCGCGGTGGGGCGCCGGGTGGTTGTGTGCGGGCAGGATGAGGAACACGCAGCCCCGCGTATGCGGCGGCGGATGGGGCAACTCGCTGTGCTCGATTGCGGGGCCGACCTGGTGGTGGCCTACGGAGAACACAGCGACGAGGTGGCCCGCGGCGCCCGCAAGGCAGGCCTGCCTGCCGACCGCGCCGTCGTGTGTCAAGACGTCGAAGAAGCCCGCCGATTCGCGCAGCGGGCACTGCGCCCCGGCGACACGGTGTTGCTGCACGGGCCCGAAAACGCCTGGCGAAATGAACAACCAGCGCGGCAGGTGTCCGCCCGCCGGGCCGCTTGAGCCAGACACGAACCGAACAACATGCCCCAGACATAAGGAACCATTGTAGAGCTCCATCGAACGCGGCGCTTTTGCGGGAAAGCGCCGCTACCCTCCCTCCTGGGTAGGAGCATAAGCTTGCCGACGCTGGCGATATCTGGGTCGATCGCCACGGCAAGTGCTTCGCGATGGAGCTCATTACTGAGCACCGGGGCGGCCCTTGGCCGCTCCGGTGTCTCAGGGACCACGCAGCCCGCGGACCAGCGATTCGAGCTGGTCCGCGGGCTGTTTCTTTTTCCAGGCGCCACGCTGACGAAGCCCGCAGTCATTTCCGCCAATCCTTGTCGAGCAACACGTCTCCAGCGTTGGCGGTGAGCAGCGCGGTGAGGGCCTTCCAGTCGATGGCCTCATGGAGGAAGTGCACCGAGCCATCGCACATCACGGCCTGGGCGCCGCGGGGATGGAAGGAGAAGGCCGGCCTAGTGCTGCGTCACAGCTAGAAGTTCGGGTTGCCCCTCCGATACTAGCCCGCAGCGCAAGCAAGGGAGAGCCACGTTTCCCTGGCCGAGCCTCGCAGACCCTGCACGGGCCGGGCGGCATTTTCGGCCAGCGCGCCCAAGCGACGCTCACGTCCCTTGCTTGCGCTGCGGGTTAGTGTGGCACAACCCTAAAATCCGTGCGTGACGCAGCACTAGACTGATTGTCGACATTGACGTCCGCCGCCGGCCCGCGATCGACCTGGGCGAAGTCCGCGGTGGCCCAAGCGCCGCTCGGCTCCAACCACGCGGGGTCGTTCACCACGGCCGGGCCATCGCGATCGTAGAGCACCGGCCTGCCCGCGCTTTCGCGCACCAAGATCGTTTGCGAAAGTCCGTCTTCGATGCTGGCCACACGTCGACAGGGAATTTCCCGGCGGACCACGCGAAATCCGTATAGTCCCCACATCGACGCCACCTTCGTGAGATCCGCGATCTCCGGATCCGACCACCACGCGCCCTCCCAATTACCCACGAGCGCACCGGGATCGTCGAAATGCCAAATCACGGAAACGATTGCCACGCTGGCGTAATCCGTGGCGGCAAAGTGCGCGTTCTTCACGGCCCACTGCCGGTAGCCCAACTCGCGGAAGGTGCGCGGACAGCCGGGCGTGCTGGGACACTGGAACACCGGCTGCACCGTGCCGACAAGCGGCTGATTGCGGGCCTGGTGGGGACCTACGCGCCTATCGAGCCCCGCGTACAACGCCTGCTGTTCCAGTTGGGGCGCCAGCCGAAGGCCGTCGCATAGGGGAGGTGCTCGTTCGGCGTGGCCGGGTTGGCGAGCGGCTCGTCGCCGCGCAGGCTGAGGAGGGGCGGCAACTGATCGCGGTGGCTGTTGGCATAGAGCTGCGCCGCGAGTCCGATCTGCTTGAGGTTGTTGGCGCAATTCAGCCGCCGGCCCGCCTCGCGGGCGGCCTGGACCGCGGGGAGCAACAGCGCGATCAGGATCGTGATCACGAAGATCACGACCAGGAGCTCGACGAGCGTGAAACCGAGAAAGGCTCGCCCGCCGAGCTGATTCGTTTTCGCTTTGGCCACTTCGATTTGCATTTCGCTCGTTCAATCCCAATCCGGCTGGCGCGTGTCCGCGCCTGGGCTAGCGGAAGTCCTGGTCCCGAATGACCTCGCCGCCAGCCGACGAGATGAGAGCAAAGAGTACGTCGCCGCTCAATCGATCGGAGAGCGCAATGACGGCGCCATCGCACATCAAGGCATTCGCCGAACCTACATGCAGGGAAAAAATGCCGTAGCTGTTGCTCCGGTTCACGCTTCGTTGCCCGAAAGCGGGAGCTTCGCAGGTGAGCCAAGCCCCCGTCTTCGAGTCGCTGCCAATGACCTCGCCAAACAGATACACCGCCGGCTTGCCAGCCTGCTCATAGACCATGAGCGTATTCGAAAGACCGTCGTCGACATCGCTGAGCCGCGGTGAAGACGTCATCGCTTCCTCCGCCGCATAGCCTCCACTGCCCGGAGCAAAGGCTCCAGAGAGAGGATACCAGACACCGCGAGTCAACGGGTTTTCGTCCGGCGCCAATGTGGAGCCCATCACCCCCGCATAGTCGAGAGCGCCCGCCGACGGTCTATCGCGGAGGCCGTCGGCGCCGAATTCGGGTATCCGGCGTGGAAAGCCCTCCGTCGAGGGACACTGGTAGACCTGCAGCACGTGCGACAGCGCGGGCCGATTGGCGGCCGTCGTGGCTGGCTGCTTGAAGTCGAGCAAGACGAACACGTTCTGCTGCTCGTGAAACGGCAACAGGGTGCTGCGCCAAGAAAATGAGTGCCAGTCGCCAAAACCGGCCCCCTTCGGATTCCAAGGCTTGCCGCTTGCGGTGAACATCGATCGACACCAGGCTGGCAGATGTTCGCGATGTTGGTTGGCATATACGTGCAGCGCCAGCCCAATCTGCTTCAGGTTGTTGCGACAGTGAACCTTGCGGGCCGCTTCGCGGGCGGCCTGAACCGCTGGGAGCAAGAGGGCGATCAGCACGCCGATGATTGCAACGACGACCAAAAGCTCTACGAGCGTGAAAGCACGACGGGCCATCGGCAGACCCTCACGGGAACGCGTACCACGGCTCGATTCTATCGCCGGCAGGACGCTGCCACCACAACGGCGACCGTGCGGGAGGCTGCCTCATTCGCACGCGAGCGTTGCGAGCTTGAGCCGCCCAGCCGCCGGCAAAGTGAGCGACGCCCTTTCGCCGCGAATCTGCACGAGCACGCTCGCGAGGCGTCCGTGAGAGCGAGCTGAAGCCGCGCCGTTTTATGATCGCGCTCGGCGCGGGAGAGGTTTCTAACCCTGTCGCTGCGAAAACCGCACCGCCAGTAGGTCGAGCTGCCCCTTGAGATCGGCCAGCAGCAAGTTCGGGCTTGCGCCTTCCGCCAGGTGCGAATAGAAGGCCTGCGAAGCCGAACTGCGCGTGGTGGTTAGCAACTGCGTCGAGTGGTGCAGATCGCGGAGGCGATGATCCAGGTGGGTCAAGCGCTCGACCGCTTCGCGGCTGCGGGCGCCGACCTGGCCCAGCCACAGCAGCAGGCCGAGGAGCAGGGCCAGGTGCCCTGCGGCTAAGGTCAACAGTCCAGGTCGCCAGAGGCCGGCCTGGCCGAACATCGACGACGCGACGAGCAGCCCGCCGCCGACGCCCAACGTCGCCAGTCCCACCACGCCGGCCAGGCGGCTGAGCCAGACCATGGGGCGCAAGCGCGTGGATGCAGGGCGCAGGGGGGGCTGAGCGGCAGGGGGCCAGGACATTTGCAGCAGCGACGCTCCACCCAGCCCGGCAAGCTCGTCGCCCAGGGGCGCGGAAGATTGCATCGGCGTGGGGGGCGCGGGGGCGGGGAAGTGTGCCCGCAGACGGCGGACTTCCTGCCCTAAGTCCCAAGTCTCGTCGGCCGGGAAGACCTCGCCGGTTGCTGGTGCAGCGGCGCCTTCCCAGCGAACGTCGCGGCGGCTCGGGTCGGTCAGGTCGATGCCGTGGAGCGCGGCGGCGGCCAACTTCTTGCTCGCCTTGTGCGGCTGATGGGCCGCGTTTCCGCAGCGTGCGCAAGCCAGGCCTCCGCCCTCCCCGGAGGGGAGGCTCGGAACGTCTTGTCCGCAGTGTCGACACCACATTGGCCGAACCCCGATTCGCAGCGCCAGAATCCCCCTGGGACCGCACGATGGCCCTACGGTTATCGGACACCGGTGGTGGCAAAATATAGCGATTCGCGAGACTTCACAGAATTTGCGGCTACCGAAGCCCCCAATCAGGTTGTCCAGGGAAAGAGCGCAAAAGTTTTGCGTGAGGCGGAGTCAGTTGGTAGCATCGATTTCAGCGGGCCTTGGTACACGCAGTCGATCTCCTTCTGATGGTGGCGCCCGGGGCTTCAGGGATGCAAATGGTTCGCACGGCGGTGTTTGTGCTGTTGGTCGGAGCGGCGCTGGCGGCGTCGGCCGCCGAGATTTCGTGGAACAACCCGGCGGGCGGGAGCGCCGCGGTGGGGGGCAACTGGCTGGGGGGCAAAGTCCCCGGAAACGCCGATAGCGCCCTGTTTGGCCTACCGGGGACTTACACGGTACAAGTGCCGCAGACCACGACCACCGTTGGGCTTACGGCCAATGCCGGCGACGTGTCGCTGGCCCTGCCGGCAGGGGGCTGGACCCTCACCCAGCCGGCCGTCATTGCTCCGGGCTTGCAGGTCGGCAGCGCCGCCGGCAATACCTTGCGGATCTCGGGCGGGCTGCTGCAGGCAAACAGCGCTTCCTTGGGCAGCGCCGCCAACACCACGGGCCGCCTCAAGCTCGAAAACTCGGGCCAACTTCAGGACCTGGGGTTGCTCTCGGTCGGCGGCGCCGGCACGGGAGAAATCGAGGTAGGAACGGGCGCCATGCTAATTTCCATCGGTGCATTGCTGGGCCAGTCCGCCGGGGGCGAAGGCTCGGTCTCGCTGACCGGCGCGCAGTCCTCTTGGACCAACAGTGCGTTTCGGGTGGACATCGGGAGCTTCGGGACCGGCGCGTTGTCGCTGACCGCAGGCGCTCAATTCTTCAACTCGTTGGAAACTACGATTGGGTATGTCGAAGGGAGTTCCGGCGTCGTGACGGCGTCGGGCGCTGGCGCCAACTTCCGCAGCGCAGGGCGGCTGACCGTGGGACGGCTCGGCACGGGCAAACTTCAGATGTCCGACGGCGCTGTGGGCACCGCGTTCGACGGTGTCGCGATCGGCAGCGCGACAACGGGTGAAATGACTTTGAGCAACGGCCAGTTCACTGCCCAGGGCTCGGCGATTCCCAACGCAGGCGTTTCCGTGGTATTGGGCGAAGTGCCGGGAGGCGCCGGCAAACTCGAACTACAGGCCGGGGCTGCCTTCACGAGCGCCAATCAGGCGCAAATCGGCCGTGAAGGCAGCGGCATCCTCTCGATTTCTGCAGGCGCGCACTTTACGAGCAGCAAGGCCGCCTCGAGCACGGGCACCAGCGGCATCATCGGCCGCGGACGAGACAATTCGGCCGCCAAGGGAGAAGTCTTCATCGACGGCGCCGGCAGTTCCTGGCAGCAGGACGGCGACCTTTCGATTGGGCTGCAGGGGAGCGGCTATCTAACGATCACTGGTGGCGGGAGCGCGCAAGGGCAGAACGCCTATCTCGGCCGCGAAACCGGCGGTCTGGGCGTCGTGTCGCTGAGCGGCGACGGAACCACTTGGAACCTGGCCGGCGGCCTCTTCGTTGGGGGCGACGCCTCGAAGGGCGTGGGCGCCGGGCAAGTCACCGTGTCCGACGGCGCCAAGCTCGAACTCGGCGGTCCAATGTCGCTATGGGCTAACGGCTCGCTCCTGCTCGACGACGGCACGGTGAACGCTAAGGGGGGGCTGCAACTCGCCCCCGGCGCCGAACTCGCCGGGGCCGGCGTCTTCGGCGGGTCGGTGCTCAACCTGGGCCTCATCAGCCCCGGCCAATCCCCGGGCACGTTGACCTTCGCAGGCGCGTTCGAGCAGCGCGACAGCGGCGCCCTGAAGATCCAACTCGGCGGTGAAACGGCCTACGACAAGCTCGTGCTCGACGCCGCCGCCGTGTTGGGCGGCAGCCTGCAACTGGAGTTGATCGATGGCTTCACCCCCACGGCCGACGAGCAGTTCACGATCCTCACCGCCGGCAGTTTGTCGGGACGCTTCGACAACGCGATCGACAAGCTCACGTTTGGCGCCGGCACGTTCGACGTGGTCTATTCCACCCACGGCGTGATGCTCACCGGCTTCGTGCCCAACGCGCTGCAGGGAGACGCCAACGCCGACGGCAAGGTGGACCTCACCGACTTCGGCATCCTGAAATCGAACTTCGGTCAACCTGGCGGCTTGCCCCAGGGCGACTTCGACGGCAACGGCAAGGTAGACCTCACCGACTTCGGCATCCTCAAGACCAACTTCGGCCATTCGCAGGGAGCGGCCGTGCCGGAGCCCGCGGGCCTGACCTTGGCGGCTTTCGCGTTAGGATTCCTGGCGCTGCGACTGCGTCGGCGGGCCTGCTAGAGCGTCGTCAGTCGACTTCCGGCGAGTCTTCCTCGAAATCGTCGGCCGGCGCGTTCTTCATCGCTTCTTCGTGCTCGGCCAAGATGCTGCGCGCGGCCGCCTCTTCGTGAGCCGGCACAAAGATGCGGATATCGAAAATGCCGGTCAGCCCCGCCTGGTTTTCATTTTCGATCGCGGCCTGAATGCCGGCGGAGTGCAGGGCGTTCTTGACGATCTCGGCCTCGATCGGCTCCTTGACCGAATAGACGTGCACCAATTCGTCGAAGGGCATGCAGCGAACTCCCAAGGGGCAACGGGGTGGCGGGTCGTACTGGTAGTCTAACATACCCTATTCACGGCAACGCGCGTTCCAATTCGGGCCCTGGTGAGAGCGGGCGGTCGTTGTTAGAACCGTCGTGGGGGCCGAATCGAGGCGCGGGGCGAGCGGAAGGCGGACGTGAGCAGCGAAGTTTTGAGCGCCGGCATTCTGGTGGCCGATCACCTCTGCACGCCCATTCCACGCGTGCCGCGGGCGGGCGAATTGATTCTGGCCGATGCGCTGCCGCTCTCGATCGGCGGCTGCGCCGCCAACGTGGCGATGGACCTGGCCCGGCTCGGCGTGAGCGTGTCGATCTCCGGATGCGTGGGGGAGGACTCGTTCGGCGATTTCGTTCGTGACACACTGCAAGCGCGCGGTGTCGACACAACGTCGCTCCGGCGGCTGAGCGGCGTCGGCACATCGGGCACGCTGATCATCAACGTCGCCGGCGAGGACCGGCGATTCATCCATTCGCTCGGGGCGAACGCCCGCTTCACCGCCGAGCACGTTCCTGCCGAGCTGTTTGAGCAGGTCCGGGTCTTCTACCTGGGAGGCTATTTGCTCATCCCGGCGCTCGAGCCGCGCGCCCTGGCGGCGCTGTTCCGCCAAGCTCGCCAGGCCGGCGCGAAGACGGTGCTCGACGTGGTGTTGCCCGGGCCGGGCGACCATTGGGCGTTGCTCGAACCCGTGTTGGCTGAGACCGACGTGTTCTTGCCCAACGGGGATGAAGCCCAGGCGATCACGGGCTTGGTTGATCCCGCGCGGCAGGCCGAGCGTTTTCTGGAGGCCGGCGCCGGCGCCGCGGTGATCACGCTCGGCGAGGAGGGGTGTTTGTTGATGTTCCGCGACGGCGTGCGTCTGCGGTCACGGGCGCACCAGGTCGAATATGTCGGGGGGACCGGCGCCGGCGACGCCTTTGACGCCGGGTACATCGCGGGGCTGCTAGCAGACGCGGACCCCCAAACGTGCCTGGCGTGGGGGAGTGCGGTGGGGGCCAGTTGCGTGCGAAGCATCAGCGCCACCGAGAGCGTGTTCAGCCGCGCAGAGGCCGAGTCGTTTCTTCGCCAGCATCCGCTGCAAGTGCAAGCATTCTGAACCGCGGCTGAGCGGCCACAAGTCTCGAGACGTTAGCCTGCTAAATCTAGGCAGCGCCGGCAGACTGGCGACTTATCTTGCCGGCGTCGCGGGCTCCCAGTATCATTCGCCCCCCGAGTTCTTGGGCCGCAGGGGTTTGCGCGCCCGTAGTTTGCCGCCAAGGGATCTGCCGGGCGATGCCGAGGGAATCTGGCCCAAGCCTGTCGCAAATGCGCGGGAAGCGCCTAGCGCTTGCCGCGCTTGCGCTGGCAGCCAGTTTGCTTGGCGGCTGCCAGTTCAGCCGGATGAGCGGCGCCCGCGCCGATTCTTCGCGGCAGTGGTCGCAACAGGCGGCCGCGGCCATGGAGAATGGACACTGGCAACAGGCCGAGTCGCTCCTCCAGCAAGCGGTGCAATCCAACCCGGAAGACTCAGTGGCCCGCGGCCGCTTGGCGCAGGCGTTGTGGCAGCGCGGGGAAAAGCAAGCGGCAATCGCCCAGCTCGAAGGCGCTCGTCAGCTCGCTCCCCACGATTCCGAGCTCACGCTGCAGGCAGCCGGACTTTACCTCGAAGTGGGGGACTTCGAACGCGCAAGGCGCGCGGCGGAACAGGTGATCGACCGGGAGCCGCGCTCGGCGCGCGGCTGGATTTTGCGCGGACAAGCCTGGCAGGCCTCCGGCGATCCGAATCGCGCCCTGGCAGACTTCCAACGCGGCCTGCAATATGCTCCCAACGATCGTTTCGCGCTCGAGCAGATTTCCGGCCTCTATCGCACGCTCCATCAACCGCAGCGCAGCCTTTCGAGTCTGCAGGCACTGGCGGCCACCTACCCGCCGCGCGAGGAGCCGGCCGAACTCTTCTTCGCCCAGGGCTTGGCGTATCAGGCCTTGGGCCGGCACGAAGACGCGGCCGATCGACTGCGGCTGGCGGCGGAGCGCGGGCCGCCGAACGCCGACGTTTGGTGCGCGCTGGGCGAAGCGGAACTAGCGGCCGGATATCCCGACCGCGCTCACGATGTCGCGTTGCGGGCCCTGTCTCTCGTGCCTGACCATGCTGAGGCCCGGCGCCTGGTCGATCGGGTCGTAGCGGCTGCGCCGGCGACGGCGAACTTGCGGCGCTAGCGGCCTAGGCGGGCTGGCGCGTCTGCCGCGGCCCTCGCGCTTTGACCCGCGCGCGGCCGCGACCTAGGGTTGTCACGGGGGACGGTCTGCGCTCGTTGCGGCCGTCGGCTCCCTGACCAATCCACGAAGGAGTCTGTCATGAGCCAGACGGCTGAAGCGGCGATCGCCAGCGATCCGACGGAACGTTTCATCGAGCGCCGTCGCGAGTCGACCGACGCCGGCTACCTGGGCCGGGAGCGCCGCCAGTTCACCAACTCGCACGCGGAGTTGTCGGCGGGCGCTCGGGAGTTGGCCGAAGCGGTCGACGCCTACAAGCTGCGGCACCGCCGCCGCTTCATCAACTACGAAGAGCTTTACTCGGTGCTCGAGTCGCTGGGCTACCACAAGTAGGCGGCCCAGTACAGGCCTGGTCCGTCTACTGCGCGGGCGCAAGTTGCGCCAATACCGCCGCCCGCGCCAAAATCTTCGCCCCGATCGCCAGCGCCCGTTCGTCGACTCCCATCGTCGGCGTGTGCAGCGCCGAGTTGCCCACTTCGGGCGATGAGCAACCGAGGCGAAACATCGCCCCGGGCACGTGCTCCAGATAGCCCGAAAAGTCCTCGGCCCCCATGCTGGGGCGCGGGATCTTGTCGAGGTTGGCCTCGCCCAGCACTTCGCTGCCGCACTTCCAGAGGAGGTCTGAGCAGGCGTCGTTGTTCTGCACGGAGAGCACCGTGCCGCCGATGGCGACGCTGATCTGCGTGCCCGTCGTTTCCGCAATGCCGCGGCTAAGCTGGTGAATGCGGGCGATCGTTTGCTCACGCACCGTGCGGTCGAGCGTGCGCAGCGTACCGTGCAGCTCGACGTGCGCGGGAATGACGTTGCGGTTGGCGCCGGCCACGATGTGCCCGACCGAAGCCACCACCGACTCCTGGCTGTCGGCGCCGCGCGGCACCTGGATGAAGAAGGCGTTCAGCCACAGCGCGGCGGCCGCCACGGGATCGAGCGTTTCGTGGGGCCGCGCCGCGTGACCGCCGCGGCCGACGATTTTCACATCGATGTCGTCGCAGCTCGCGGTGAACACTCCCCAGCGCACGCCGATGCGGCCAACCGCCCGCGTCGGGTCGACGTGCGCGGCGAAGGCGGTTGATACGCCGTCGACTGCGCCGGCGGCGACCATTTCGATCGCCCCTTGCCCCGTCTCTTCCGCCGGTTGAAAGATCGCCCGCCAGGCGATCGGCGCCGGCAACGCTCCGGCAGCCTCGAGCGCCTGGAGGCCCAGGACCGCGCCAAACACGGTGGCCGTGTGGGCATCGTGACCGCAGGCGTGCATCAGCCCGGGCCGCTTGCTGCAAAAGGGCACTTGGTTCTGTTCGTGGATCTTTAGGCAGTCGATGTCTGCCCGCAGCGCCACGCGTGGGCCGGGCGCCGCGCCGCCGTCGACCAGCACGCCCCGGCCGTCGGACGTCGCCAGCCGCGGCGACAATCCAAGCTGGGTGAGCTGCGCGGCAATGAATTGGCTTGTCTCGCGTTCCTCGCCGCTGGGCTCGGGGTGGGCGTGCAGATGGCGACGCACGGCCACGACTTCGGCGAAGCGGCTGTCGATCGCCGCGTCCAACACCTTCCGCCAATCACCGACCGCCATGGCTGTTCGGCCGCGCGAGCGGCCGCCGGGTAGAGAAGGGGACCAGGCTGGCCATGAAATGGCTCGCCTGGGGATCAGTCTTCAAAGTCTTTGGGGTCGGCGCTCTGGCGAATGCTGTTGCTCAGCCACCAACCCCACACCACGTAGTGAAAGGCCGCCAATCCGAAGATGCCCGCCACCACGATCACCGGCCCCAGGTAGCCGACCGCCGCCAGAAGGAGCACCACGCCCGCCGGCACGCCCAGCAGCACCATCAACATGAGCGACAGGAATGTCTTCGGCCGCTGCGGCGACGCGGGCTCAGGCATGGCTGCGCTACTCCGCAGGCAGTTCGACGAACTCCGGCTCGATCAGCTTCGGCAACACGCCGGCTTTGTACCCGCGAGCCAGCAGCTCACGCACGGCCTGGCGGCCACGCGGGCCGAAATCGAGGGTCCAGTCGTTCACGTACATGCCTACGAAACGATCGGCCTGGTCGTTGTCGAGGTCGCGGCCATAGCGCAAAGCATGATCGAGCGCTTCCTGGCGGTGCTCGAGCCCATAGGCGATGCTGGCGTAAAGGAGCCGCGTGACATCGGCAATGGCCTGCGGCCCCAGGTCCTTGCGAATGCCATTGGCGCCGAGCGGCAGCGGCAGCCCTGTCTCCTCCAGCCACCACGCGCCGAGGTCGACGACGAGCGACAGCCCCTGGTTGGCGTAGGTGAGCTGACCTTCATGGATGAGCAACCCCGCGTCGACGGCTTGGCCCCGAAACTCGCCGGCTTGCACGACGGCCGGGATTTCGTCGAACGGAACGACCACGTGTTGAAAGTCGCTCCCCAGGCAGAGCCGCAACGCCAAAAAGGCTGTGGTCAGCGTGCCGGGCACGGCGATGACCGCGGTTCGCAACTCGTCGAGCGTGCGTGGCTGGCGGACTACGACCATCGGGCCATAGCCGTCGCCCATGCTCGCCCCGCAGGGGCAGAGCAAGTACTTGTCGGTCAAGTAGGCGTAGGCGTGCAGGCTGAGGGCCGTCAGTTCGAGCTCGCCGGCAAAGGCCCGCCGGTTGAGGGTTTCGATGTCGACCAACTCGTGCTCGAACTGGTACCCCCCGGTGTCGAGCTTATCGTTGGCCAGGGCGTGGAACATGAAGGCGTCGTCGGGATCGGGGCTGTGCCCAACCCGAATCAACTGCCGGACGGTCGTGGCGGTCATGCGGTCCTAGGCGATTTGCGGATGCGGAACGTGGTTCGTCTTGACCGCCGGTATGATAGGGCTCGGAGCGCCCCGCGGTCAAACTCTCCGCTGGCAACCGCAGATCTTGGCAGGCCTTAACGCAACCCCAGCCAGTGCATCCGGCGAGCGGCCCGGCGGACGCGGGGCCGATCCGCACGAGAGGCAGGGTCTACGCCTGAAACGAGATGCCGGCGTCTGCCGATCCCGAAGCACTGTTGGCGGTCCAGCCGCTCCAGTGGGGGGCAGCGAGCGGCGCCGGAGGGGCCGCGGCGGGTAGGGCTGCCGGCCTCACGGACTCGGAGCCCAGTTGCTCACAGACCATGCGCCAGGTCTCGCGCTCTTCCGCCAAGATCCGCAGCGCGTCGGCGAGCGGCTGCCCGCCACGGCGCTCGCCGCTGGCAACGAGCCGCTGGAAGACGAAGAGATACTCGAGGGCGGACCGGCGTCCCAACTCCGCGCCGCTTTGCTGAGAAGTAGCCAGCAACTCGGCCACGATCTCTTGGCTGCGAATCAGCGCGTCCAAGGCCTCGGTGTCGCGGCCTTCGGCCCAGAGCGCGCGGGCCTGCAAGCCGAACCGAATCCCTCCTTCGATCAGCATGAGCTGCAGCTTCTGCGGTGGAGCAGTGAGCACCTGGTCGTTCAAATACTTCTCGCGGGCAGCGTTCATCGAGTTTCTTGCGATGGGGGCGCGGGGTGCGGAAACTTTGGCAATGGCTACTTGCTCGAGGAACTGCGGTCGACCGACAGCGGGGCGATGGCTTGAATCGCGCCCGAATTGTTCTGGATTTTTCCGATCGCCAACTCCATGCGGTAGAACTGGGTGAGCAAGCGCTGACGAGTGCTGTCGAGGCGGGTGTTCCACTCGCTGATGCGATCGTTGTTGAGCTTGATCTTGTCGGCTAGGGATCCTGCGCGGCTCACGAGCATCGACTTATTCTGGCCGGCCATCGTTTCGATCAGCGAATCGAGACGGTTGGCGGCCCCAATCTTGTCTTTCGTGAAGAACTCGGTCACGGCATCAGGGTCTTCGCCGAACTTCTTCTGCAGCACCGACTGATCCAAGGTGAGTTTGCCGTCTTTCCCGATGTCCAGGCCGACCTGGGCGAAGCTCTGGATGCGGCCGACTCCGAAGAACCGCCGCGAAAACAGCTCGGAAAGTTCGCTGTCGATGCGCGTGGTCTCGTTCGAGCCGAACAAGACTCCGGTCGTGTTGTCATCCGGGTTGAAGGACGTGTATTCGCCCAACTTGTCGCGAAGCGTGTTGTAGGCGTCGACCGTGGCTTGCACCGTGCTCACCAGGCTCGTGCTGGTGTTGGCCACGGTCACCTGCGCCGAGGCGCCGCTGACCCCCGTGAGGTCGAGCCGCACTCCGTCGAGTACGTTGTCGAAGCGGTTCGACGTCGACGAAACGAGCGCGCCGCCCGTGCCGGAGGCGTTGCTGGCCGCGCCGAGGAGCAAGAGCGCGTCCTGAGCCTTGGCCGTCGTTTCGAAGTTCAGTCCGGTCCGCGAGCCATCGAGCATCACCCGCCCGGCAGCGCCCGTTTGGGTGCTCACGAGCGCCAAGCGGAAGGGCGCCGCGCCGCTGCCGTCCTGCACCACGCTCGCACGCACGCCGGCGTTGAGGTTGTTGATCTTGAGGACCAGCCCGTCGAGCGAGGTATTGTCGTCGAGCGAAATCTTGTAGCGATAGGAACCGTCGAGCGCCTTGGCCGGGTTCTTCTCGAACGTCACGTCGACGGCTGACCCTGTCAGCCGCAGATCGGACGCCGTCTTGCCGGCGCCGATGTCCACCGCCTTGATCGTGCCGCCCCCGCCCGCAGTGTCGACGATCAGCAGACCGTCGCCCGCGTCGTTGAGCTGTGCATGAACGCCAATGCCCGCGGCGTTGATCTCGTGAATCACCTCCCCCACGGTGTCGATCGCCGGGTTCGTCAGGTCGATCAAGGCGGCCTTGCCCGCGCTGTCGTAGAGGGTGAATTTACCCTTCGTCACGCCGGCGCCGTTGTTCAGGGCATCGAGGCGGGTCGCCTCGCTCACGGCTTGCAGATGGAGATCGCCGCCATCGACGCGGTCGGTCTCGGCGTCCACGGCCAGACCCAGCTTGTCCGCCGTGTAGGTTGCGCCGTCGCCGTTGGCGACCGTCAGTTTGCCTGTGCCCAAATTGCTCGTATCGCGGAGCAGGAGGCCGCCCCCCGAGGCGTTCACATCGGCTTCCACCGCCAGTCCGGAACCGTTGATCGCGCCGATGACGTCTTCGAGCGTCTTGGCGCTCGAGAGATCCACATCGGCGTGCGCTCCGCTGCGGTCGGTGATCGACAGCACGCCCAACGAACCCAAGCCGCGCCCCCCATTCAAACTCGTCAACGACACCGACCCCAGGCCGGAGTGCAGCCGACCTGAAGTAAGCGTGCCGTCGCTCGCGGAGGCCAAGCCCAAGTCCTCGGCCAAATGCGAGTCGTTGAGACTGCTGACTTTGAAATCTCCGCTGCCGGTGGTCAGGTCGGTCAGCACGATTCGGTCGCCGTCGCCGCTCAGCGTGGCCTTGAGCTTGTCGGGCGCCGCGGCGTTGATGGTGCGCAAAAGATCGCCGATGGTGGCCTCGTTCGAGCCAGGGTCGGCGGCCCCGCCGCTGGTGATGGCCGTATCGGCCGTACTCACGACGCCCGAAGCGCCTCCGCTCAACGTCGCCGTATCGGCGGCGTCTACGACCGGCAAAGCCCCGCCCGACAGCGTCGCGCGGTCGGCGGTGTCGATGACTCCCACGCCCGTGCTGCCAGCGGGCAACTCGACGCTAAAATTCTTGGCGACCGTTTGATTGCGGCCGACGGCGGCCACGATGTCGGCGGCCGTCGTTTGGCCCGCGGCAATGCGAAAGGTGAGCGTTTTGGCTTGCGGATTGCTCTCGTCGTAGGTGACCGTTTCCTTGCCGCGCGCCAAGCCAGGCGTGTCCACGAAGCGCACCTGCACGCCGTCGAAGGCGTCGCCCGGCTTTCGCGCCTGCACGACGACTCGGCCTTCGAAGCCATCCCCGGCGTCGGTCGTGCCCGCGCTGTACTTGGGATTCACCAACTCGGCCGAGAGTTTGGCGGCAGCATCGGTGTTGCGATTAAACGCGGCGAGCACGTCGTCGGCGGTGGTCTGGCCCGCGTGAATCGAAAACGTGAGCGTTTTGTTGGTCAAGTCGAGCGTGGCCTTCTCGGCCCCCGCCGCGATCGTGCGGTCGTCGACGAACTTGACCTTGAGCCCGTCGAGCGCCGGTCCGGTCGCCTTGGCGGTGAACTTGATTTCGCCCCCCGGCGTGGTCGTCGTGGCGCTGGCGAATCGCTGGTCCACGGTCTGGGCGCTGAACAGCTTGCTGACATTGGAATCGCGGGCCAGGGCGGCCACCACGTCGTCGGCCGTGGACTTGCCCTCGGCGATGTAGAACACCAACTCCTTGTTGTCGGCTTGAGCGGAATAGCTCACGGTCTCTTGCCCGCGGGCCAACTTAGCGTCGGCCACGAACCGGACATGAACGTCGTCGTAGTCGCCGCCCGTCTTGAGGGCCTTGATCTGGAGCGCGGCGTTCGGATCGAGCGTCGAGACCGTGGCCGCGGCGTTGCCGTCGGCGCCGGCGCGGGTTTGGAAATCGATCTGCACAGGGTCGCTGCCGTCCCGCAAGGAAACCGACAGATCGGGCAGCGCCCCATCGAACCGCAGGCCGCGGCCGTCGTTGAGTTGCGCAAGCGCCAGGCCGTTGTAGAGGCGGAAAACGTCGCGGCCGACGAAGGTCGAGCCGGCTGCGCCAGCTTGAGCCAGGCCCAGATCGGCGGCCGTGCGGCCCCCACCCACTTCTTGAACGCGAAGGTTGGCCGTATCGTCGCCGCTGGTGTCGACCAGGCGAATCGCGTCCCCCTGCAACTCGGCCTTCACCTGGATGTCGCTGTTGCCGTTGATGGCGTCCAGCACGTCGCCCACCGTGCGGGCGAACCGGAGGTCGATTTGGGCCGTGGCCCCGGTGCGGTCGGTAATGCGGATTTGGCCGCGTTGCACGCCGGCGCCGCCGTTGAGCTGATCGAGTCCAACGGCATCGTCGATGGCGCGTCCGTAGCGGAGCGTCAACTCGCCGGCGCCGACTGCGGCCGTGCGGTCGGCGACGCCGCCGCTCAACAATTGCTGGGCCTGGGCGAGCCGCAGAGGAGTGTAATTAAAGGTTCCGGTCTGAGGCTTGCCCGTAACCGTGGCGGTGATCAGGCCATCGTTCGAACTGGTGACCTTCTTGGATTCGAACAGGTCGGGCTTGACGAGCTTCTTGGCGTTGAGCTGCACGTTGAGCAGCCGGGCCATCATGTCGGTGACGGCCACTTGCTGCTTGCCGAGCGCGTCGTTCTGCGACTTGATCAGGTCGCGACGCTGGCCCTCGAGGGCTACGAGCTTGTCGACGGTGTCGGTGATGTTCAGTCCGGTGATCAGCCCGACTGAAGAATTGATGCGACCCATGTCCTGCCGTCCGCCGAGTGCGGTTTGCGATCACGATCGTGCGACGATCTATGCGCAGACCGCCGCCTCTCTTCTTATCGGCAGGGATCGCAGGTCGAGCGGAAGACCTTGCAGGAAATTCGGATTGCGCCGGCTGGCGCGACCGTGCAGAACCGTTTCGAGGACGCCGGCCAATGAAGCCGCGCCTACTCCACGATCAGCGCGTGATGCACCAGCGTTTGCAGCGTGCCCTCGAGGATGCGGTGCAGCGTTTGCTCATCGATGGTCGCTACGCGCTGATCCTTGTGCTTTACCTCGAGCTCGCCCGTGGTCATGGCCTGGCGGATCGAATGGACCAACTCGACGCGGTCGTGGTTGCCGTCGAGGCGGGTAATCACGTGCCGCGCGAAGCCTTCCAGGGTCACCGGCTCGTGCCGCAAATTGGTCACGCGGCCGCTGGCGGTGGCTTGCAGCCGCGCAAGGGGGCTGGCCACCGGCCGCTCGCTGACGCGATCGGAAAACTTGGGCGGCACGATCCAGGCCTGCAGCAAGCCGCCGGCGAAGATGGTCGTCAAGTCGTTCGATAGATCGCGCGCCAGCGCCTCGCGCTGCGCCTCGTCGATTTGCGTGAGGCCGGCGAGGTCCAGCGCCGCCGCGAACAACTCGTCGAACGTCAGGCTGCGCGGGTAGACCTGCGTCAGGTGCATGAGAGCCGCCTTGCTGACCGGCAACCGCACCGTGGCCGTGCCGCGCGGGCTCTTGAACTCCACCGCCGACTGCTGCTCGAGCTGCGGATTCGTCACTTCCAGCTTCGACGTCACCGCCAGATGGAAAGCGCGGACGCGGGTGACCGGAATGTTGCGCGTGAGCTGCACGTCCTTGTGCACTAGCAGCGTGCGGCGAAACATGCGGTTGCGCAAGAAGTCCATGTACTGCTCTTGCCGCAGCATGGGCACCGCCTGCAGGATCTCGAAGGTCTCGGCCTTGAAGTTCCGCGCCAGCATGCTGGGGAACTCGGCCTCGCCCAAGTACTGCAGGTCGTGCGCTCCGGCCCGATCCACGAACTCGTGGAAATAGCAGGGCTCGTTGTTCTCTTCCAAGTGCTCGTGGAAGAGATACGTGTCGCTATGTTTGCGAACGATGGCCGCCTCGTCGGCCAGCACCTTGCCATAGGCCTCACTGCCGGTGGCCGCCGACTTGACCAAAAAGTCGAGCAGCGAGCGCGCCTGGCGGATCTTGGTGGCCGGGTCGTCGAACTGCGCCACGTGGTAGCGCATCATGTCGCGGACCACGCCCCGCATGTGCCAGCCGGGATAGGTGTTGTAGCTCACGTAGGCGATGCCGCCGGGGCGCAGGTTGCGACTGCTGATTTCGAGGATCTTGTCCTGCACCTCGCGCGGCACCCAGCTATACACGCCGTGGCAGACGATGTAGTCGAACAGGCCGTCGTCGGCTGAGATGTCGGTGATGCTGGCGTGGCGGAGCTCGATGTTCGCGAGGCCCAAGGCCGTGATCGACTTCTGGCCATCCTCCACCTGGCGGGCCGACAGATCGACGCCCAGAAACTGCGCGCCCGGCAGGTTCTGCGCCATCGGCACCAGGTTGCCGCCCGAGGCGCAGCCCAACTCGAGCATCCGGCAGGTCTCGACCTCCGGCGGCGTCATGCCGAACAGGAGCCCAATCGTCGCCAGGTGGCTGGGGTGCGTGTGCGGGAAGGGATCGCTGTGGTAGGGAACCTGGTCGTAGGTGGCGTGGGAGACGGGAGCGGCAGTGGCCATCGGCGACAAACTCGCAAGCGGAGCAATGATTCGGTGAGCGATTCCAACCCGAACGTCAGCGAGGGCGATCTGTCGATCCGCTAACGAGGCACGGCGGCCCGCGCCGGGGTTTCCTTAGCCTAAGGCAATGCCTGCCCTCGTTCCAAGTACTTGGCGCGCGGGGTCGCGCGGCGAGGGCCGACTTTGCGGTCTCTCTGGCCAAGATCGGCCGTCGGGCCGGCGGCGATGCAGCGATTCGCAGTCCGCCGGCCAATGGGGCTGAGAAGCTAGGGGGGCTGGAGGGACGAGAAAGCCGCAAGAGACGCCTGGACCTCTTGCGGCTGTGTATTTGTGACCGTCGATTCGGAACTCGGAAAATCCCTAGTGCTGCGTCACAGCTAGAAGTTCGGGTTGCCCCTCCGATACTAGCCCGCAGCGCAAGCAAGGGAGAGCCACGTTTCCCTGGCCGAGCCTCGCAGACCCCTGCACGGGCCGGGCGGCATTTTCGGCCAGCGCGCCTGATGCAGCACTAGTAGGCCGAACCCATTCGAGCTGCGGGGGGCGCGGTCAGGAGTGGTAGATCAGCCGGAATCGCGGCCCCGTAGAGCTCCATCCCCTTCTCGCGAGTGGTGACGAGTAGGCCGTAGTCGCGGACGATGAAGCAGAGGTCAGGGAAGAGGTCGGTCATCAAGAGGAACATGTCTTTTAGTTTCAGCCCCGACGCGCTCATGGTGATGGGCTGATCGCGCGCCACCCCTGGGCCAATCTGCATCTCGATGCCGTGCTGGTTTTTCAGCAGAATCACTACGTCGGTCAGCGGGGAGTCGGTGAGGTCCAGCGCCGTCAGCTTTTCGAGTTCGTCTCGCAAGTGCTTCTGACTCTCCGGGATCGATGGGCGTGAATTGGCGGCCGCGCTGTTTCCCCCCATGCTGGGGACCACCACCCTCATGCCCCCGCCTAGCGCACCGCTTAGGCCGGTGTACGCGCTAATCAACTGTTGCGCCGGCGGATTCGCCGGCGACGGCGCGCCGCCGCTTCCGGTCGATGCGCCCCCCTCGCCACTCCCCGCTCCTGCCGGACCGCCGCCGGTGCTGGACCCTGCCTCGGCCGACGCCGAGCCTTCGCCACCGACGCCACTGGCCGCCGGTCCCCCGCCACCTCCGGCCTGACCTCCGCTTGCTGCATCACCCCCACCCGAGCTCCCTCCCCCGGTGCCGACCGGCCCGCCTCCGCCGCCAGCCGCTCCGCCGCCGCCCCCCATCATGCCCCCTGGCATGCCCGGTGCGCCCACGCCCCCGAAGAAGCTCCCCATCATTGCTCGGGAGTTCCCGCCCCCTTCGCCCTCCCGGAAGTACCGCAGCGAGGCGTCCGAGGCGTGCGCCGACTCGAGCCCCATGAGGAGCATCAACTGCGTGTCGAAGCTCGCCAGCTTCTGCCGATGTCCCAACACGACGCGTTGATGATCGAGTTCGGCCGACCGTGCGGCATCGATCGCTTGTTGCAGGGCGCCTTCCGGCAGCACGCCGGTCGCGCGCAGTTTTTCGTTCTGCTGGGCCGCCTCCTTGGCCGCCTTCGCCTTGGAGGCCGACGCCTCGGCCTCCAACGCATTGTCCTGCTGCAGCGCCTCGCGCTGACGGTAGATCTGTGTGAGCTCGGCCACGATCCGCAGGCGCGTTTGGTTATAAGCCGCACGGGCTTCGTCGACCTTCGCCCGCGCGAGCTGCACTTCGGGATTGGCCCGCATGGCGAGCCCGATCGCCTCTTCGAGCGAGCCGGGCGTCGCTGCGGCGCCAACGCCCCCCGGACCCGCGCCCATCATCGCCATCGATCCTGTCAGGCCGCCATCGCTGCTGGAACCCGGGCCTCCGCCCAGCAGGAGTTGACCACCGCCCCCGCCAAACGACGGCTGGCCGCCTCCGCCGCCTCGGCCCCCCAAGCCACCGCCGTCGAAGCCGCCACCACCTCCGCTGCTCCCCGCGGCCTGCCCGCCACCGCCGCCAAACCCGCTCGGAGCGCCGGACAACGTGCCCCCCGCAGCAGCGCCTCCTTCAGACGAACTGCCGCCCCCGGCGCCTGAGGCGCCCGCCTCGGCCGGATGACCCGCTGCCGGCGGAGCACTGCCTGTGGATGCGCCTTCCTCGGCCCAAACACTTGCACAAGGCGCCAGGCCCAACAGCCCAGCCGCCAACAGCCTCTTCCAGTTCGTTCGCATCGTGTGTCCTCCAGAAAGGGTGGGTTCTCGATCCGTGTTTTCGTTGGTCCAGCAACAGCGCGCGGCTCAGCGAACAACGCCCCTGCGGGCCGCCGGCTTCACGCCGGCGGTCCTCCGCGCGACATTCACCACACCGGGACTCGGCGCCCCGCCGGAAACGGCGGGCATAAAGCCCGCCGCTCGCTAAGAGCGCGCGTTACCTCAAGCTTCAGGCTGCGCTAGTGGACGGGCCTGCATTACGCGGGCGTTCTTGAGTTCCGCCAGCAGCCAGCTATCGTCGGAGTCGAAGGGACGCCGAGCGTTCGGCGGGTCGAGCTCGAGCACCTGTCGGTAGCAGTGGAGCGCCATCACCACGTCCTCGTAGTCGTACAGGTAGCGATCCCCCGCCAGCCGCAGCAGGCGAATCTGCTCCGCCCGCGGCGCGCCGGCCACCCGGGCCCGCAACTGCTCGGGCGACAGCCGTCGCTCGTCGACGGCCGCTGGGCTGGGTTGTTTGTTAGGCGCTGCGGCCACCGCGGGAGGCGCCGTCTTTACCGGTGCGCTCGGCGCTGCGACGTGAGGCGCCAGGGCCACTTGCTCGCTGGATTTCGGCGCGGCCGTTGTCGAGTTCCACCACAGCGCGAGCACCGTGAGCACCCCCGCGGCATAGGTCAGCGCGAACTGCGCGGCTCGGCCCCAGCGCCGGCGGCGCCCGCGCCGTCGCACGAGCCGCGCCGTCTCGTTGATCAGCGCCGCGCGGAACTCGGGCCGCGCCGCCGGCAAACGCAAGTCCTGCGGGGCGAGTTCGTGATCGGGCGGCAACGGCTCGTCGGAATCGTACAGCGTCATGGCTCTTCATCTCCACTCAAGCGGGCCACCGCCTGGCGGAAGGCCGCCTTGGCCCGCATCAACAGCGAATCAATGGCCCGCGGCGTTTGCCCCCGGCGGTCGGCAATCTGCGCGAGCGTAAGTTGGTCGGCGTATTTGTCGGTCAGCACGTCGCGGTAGTGACTAGGCAGCCCGCTCAGCGCCAGGCCCACGAGCTCGCTCGTCTCCAGGCTCTGTGCCGCGCCGGGCTGGGCATCGACCGCCTCGAGCGCCGCGTCGCCGCCTCCCAGCCGTGCCCGCTGGCGCCGCTGGTTCCGCAGCACGTTGTCGGCGATGCCCCGCAGCCACGCCCGAAACGGCCCGCGCTCGGGGGCGAACTCGGCGATCCGCCGCACCGCGATCAGCCAACACTCCTGCACCGCGTCTTCCGTCCAGGCGGTGTCGCGCCCGGTGCGGAAATAGATGTAGGCGAAGAGGCCGTCGAACGCGTCGGCGTAAAGGGCCCTCCAGGCGCGCTCGTCCCCGCGCAGCACGGCGTCGCGCAGCGTCGCTTCGGAAAGACCGGGTTCCGCGCCTTCCATCCGTCCGCCTAGCCGCTCTCGGGGCTTGCCCATCTCGGTTCGCGTTACCCCAAGATTGTCGGGGGACGGCGATTTCCTTCGCAACGGAGGGAGAATTTTTTCTGGGAGGTCGCCCACACACGAGCCCGCAGCGCCAGCAAGCAAGAGCGACTTTCTCAGACCCCTTCCAAACCTTTCGCCAACCGGGCGGCATCAACGGTTGCCGCGTCCAAACTCGCCCAAGTTCCTTACTGGCGCTGCGGGCTCGCGTATCGGCCAGGGCAGTTTCGGGCCGCAAGGCCCATTGCGGGGCGGGGGCGGCGATGCACAGAATGAAGGCGTTCCGCCCGGTCTCCCTCCCCTTGTGCTATGACTCACCTTCCCCCTACCGATCGAGAGCTGATGCGGCTGGTCCAGCAGGGCCGGCGCGACGCTTTCGAGGAGTTGGGGCGTCGCTATCGCGGAGCCCTACTGCGGGTGGCCAAAGGCAAGCTTGGGCGGGCCGACTGGGCTGAAGACGCGGTGCAAGAATCGCTATTGGCGGCTTTTCGCTTCAGCCACACCTACGACGAGACCTACGAGTTTCGCACCTGGCTGTGGACCATTCTGCTCAACCAGTGCAAGGCCCAGCAGCAGCGGCTAGGCCGGCGGGCCCAGTTCGAGGTGCAACCCTGCGTCGACGGGCAAGACGCTGCCGCGCCGGAGGCCGCCTGCGAGCAGCCGGGGCCGCTCGCCCAATTGCTCGTGCGCGAGCGCCGCGAACGGCTCGAGGCCTTGCTCGGCCAGATCAGCGCCGCCCAGGCCGATGCGCTGCGGCTGCGGTTCTTTGGCGGGCTCAAGTTCGAAGAAATCGCCGGGGCGATGGGCTGCAGTCTGTCGACGGCCAAGAACCGCGTGCGCTGGGGGCTGCTGCGGCTCTCCTCGCTGCTGGCGGGCGAAGAGGCGCCCGCTGCCGGCGGCCAAGCAGCGGCGGACCACGAGTATTACAAGTCAGACCACGTTTCCGATTCCGAGCGAGGGAGTGTGCCGTGAACTGCGACGGCGTATTCGACATTCTGACCCGCGGCCCCTTTCCCTCGGGGCACGACACCGACGAAGCGGTCGAGGCCCATCTGGCCCACTGCCGCGATTGCCAGCGGCTGGCCGAGGCGCTCCGCCCCGCCGTGTCGCTGTTCCAAGAGTCGATCAGCGCCGAGGAAGGGCGTGATCTGCCGGGCTATTGGGGCGAGACCTGCTTCGACGAGCGCCGGCACGAGCCCGCCTGGAGCGCCGCCGCGCATTCAGCCGTCGCGACGTTGAAACGCGCGACGGCGCCGCTGCGGCAGCGGTTCGCTTCGAATGGTTGGCCCCTGGTAGCCGCGGCCTTGGCTGGCGTCGCGCTGGCCGTGGGGCTACGCGACCCTGGGAGCGGCGGACCCGATCGGGCGGCGATTCCTTCGGGGCCCCCGGCGGCCACGATTTCGGCCGCCACGCTCACCAGCCCGCTGGCCGAGTGCTCCCGCCGCCTGCTCGAAGCGCTCAAGGGCGAAACGCCCGACCAGCGGCTCGCCCTGGCGCACGGCGCTTGCTGCTCCGATTGCCACTCTGGCAAGCGCAGCGACGAGTTGAAGCTCAGCAAGCCCGTGGCCGCGCTCGTGGCGCAGAACTGCGGCCAGTGCCACAACTGATGGACAGCGCGGCTCTCGACGAAATCGAACAGGCGTTTGCCGCGCAGGGCGTGCCGGCCGGACTCGCGGCGGTCGAGCGGCGGCTGCGTGACTCCGGGCAATGGCACGAGCTATTCGATTTGCGGCTCATGCAAGCCCGCTACGAGCTCGGGCTGCCGGTCCTCTCGGCGGCGTCGCTCGACGATCTGCCGGCCGAGCAGCGCGATCCGCTCGAGACCCGCTATCTCGAGGCCTGCCGCGAGGTGGGCCTGGCCCTGCTGGCCGAGCGCCGCTGGCGCGACGCCTGGGTCTATTTGCGGCCGCTCGGGGAGCCGCGGCTGATGGCCGAGGCCCTGGCCAACGTGAGCCCGCGCGACGAGGAGTTCGGCGAGCTGGTGGATGTCGCGCTGCACGAAGGAGTCGATCCGGTCCGCGGCTATGGCTGGGTGCTCGAACACTACGGCACCTGCAACGCGATCAGCGTGTTCGAGTCGGACCTGCGGGCACGCAGCCGACCCATTCAGCAGCAGGCCGCGGCCCTGCTCGTGCGCAAGGTGCATGGCGAGCTGCTCGAGCGCGTGCGGGCCGACCTCGAGCGCCGCGACGGCGCCGCGCCTTCCCCGAGCAAATCGCTAAGCGCGCTCGCGGCCGAGCGGCCCGAGTTGTTCGCCGACATGAACTACCACCTCGACACCACGCACCTGGCGTCCACCGTGCGCTGTGCGCGGTTGATCGAGGACCGCGATGTGCTCGTGCTCGCCCTCGAACTGACCGACTATGGGCTGCGGCTCGATCCGCAGTATCACTTCACCGGCGAGGAACCCTTCACCGACATCTACCCCGCGCACAGCCGCTTCTTCGCGGCGCAGCTTGGGCACGAAGTCGACGAGGCGCTCGCGTTCTTTCGCGCCCAGGCCGACGAGCTCCTCCCCGAGGAGCACGGGGTGTTGCCCGTGGAGGCCTATGTGGCGCTGCTCGACCGCGTGGGGCGCACGGCCGAGGCGGCCGCGGTGGCCGCGGAGAGATTGCCGCCGGGGGCGCGAACGATGGGGCTGGCCCCCACGCTGTGGGAGCTGTCGCGGAAGGCGGCCGATTATCGGCCGCTGATCGAGTCGTCGCGGCGGCGCGGGGAAGTGCTGGGGCTGGCGGCTGCGCTGGCCGCCCAGCGGCAAGACGCCCCTCTGCACGCGGGATAGCACGGATTCGCGATAGTTTGGCGGGCCAAGCGGTCGATACGATAGCGGTGCAAGGGGCGCGGCACGGTTTCTCGAGACGGAGACCGGTCCTCGCCCTTTTCTTATGCGCAGTGGTGCGCGGGCCACGTTCGCTCGCTTCCTGCCCCGGCGACGGCGTGGCTCGCCACCCTGCCTTTGGTCTCCCCTTAGTTGCTTAGTGCTGCGTCACAGCTAGAAAGTAGTGGTTGCCCTCCGATACGAGCCCGCAGCGCGAGCAAGGGAGAGCCACGCGTCCCTGGTCGAGCCTCGCGGACCCCTGCACGGGCCGGACAGCAATTTCGGCCAGCGCGCACGTCGGGCGCTCCCGTCCCTTGCTTGCGCTGCGGGCTTGTGTCCTGCTGCAATGTCCGGCACCGCGCATTTGTTAGAATGGCCTCATGACGCCGCAACGCATCATTGTCGTGGGGGCTGGGTTCGCGGGGCTGTGGGCTGCCTTGGGGGCCGCGCGAAAGCGCGACGAATTGGGCATCGCGCCGGGCGACTGCGAGATCCTCGTCGTCAACCGAGACGCCTACCACGGCCTGCGGGTGCGCTGCTACGAGGCCGACCTGGGGCCGACGCGCGTGCCGCTGGCCGATCTGCTCGAGCCGGTCGACGTGCGCTGGATCGTGGGCGATGTGCAGTCGCTGGGTCTGAGCAAACGCGAGCTGCGCGTGAAGACGCCTGAAGGAGAGCGCGGGCTCGCCTGGGATCGCCTGGTGCTCGCGTCCGGCGGGCCGCTGGTGCGCCCGCATTTACCCGGGTCGGCGGAGCACGCTTTCGATGTGGACACGTACGACGGCGCTGCGCGGTTGCACGCGCACCTGAAGACGCTTTCCGCGCGCACGGACGCGGGTCGAGCCACGGCGCTTATCGTGGGCGCCGGGCTCGTCGGAATTGAAATCGCTTGCGAGCTGCCGGAACGGTTGCGTGCTGCGGGGCTGCCGGCCGGCGAGGTGCGGGTGATCCTGGCCGACCACGCCGATCACATCGGCTCGACGATGGGGCCGCACGCGATTCCGGTGATCGCCGAGGCGCTTGCCGCGCTGGGCATCGAAACGCGGACCGGCGTAGCGGTGACGGCGGTCGACGCTACGGGCGCCACGCTGGCCGGCGGCGAACGCATTGAGGCCGGCACGGTCGTGTGGTGCGCCGGCATGCGGGCGAGCCCACTGGCGGCCGAGGCGCCGGGAGAGCGCGACCGTTTTGGCCGCGTCGTTGTCGACGAGTTTCTCCGCGCGCCGGGCGCGGCGGGCGTGTTCGCCGCGGGGGACGCCGCGGCGCTGCGGATCGACGGCGAGCACTGGTCGGTGATGTCGTGCCAACACGGTCGCCCGATGGGGCGGTTCGCCGGGCACAACGTGCTGGCCGATCTAGTGGGTCAGCCGCTGTTGCCCCTGGCCATCGACTGGTACGTAACCGTGCTCGACCTCGGCCCCTGGGGCGCTCTCTACACGGAAGGCTGGGACCGCCGCGTGGTGGCGGTCGGCGCCGAGGCCAAACGCACCAAGCAAATCATCAACGGCCAGCGAATCGTGCCCCCCCTGAACCGCGACCGCGGGGCCCTGCTGGCGGCCGCGGCCCCGGTGGTGCAAAGCCCGCCGGAATCCTACGCAGTGCACACCAAGTAATTGAACCCTCTCCCTGTGGGAGAGGGCAGGGTGAGGGACGGCTGGGTTCTTGGGCAGCGGCTACCCCTTCGAGCTGCCCGCGCCGGCGCTCATTCACCGTCTTTGCTGTCGCTGCCCGCGCAGCGCCTCGACTGCGAGCCCCCCGCGGCGGCCCGCATCGTCGGAAGGCGGTCGAAGAGTTGGTTGCCGATCAAGAGCTTGCCTTGGCGCGGGTCGCTGCGCGAAGAGAGTTCGCGCCGCCGCTCCAGGAACCGCGCGTAACAAGCGCCACAGTAGTGGTAGGTGGGAAACTGAACGGCGTTGGGGCCGTCTTGGAAACTGCGCGTCGGCGGGCGCAAGCACCAGCGTTCGCGACACACCTGACCGCTCTGCCGCAGCGCGGCGAGCACACTCATCGCCACGAGCGCGGCAACGAGCGCGCAGCGACCAACAGCTACGCAGCGCACGGGATGCCGTCTCCTCCACCGGGCCCGTCGGCCAGTGGCGGTTCTTTGTTGTGGAGGCAGGCGCACGAACCCTCTCCCTGTGGGAGAGGGCAGGGTGAGGGACGGCGGCGTAGTCGAGGGCGTCAGCGCTTCGCTAGCGCGCTTGACACACGCTAGCGCACCGCGGACCTACTTCAACTCCACCACCACGCGATCCCCGGCCGCCACGCGATAGTCGGTGGCCGACGGGGCTCGGTGGGCGATGGCTTGAACGTCGACGTGCGCTTCGGAAATCGAGCCTCCAGGTCCGGGTCGGAGAACGGAAACCGTGCGAAGAACTCCGGACGGCCCCAGACTTCCCACGGCCAGCTCGACCGCGTCACTGACGTTCGCGTTCCCAGTGAATGGAATGCGATGCAGCACGTCTTGACCATTGGGGCGTCGAATCTGCAGGTAGTAGACCTGGCTGTTGTAGGCCAACATGTCGATGGAGACCAAAGGACGGTCGAGGAATTTGGCGAGATGCGTCTCGATCGCTTGTTTTGCTTCGGGAATCGTCTTGCCTGCCACGTGAACGGCGCCGTACACCGGGCCGAGTTCGATTAGTCCATCAGGCGTGACCATGTGGTCGCCCGCGATCTGGGGCAGTTGGGCGTGCTGATGCACCGTCACCTGCGCCTCGGGCGTGAGGCCGCGATCCGCTAGCTTCTCCTTAAGGTGCTCAGTGACAGCAGCAGATGCTTCTTCGACCGTGAGACCTTGCAGCTTGATCGACCAATAGGCTTCCCCCAGGTCGACTAGGCCGCTCTGGTGGACCTTGAACTTGCCTTCGAGAGGACGGTCGGGCAGCACGCCCACGGCACCGATTTCGAGCACGTCGTCGGCTTGGATGAGCGTTCCGTGCTTTGGTACGAGCCGCACTGCGTCGACCAAAAGGATGTCGGACGGACCGAGACGGTACTCCGCTTCATCGTCTGCGGCGGGCGTCACGATCTGCAATTCGCCGAGCCGGCTCGGCAGCCGCGCAGTTTCGGCCGTGCGGCCGGCGAACGAGACGGAAACGTTGGGCTCAAGGCCGTACTTGCGAAGACGACTCGAGAGATGCCGCTGGACCTTGGTTCGCGCGTCCTCGAGGGACTGGTTCAGGAGCCCGACCACGCCGTACGCCGTCCCCAGGTCCGCCGTTCCATCCGGCTGGATCTGGAACGTATTGGCGATCGGCTGATCGGGAAGGACGCCGGTCGCCATGATCGTAAGAAGGTCGCCGCCTTGGAGTAGGACACGTGCCTCCTCCGCCTTCTCAGGCTTCTTGCCAGACTTGTCCCCCTTCTCCTTGGCGTCGCGCTCCTTGATCTTCTCTTGGAACTTCTTTTCGGCCCGCTGCTCGGCGTCGCGGAGCTTTTCGCGCAGTTCGCGCTCGCGAGCCTCGAGGGCTTTGACTTTTTCGTCGAGGTCGTTTTTCAGCTGCTGCTCACGCTTCGAGCGTTCGTCGCGCTCCGCGGCCCGTTGCTGATCGAGCAGACGCTTGTTCTGCTCTTGGAGTTCTTGGATCCGCTGCTCGAACTGTTTGTCGGCCCGCTTCAGAGCCTCTTGGGCATCGGCGTCCACGTCTTGCCGGCCGACGAGCTCCATGAGCCGGTCGAGGGCGCCTTGGTTTTCCTCGCCTTCGAAGGCGTGCAACTGTTTGATCAATTGCTGCATGCGATCGCGGCGAGCGGACTTGCGGTCCAGGTCGCGCCGCGCTTTCAGCTCCTTGCGCAGGATCCGCGGCTCGGGCCCCTTGCCAACCTTCGCGGCTTTGTCCTGATCGTCCTGGGAGATCTTCTCCTTGAGCTTTGCCTCCTTGGCCTTGGCTTCCTTGTCATCATGCTTGGCCTTGTCCTCCTTCGCGCGATCCTCCTTGACCTTTGCGTCCTTCGCGGCGCGGTCCTTGTCGGCCTTGGCCTGCCGCTCCTGGTCGCGGGCTAGCTTGGCTTGCTCGCGGGCTTCGTCGGCGGCCTTGCGGGCCTGATTGCGGGCTTCTTCGATGGCAGTCTGGGCCTCGTGACGGGCGGCGTCGATGGCCTGCTTGGCCTGAGCCTGAGCGGCGACGGTGGCCTTTTCGGCTTCGGTGCGAGCTTGATCCACTTGCTGGGCAGCTTCTTTGAGCTTGGCGTTGACTTCGTCGACTTCGCCTTTGGCGCTGACTTTCGCTTGCTCGGCTGCCTTGGCCGCCTCCGCCTTGGCGACGGCGACTTGCTTTTCCGCCTCGGCGATCGCCTGGGCGGCTTCCTTCTTGGCCGCAGCCGTCGCTTCCTCGGAGTCACGCTGGGCGCGGGCGATCGTCTCGGCGAGGTGCTTCTTGACGTCGACGAGCTGCTCATGGCGTTCCTTGAGCTGCTTGTCCTTAACGCGGGCTTCCTTCCCCTTGTCGCCCTTCTCTCGCTTCGCGCGGTCGGCGTCTCCCTCGGCCTTGCGCTTTTGCCGCTCGACATCGCGCTTCATGCGTTCGACGTCGAGACGCTTCAGGCCTTCGATGCGGTCGGCGGCGCGCTTGGCGTTCGCGGCGTCGCCGCGGCTGCGCTTGGCTTCGTCGAGCGCCGCGCGGGTGGCCCGGTCGGCTTCTTGGGTCGCACGATCGAGCTCGCGCTGAACCTGCTCGAGGGCCTTGATGACGTGCGTCTGGACCTCCGAGTCGTCGGCGCCTGCGTGCTTCTGCGCGTCGGCCAGCGCCTCGGCCGTGGCCCGCTTGGCGGTGGCCAGGCCTTCCTGCGCGTGCTTCTGGGCATCGGTCAGGGCGTCTTGGGCGACGCGCTGAGCGTGCTCGAGCTCGGCTTGCCATTGGGGATCGATCTGGCCGGCGACATCGTGGGCAACGACGGCGGCCTCGCCCACGAGCTCGGCCAGGCGCTCGAGGCGGCCTTCCTCGGCGTCGGGGTTGGCCGAGCCGGCGCGGCGGAAGAGGCGGCCGAGATGCTTGATCTCGGAGAGAACCGGCACGTCGCGTTTCAGCTCGTCGAGATCAGCGTCGGGAACGTCGATCTTGATGTCGATCGCGGCCTCGTCGTCCTTCGACTCTTCTTCGGCCTCCTCCTTCGCTTCCGCGGCCTCTTCTTCGGCTTCCTGCTTGGCCTCGTTGGCTGCGGCCTTGGCTTCCTCCTCCGCTTCGGCTGCTTCCGCCTTGGCTTCCTGCTCAACCTCGGCTGCCTCGCGTTTGGCTTCCTCTTGCGCTTCGGCGGCTTCGCGCTGAGCTTCTTCGTCCGCTTCGGCGGCTTCGCGGGCGGCGTCTTCCTGCGCGGCGGCGGCCTCGCGTTGTTGCTCGGCGGCTTCCTCCTGGGCCTCGCGAGCAGACTGCTCGGCTTCTTCGGCGGCCTCGCGTTGCTCTTGAGCGGCTTCCTCGCCGGCTGCCTTGGCCTCTTGCTCCGCCTCTGCGGCGGCCGCCTGCGTTTCCTCGACGGCCTCGCGCTGCTGCTCGGCTTGTTCTTCGGCAGCTTCGCGGGCGGCGTTCTCCGCCTCTTCGGCCGCTTCACCCTCGTGTTGGGCCAACTCCTCGGCAGCCTCACGTTCGGCAGCAGCGTGCTCTTCCGCGGCTTCGGTTTCCGCCGCGGCCACCTCTTCGGCGGCCTGGCGGGCTTCGTCTTCCGCCTCACGCCGCTCCTCGGCCTCCTCATGGGCCGCCTGCTCGGCTTCCTCGGCCGCTTCGCGTTCGGCGTTCGCCAGTTCCTCGGCCGCCTCGCGCTCCGCCGCAGCAATCTCCTCGTGGGCCTCACGCTCGGCCGCGGCCGCTTCCTCAGCGGCTTCGCGCTCCGCGTTCTCGGCCTCGGAGGAGGCCTCTTCTGCGTTCCGTGCTTCGTCGTCCTCGTGGTCGTCGGCCTCGTCGTTCGCCTCGGCGTTGCGGCCGGCCCTTAGCTGCTCGATCTCCGCCCGCAGCGCGTCGAGCTCTTGCTGATGGGCAGCCCGCAGCGCTTCGAGTTCTTCCCGCAACGCTTGGCGCTCAGCTTCGAGCTCTTCGCGGGCGGCGCGAAGCTCGGCGGCGACATCGTCGGCCGCCGCTTCATCATCGTCATCATCGTCGTCCGAGTCATCGGCCAGGGCGACGGCGTTGTCCGCCGCTTCAGCCTTTGCGGCCTCGTCGGCCTTGGCCTCTCGCGAATCAGTCGACAAACTCGCCAGCGCCGCGCCCGCCAGCACCACCAGCGACACCAGGCCCGCCAGCCAGGCCCGCGAGGCCCGTTGGGCGCCGACCAGGCCTAGCACGTTCCGCACTCGTTCCAACAGAGCCATTTGATCGTCTCCAATGCCGGCGGCGAAGGCAGGCCGGGGGCCTGAGCATTTTTGCCGCGCCACGAGTTCCAGAGCTTCCGCGTATTCACGCCGCCGGCCGGTGACCGCCACCGCCAGCTCGTCGCAACACATCTCGCGTTCCACACGAATCCGCCGCGACACCCACCACACGGCCGGATGAAAGAACAACAGCGTTTCCACGATCCGCTGCCCCAAGTTCACCCACAGATCCCAGCGGCGCAGATGGGCGAGCTCGTGGGCGAGCACCGCCTCGACCGCGTCGCAGGGGAGCTCGGTGAGCCAGACCGCCGGCAGCAGGACCAGCGGCCGCAAGAAGCCCAGCACCGTGGCTTCGCTCACGCGGCTCGACACGCACAGCCGCGGCAACCGCCGCAGCCCCAGCTTTCGCCCCAGCGCCTCCAGCCGCGCTTCCCACTCGGGTTCCACGGGCTCGCCGCTGGCCGCCAGCCGCAGCATGCCGAGCAGCCCGGCAGCTAGGCGCAGGCTTAGCAGCCCGGCCCCACCCAGCCAGACCACGAGCAGCCAAGGCTGGGCGACTTGCAGGAGCTCGCGACCGGTGAGCTTGTCCCAATGGGCCAGCTCGAGGGCCGAGGCTTTGAGCAGCTCACGCAGTTCGGCAAGCCGGCCCGATGCCTGGGCGGCGTGTTCTGCCGTCGCTGCACCGCGCCCTGGCGAGAAAGGCGCGGCGGACACGGCAGCCGCAGGCAGGATGCCTGAGACCGGGCCGGCAGGCGATGCGGCCCGCGGCAACAACCCAAACGTCGCCAGCGGGCAGAGCGCCATCAGCACGAGCGCTGCGACGGACGCCAGGTAACGCCCGCGCGAAGACCAGCGCACGAGCGTGAGGACGACAAGCAGCAGCGTGGCCACGGCCGCGCCCTGCCAGAGGAAGTGCAGCAGCACGAGCGTCCAACGCTCGGCCAGCGGACCGGTGAGCCAGAGGTCGGCGTTCATTGCGCGCCCCCTTCCTCTTGGCGGTAGCCCTCGAGCGTGCGGCGAATCTCCTCGAGCTCACGCTCACTCGGCTTGCCTTGAGCCAGCACATGGCCCACGAGCAGGCTCGCCGAGCCTTCGAAGGCGCGGCCCAACAAGTCGCGCACCAAGCGACCGAGCGTTTTCTCGCGGTCGGCGCGGGCATTGTAGATGAAGGCCCGCCCATGTGGGGCCCGCGTGAGCAGCCCTTTGTCGGCCATCACGTTGAGCAGGCTCATGACGCTGGTGTACGCCCGCGAGCGTTCGGCGGGCAGGGCGTCCAGCACGTCGCGGACCGTGGAAGGCCCGCGTTCCCAGATGATCTTGAGCACCTCGAGCTCAGCCGGCGTCGGGTGCTCGTGCTTCGGTCGGGCCATCTCGTTCGCTCTCGCCTCAGGGCCAGCGTTGCTGCTCGTGGCATTCTGGGCGTGATTGTACGGGTTATACCGTAGCTGTCAACGGGTTAACCCGTAGTTTTTTTGGGACGGGCGGATATTGAACCGCCGAGGCGCGGAGGACGCGGAGAAGATTCGTCGAGTCCTCGGCGCCTCCTGTACAGTTCCGGCATGGCTCAGCACATCGAGGCGATCTTCGAAGGCGGCGTTTTCCGGCCGCTTGGCCCGGTCGAGTTGGGCGAACATGTGGTGGTGCGCCTCGTGATCGACGCGCCCGCGCCGAATCGGAAGTCCCCGACAGTGAGGCATCGGGAACGCTCCTTTCACAGCAAAGCGCAGCGCTCGCCGCACTGCGGGAGGAGATGAACGCGCTTCCGTTGAACTCAGTGGCTGACGGGTTCAGCGGCGCCGACCACGATCGACTGCTCTACGGCGCGCCGTGATCTTCGTCGACACGAGCGCCTGGTACGCTGCCTACGTGCCGAGCGATTCGCGTCACAATGCGGAGCGGCCGCTAGGCGACCACGGGGCTACGAGAGCGGCAGAGTTGTCAGCTCCCGCGACGGAAGATCGAGCACGGCCACTGATCTGGGATTTGCGCGGAAGACGGCGCCGGGGTTGATGGCGAGCGTGTCGCGGACCCAGCTTTGCCGGGCCACGTGCGTGTGGCCGCTGCAGACGACGTGGTATTCCCCTCCGGCGATGGCCTGCTCGAGCCGCCGCTCGTCGTCGCCATGGAGCCAGGCGATGCGCAATCCGCCGAGTTCGAGCTCGCCGAAACGTTCGTGGCAGGTGTGCCCCGTGCGTTCGATCGCGCTGCGAAGGCTGGTTTCCAGGCCGCGGTCGCAGTTGCCGAAGACGTAGTGCGTGGGCCATTCGGCGAGCGCCTCGACCACGGCCCCCGTGCCGATGTCGCCGCAATGCAGAATTCGCGCGACTTCAAACTCGCGCAACATCCGCACGGCCTCGAGCGTAAAGGCCACGTGGCCGTGGGTATCGCTGATCAAGCCGAGCAACATCGCGAAGGGATCCTCGAACGTGGGGCGTCGGAAATGTGCGCCATTCTAGCCAAGACTTAGTCGGCGGCGCAGCCAGGCGGCGCGGCAAAGCAACGCCTGCTTGAGTTCGGGCAGCGTCGCAGCGTGCGCAAAGACGGTAGCGATCGGTCCGCCCGCGGGAATCGCTGCGCCATCGACGGGCACGTCGCCAAAGACAGGCCAACCGAAGGCCGCATGGTGCGTGCGCAGCTCACGATAGAGTCCGGCGGGAGCGGTCAGCTCGCCGGTCGCAAACACGTAGAGCTTGCCGAAATAACCCGCCGCGCGCGAGGGTCGCACCGTGGGCCATTCACCCAGGCAAGCCGAGACATGCCAGCCGACCAACGATTCGCCCCAGGCCCAATCGAAGAGTTCCATGGAGGCGGTGTAGCGCGGGTTGACCTCGATCGGCCAGAAGCCGCGGAAGTCGCGCACGAGGTCGACGCCGAACAGCCCGCAAAGTCCGAACACTTCGGTGAAGGCTTGCCCGATGCGGCGCAGCGTTTGACGCGCGCGGGGCGAGATCGTAAGCGGGCCGATCGAACCGCAGTATTCGAAGCGTCCGGCGGCGCCCCACGCTCTACCAACGAGTTGCCGCGTGACCCCCAGGAGCCGGCAGCGCACGCCGTCGGCCAGAAACGCGGCCGAGCAGGGCCTCCCTTCCACCAGCGTCTGCCAATAGCCGCGCTGGCCGCAGTCGAGCGCTGCCCAGGCTTCGTCGGAGGGCCAGGGATGGATGTCGCGTCCCCCCCCGGAGGCCAGCGGCTTGAATAGCCAGCGGTCGCGTCCCAATCGCTCGGGCATCTGCTCGAGCACGCGCGGCCCGATCTCGTGAATCGCCCGGAGCACAACCGCAAGGTGAACGGGATTTCGCACGCACTGCAGGGCGTCGGCGTTGCAACCGAGCAAGCGACGGCCGTGCGAGAGCGAAGCGACCAGATCCAGGTGGTTCTCGACCGATCCCGTATAAATCCAATGTTCGGCGGAAAGAGATTGCGCGGCGTCTGCCACGCCAGCGGGAAAGGGCGTCGCCACAGAAACGGGGCCGCAAGCCCGGAGGTCGGCGTCGCCGAAGGCGTCGATGGCCGTGGGCTGCAGCCCGCCACGCAGCGCCGATTGCGCGGCTGCCCGCGCGCTGATGCCTACGATCAACAAGGACCGGCCGGGCTCGCGCTTGCTCGCGCCAGCCGTTGCAGCCGGACCGCGCGCGGGCGGAACTGGGGAATCATCCGGGGGGAAATGCAAGGTGTTCGGGGCGCTCGCCGGAAAATGAGCTACGGTTCAGATTGCCTGAGCTTATCTTTCCACTTTTCGTTTTGACAACCGGGCGCGTGCTGAGCCCGGCGACCACCTTTCCTGCTTCCACCTGGAGGGGGGCATCATGCGCTCACCGAGCCATTCTCATACGCGTTCGCAACAACAATCCGATCTGGACCGCCGTCCCCGCCGGGGCACGGTGGTCGTGTTGGCGGCCTTGTTCATGGTCGCCTTGCTGGGCATGGTCGCCTTTGCCGTCGACTTGGGGTACATCCTCAAGGTGCAAACCGATCTCGATCGCTCGGTCGACGCGGCGGTGTTGGCCGGCGCCGGCGAGCTGATTCGCGGCCAGCAATACGCCGAAGACCGCATGCTCGAATACCTGGCGCGCAATCCGATCGGCCCCCAAGTGGTCGTGTCGGACAGCAATCTGACACAGCTCAAGGACGAGTTCAAGCAACTGCAGGGCAAGACCGGCGACGACGGCCACCCGCTCTTGCAGCTCAACGTGGGGCGTTGGGACAACACGACGAATTCGGTCGTTCCCGTGAGCGGCAGCCAGAAGCCCTCGGCCGTAGGTTTGGCGCTGACCCACTCGAACCACCCGTACTTCTTCGGCCGGGTGTTCGGCAAGTCGACGTTCGCCGTCCAGTCGGCGGCGGCGGCCACCTACCAGCCGCGCGACATCGTGCTGGTGCTCGACTACTCGGCGTCGATGAACGACGACAGCGAGCTGGGCTCGATCAGCGCGTTGGGCCGCAGTGTGGTCGAGGGCAACTTGCTCCAGATCTACCAGGACCTGGGCTCGCCGGTGTACGGCAAGATGGCGTTCACGCCAGTGTCGATCTCGTCGACCAATTCGACGACGATCAAGAACACCCTGGGGCTGACGAACGTGCCCTACCCGTATCCGGCGGGAAGTTGGACCGATTACTTCAGCTACGTGCAGACGAGCTCGGTGATCAGTTCGGCCGGTTACCAGAAAAAGTACGGCTACCTGACGCTGATCAACTACTGGCTCGAGAAGTACCCGGGCAGCACGCAGGTGCCGACTCTGTGGCAGACGCGCGAGCAGCCGATCGGCGCGCTCAAGGACTCGGTCACGGTGTTTCTCGACTACTTGCAAGCAGGCCAGACCGACGACCACCTGGGCCTGGCCGTTTACGACGCCGTCGACGGCAACGCGAAGCTGGAGAAGACGCTTGGCACCGATTTCGCCGGCGTCGACTACATCTCTAAGCACCGTCAGGCGGGGCACTACCACGAGTACACCAACATTGGCGCCGGCCTGTGGAAGGCGCTCGCGGAACTGAAGCAGCCGGCGCAAGGGGGGCATGCGCGGCCCAATAGTTTTCGCTTGGTGGTGCTGATGACCGACGGCAAATGCAACTGGTACAACGGGAGCTACAACGAGGCTGCCGCGCGCCAAGACTTGCTCAATGCCGCCAACGCCTGCGCCGCCGAGGGGATTCCGGTGGTCACCATCTCGCTCGGCGCCAAGGCCGACCCAGCCATCATGCAGCAGGTGGCCGACATCACGGACGGACGGGCGTTCGTGATCCCGGGCGGCAAGACCGCGTCGCAATACACGGCGGAGTTGACCGACGTGTTCAAGGCCATCGCCGACAGCCATCCGCTGAAGCTGGTGCAATAGCGGCTCTGGTTCGAATGTGAACGTCTCCTCCTCGGGGTTGGGGCGGAGCGGCGAGCCTGGCTCGTCCGCTCCGCCCTCTTTTTTTTGCGCACAGGCGTGAAACTGCCCCGCCGCGCTGGCATCGCGGCCTTGCCTAGTTTGCGCGGCCGCCGGGCACGATGCCGGAAAAGAAATTCTCTCCGAAATTGGGACAGCCGATACAACCCCTAGCGTCCGCTTCGAAGCGATGGTGGTGGTGGACGCGCTTCACTTAGCCACGATTGAGGAAGGCAACGATGCGCCGAGCGGACGTGGCAAGCATGATCGGCGCTCTGTGCGTTGCGCTTCCCGCAAGCGCGTGGGCGCAAGCGCCCCCGACAGGCGCTTCCCCGCCCATGTTCGCAGGAACTCTTTGGGCGCCACAGACGCTGAACGCGCCGACACAGGCCGCGCCGCCCGACCGCCCCACGCTGTACGATCCCAGCCCAGCGCCGCCGCCCGCTGCTAGCGCGCCCCCGCTCCCGGAGACGCTGCCCGCCCCCGCCGGCGCACCCCAGCCTGAGGAAGCCCCGCTGAGCCTCAACCAGGTGATCGAGGGCTGCTTGCGCAACGATCCGGTGTTGCGGGCCGGGATCGAGGCGGTGCGTCAGACGAGCGCCAACGCCGTCACGGCGTCGCTGGCCCCGAACCCCGTGCTCGTCACCGACCAGATTCTGAACCCGCTGGGCCAGGCCTTCACGCCGACGCAGCAGGGTGGCCCGCCGCAGTTTGATCTTGGCTTCCAGTATCCTGTCGATTGGTTTCTTTTTGGTAAGCGAGCCGCCGCGATGCAGTCGGCCGGCGCCGGCGTGCGGGTCAGCGAAGCGGACTACGCCGACCTCGTGCGGCTGCGCGTGCTGCAGGCCGCGGAAGCGTATTACACGGTTCTCGAAGCCAAGGGCCTGGTCGCCTTGGCCCAACAGGACGTCGATAATCTCCGGCAAATCGAGGCCGTCACGCTCCGGGCGGTCGAAGGGGGCGGACGGCCGCAGGTGGAACTGAACCGCGTGCGCCTGGACCGCTTGCGGAGCGAGCAAACCTTACGAAATAGCGAGTATACGCGGATCGCGGCGCTCGCTTCGCTGCGAGCCCTGTTGGGCCTGACTGACGGACAGTCCGTAATGGATGTAGCGGGCACGCTCGACTTCGCTGTACAACCGAGCGTCGTAACTGCTGACGAGGCTTTCACCGTAGCGGGTGAGAACCGGCCTGACGTGTCGGCCCGACGCTGGGCTGTCGACGAAGCCCGCAAGGTGGTGGTTTTGGAAATGCGGCGGGCGTATCCTGAGATCACTCCCATGGTTGGCTACACCCGCCAGTTCCAGCATCAATTCATCGGCTATCCGGATGCGAACAGTTGGGGAGTTGGCTTCAACGCTTCGCTGCCGCTGTTGGACCGCAACCAAGGCAACCGCATGCGCGCCGCCTCGGTGGTGATCCAGCGGGAGCAAGAATTGCAAGCTCGACTGGTGGCTGTTCGGGCCGAAGTGGAGCAGGCAGTGTTTGGCCTGCGCACGGCGGTCGCCAACAGCCAGGCGGTGGCGGGCGAGCAATTGACGCTGGCGCGCGACGTGCGGGAAGCTTTGAACCGGGCCTACGAGGCGGGCGGGCGACCGCTGATCGACGTGCTGGACGCGCAGCGCAACTATCGTGACACTTACCGACTCTACATCAGCAGCCGCGCCGACTACGGCCGCGCCGTCGTGCGGCTCGACGCGGTTTTGGGTAAACGATTTGCACCATGAGCAGCGAAGCCCTCACCTCGCCTGAACAGGCGGCGCCGGTCCGGCGCCCAGCGGCGCCGGCCAAGCACGGCCCAGTGGGCGGGATCTGGTCGAAGCTGCAATTCTTGGTGGCCTTTTCGGCGGCTCTGGCCTTCTTGGGTTGGTTGCTCTTCGCGCCCAACCACAAGCCCTCGAGCAGCGGCGCGCCCAAGCAAGCGGCGCCCGAAGCGGTGAAGGTCGTCTCCCCTGGCCTGATCCAGGTTCGCGCCGGCGGTCCCTTCACGCAGAAGTTGACGCTGGTGCAAATTCAGGAGCGCGAACTCACAGAGGCCGTGCTCACGGTCACCGGCCGCGTGGCGGCCAGTCTGCGCCCCGGGTCCGGCAAAGGGACCGACTTCTGGCAGTTCGACGCGCCCGAGGCCTTGGTGGCCTACACCGATTGGCAAAAAGCCCGCGCCGATATTTCCTATTCCGATACGCAGCTCACCCAAGTGCGGCAACTAGCCGCCACCCGTGTCGATGCCCAGCGGCAACTCGTAGCGCGACTCGAAAAACTGGTGGCCGCAGGCACCGATACCCCGCGCGAGTTGGCCGCGGAACGGGCGACGCTGATCCAGTCGGAGATTCTCAGCAACAAAGAAGTCTACGAGGCGGAAACGGCCGCCCGAGTCGCCCGCCGCAGTGAGGCCTCTACTGCGCGGCAGTTGCTGCAGATGGGGCTCGATCCCGAGATGCTGCAGTCGGCCAGTTCCGATCTCGACGTCGTATTGGCCGACGTGCCGGAGGGCCGGCTGAACCAGGTTCAGGTGGGGCAGCGCTGCGAGGCCAGCTTCTACGGCTTACCCCATGAGCGGTTCGTCGGCCGTGTGCGCAGCATTGCGCCGGTGCTCTCGCGCGAACGCCGTTCGCTCCGCGTGCTGTTCGTGATCAACGATCCCAAGGACTTGCTCCGCCCCGGCATGTTCGCCGAAATCGGCCTGGGCACCGATCCCCGCAGGGCGCTGTTGGCGCCGATCGAAGGAGTGCTGCATCTGGGCCGCAAAGACTATTTGCTGGCCGAAGAGCAACCGACCCTCTGGCGGGTCACCGAGGTCGACGTGGGCGAGCCCCATAATGGGGAGGTCGAAATCCTCGCAGGGGTGCGCGCCGGCCAGACGGTCATCGGCAAAGGAGCGATATTGCTCAAGCCAATGGTCGCCCGCGCGCTGGCCGCCCCCAAGGACGGCGCCGTTAAATGATCGCGCTGCTGATCGAGGCCTGTTTGCGGCGCCGCTGGGTGGTGTTGTCGCTGGCGGGCGCCGCCTGCCTGGCGGGGTTCTACGCCTTTAGCCACCAGCCGATCGACGCCTACCCCGATATTTCGGCCCAGGTGGTGCAGATCATCACCACCTATCCCGGCCGCGCGCCCGAGGAAGTGGAGCGGCAGGTCACGGTGCCCATCGAAATTGCGATGCGGAACGTGCCCAAGGTCGACACGATTCGCTCGCGCACCATCTTTGGCCTGTCGGTGGTGCAGCTCGTGTTCGACGAAGGGACCGAAAAGTATTGGGCGCGGCAGCGCGTGCAAGAGCGGCTGTCGGCCGTGACCCTGCCCGCCGGGGCCGAGGCCGAACTGGGCCCGCTGGCCACCGCCTACGGCGAGGTCTATCGCTACGAGCTGGCGACCGACGGCACGCACGACTTGATGGAGCTGCGCACGCTCAACGACTGGGTGGTCATTCCCCGGCTGCTGCGCGCGGGCGGCGTAGCCGAGGTGATCAACTTCGGCGGCTACGAAAAGCAATACGCCATCACCTTCCGCCCGGCCGATCTCGACCGCTTCGGCCTGACGCTGAACGACGTCGTGGAGGCGATCCGCACGAACAACGCCTCGGCCGGCGGCAGCGTGCTCTCGCGGGGCAGCATGTCGTTCGTCATTCGCGGCAGCGGCGCCATGCAGGATCTCGGCCAGATCGAAAAAACCTTCGTCAAATCCGTGGGCGGCACGCCTGTCTACCTGCGCGACGTGGCGAGCATCGACCTGGCCTACCGCAATCCCTCAGGCATTTACAGCAAGGACCTGAACGACGCGGCCGTGGAGGGGATCGTGCTCATGCGGCGCGGCGAAAACCCCTCGCACGTGCTGGAAGCGGTTAAGGCGGTCGCCGCCGAACTAAATGACGAGGAGTTGCCCGCCGGCGTGCGCATCGCGCCGTTCTACGATCGCCAGTACCTGGTCGACAGCACTCTGCATTCGGTCGCCCACAGCGTTACGCTTGGCATCACGCTGGTGATGCTGGTCCTGCTGTTCTTCCTCGGCCGCCCGGCGATGGCCCTGCTCGTGGCGATGACGATCCCATTCTCGCTCTTGTTCGCCCTCACGCTCATGTACCTGACGGGCGTGCCGATCGGCCTGCTCTCGATCGGCGCCATCGACTTTGGCATCATCGTCGACGGCGCGATCATCCTTTCGGAAAACGTGGCGCGGCGACTTGGCGCAGCAACGCACGCCGGCGGCGGGCGGCCGAACGTGCTGGCCGTCGTGTTGCGAGCAGCCTGCGAGGTCGAGCGGTCGGTGTTCTTCTCGATCGTGATGATCATCGTGGCCTATCTGCCGCTGTTGTCGCTGACAAGCATCGAGGGGCTGCTGTTTCGCCCGATGGCGCTGACCATGGTCTATGCGCTCATCGGCGCCCTGCTCTTCGCGCTGTTCGTCCTGCCGGTGTTGACGACGCTGCTGTTCCGCAACGGCTACGATGAATGGCACAACCCCCTGATCGAGCGCGTGCGGCCCCTGTATGGCTGGTCGCTCGAGCGGATGATGCAGGCCCGCTGGTTCGTGCTGGCCGGCGTCTTCTGCATCGTGGCCGTCGTGTCGGTCAGAGTGTTGCCGCGGCTCGGCGTCGAGTTCTTGCCCTACATGGACGAAGGCGTCGTCTGGGTGCGGGCGAGCTTTCCGGAGGGCACGTCGCTGCAGCAAACGAGCGACTACGGCCGCCGCATCCGCGAGATGGTGCTCGACTTCCCCGACGTGCGGTTCATTTCCGCGCAGGCCGGACGCAACGACTCCGGCACCGATCCGTTCCCCAGCAGCCGCTTGGAGATCATGATTGGGCCTAAGCCGCGGGACGAATGGACGCAGTTTCGCACCAAGCAGCAATTGCTGGCGGCGCTTGGCTCGAAACTGCGCGAGGAGTTTCCCACCACGCGTTTCAATTTCACCCAGCCGATCATCGACAGCGTCACGGAAGACACCAACGGCACTTCGGCCAACCTGGCCGTCGAACTCTCGGGCCCCAACCCGGCCGTACTGCTCGACCTGGCGGAGCGCACGGTCACCGTGCTCAAGAGCGTTCCGGGCGCGCAGGACGTGAACATCGAACAGGAAGGGCCGCAGCCGCAACTCGTGGTCACGCCCGATCGGGCATGGTGCGCGCGGCAGAACGTGCATATCGACGCCGTTTCCCAGTTGATCGACACCGCGCTCGGCGGCCAAGCGGTGGGCGCACTGTACGAAGATGAGCGGCGGATCGACATCACGGCCCGCGTCGATCGCGACGTGGCCAACTCGCCGATGGCCCTGTCTCGATTGCCTGTCTCCAACGAAGAAGGGGCGCCCGTGCCGCTGGGCCAGGTCGCCCGCGTCGACCTGGTCGACGGCCAGACGATCATCGCCCGCGAAAACGGCCGGCGACGGCTCACGGTCCGCTGCGACATCGTCGGCCGGGATCAAGGAAGCTTCGTGGCCGAGGCGCAGCAGCGGTTCGACGCCGAGGTGCGGCCCCGCGTGACGAAGGGGTATCGAGTGGCCTGGCTCGGCATGTTCGAAAATCTCGAGCGGGCCAAGCATCACTTGGCGGTGGTGATTCCGATCACCATCGGCCTGATCTTCGTGCTGCTCATCATCACGTTCGGTTCGCTGAACGCGGCGATCCTGCTGCTCATGTCGATGCCGTTCGCCTTCGTGGGAGGCGTGCTGGCGCTGTGGGTGCGGGGGATGAACCTGAACGTGTCGACGGGCGTCGGTTTCGCCGCGCTGTTCGGCGTATCGATCATGAACGGCGTGTTGCTCGTCCGTTCGATCGGCGACCTGCGCGTCCTCGGCCATCCGCTCCGCGAGTCGATTCTGCAGGGGGCGCAGGACTGCCTGCGGCCGATCCTGCTAGCATCGCTGGTCGCCATTCTCGGCCTGTTGCCAGCATCCTTGGCCACCGGACTCGGATCGGACGTGCAGCGGCCGCTGGCCACGGTGATCGTGTGGGGCCTGTTCAGCTCGACGCTGCTCACCCTGTTCGTCGTGCCGGTGCTCTACTCCGTGATGTGCGCGCGCCCGATGCACGGCCATCAGGGTCCGCTGGTGGAACTGCCGCTCTAAGCCGCATGGTCCCTGCGGGCGAACACGCCCATCCTGGCCCGCCCTCTCTCCATTTCGCGAGCCTTACAAGGCGGCAAGCGTACCGCCCCTCCCGGCGGGAGACTTCGTAGAACGATGAGTAGGCATTCGGCCTACGGAGAAGGGATGGCTGGCCGCCATGCTTCGCAGTTCCAAAGTCATTGGCTCGCTGATCGCCATCGTGCTCACCTGCGCGATGCTGGCCGCCCGACTGGCGCTCGAGGGGGCGCTGGCCGAGCAAGCGCGGCTCATGCCGTTTGTGCTGGCCGTGATTGCGGCAGCCTGGTGGGGGGGGCTGTGGCCAGGACTGCTGGCTACCGGGCTGGGGCTCGTCCTCGGCATCCTCTTCATCGTTCCGCCCGACGCGGGTTTCGAGATCGTCAGCCTGGCAGACGGCCTGAACGCGATCATCTTCGTGATCGTCGGCGTTACAGTCAGCGCGCTCTTCGAGGCGTTGCACACGGCCCAGCGGCGCGATACCGAAAAGCAGTTCCGCGATTTGGCCGATTCGATGCCGCAGATGGCTTGGATGGCTCGCCCCGACGGCTATCGCTTTTGGTTCAATCGGCGGTGGCAGCATTACACGGCCGCAACCTCGGCGGATCTGCAGGGGAATGGCTGGCAGGCATTCTGCGATCCCAAGGAGCGGATGCGCGTGGCGGCGAGTTGGGCTGCGGCGCTCTCCGAAGGCCGCCCCTGGGAAGCGACCTACCCCATCCGCCGGGCCGACGGCGAGTTCCGCTGGCATTTGGCGCGCGCCGTGCCAGTGAAAAACACGGCGGGCGAAATCGTCCGTTGGTTCGGCACCAGCACCGACATTCAAGACCGCATGGCGGCCGAACAGGCGCTCCGCGAAGCGGACGTGCGCAAGGACCACTTCCTGGCCACGCTCGCGCACGAACTTCGCAATCCGCTGGCCCCCATCAGCAATGCGCTGCAACTCTGGCCGCACGTTTCCCACGAGCCGCGCGAGATGGAGCAACTGCGACAGGTGATCGACCGGCAGATGCGACAGCTCGTGCGTCTGATCGACGATCTGCTCGACCTCTCGCGGATCAACGAAGGCAAGATCGCCCTGCAACGGCAGCCTCTGGAACTGGGGGGCGTACTGGTCGGAGCGCTCGAATCGGTCCAACCCCTGATCACTGCGGCCAACCACCAGGTGCGGATGCGGCTGTCGCCTGAACCCGTGTGGGTCGACGGCGACGCCGCCCGGCTCATCCAAGTCTTCGCCAACATCCTGACCAACGCCGCCAAGTTCACTCCGCGGGGCGGCCGCATCGAGATCGAGGTGGAGCGGCAAGAGGAACGCGCGCAGATCGTGATTCGCGACAACGGCCCCGGCATCCCCGCCGACATGCTGCGGACGATCTTCGATGCCTTCCGCCAGGTCGACGACACCGTCGGCAGATCGCAGGGAGGGCTTGGCATCGGACTTTGGTTGGTCAAACAACTCGTCGAGCTGCACGGCGGAACCGTCGAGGCGCGGAGCAAGGGCCCCGGCGAAGGCAGCGAGTTCGTGGTGCAGCTTCCCACCGTCAATCCCCCCGCCACCACGACCGGGGAACCTCGCCGCGACGCGCCCGCAGGTGAGTCAGCCTGGCCGCGCCGCCGGATTCTCGTGGTCGACGATCTGCGCGCTTCGGCCGACACGCTCGTGAAGGTCCTGGAATGCCTGGGGCAAGAGGCGTTCCAAGCGTACGACGGTCCGTCGGCGATCGAGGCCGCTCACGCGCTGCATCCCGACCTGATCCTGCTCGACATCGCCATGCCGGCGCTCGATGGCTACGAGGTCGCGCGGCGGCTGCGGGCCAGCCCCGACCTGGAGGGCACGAAGCTGGTCGCCCTTACAGGCTACGGCCAGCCCGACGACAAGCGGCAGGCCGCGGCAGCCGGATTCGACCTTCACCTGACCAAGCCGGCCGACCTACGTTCGCTGCGGGAGTTGCTCGCAGAGGGGCCGGCGCGCCAGCGCTCGGCCGGCCCGCTCGTCGCGTCTTAGCGCCATTGACTACTCAGGGCAAGGCTTCTCGCTCGAATTCAACCACTTCTCCGACGGCCCGAGGCCGTCGCTCATCTTTTCCAAAGAGGCATGCGTACCATGAGACCCTCTGTGCTGCTCGTTGACGACAACCCCGACGCTTGCGCGACCGCCGCCAAATTGCTGTGGGCGCTCGGCTACCAGGCCGACGTGGCGCACGACGGCCCCTCGGCCCTGAAACTGGTCGAGGACTTTCCCTACGCCCTGGCGATCATCGACTTCCAGATGCCCGGCATGAACGGCGTGGAACTCTTCCGCCGCATGCGGGCTTTGCGGCCAGGAATCGCCGGCATCTTCCTGACCGGCTACACGACGCTGGACGTCGTCTACCCGGCTATCGAAGCCGGCATCCTGCGGGTGTTGCCGAAGCCGGTCGACTTCCAGGAGCTGATGCCCCTGCTCGAGGAATACGTGGGGGCGCCGGTTTAAGGAGCAGACGAGGACATCGCCCGGCGATTAGGACGCGGCGATCTAACACGCTTTTACAGCAAGAGTTACGGCCGCGAAGCCGAACTCGCCGGGGAGCGGAATTCGCTTGTCGAGACTCGGTACTTCGCCGTATCCTTAGGGAAGACGGGTTGCGCTCGATTTCCCCGGCGAGACAAGCGATGCTTGCGCTGCGTAGTTCACACTGGTTCGCGCTTCTGAGCGTTGCCCTACTACTCTCTTCGCGCCCCGGGCAGGCAGCCGAATCGAAGGGAACTGACAAGCCGCTCGACCCGGTGTCGCGCTGGATCGAGGAACTGGGGCATCCCTCGTTCGCCGTCCGCGAGCGCGCCGAAGCAGAGCTTGCGGCGCTGGGATTTGCCGCGTTCGACGCGCTCTCGGTAGCAGAGGACAGCAACGACCTGGAGATCGCGCAGCGAGCACGGTTCCTACTTCGCTCGATGACGGCGAACTGGATTCGTGAGACCGATCCGCCGGCGGTGCAGAAATTGCTCGAGGGCTACGAACAAAAATCGGATCAGCAGCGCGCGGAGACGATGGAGCGGCTGGCGCTAATGCCCGACGACGTGGGCGTGAGCGCGCTGTGCCGCCTCGCGCGCTACGAGAAGTCGCCGCTGCTCTCCAAGCGCGCCGCGCTCGAGGTGTTGTTCCTGCCGGTTTCCGGCGGGCCGCGCGATCTGCAACGGGCGGAAGTCATCGAGCGCGAACTCGGCGAAAGCCCGCGCACCGCGGCCACCTGGCTGCGGGCTTATCTTCAGGCCGGCAAGGGCGACCGCAAGGCGCTCGACGCCTGGGCCGAGTTGGCCGAAGAGGAGAACCGGCAGTTCGAACTGGCCCCAGACGAAACCGACACCCAGACGGCCAGCCTGCTCTTCTACGCCTATGCCCAGGCCTGCGCCGCGCTCGGGGACCGAGAGCGGGCCAACCAGGTGGCCGAGCGCGCCTGGGCCCTGCAGCCCGACGACGCGAACGCCCACTACCAAATCGCCGGGCAGCTTTCGCGGCGGGGATTGTTCGACTGGTCGGAGCGCGAATACCGCCGCATCATGGATCAGCCGCTGAATGCGGAAGACCCCATGCTGCAGGCTTATGCGCTCTCGGCCCGCTTGCGGCTGGCGGAAACGATGCACGATCAGGGGCGCGAATTGCCGGCTGCGGAAACGCTGGATGGGCTCGTCGCGATGATGGACGCCAAGGAAGGGGGAACCGAAGTCAAGAAGCGGCTCATCGAAACGCTGGTCCGCGACCCCGAAGGCATTCGCTCGCGGGCGCAGTATTTCCATGCCCTGCATTTATTGGGCGAAGGAAAGCGAGAGGAAGCGCTGGCGCGGCTCGAGCAAGGCCTCAAAGAAGACTTCGCCGATGCCGACGTGCTGATTTCGCTCTACGACCTGAGCGCCGCGGAACCGGAGCGACGCAGCCGCGTGATGCCGCTGGTGGCCAAGGCGGTGGCCGAATACCGGCTCGACATCGAGCGGATGCCGCAAGACCACCAGGGATACAACCAACTCGCCTGGCTGCTGGCCAACACCGGAGGTGACGCACGGGAAGCGATCACCCTGTCGCACCGTTCCCTCGAGCTGTCGCCCGACACGGCCAGCTATCTCGACACGCTCGCGCATTGCTATGCGGCCCACCACGAGTTCGACAACGCGGTGAAGTATCAGTCCCGGGCGGCCGAACTCGACCCGCACTCCGGCCTGATCCGCAAGAAGCTCGAAGTCTTCCGCCAACAAGCCGCCAAACAGCCGGCCAAAGGCTAAATAGGTTGTGCTTCAGCACAACAACACGGGTGGCGTCGAGAGAGCTTTATGCCTTCTCCGCCTGGCGCGCAAGCGCCACCGCGCCATGCACCACGACTTCCTCGCCCAGCGCCGCCGGCACGAGCCGGATATCGTCGGCAAAGGGTGGAAAGGCGTACTCCTTCACCCGTGCGCGCAGCGGCGTCCACCAGAGCGCTTCGGACGCCTGCGATACTCCGCCGCCGAGGACCACCACTCCAGGGTTGAGCAACGTCACGGCCTGAGCGATGGCCCAGCCCAGGGCGCGGGTTGCCTGGTCGATGACGCCCGCAGCTAGTGGGTCGCCGCGCTTTGCGGCCGCGGCGATCACCTTGGTCGAGAGCTTCGCCAGGTCACCGCCGCAAGCCGCGCTGAGGGCCGCGGCCTCGGCCGGCGTTGCCTGGCTCACGGCCCGGCGCCCCTGGTCCTCGATTCCCCAGCCGGCGGCCAGCGCTTCGACGATCGCCTCGGGCTGCCTGGCGTCGAGCCCCGGGCGCAGATGCCCGATCTCGGCGGCCCCACTGCCGCGGCCGGCGTAGATCTGCCCGTCGATCACCAGTCCGCCGCCGATGCCGGTGCCGACCGTCACATAGAGCACCACTCGCTCGCCGCGCCCGGCGCCGAAGTGGGCCTCGGCCAGGCAGGCCACGTCGCAGTCGTTGCCCACCCGCGCCGGCAGCCTCAGCGTCTCGCGGCACCAATCGGCCAGGGGAAAGCCGCCCCAGCCGTCCACGTGGTGGCTCTTCACGGCCTGGCCGCGGAGCGCATCGACCGGTCCGCCGAAGCCGAAGCCGACGGCGCGAATCGGGTGCTTCTCCTGAAGCAGCCGAGCGGCGGCCTCGATCTCGCGCAGAATGCCCTGCGCTCCGGCCGAGCGATCGACCGCGCGGCGTTCGAGCGCCACCAGCGGCGGCCCCTCTCCGGTGCCTACGCCGAGTTGGAGCTTGGTTCCGCCGATTTCGATGCCGAGATACATGCCGCGCCCGTGAGGGGTAGTAATTGTCGCTAAGATCTGCGCCAGCCGTCGAACAGGGCCCGGCACTCCTCCGCCAGCAGGCCGCCGACGATTTGCACCTTGCTGCCCCCTTGCGCCAACAGTTCGGCCGAGCCGACCTTGAGCTGCCAGAGGCCCGCCTGCTCGGCGTCGTCGATCGAGGCGCCGAAGTGAACGACCTCCACGCCGGCCCAATGCAGCGCGCCGGTGCACATCGGACAGGGCTCGCAGGTCGTGGCGACCACGGCGCCCGGCAGGCTGTAGCTCCCGGCGGCCAGGCAGGCTGCCCTTAGGGCGTTCACTTCGGCGTGGGCCGTGCAGTCGATGGTCGCCGCCACCGTGTTGTGTTCCACCGCCAAGAGCTCGTCGCCCCGCGCGATCGCGCAGCCGAAAGGCATCTGCCCCGCGGCCAAGCCGGCGCGGGCCTTATCGATGGCCAAACGCATGAGGGTTTCGAGGGGGATCATGGCGAGCCGCGTTTGTGGGCCGTCTAAACGATCTGTGCGAACAGACCGTGCATCGCGTCGAGATAGTCGCCCGCCTCATCGAGCGGCATCACCAGCGGCGGGCTGATTCGCAAGACTTTGCCAGCCAATGGCCCGAGCAAGTGGATCGCGCGGCCGCGTTGATCTCCCAGGTAGCAACGCTGCACGCACTCGACCGCCACCTCCTCAGCCGTCCGCCCCCCAACGGCCGCGCACTCCACTCCCCAGACCAACCCTTCGCCGCGCACGGCGGCCACGGCCGGCAATTCGGCAAGCCGCAGCAGGCCGCGTTCGATCACCGCGGCCAGCTCGCGGGCATGCGCGAGCACGTCCTCGGCGGCGAACTCGTCGAGCGTCGCCAGCACCGCGGCGCAGGAGAGCGGGTTCGCGCTCCAGGTATCGGAGCCTTCGCCGTAGCGCATGGCGGCGAACAAATCGGCCCGGCCCACCGCCGCCGCCACTGGCACGCCGTTGCCCAGACCCTTGCCGAGCACCACTAGGTCGGGCTCGAGGCCGTACGTGGTGTAGGCGAACAGGTTGCCCGTGCGGCCGAAGTTCGATTGAATCTCGTCGAGCAGGAACACGATGTCGTGCTCCTTGCAGAAACGCTCGAGCAACTGCAAGTACTCGGGCTGCGGATGGTAAGAGCCGCCGCCCCCCAAGTACGGCTCGGTCGCCAGGCAGCAAATCCGCGGGCCGAACTCCTGCCACAGCCCTTCGAGCTCGCGGGCATAGGGCGCCAGGTCGAGCGGCTGCCGGCGGCGCTCGACGCTGCCGCACTCCTCGAGTGGGAAGCTGAGGAATCGCACGCGCGGGTCGCGGTCGGCGTCGCCCTCGCTGCCGGTGATCGCGCCGGCCAGGCCCTTCTTGCCATGGAAGCCGCGCCGCGTGGCGAGGATCACATCGCTGCCGGGGCGGCGGTCGAGCGCTGCCCACAGGGCCTTTTGAATCGCCTCGCTGCCGCTGGCCGCCCACAGCACCTGCTCCATCCGGCCGCCGCCCGGCTGATTGCGCAGGCAAGCAACCAGGCGCTCCGACGCCTGCGTTTCCAACTCAGTGATCGCGTTATAGGCGGTGAGGGGCGCGGCCTCAGAAAACTTCGCTCCCGGCACCGGCGCTGACCAACCCATGTAGTTGCCCACGCGCCGCCACCAGCGCGTCGGATTGTGCCCCAGGTTGGCCACGAGCACGCCCGACGTGAAGTCGGCCAGCTTGCGCCCTTCGGGCGTCCAGTGGTAGCTGCCGGCGCTCTTGGCCAACACCGCCAGGCTCGGAGTGTAGGTGCGCAGGCAGGCCGGCTCGATGGCTGCCGTGCGGCTGCGAATCGCGTTCGACTGGGGCTCGCCGGGATGGGTGATCGTCACGCGGTCAGACATGCTGCAGAGTAGGCGTGGGGGAGGGACGGAGGGCAGTCCGAGAGTATACGCGGCGGCCCGCGGCGGGCGTAAGGACTGGGCCGCCGCTTCGTAGAAACCGAGAGCGGTTACCCGAGGTCGGGGCCCGCGACGGCGAACAGCGTGTCGCTGCCCAACTGGATGGCGCGGGACGAGCGGACCATCCGCATGATCGGGCGCTGGGGAGCGAAGCCGTGTTCCGTCAGCCAACCGCCAAAGTCCTGTCGAACATCGGGCACGTCGACGATCGTGGCGCCAGGCTGCCGTGCCAGCGCGTATTCGAGAAGCCCGGCTGCGACGGGCAAACTGGGCGCAAAGAGGGGGCCCAGGTGGGTAGACACGCGCCCCTCGCGCAGCAGGAGAACCCCCTCCACCTCGCCATCCGCAATCGCCACGCAAGCAGCGTCCCGCGAGCGAGCCATCAGCCGCTCGAAGAGGCGTCTTCGGCCTCCCTCGAAGACCGGTAAATCAAGCGAGACCGCCGCATCGAGATCGTCGTTCTCCAGGGCACGCTTACCGCGTGAAGGCGCTTCGCATGCTGCGGGAGCTTGCGCCGCCCATCGCGTCAGCGGCAGGACGTCGCGAAAACCCATCGGCAGATAAACTTCGCGGCCGACGGGCGTGGCGTCGAGCGCCGGCGTGAGCCCGGCGCCTTCGAGCGTTTCGATGCAGGCTGACATCAGCCGTGTGGCCAGGCCTCGCCGCCGCCAAGCCTCGTCGACGAGCATCAGACTGATCCAGCCGACCTGCCGATACGGCATGGTGGCGGCCGTGGCGACGATCCGCCCCTGCTCGTCCTTACAGCCAAAGATTCGCCCGTATTCGAGAAACATTTCCCAATCGGCCACCACCTGGTTCCAGCCCGCCGCCGCCACGAGCCGCTGGGCGGCTTCGAGATCGTGGCGGCCAAGAACGACGACCTCAGGAAAGTCCGACGATGACATGGGCGTTTCCTCGAGCTCCACGACCGCTCAGGCCACAGCGGATCGGCGTGCCGCTACTTGCCGAGGTTCTTCACGAAGAGCGTCGCCTTGTGGCCGCCGAGGTCGGCCTCGAGAGGCGTCACGCCGGCGATCGGCCCGAAAACCAGCCGCTTGGCCAGCGTTTCTCCCGCGACGTAATCGGCGAATTTCTCAGCCGCTGCGCGCAGTTCGGCCGACTCCGTAACCACGCCGATCTCGATCCGATCGGTGTACTCGCACTCGGTGTCCTTGCGGGCGCTCTGGACCGCGTGAACGATTTCGCGGGCCAATCCTTCGGCCGCCAGTTCCGGCGTGATCTCGGTGGAGAGCACCACCACGCAGCCATGTCCCTGCGCCGCGGTCCAGCCTTCCTTGGCCGCCAGCCGCACTTGTAGATCGTCGGAGTCGAACTCGACCGCGCCGTCCGGCAGCACGATCGTGGCCCGCTGCGTGCGGCGCATCTCGTCCATGAGCGCGGCCGCGTCGGCTTCGGCCAGGGCCTTCTTGAGGGCCGGAAGTTGCTTGCCCAGGCGAGGGCCCAGCCGCTTGAGGTCCGGGAGCACGGTGTAGGTGATGTACTGATCCGCGGTCGCCGGGAACTCGACCTGCTTGACGTTCAACTCTTCGGCCACCAGGCCGGCGTGCGCTTCGAGCCAAGGGCGATGCGTGGCGTCGGCCAGCACGACCTCGACCTTGGCCAGCGGCTGGCGGACCTTGAGCTTGGCGCTCATCCGAGCCGCGCGGCCGAGCGACACGATCTCGCGTGCCAGACTCATGCGGGCGGACAGCGCCTCGTCGACCGCACCCGCATCGCCGGCGGGGAAATCGGTCAGATGCACGCTCTCGGTCGCCTGCTGGCCGAACTCCGCGCGGGCCAGGTTTTGCCACAACTCTTCGGCCACGAACGGCGTGAACGGAGCGATCAGCCGCGCCGTCGTCAGCAGGCATTCGTAGAGCGTCCAGTAGGCGTCTTGCTTGTCGGTGTTCTGCTCGCCCGACCAGAAGCGGTCGCGGCTACGGCGGACGTACCAGTTGCTCAGCGCGTCGACAAACTCCGTGATTCGCGCGCAGGCCGCGTAGCTGTCGTAAGCGTCCATTCGCTCTACGACCGCCGCGCACGTGCGGTTCAACTCGCTCGCGATCCAGCGGTCGAGCTCGGATCGCTCCGCCAGCGGCCGGTAGCCCTTGGCCTTCGCCAGCGTACGCGCGTCAAGCTGGCCGACCTTGCCTGACAGCGACTTGCCCGGCGCGAAGCCATCGATGTTGGCGTAGATCACGAAGAAGCTATAGACGTTCCACAGCCGCAGCAGGAACTCAGGCACGCTCTCCTTGATCGCCCGCTCGTTGTAGCGAATGGCGGTCCAGGGGGGCTGGTTGGCGAAGAAGTACCACCGCAGAGCGTCGGCCCCGTAGCGGTCAAAGATCTCGTTCGGCTCGCGGTAGTTCCGCTTGCTCTTCGACATCTTCTGCCCATCTTCGCCCAGCATTAAGCCGAGTACGATGCAGTTCTTGAACGGGTGCGGATACTCAGGCGAAGGCGGGTTGTCGAGGCCGCTGGCGGTGGGATCGGAGAACAAGAGGGTGCTGATCGCGAGTTGGCTATAGAACCAACCGCGCGTTTGATCGATCGCCTCGCTGATGAAGTCGGCGGGGAACTGCTCGCGGAACTGCTGGCGTCCCTGGTGCGGGAAGCCCCACTGGGCAAACGGCATCGCGCCCGAGTCGAACCAGCAGTCGATGACTTCCGGCACGCGGCGCATGCGAGCGCCGGGCGCTTTCGGCGAGTCGTAGGTCACCGCGTCGATATACGGCTTGTGGACCATGAGGTGGTCGGAGAGCTCGGGCTTAGCCCGCTTGGCCGCGGCCCACACCTCGGCGCCGCTCACGCCGGGCTTGTTGAGCAGCTCGTCGTAGCTGGCGATCGCCTCGGTGTGGCCCGTCTGCTCGCAGACCCAGATCGGCAGCGGCGTGCCCCAGTAGCGCTCGCGTGAGAGGGCCCAGTCGACGTTCGACTCGAGGAAGTTGCCGAAGCGGCCTTCCTTGATGTGTTCCGGCAGCCAGTTGATCTGGGCATTGTTGGCCAGCATCGCCTGCTTGAACTGCGAGGTGCGCACGAACCAACTCTTGCGCGGGTACTGGATGAGGGGATCTTCGTCGGCCCGCCAGCAGAACGGGTAGTCGTGCAGATATTGCTCTTGGTGGTAGAGCAGCCCTTCGTGCTTCAAGCGACGGCTGATCTCTTTGTCGCAGTCCTTCACCCAGCGGCCAACATAGTCGGGGGCTTCGGCGGTGAACTTGCCGTCGGGGGCGACCGCGCAGATCAGATCGGGGCCTTGCCCGGGCTCGAAGCGGGCTTGCTCGGCCTTGAGCACGTCGAAGTCGACTTCGCCGAAGGCCGGCGCTTGATGCACCACGCCGGAGCCGCTGTCGATGGTGACGAATTCGGCCGACACGACGCGCCAGGCCAAATGCTCCTGCCCGCCGGAGGCGAGCTTGCCGCGCTGGCTGCCTTGCTTGGCGTAGTAGTAATCGAACGGCGGCAAATACCGCCGCCCCACCAGCTCCTTGCCGAGCACGATCTTCTCGACCTCGAGCTTGCGGCCTACCTTGGCGGCGATGGTCTCGACGAGCGCCGCGGCGACGACCAGCTTGTCGGCCGACTCGGGGTCGCGGACCACCGCGTACTCTAGGCTCGGATGCACGGCGGCGAACTGATTGCTCGGCAGCGTCCACGGAGTAGTCGTCCACACGAGCAAGCTCGTATCGCTCTTCTTGCCGGCGTCGTCGAGCAGCGGGAAGCGAACATAAACGCTCGGATCGGCAACCTCGCGATAGCCTTGCCCCACTTCGCCGGAGCTGAGCGCGGTGCCGCCTTGGGCCCACCACCAAACGATCTTGTGGCCTTGGTAGAGCAGCCCGCGGTCGAACAGATTCTTGAGCGCCCACCACACGCTTTCGATGAAGCTTTGGTGGTAGGTGACGTAGGCCTCGTCGAGACGAATCCAGAAGCCGAGCCGCTCGGTGAGCTTCTCCCACTGCTGCGTGTAGCGGAACACGCTTTCCAGGCAGCGATGGATGAACGGCTCGACGCCAAACGCCTCGATCTCTTCCTTCGAGTGGATGCCGAGCTCCTTGCAGACCTCGACCTCGACGGGCAGGCCGTGCGTGTCCCAGCCGGCCTTGCGCTCGCACAGGTAGCCGCGCATGGTGCGGTAGCGCGGGAAGAGGTCTTTGATCGCGCGCGTCAGGCAGTGCCCGGGATGCGGCAGGCCGTTGGCCGTGGGCGGACCTTCGTAGAAGACGAAGCGGTCCCCCTCGGCGCGCTGCTCGAGCGACTTCTCGTAAATGCCCTGCTCGCGCCAAAACCGGCCGACTTGGGCCTCGAGCTCGGGAAAGCGAACGTTGCTGGGAACGGGTTGGAATGTCATGAATCTTCCGAGCTATCAATGCCCGACGAGTCCGTCGGGGATTTTTTTACCGCAGAGGACGCGGAGGACGCAGAGAGGAGAATGCAATCGAACCACGAAGGCACGAAGACACAAAGAATTCAGCTAGGTCTCGCAAAGGCGCGAAGTGCGCCAAGAGGTTGATTGCGGGGCCACGCCCTACTTTGCGATCTTTGCGCCTTGGCGAGAAACAATTGTATTCTTCGTGTCTTCGTGTCTTCGTGGTTCAAATCTCTTCTCTCTGCGTCCTCTGCGTCCTCCGCGGTGAATCGATTCGTTTACTTCGAAGGGGTTTCGTCCGCCAGGACACCGCGGACGAGTTTGCGCATCCGCGGTTCGGCGTCGGCCGCCGTGGCCAGAATCTTCTTGATGTCCACCGGCTCCAGGGCATCCGGAAAGCAGAGGTCGGTGACGATCGACAGTCCCAGCACCCGCAGGCCGGAGTGGACGGCCACGATCACTTCGGGCACGGTCGACATGCCGACGACATCGGCCCCGATCGTTCTCAAAAAACGATACTCGGCGCGGGTCTCGAGGTTCGGCCCGGTGACCGCCACATACACCCCCCGGTGGGCCGCAATGTCCTCGCGGCGGGCGACGGACAGGGCTCGGTCGATGAGGGCCGGATCGTAGGGCCGGCACATGTCGGGAAAGCGAGGGCCGAGGGCGTCGTCGTTGACGCCGAACAGCGGGTTGCCCCCCATCAGGTTGATGTGGTCGTCGATGACCACCAGGTCGCCGAGGCCGTAGTGGGGGTTCATGCCGCCGGCGGCGTTGGAGACAACCAGCAACTCGGCGCCCAGGGCCTTCATCACGCGAACGGGGAAGGTTACCTGCTCGTACGTGTAGCCTTCGTACACGTGCATGCGGCCTTCCATGGCGACGACCGGCAGGCCATTCAGCCGACCGCACACGAGCTGCCCGGTGTGTCCCACGGACGTGCTGTGCGGAAAGTGGGGCAGATCCCGGTAGCCGAAGGTGGCCTCGGCCTCGATCTCGGCGGCCAGCCCGCCCAGGCCGGTGCCTAAGATGATGCCAGCGTGGGGTTTGCCCGGCCAGGTTTGCCGTATGCGATCGACCGCGGCCGAAATCTGCGATGCCAGATGGAGCATGAGCGCGCGACGAAACCCAGGTCGGAGCGGTGGCGAAACCCACGTTCCGCCAAGCCGACCATGGTATCGCGCGCGGGGAGCGGAGGGGAGTGCCGCTATTAGCCCCCCGTGAGTCACGGGGGAGGAGAATCGAACAGCACCGATCGCGCATACGCGTTGTTCACCGCGCTCGGCGAGCGGCCCAGCGTAAGCTGGCCGACCCAAACCGCTGGAGCGTGGAGCCGCGCGTGGTCAGCCGGCTTACGCCGGCCGCTCGCCAGGGCGGTGCGTGAAGGGCCGAGCGATTACAGCCGCCCCAGCCGCCCGCTCGAGTCGCCAAAGCGCTCCAGATCCGTGAGCCCCATCCGGTCGGCCAGGGAGAGGAACAAGTTGCAGGCGGGCTGCGCGCCGTAATCGACGTAGCGGCCGCCGGCCAGCGTGCCTCCTCCGCCGCCGGCCAGCAGGATCGGCAGGTTGGCGTGGGTATGGCGGTTGGCGTCGGCGTTGCCCGAGGCGAACACGATCATCGAGTTGTCGAGCAGCGAGCTGCCGTCGGCTTCCTTCGTGGCGTGCAGCTTCTCGAGGAACTTGGCGAACTGCCGGGCGTACCAGAGGTCGATTTCGGTGACCTTCTGAATCCAGTCGGCCCGGTTCTGGTGATGCGTGAGGTCGTGGTGCCCTTCGACGATGCCGATGTCCTCGAAGGGGCGGTTGCTGCCGTCGTGGGCCAAGAGGAGCGTCGCCACGCGGGTCGAATCGGTCTGAAAGGCCAGGAGCAGCATGTCGTACATGAGCTGCACGTGCTCGGCAAAGTCGCCCGGCACGCCCAGCGGCGTCGCCACGCCGGGGTCCTTCACGTCTTTGAAACGCTCGGCCTTTTCGATCCGCTGCTCGAGCTCGCGAACCCCCGTGAGATACTGATCGAGCTTCTGGGCGTCTTTGGCCGCCAGCCGGCTCCGCATGGCGCGGGCATCTTCGAGCACGAAGTCCAACAGCGACCGCTGCTCGTGCTGACGCCGTTCGAGATTCGCCTGCCGCTCGCCGGGGGCCCCGGCCCCGAACAGCCGCTCGAACGCCAGCCGCGGGTTCGGCTCGGGCGTCATCGGCGTTGTGGGGGAGCTCCACGAGATGTTGTATTGGTAGGCGCAGGCATAGCCGGAGTCGCACGCGCCCGACTTGCGGATCGAGTCGCAGGTGAGTTCGAGCGAAGGAAAGCGCGTGAGATGGCCGATGCGGCCGGCCAGCACCTGATCGATCGAGACGCCTGCCCGCACGTCGGTGGCGCTCTTCTTGAGCCGCACGCCGGTGAGCAGCGTGCCGCCGCCGCGGGCATGGTCGCCGGCGCCATCGGGGCCGGGCTCGGCTGCTTCGTGGTCGAGGCCGCGGAGCACCTGCACGTGTCTGCGGAGTGATTCGAGAGGCTGGAGCGTGCGGCTGAGCTGGAAGTCGGTCTCGCCGCCAGTCGGCCACCAGGCCGAAGGAATCGCGCCGTTGGGGAACGCCACGAAGGCCGCGCGGAGCGGCATGCCGGAGCGAGTAGTCGCGAGCGCGCCGGCATCAGCCGCAGCGGACAACGCGCGGCTCGAGGGCAGGAACGTTTCGAAGGCCGGCAGCGCGATCGCCGCGCCGACGCCACGCAGAAACCGCCGACGGCTGAAGCCCGCGGCCTGCTCGATCGTCCGTTCGCTCATCGATTCCTCCGTTGTCTGTCTCCCTCTCCCCGCGGGAGAGGTCCGGGGTGAGGGCCCCACCTCAACGTCTCAGCCACCTGTCTGGCCCGCCGCGGGCGAACTGGCTTCTGCCCGGCGCCGCTGAAACGGCGCCGACTCGATTACGCCGATCACCAAATCCTTGAGCCGACCCTCGTTCTGGTTGGCCCGCTCCACCAAGACATCGACCGTGCCGACGTCGGTTTGCTCGAGGCCGCGGCCCAGGGCGTAGGTTAGCAGCTTTTCGGTCAAACAGCGATAAAACTCTTGCCGCCGCTCGTTGGCCAGCAGCCGCTTGAGCTCGCGGACATTGTTGAACGTTTCACCCGTGATCAACTCGCCGGTCGAGTCGATCGGCTGCCCCCGATCGAGGTCGCGGTGCATGCCGAGCGCGTTAAAATTTTCCAAGGCCAGGCCCAGCGGATCCATGCGGTTGTGGCAGGAATTACACAGGGCGTCGCTGCGATGGCGGGCCAGGGTTTCCCGCAGCGTCGGCGTATGGTCGGTGATCGCTCGCCCGGCTTCTTCCAGGGAGGGAATGTCGGGGGGCGGCGGGGCGGGAGGCGTGCCTAACAAGTTATCCAGAATGAATAACCCGCGCTTCACCGGAGAGGTGCGGTCGGGATTCGAGGTGATCGCCAGCATCGTGCCCTGCGTGAGAATGCCGCCGCGAATGCTCTCGGCCGGCAGCTCGACGCGCCGGTGCTCGTTTCCTTGAACCCCGTCGATCCCGTAGTGTTTCGCCAACCGCTCGTTGAGAAACGTGTAGTTGGAGTCCACCAATTCCAGGACGCTGCGGTTCTCGCGGAGCACGTGGTTGAACGTCAGCTCGGTCTCGCGGCGCATGGCCCGCCGCAGATCGCCGTTGAGCTCGAACTGCCGGAACCGCCCGAAGCGGCCGAACACCAGCTTGCGCAGTTCCTCGATCTCGGCCTTCTCTTCGGCGGTCAGCTCTTCGGTCGATTTGCGGCGCAGCTCGCGAAACCGCTCGCGGCGTTTGTCGGCCTCGGGGTCCGGCGGCTCATCGCGCGAGAGCACCGCCCCAAAGTTGATGTTCACCGCGTCGATGTCGCGGGCTTGCAGCCACTGCCCGACGAAGTTGTTTACGAACTGCTCCGAGCGCTCGTCGGCCAGCATCCGCTCGAGCTGCTGAGAAAGCTGCTCGCGCAGCCGATGCTCGCCTGCCAGCTGAAACAGCTCTTCGTCGGGCATCGTCGACCAGAGGAAGTACGAGAGCCGCGTGGCCAGGCTGTATTCGTCGACCAAGGGATGCTCCGCGCCAGCGGGGGGCTCGATCTCCTCCTCGCGGAACAAGAATCGTGGCGAAGCGAGCACGGCGGTCATCGCCTGGGCCACGCCTTGCTCGAAGGTCTGCCCTGGCTGGGCGGAGATGCTCGTGGCAAAGTCGGCGAGCCGCTCGACCGTGGCGTCGTCGACTGGGCGGCGAAACGCGCGGGTGGCGAACTTGCGCAGCAGCTTGGCCGCATGCGCGCGGCGCTCGGCCGGATCGGAGGGCGGCTCCTGCTCGAAGAACTGCTCGTAGCGGGGCGGCCGCGACCAATCCTGTGCGGCTTTCGGTCCGCGGAGCGTCACTTCGTGGAGCCGCAGTTCGAGCGAACGCACTTGCTTTTCTTGGGTCAGCGGCTGGACTTCGACCGTCAATTCATGCTCGCCGGCCGACCATTGGCGGGGAAACTCGAAGCGGAACTCGCGGCCCCCTTGCCAAATGAAGTCGCGCTCGAGCAGCGTTTCGCCGTCGGCCTTGAAAGTGAAGCGGCATTTGTTGAGGTCCGACTCTCCGTCGACGAAGCGGTCGTTCGCCGTCATCCGCAGGGCCAACTCATAGTCGCCGTCGTGGTCGAGCGAGAGCTTTGCCGCTGCGCTCGCCGGCGCGTAGTACGAGAGCGCAAGGTAGTCGTTCTTCGAATCGTCTGCCGCGCCGCCTGCCAGGCGAAACTGCCGCCCCTCGATTTCACGCTCCGGCATCACGCGAGCGGCAGTCGGCACGGCTTGGGCTACGACCGTGCGGGCCGCCTCGAGATACTTTTCCAACAGCAGCGGCGAGATGTTCAGCGCTTCGCCCAGGTTGTCGAAGCCGTGCCCTGTGTCGTCGGGGGGGAACTCCCCTTGCGTGTCGTACTCGACGCCCAACAGATCGCGAATCGTGTTGCGGTACTCGGTGCGGTTCAACCGCCGCACGGTCACGCGACCTGGATCGAGGTTCGCCGGATCGATGTGAAACACGTCGGCCTTGATCCAACTCGCTAGGCGGGCCTGCGCTTCGGCCGGCAGCGGCTCGGCCTCGGCAGGCGGCATGAGCCCGGCGCGAACCTGCCGCAGAGCCCGCTGCCAAAGGTCGGCGTCGGCCAGGAGGGCTTCGTCGGAAGCAGAGCCGTCGAAGGCGACGCCGCCATTCTTCTCGCCGCCGGCATGGCAGTCGTAGCAGTAGTTTTGCAGCAGCGGCGCGATCTGTTCGCGATAGCGCGACGCCTCGTCGGCCCGCACGCTGCTCACAACGCACAGCAGCGCGACTACGAACGTGGCTCCGTTCACTCGGCGCGATCGGCTCATGGACCTGCCCCCGCTTTGTCTGCCTCGGGTTTACCAGCCTTGGTTTTGTCGTCGGCCGCGTCCACAAGTTGGTAGCTCACGAACGCCAAGTGGCGGCTGTCCGGAGACCAGGAAGGCACGTTCATCGTCCCTTGCCCACCGAACAGCTTGGCGAGCACCCGCGCTTCGCCGCCGGCGGCCGGCATGATTCGCAAGAGCACGTCTTCGTTGGCCGGGTGTCCTTCGACCTCGGGGCCGTAGGACACGAAGGCCAGCCAGCGGCCGTCGGGGGAGGGGTGCGGAAACCAGTCGTTGTAGCCGTCGCTGGTGAGCTGAGTGGGTTCGCCGCCGTCGGCGGTGATCCGCCAGATCTTCATGCGCCCTGAACGGACCGAATTGAAGTAGATGTGCCGGCCATCGGGCGCGTAGTCCGGTCCGTCGTCGAGCCCCGGCGAGCGCGTCAGGCGACGTTCCGAGCCGCCGTCGACCGGAATCGTGTAGAGGTCGAACTCGCCGTCTCGCTCGGCGCAATAGGCCAGCGTTTTTCCGTCGGGGGACCAACCGTGCCAGTAGGAAGGCGCAAGCGGCGTCGCCAGCCGCGGCGTTCCGCCGCCCCCTCCGCTGGGCAGGATGTAAATCCGCGATCCGCCGGGGCGCGTTTGATCGCTGATCGCCAGCAGCTTGCCGTCGGGGGAGTAGCCGTGGTCGTTGTTGATGCGTCGGGCGAAACCGGTCTCGATCGGCGCCGGCTTGCCCCCGGCGGCGGGGATTCGCTTGAGATGCCCGTCTTGGTTGTAGAGCAGGTGTTGCCCATCGCGGGACCAATTCGGCGCTTCGAAGTGTGCCCGCTCGTGATGCACCACGCGGCGGTCGGTCGAGGCGATGTCAATCCGCTCGAGCGTGCTCTCGAGCACCGTACGGCCGGAACTCGGTGGAGGGGCGGCCAGCGAGACCTTCGAGAAGACTGCCGTCTCGCTCACGGAATTGTCGTGCGCGCAGACTCCTAGTCCCACCAGGAACCGCTTGCCGAGGTCGATGCGAAACATGCCACCGACCGAGCGGAATTCCTCGTCGGGGCCGGCCAGCGACATCGTCACGTAGTCGCCGCGCTTTTCGAGCCGCAGCCGCCGCGGCCCGCGAATGTTCGCCTGCACCTCGCGGGTCGGTCCACCGGGCGTTTCGCGATACTGGAGCGAAGTGAGCCCATCGCCGTGCAGGGCGACATCTGCATAGGCCGCCCCCGGCTCGAGCCCCCGCCGGACGATCAGGCACGCTTTGCGGTGGGGGTCCTTACCGGCGCCAAGCCACGCGACGTCGGCCGTGAAGAGCAGATCGCCGTCCCACTCCTTCCACACGAAGTGCAGGGCGTCGGCCGCGCCCCACATGTTGGCGCCTCCGCCGGTAAGGCGATACGTCTGGGCCTGGGAGTCGAACTCGAGCCCGCCGGCCAACCCAACGTCGCCAATGTCGGCCTGCCGCTCGAAGAGTCCAAGCGCCGCGGGGTCGGCTGCCGGAGCAGAACTATGGGCAAGCAAAAGAGGCAGGGCCGCAGCGAGCAAAACGAAGCGTCGGCCCATGAACCGTTCACCTTCCGCCGCGGCAGGGGAGCGGCGTCTTCGGGCCAGGACGGAACTGGGAGCGGCCAGCCAAGCCACGGGCATTGAGCCCGCGCTTGCCAAACCGGGCCCGAGAGGGCCTTCCGCCGTAAGGCCAGTGCCAGGAGTGCTGTATTGCTTCGGGTTATAGCACGGGCGGTTTTCAAGCGTCAATGAAATTCAGATTCTGGGCGACCTCGGTTTGGTCAGCCGGCTGACGCGGGCCGCTCGCCAAAACGGTTAGATAGTTCGCCGCAGTGCGGCGAATTGTGAGCGTGCTCACAACGACAATCGGGCAGCGCGAATCCAATGGGGGAATCGATGGACCCCTTCCCTCCCCCAAAGGCGACTGCCCGTGTTTCTTCGCACTGCTGCCTCCTTGGCGATCCCCCTGGTTTTCGCTTCCCTTTCGGCCGCTGGCGAGATTCGTCAGTACGAGGTGACTTTCACTTCGGAATGGCACTACACCACGCATCCCGGCGCGTTTCCCGGCGGCGCCCACCTCACCACGCTGATCGGCGGAACCCATAGCGCCGGCGTACGCTTTTGGGAATTGGGCGGACTGGCGACCCCCGGCCTCGAGGCGATGGCCGAGCGCGGCCGCATTACTCCTCTCGACAAAGAGGTCTCGGCTGCGATCGCCGCCGGCACGGCCTGGTCGGTGGTAGAGGCGCCCGGCCTGGTGGTTACCCCGGCGACAAGCCGAGGAACATTTGCGGTGAACTCCGATTTTCCGCTGCTGACGCTCACCTCCATGGTCGCTCCCAGCCCTGATTGGTTCGTGGGCGTCGACAGCCTGCCGCTCTCTCTGAATGGACAGTGGCTGCCGGCCGTCACGGTGGATCTGTTCCCGTACGACGCTGGCACAGACAGCGGCGTCGTCTTCGACTCGCTCGACCTCGACACGCAACCGCGGGCGCCCATTTCGGCCCTCTCCGGGGCGCCCTTCACCGGTCTGCCCCGACTGGGAACGCTGACATTTACGCTCGTGCCCGAGCCGAGCGGTTGGCTGCTTTCAGCCCTTGGCTTTGGGTCGCTGCCGTGGTGGTTGACTCGCCGCCGCGGCCGATAGCTGGCCGCGAGCGCAACCCTCTGGCCGGCCACGCGTTGTGCACGCGTCGCGATTTCGACGCCATGGTGCGGCAAATCTACCCGCGATTTTATTGGCGGACTCCCGGCGCGCTCTGCGCATTTCTCCCTGAAGCCTCATCGCGGCGTCCTGGCTGCGGTGCTCGTGGGGCGCTCATCGCACGGCAGCGTTTGCCGCGCTAGCCCCGGCTTCACGAGGAGTTATTCCGATGAAAGCCGACGCTCGCCCTCATCGTTCGCCGATCCGCCGCATCGATGCCCTCAAGCCGACAGCCGCTCCTGGCGGCAAGCCGCTGCACCGTCTCGAGGCGGCGCGGCTCGAGCAGCACGTCACGCGGCGCTCGCTTGCTCGGCGGATGGGCGTGACCGTGGCCGTGGTCAAACAAGAGGAGCGGTCCGACGCCGACGTGGCTGTGAGCACCCTCCGCCGGTGGGAGCAGGCCTTGCAAGTTCCGGTCGTGGAGTTGCTCGATAGTCCGCTCGACACGCTCGCGCCCGACGTGGCGGCCCGGGCTCGACTGGTGCGGGCTTTAGGGCTGGCCAAGGCCCTGATGGCGCACTCCAGCGGCCGCTCCCGCGAAACCGCGGCTGAGATCGTCGACCATCTCTCGCAACTCGTCCCCGATGCGCGGCACGTGCGGGCATTGCTTTCCGGCAATGGCCGGCAGCCGGTGCGGTATGGGCGGGCGGCGGAGCGTCCGGTGTCGACCACGATGTTCGGCTTCCACCCCGAGGATTGAGCGTCTGCCCGCCCTCATCCGAGACCAGGCGGGGCCGCGTAGAAAGAAATGGAGGAGGAGATGGCCGCTCGAGTAATTTTATTGGCCGCCGAGCCCGCAGTGCGCGATCGGCTGGCCCAGCGCGTTCGCGCCAGCGGGGGCCTGGTCGTGGCCCGCTACAGCCTGAGTGGCTGGACGGTGCATGAGATGCAGCGTTTGCGTCCGCAGGTAGTGTTGCTCGTTCGCGGTGAGGCCGGCGAGCGGGCCGCCCTGCGTCCCTTGGCGATGGCGGCGTCGCTCGCCCCCACGATCGTGTGCGACGACTGCCGTCGCGCCGAATGGCTCGCCCAATTGCTTCTCTGCGGCGCTTGGGGAGTCGCGCCGGCTGAGCCGGACGAGGCGCTGCTGGATGATTCGCTGGCCGCCGTGGCCGCCGGCGAGTTGGCCTGGAGAGAAGGCGCCGCCGCCCGCGCGGCCCGCGCGATCTTGCAGGCGCATCAGCAGGGGCAACTTGCCCGCCTGAAACCGACCACGGAATCGACTTTGACCGACGAACCGACGTGCGCCCCAGCCGCCCGAAAGCTGCTGCTCGCGCAGCTCTCGTCCTTGCCCGACCGTCCGGCGCTCGTCGAGTTGTCTTTGGCGCTGGGGTTGTCGCTCACCGATCTGGAGGAGCGGCTGGACTGGGTGGAGCAGGCCGCGCCGCAGCCAGCCGCTGGCCCCCACAAGACCTCGGAAGCGCCGCCGGCCGCCGCGGCCCGGCCCGCCTTGCAGTGCAGCCTCCGCTACCTGGTCAGTTCGCTGCGCGCCCTGCGGCACGAGTCGTAGCGCAGGACGCTGCGTTTGAGCCCCTACTTCAGCCGTAGGTTGTCGTCCGTCCGCCAGACGATGTAGACGATCGCGATCAGGCAGAACACGATCTGCAGCGCTCCGCGCGTAATGGGCGAGCGCCCCCAATCGAGGGCGCGGAGCAGCCCGAGGCCGAACGCCAACGTGGTCAGGGCGACCAGGGCTTCTAACAGGGTAAAGCGGCCAAGACGGAACATGGGGCGATTCTAATTGCGCGCGTGACCCGTTCTTCGTGGGCCACCGGGGTTCGCTGAGCGTACACTTAGCTAGTGCTGCGTCACAGCTAGAAGTTCGGGTTGCCCCTCCGATACTAGCCCGCAGCGCAAGCAAGGGAGAGCCACGTTTCCCTGGCCGAGCCTCGCAGACCCCTGCACGGGCCGGGCGGCATTTTCGGCCAGCGCGCCCTCCGTGCGTGACGCAGCACTAGCGAGTATTTCGCCGAGGCGGCGCGCGGCTTGCCGATATTGCCCGGATCGCTCATGGTTGGCGGCTCGGCCGCCTAGGGCGTCGGAGGACCGGGGCAGCAGCGCTCTGCCTTGACGTCCCAAATCGATCGGCGATTAGCCTAAACCCTGGCCTCAGAAGAACATCCCGCTTCACCCGAGGAACGCTCGTCATGCGATTTTCGCGTCGTTTGCTGTGCCGCTTGCTGGTCCTATCGCTCGCCACTGCAGCGCTGCCGATTTCCGCCTCGAGGGCCGCCGAAGCCAAGTCGTATGACGAAATGGTCGCCAAGGCCGTCGAGTTTTTGTCCACCAAGGGGCAGGCCGATGACGGTTCCTTCAGCCAGCAGGCGAGCCCGGCGGTGACGGCGATTGTGGTCGAATCCCTGCTCAAGCAGGGCCGCTCGCCTGACGACCCCGTGGTGGCCAAGGGCCTCAAGTACCTCGAAGGCCTGGCCCAGCCCGACGGCGGGATCTACCGCTCCGGCACGTTTCACCAGAACTACGAAACTTGCATCTCGGTGATGGCGTTCCAAAGCGCTAACAAGGACGGCCGCTACGCCAACCTGATCAAAAAGGCTGACGCCTACCTCCGCGACATCCAAAACGACGAAGGCGAAGGGCACGGCAAGGAAAGCCTGAGCTATGGCGGCGCCGGCTATGGCCGCAGCAAGCGCCCGGACCTCTCGAACACCTCGTTCTTGCTCGACGCCCTCAAGGCGACCGGCGCCGGGCCCGATGATCCGGCCGTGCAAAAAGCCCTGGTCTTCGTCAGCCAGTGCCAGAACCTCGAGAGCCCGTACAACACCGGCCCCTGGGCCGCCAAGAATCCCGACGGCGGCTTCTACTACACTGCGGCCGCCGGCGGACAAAGCCAGGCCGGCCAAATCCCCGACGGGGGCCTACGCAGCTACGGCTCGATGACCTACGCCGGCCTCAAGAGCATGATTTACGCCGGCGTCGGCCCCGACGATCCCCGCGTCAAGGCCGCCCTCGCCTGGCTCAAGAAGCACTACTCGCTCACGGAAAACCCCGGCATGGGCGACAGCAGCCCGGACCCGACCATGAAGCAGGCCGGGCTGTATTATTATTACAACACTTTCGCCAAGGCGCTTGCCGCTTTGGGCGAGGATAAGTTCGTCGACGACACCGGAACTGCCCACGATTGGCGGTCCGAACTGATCGCCGAGCTCGCGAAGCGGCAGCAGCCCGACGGCTCGTGGATCAACGAACAGGCCAAGTGGATGGAGGGGGACCCGAACCTGGTGACCGCCTACGCCCTGCTGGCCCTCCACAGCGCCCGCGCAAAGTAACGTCTGAACCCTCTCCCCGTGGGAGAGGGCAGGGTGAGAGTCGCCGCAAAATCTGATCGCATCGGACCAATCGAGAGCCGGCCCCGCGCTTGACACGCGCGGGGCCGGCCGCGGATAACCCTCTGCGGGCATTCCTTCGTCCGCAGGCGCACCGTGGTTCCTCGTTCGGCACTCTACTGGCTGCTCGTCGGCCTGCTTGCGCTGCCCGTCATTCTGTGCATCGTGCTGGGCGTTGGCCGCCTGTTGGCCGGACTCGAAGATGCGGCGGGCGCGCTCATTCTCGATCGAGTGGCGCTGTTGCTGGCCCTGATCTGGGCCGTCGACTTGGTGGGGCTTGTCGCCGCCCTGGGGCTCGATGCGCTCGCTCGCCGCGACTAAAGCCGCACGCGCACCGCTTCAACCGGCGATCAGCCCTGCGTCGTCGGCGGCAGCAACTCGGGGCAGGGCCAGCCGGCGAATTCAACTTCGTCGGCGCCGTCGCGCGGCAGCACGGTGGCCGGCGGCAGCGGGGCGTGCAGATAGCGCGACCACCCCAGCAGGTCGAGCAGCATGTCTTGCATCCGCGAAGCGGCGCCGACCACGGGGCTCGTGAGGTCGGCCGATTCCTGGCTCAGCGCGCGTTCCATGATCGCCGCATGGTGTGAGATCGCCTGCACGAGCTGCGCGGCGCTCTCCCGCGCGAGTTCTTGCCTCTGCTCGCGCACGTCGTAAAAGGCCTCCGGCGCGAGCTCGGCCTCGGCCAGCCGCAGCCGGTTGCCAAACCAGCGGAGAAAGGTGCCCCGCGAGATTACGCCCACCGGCTGCCCGTCGTCGACCACCACGACCGCCCGAATCGTCACGCGGCAGAGGAACTGGTAGATAATCGTAATGGGCGTGTCGGCAGCGTAGCAGACGACATTGGTCTTCATCACGTCCGACACCGGCTGGGCCCAACCTCCCAGCGTCGGCTCGACCTGCATCAGGTCGCGCTCGGAGACGATGCCCACCATCCGCCCCTCTTCGTCGACGACCGGGGCTGAGCTGATCCGGTAATTGATGAAGTAGTCGGCCGCCCGGCGAATCGACTCGCCCACCAGGAGCGGCGCGACGAGCGAGGTCATCACGTCCTGAGCCTGGACCTCGTGGAACAAGGCGTCGTAGCAGGGCGAGATGAGGCGGCCGCGGAGCGTGCGGTCGTCGAGCGTGGAGTAGCAGACCACGCGGTCGCGCCCCGTTTGCTTGGCCACGAGCAACGCCTGGTCGGCCCGGTCGACCAGCTCCGCGGCGCCGAGATTTGGCAGCGCCAGCGCCGCCACGCCAAAGCTGGCCGTCACTCGCACCGGCTGGTGATCGAAGGCGAACTCTTCCGCGCTCAGGGCCCGGCGCACTCGGTCTGCCCAGAGGGCGGCGTCGTGCTCGTTGGTTTCGGGCAGGAGCACGCAAAACTCCTCGCCGCCGTAGCGGCAGAGCGAGTCGGTGGCGCGGCAGCTTTCCGCCAACAGGCCGGCAACGCGCCGCAGCGTTTGGTCGCCCACCGGGTGGCCGTAGGTGTCGTTGATCCGCTTGAAGAAGTCGACGTCGAGCATCACGCAGCTCAGCGGCAGCCGATAGCGCCGCACCCGTTCGACTTCCTTCTCGGCCGCCTCGTAGAACACCCGCTGGGTGGGCACGCCCGTGAGCGGATCGGTGCGGGCGAGCTCCGCCAAGCGGCTCTCGAGTTCGAGCAGTCGACCGCCGGCCCGCACGCGGGCCAGCAGCTCGACGCGATGCACGGGCTTGACGAGGTAGTCGTCGGCCCCTGCCTCGAGCCCTTGCACGATCTCCTCGGGCCGCGATTTTCCGGTGACGAGCACCGTGTACACGTAATGCGGCAGCTTCTGCTGCCGCAAGCGTTGGCACAGCTCGAGGCCGTCCATCCGCGGCATGTCCCAGTCGGTAATCACGAAGTGTGGGCAGTCGACATTGAGCAGGGCCAGGGCCGCCTCGCCGTCCCCCGCGCACTGCACGCTATAGCCGGCCTCCCCCAGCCAGAGCGACATCAGGCGCAGCATCGCCGCGTCGTCGTCGATCAGCAGAATGCGATGCTTCGCGGTCATGGAGAAAGGTCGTTGCGGCCCGCGCGATCTCGAATCGCCATTCCAGGTTGCGGCGCGCGCACGACGCGCCGCACAAGCATAACTTAGGCAATCACCCAGACTCGCGATTTGCGGCCCGCGCTTGCAGAAAGTGCGGCCAACCCCAGCAACGGCGCAGGCAGCCCCAGACACCGCGACCTGCGATCCCTATAATCGCGCCGTTCGCTGCCACGCGCTCGAGGACGGATGCGCCGTTCGCGCCGGTGGCAGCGGTTCGCCCGTAGGAAGGAAACGCGCCCCTCGTGAATCCGCTGCTTGCCGCCCGGCTGCAGATGACCGTGTCGCTGGCCTTTCACATGGTCTTCGCCGCCGTGGGCATCGGCCTGCCGCTGCTCCTGTTGATCGTGGAGGGGCTGTGGATGCGCACGGGCAAGCCCCACTATCGCGAGCTGGCCCGCACCTGGGCCAAGGCCACCGGCCTGCTGTTCGCCGTAGGAGCGGTCTCCGGCACGGCGCTCTCCTTGGAGCTGGGGCTGCTCTGGCCGAAGTACATGGAGCTGACCGGCGCGGTGGTGGGGCATATCTTCGGGCTCGAAGGCTTTGCCTTCTTCATCGAGGCGATCTTCATCGGCCTGTATCTCTACGGCCGAGATCGCCTGAGTCCGCGGGCCCACTGGCTGTGCGCCTGGGTGATCGCCATCTCCGGCATGGTGTCGGGCGTGCTCGTATTGGGAGTAAACGCTTGGATGCAGTTGCCGGTGGGTTTCGAAATCGACGCGGCCACGGGCCGGGTGAACGTCACCGATCCGATCGCGATCTTCAAGCAGCCCGTGTGGGCCTATATGGCGCTCCACTCCACCTTGGCCTGCTACATGGCAGTGTCGTTCGCCGTGGCCGGCATCTACTCGGGGGCCTGGCTGCGCGGCCGGCGCGACGACTATGTCCGCTCGGCGATTACGATCGCCCTAGGCGTGGGCATTGTCATCGCCGTGTTGCAGCCAATCAGCGGCGACTCGCTGGCCAAATTCGCTTACCGCACGCAACCGGTGAAGTTCGCCTCGATGGAGGCGCAGTTCAAGACGCAGCGCTACGCTCCGCTGCGCATCGGCGGAGTTCCCGACGAAGCGGCCGGCGAAACGCGCTGGGCCCTCGAAATCCCTGGCGGACTCAGCTTCCTGGCGACCCACGACTTTGCGGCCGAAGTGCGCGGGCTCGAGGCCTTTCCCCAGAGCGATTGGCCCAACGTGGCCTTGGTGCACATGGCCTTCGATCTAATGGTCGGCTCCGGCACGGTCCTGCTGCTCGTGTCCGGTTGGTTTTGGCTGCTGCGCTGGAAACGCGGCGAGCGAGTGTTCGAGAGCCGGCTGCTCGTCTGGGCGCTGGCGCTGTCGGGGCCGCTCGGGTTCTTGGGACTCGAGGCCGGGTGGACGGTGACCGAAGCCGGCCGCCAGCCCTGGATCATTCACCGCGTGATGCGCACCTCGGAGGCCGTCACCCCCGCGGCGGGCGTGCCCGAAATGTTCTTCCTCTTCTCGGCGCTCTACGTGCTGCTCGCCGTGACGGTTGCGGTGCTGCTGCTCCGGCTGCGATCGAAGCCGGCGCAGGCTTGAGCGTCAGATCGTGGAAAAAAAACGACAACGCCCTGCGCCGCGAAGGCGCAGGGCGTTGGGTTGGTGAACCATTTGGGAATGCTTAGCCGCTAGCTCGCGCGGCGGCGACGCCAGGCGCACAGCCCCAAACCCGCGGCGCCGAGCAGCGCCAGGCCGGCGGTCGTCGGCTCCGGCACGCACTTGATGTTGGTCTCGACCGAGAAGGTCGAGGCCACCGTGTGCCGCTCGGCGAAGAAGATGTCGAGGTCATACGTCTGACCGGCGACCAGGCCCAGGGTGTCGAGGTTGATCGCCCCGCCGGCGGTCGAATGGACGCCGCCGACGTCCAGTGCGAGTTGACCGTTGATGAACACCCACAGATCGTCGTCGGCCGCGGCGTTCAGGTACTGGCCGGCCTGATACACAAACGGCTTGTGCAGATCGACCGTGAAGTGATAGTTGTGCGAGTTCCCCTCGTTGCCGAAGAGCAGGCCGTCGATGGGAAAGAAGTCGCCGTTCGAGTAGGAGAAGACGCCGGGCGCTCCCTCGGTGAGCGAAATGCTGAACGGTGCGCTCGAGTTCACGCCCGCCACATCGTGATACCAATCGGCGAAATCGGCGGCGTTGGTCACCGACTTGGCCGTCGTGGCGGCGTTGAAGTCGGGGGTGCCGTCGGCGCCCAGTCCCGGCAGCACAATCCCGGTTTCAACCCCATTGATTACGTACTCCATGTTGGGGTGGGTGCTGTGGAAGTCGCGAATCGTGCCCGAAAGGTCGAGCGTGGCGGCCGAAGCGGGGACCGCGGCGAGCGAAGCCAGCAGCGCGAAAGCGAACGACCAGCGCAAAGCCTTCATGAGAATTGCCCTCTTAGAGAAACGCGAAGGAGAGTCGATGAGGAGATGCAAGCGGGAGGGTGCGCTCGCGGCGTAGAACACGCTGCTTACGACGCCCCTCGGGCGGCCCTGCCGACCGCCTAAGTTCGACTCTGTTCGGGGGCCCTCGGCCCCTCAATCGCAAGTCGCGCTGAGTCTGGGGTATTCACCCGTCGCGGCCGTGGGGCGGCGCGGGACCTAGCGATTCTCCGCCGCCGCGCTCGGCGGCGCGTTGACAAAGATCAACACGCGGGCCGCGCTACTAGCCCACGCCGCTTGGGCTGCTTAAGGTAAGAGGCGTGCTGGCCCGAGCGGACGCGGGCTTCTCCCCGAATTCTTGGCCCCGATGACTCGAGCTTCCATGCTGCCCGACCTCCCCCTGGGTTCGCGCCGTCAGTTCCTCACCGCAGCCGCCGCGGCGGCGGCCCTGCCCGCCGTGCGCGCAGCAGCCCAGCCGACGAAAGCCGCCGTGACGGGCAGGGTGAAGGCGATCTCGTCCGACAACGGTCAGCCGGCTACGAGCCGCGCCTACGAGCTCATGCTGGCCGGCCAGGACCCGCTCGACGCCGTGATTGCTGGCGTGAACATCGTCGAAGACGATCCCAACGACATGACGGTCGGCTACGGCGGCTTGCCGAACGAAGAAGGGGTGGTGGAGCTCGACGCCGCCGTGATGCACGGCCCCACGCACCAGGCCGGCGCCGTCGCCGCGATTCAAGGGATCAAGAACCCTTCCAAGGTGGCGCGGCTGGTGATGCAACAGACCGACCACATCTTGCTCGTGGGCGAAGGCGCGCAGCGATTCGCCGTGGCCCACGGGTTTCCGATCGAAAACCTGCTCACCGAGAAGGCTCGCCTCGCCTGGCTCGAGTGGAAGCAAAACCTATCGCCCGACGACGATTGGCTGCCGCCGCCGAAGAAGGGCGAGAAGCAGGCCGCCTATCGCTTCGAGCGACCCACCGGCACGATCCACTGCGCGGGGCTCAACGCCGCGGGCGATGTGGCTTGCACCACCACCACGAGCGGGCTGGCCTTCAAGATTCCCGGTCGCGTGGGCGATTCGCCGATCATCGGCGCCGGGCTCTACTGCGACAACGAGGTCGGCTCCTGCGGCAGCACCGGCCGCGGCGAAGAGGTGATCCGCAATTCTTGCAGCGTGGCTGCGGTAGAGCTGATGCGCACCGGCATGGAGCCCGCCGCCGCTGGAATCGAAGTGCTGAAACGGCTCGCCAAGCACACCGCCCCGCGGCTCCGCGACGCCCAGGGCCGTCCCACGTTCAACGTGAACCTGTATCTGCTGCGTAAAGACGGGGTGCATGCCGGCGTGTCGCTCTTTCCGAGCAAGTTCGCCGTCACCGATGCCCAAGGGACGCGGCTCGAAGACTGCCAGGCGCTCTACGCTAAGCAGAGCTGAGAACGTGCCCCTTGCGCGCTAATTCTAGATGGGCCGCTACTGAGACGCCTTCCAGTTGAGCCCCGTGCCGCTCCCCGCGCTCGTGGAGGAACTGGCCGGCTGTGAGGGCGGAGGCGCAGACGCCGGCGGCAACGAGGCGACGCGGGCCGCCGCGGGGTCACTGGGAGTGCTGGGATTGCTGACGATTCGCGTGCCCCCCGGCGGGGTCGTCGTCGGCAGCGTCGTTGAGCGGAGCGAAGCCAACCGCTGCGCCACCTCGGGCTGATTCCGATTCATCACCAGCGAGCGGCTGTAGTTGGCGATCGCCTGCTCGCGCTCGCCCGACTCTTCGCGCAAGTGGCCGAGCGCCGTCAAGGCCCGCGGATTGTCGGGCTCGAGCGCCAGGGCCTCGATCAGCATGTCGCGGGCAGCCGAGTCCTCCCCCGCCTCTTCGTAGATGCGAGCGAGTTCGACCTTGGCCGTGGCCGAGGTGGGATTGCGCTGCACCCAGCCGGCGAGCAGCTTTTGGGCGTCGTCCCGGCGTCCTTGCTCGGCCAGCAGCACGGCGAGGCCGCGATAGGCGTCGCGGTGGTTGGGGTCGCGGTCAATCGCCTGGTGGTAATACGCCTCGGCTTGCTGCAAATCGGCCGGCCGGTTGTTGATCTTGGCGGTGCGGGCGTAGAGGGCGGCCATATTGTAGTAGCCGTCCGGGTTCGTCGGATCCGACTGGATCGCGCGCTGGAAACGGGCCGTGGCCTGCGGGAAGTCCCCCTTCTGGAAGTAATGGACGCCGCCGACGTTTTGGGCCCGCGAGGCCATCGTGCAGCCGCTGGCGGCCAAAAGGGGAATGAGCGCCACCAGCGCAGGCCAGGCAGCCGTCGGCTGTCGCCGGGCTGGTGGGCCGAGTCGCGGGAGGGGACCGTCGTTCACAGTAGGGCTCGCGAAAAGCGGTTGCGGACCTTTTCGGGCGGGAAGGATACCGCCGGCCTGGCGGGCCAGCAAGGTCAGCCGGCCGCCCCTTTCGACCGAGTGTCCAACGCGCTTTTGGGGACCGCAGCACCCCCCATTTAGCCGGCCGGGCGCTCGGCGAGTCGGGCCTTGGGGAGCGCTCCCTAGTTGCAGTCCGTTCGCCTCCCGGATAGAATTCGTGGGTCTGAGAATGAGTCTCAATCATTGTGGCTGGGTTTCGTTCGTCATGATCAACCTCATTCCTCTTGCTTACCTGCATGCCGGCGAGTCTGCGCGGGTTGGGCAGTTGCTGGGCCCGGCCGAAGAAGTGCGCCGCCTGCAGGAATTGGGCTTCCACGGCGGCGCCACGGTCGAAATGGTGACCCCGGGGGCCCCGTGCATCGTCCGCTTGGGGGGAAACAAGCTCTGCTTTCGCCCCTGCGACGGCCTCCACGTGCTCGTGCAGCCAGGGCTTACGCTGTGACCAGCTTGGCCGATTTGGCCATCGGCCAGCGGGCAGGGGTTCGCGAGGTCGACGCGGCTGGGGCCGTTGGTGTCCGGCTGTTGGAAATGGGTCTCACCCCTGGCATCGAGGTGCAACTGCTGGGGAAGGCGCCCCTAGGTGACCCGCTCGAAATCGAACTCCGCGGCTACCGGCTGAGTTTGCGGCGCAGCGAAGCCCAGCGCGTGACCGTCGATCTGCTTCCCGCCTAAGGCCTGCTCCCCGCCATGGCCTCTGCTCCTTCCACCTCGGTCCGCACCGTTGCTCTGATCGGCAACCCCAACACGGGAAAGAGCACGCTCTTTTCGGCCCTGGCCGGCGTGCGGCAGCGGGTAGGCAACTACCCGGGCGTCACCGTCGAGAAGAAAGTCGGCCACTTCAGCCACGCCGGTGTGAAGTTCGCCCTGATCGATCTGCCAGGGACGTATAGCCTGGCCCCCCGCTCGCCCGACGAGATGGTGGCCGTGGACGTGCTGCTCGGCCGCCGCGACGACATCGCTCCCCCGGACGCGGTGATCTGCATCGTCGACGCCAGCAACCTCGAGCGGAACCTGTACCTGGTCAGCCAAGCGCTCGAACTGGGCCTGCCGACGATCTTGGCGCTCAACATGCTCGACGTGGCTGCGGAGCGCGGCATTCGCATCGACACGGCAGAGCTCGAACGGCGGTTGGGCGTGCCCGTGGTCGGGCTCGAGGCGCACCGTCGCCGGGGGCTGGAACAACTCCGCGAAGCCCTCGGCCGGCTAGGCGAGCACAAGCCCCGCGCCGACGCCAGCCCTTTTCCCGACGCATTTCGCGCCGAGGTCGCGCGGCTGCAAAGCTTCGCCGGCGGGCTGCCCCGATCGAACGGACATGCGGCTCAACCGCTGCCGCGATACCTCGCCGAACGGCTGCTCCTCGACACGAGCGGCTACCTGGAGCAAGCGCTGTTCGGGGCCGAGCCGCCGTTTGAGTTGAAAAACGAATTGGCCGCAGCCCGCGGTCGCTTGGCCACGGCAGGCGCTCCGGCCCCGGCCGTCGAGGCGATGTCGCGCTACGCCTGGGTGGCCCGCACGCTCGAGGGCGTGGTGGCGAAACCTGCCGAACGGCCACGGACGTTCACCGACCGCATCGACCGCGTCCTCACCCACAAGTGGTGGGGTTCGCTCGTCTTCGTGCTGGCGATGGGGGTCGTCTTTTCGTCGATCTTCTGGGCCGCCGATCCGCTCATGGGTTGGATCGACGAAGGGATCGGCGCCCTCGGCGAGTTCGTGGCCGCACGCGTGCCGGAGGGGCCCGTGCAGTCGCTGCTCGTTTCGGGGGTCATCGGCGGCGTTGGGGGCGTGGTGATCTTTTTGCCTCAGATCCTGATCCTGTTTTTCTTCATCGGGCTGCTCGAAGATTGCGGCTACATGGCCCGTGCCGCGTACCTCATGGACAAGGTGATGGTCCGCGTGGGCTTGAGCGGCAAGTCGTTCATTCCGCTGCTTTCGTCGTTCGCCTGCGCCGTGCCAGGCATCATGGCGACGCGGGTGATCGAGGACCGCCGCGACCGCCTGACGACGATCTTGATCGCGCCGCTGATGAGCTGCGCGGCGAGGCTGCCAGTCTACACGATCCTGATCGGCGCCTTCGTCCCCTTGGACACGGCGCTGGGCCCGCTGCTGCCAGGGCTCGTCATGCTGGCGATGTACCTGGTGGGCGTGGTCGCGGCAGTGGTCGTCGCCTGGACGCTCAAAAAGACGGTGCTCCGCGGCGAGACGCCGCCCTTCGTCCTCGAGCTCCCCAGCTACAAGTGGCCCTCCGCGACGCTCGTGCTCCATCGCATGGCCGAGCGGGGTTGGGCCTTCGTCTACCGCGCCGGCACGGTGGTGCTGGCGGCCAGCGTGGTCATTTGGGCCCTCGGCTACTACCCTCACGACGTGGGCGCCGCCCAGCAAATCGTGGAACGTCAGCGGAGCGAACTGACCGCGCGTGTCGCAGCCGCCCCCGCAGGGTCTGCAGAACGCCGCGCGCTCAACCAAGAACTGGCCGAATTCGATGAGCCGGCCAACCTCGAAAATCGGCTCGCCGGGGCCATGCAGGCCAATAGCTATCTGGGCCGGATGGGTCGGGCGATCGAGCCCGTCGTTCGTCCGCTCGGCTGGGACTGGCGGATCGGCTGCGCGGCGATCGCCTCGTTCCCTGCCCGCGAGGTCGTGATGGGCGTGCTCGGCGTGATCTATAATCTGGGCGAAGTCGACGTCGGCGACGAAGAAGGTCAAGGAGCGCTGAAGAGCCAGCTGCGAGCGGCTACGTGGGACGGCACGAACGAGCCGGTGTACAATTTGCCGGTGGCGCTGTCGATCATGGTGTTCTTCGCGCTCTGTGCGCAGTGCGTGTCGACGCTGGCGATCATCCGCCGCGAAACCAATGGTTGGGCGTGGCCCGTGTTCACGTTCACCTACATGACGGTGCTCGCCTACTTCGGCGCACTCGTCACCTATCAGGTGGGAAGGCTTTGGCTGTGAACGAACTCTGGCAAAACGCAGTGGCTCTCTCCGCCGTGGCGCTGGCCGGGACGTGGATTGCGCGCCGCAGTTGGTTGGCCTGGCGATCGGCCGTGGGGGGGAAATGCGGCGGCTGTAGCTCGTGCGCCGCTAATAACGCGGCGAGCGTTTCGCTCGAATCGCTGGCCGCCAGCGCAGACCGGCTGCAGGCGCGGCGCTAGCGCCATGCATGCCCTCCTCGTCTCGCTGGGCACCGACGGCGACATCTACCCTTACCTCGGCCTGGGCGACGTATTGCGCCGGCGAGGGCACCGGGTGACGCTCGTGGCCAATGAGCCCTTTGCGCAGCGGGCCGCAGACCGCGGGCTCGAGTTCCACACGCTGGTCACGTCCGCCGAACTCGACCTTCTGTACGCGAATCCCGACTTCTGGCATCCGCTGCGGTCCGGTCCGCTGATGGCCCAGTGGGGCACGCGGCAACTGCGGGGTCAGTATGAACTCCTCAACGGCTTGATCGACGACGAAACCCTTCTCGTCGCCAATCCAGGCGCGCTCGCAGGCCGACTTCTGCACGAAACGCGCGGGACGTCGCTCGTGAGCTTGGTGCTGCAACCGGGCGTGATCCCCAGTTCGGTCGCCCCGCCGGTGATGCCCGGCGGACTGACGCTGCCGCGGTGGGCGCCGCAGCCAGTGGGTTGGCTCTATTGGCGCGGGCTCGACGCTGTCGGCAGTTGGCTGGTCGGCCGCGAGTTGAACCAATTTCGCGCCGACCTGGGACTGCCCCCGGTGCGGCGATTCTTTCAGTGGTGGAACTCGCCGCAGAAGATCATCGGCATGTTCCCCGCCTGGTATGGTCCGCCGCAGGCCGACTGGCCGCCGCAACTCGAGACCACGGCCTTTCCACGCCCCCGGCTGGGCGAGTTGCCGCGCGCAGTGCAGGCCTTTTGCGCCGCCGGCGAGCCGCCGATCGCGTTTACCTTTGGCACCGGCATGAAGCACGCGCGGGCCAAGTTCGACGCTGCCGTCGAGGCCTGCCAGGAGTTAAGTCGCCGGGGCATTCTGCTCACCAACTACTCAGAGCAGTTGCCCTCTTCGTTGCCGGCCGGCGTGATCCATGTACCCTTCGCGCCCTTCGCCGCGCTGTTTCCGCGCTGCGCCGCAGTGGTGCATCACGGAGGCGTCGGCACGACGGCCGCGGCGCTCGCCGCCGGCGTTCCGCAAATTGCGCTGCCGTTTGCCTTCGACCAGGAAGACAATGGGGCGCGGATCACGCGGCTGGGGGTCGGGGAGTTCATCAAACCCCGCCGGCTCTCGGCAACCAGCCTTGCCGAATCCTTGCGACGCGTGCTTGCGCACGACGTTGTTTCGCGCTGCCGTGAGGCTGCCGCGCTCTGCTCCGCGGATGGGCTCGAGTTGGCTGCCGACATTGTCCAGCGAATCAGTTCCGGGCAGTCCGGAGGGGAAAGTCCCTACGATGACCTGCAACCCCCTCGCGCGCAATGAGTTCACGTCCAAGTCGCGACGTGTGCGCACGGCCTCCCTAAGATGGAATGATCGGGCAGCCCGAACTTCCCACTGTGACGAGCCTCTATCCAAAACTCGCCGGCTGCCCCGTCGCGCTCAGCACGGCGGCCCAGGTCGGACTTTCCACGTCGACCCGCTTCTTCTCGGCCACCGCCCGGCCGATCGGCACGTGGACGAAGTGCGAGTTGAGGTAGCCAATCATCAGCCCCGTCCGCCCCGCCATCGCCGCGTGGACCGCGCTGCGGGCCAGTTGATCGCAGAGCAGGCTGTCGTCGCAGTTGGCCGGCACGCTGCGGATCAGATAGCTGGGGTCGATGTACTTCACGTCCACCGGCTCGCCGCGCGCCGCGAAGTGCTCGGTGATCTTCTGCTTGAGGAACGGGCCAATGTCGTGCAACTTGGGATTGCCCGAGGCGTCGCGGGCCTGCCCATCGCTGTCGAAGAGATATTGCCCGGCGCCTTCGGCCACCACGACCACGGCATGATCGCGCTGGGAAACTCGCTGCCCGAGCGCCTCGAGCAGCCCCTTGGGCCCTGCGAGTTGGAACGGCGCCTCGGGGATCAAGCAGAAATTGACGTCCTGGCTGACGAGCGTCGCCCGGCAGGCGATGAAGCCCGCCTCGCGCCCCATCAGCTTCACCAGGCCCACGCCCCGCCGCGTGCAGCGGGCTTCCGTGTGGGCCGAGTGGATCGCCGCGCGGGCTTGTTCGACGGCCGTAGAGAAGCCGAAGGTGCGGTCGCAGAATGCAATGTCGGCGTCGATCGTTTTGGGAATGCCGACCACGGCCACGCTCATCCCCCGGCGGCGGGTTTCCTCGGCAATCGCCATTGCGCCGCGATGGGTGCCGTCGCCGCCGACGCAAAACAAGAGATCGATCCCCTGTCCGGCCAAGAAGTCGGCCATCTTGGCCGGCTCCTGGGGGCCTCGTGAACTTCCCAGCAGCGTGCCCCCTTCGTGGTGAATGTCTTCAACCAGTTCGCAAGTGAGCGGGAGCGGCGCGCGGCCCAGCCGGGGAGTGAGCCCCTGGTAGCCATCGCGAATGCCCAGCACGTGCCGGACGCCGTAGCGGTGATGCAATTCGAGGAACAACGAGCGCAGCACGTTGTTGAGCCCGGGGCACAGGCCGCCGCAGGTGACGACGGCCGCCCGAGTTTCACGCGGGTCGAAGAAGAGCTTCGCGCGCGGCCCTGCCCGTTCGAAGAGCACCCCGGACGGCCCCTCTTCCGCGTTGGTCACCTCGATGCGGCTGCGGATCCAGCAGGGGTCGGCCACGAACGTGGCCCGGCCCTGTCCTGAATGTTCGGCCAGCGGCAGTGGAGACGGAAAACGACACTCCCCGAGCGCATCGGACGGCGCAAAATCGAAGCCCATGAGTTTCTCTACGGAAGCCTACGAACCGAGGTAGTTCCCCGGATTCTTGCGGAAGTCCTCGAGCGAGCGCTCGCTGAGGAAGTAGTAGGTGGTTCCGCCATGCTCCACGCTTCCCTTGGCGAACGCCTGCGGAAAGCGGACTTCGGCCACCGGATCGGTGACCATGTTCTCGCGCTGATACTCGTCCGAGAACTGCAGCGAAAGGACCGTTTCGACGAACGCCACGAGCCGGTCGTCGAACCACTGCGCGATCGCCGCGCGGTCTGCCTGGGCCAAGGGAAACTCGTACCGCGCGTGCTTGTCGTACTTGACGAAGATGGGCAGGATTTCGAGATCGTAGTCGAGCAAGCCGCGGAGGATCTCGGGATCGTGGCTCACGCTGAACTTGAGCGTGATCGAGGCCAGGCTGCCCGGCCCCCGCGGCAACTGCAGCACGATATTGCCGCTGTGCCGGTTGCGATGCGGCTGCTCCTGGAGGCCGGGAAAGAACTCCTTGAGCTTGGCCACCCGCGGGGCGACCACGTTCACCGACAGCCATTGTCCGAACTCGACGAACTCGTGGTAGCGCTGCTGCAGATCCTCATAGGCCTTACCGGCCTGCTGCTGCATTCCGGATACGCGCTCCTTCGCCTGCGCGAACGCCGCCTGCAAGCGGTTGCCGAGCTGATCGATGTCGGACATGTGCGTGCTCCCTAAAGCAAAACCGGGGCGAAGCGTCCCCCCACGAGCACTATAACCGATCGCATGGGGGCTACAAGCGCCGGCGACAAACGCGGCGCAACCGTCAGGGGCTGCGTGGCCGGCAAACTCCACCGCAGCCCGGAGTCGCCCCGTTTCTTGGGTCGATGACGACGGAAGTGAAGCTCCGCGCCGCTCCCCTTAGCCGCTCACGCCCATGACCGTTCAAGCCGTCCATTGGCACGAAGGAATGTTCCTTCGGCCCCACCACTTTCAGCTCGACGAACGCTTTTGGACCGAGCAGGCCAACCGCTGCGTGGCCTGGGACCATCACTACTGCTGGGGCCTGCGGTCGATCGACCTCGATACGGCGGCCCTCTCGAACTATCGCCTCGTCGTCCGCTCGCTCCAAGCGCGTATGGCCGATGGCACCCTGGTGGCCGCGCCGGGGGACGTTACGCTGCCGGTTCGCGATCTCCGCGCCGCGCTCGCCCGCGAAAGCAGCCTCACGGTCTACCTGGCGCTGCCGCTGATGCAGGCGGCGCGCGCGAATGTGGCCAATGGCGGCGACGCTGCCGCCCGGTTTCTGATCGACCGCCGTCAGGTGGAGGACGAGAACACGGGGCTCGACAGCCAGGAAATCGAAGTCCGCCTGCTCAACGTGCGGCTGCTCTTCTCGCACGAGGACCACAGCGGCTATGAAGTGCTGCCGATCGCGCGGATCCGCCGCGCCGACCGGGCCGAGTCGCTCCCGCAACTCGACGAAACCTACATCCCGCCGCTCTTGGCCTGCGACGCCTGGACCCCGCTGCAAACCGGGAACTTGCAGGCGATCTACGACCGCCTCGGCCGCAAGATGGAGCTGCTGGCCTCGCAGGCCACGTCGCGCGGCATCACCTTCGATAGCCAAGGCCAGGGCGACCGCCTGCTGTTCGAGCAACTCAAGGTGATGAACGAAGGGTACACAACGTTGGCTTCGTTGCTGTTCGCCCAGGGCGTGCCCCCCTTGCCGATGTACCGCGACTTGTGCCAACTTGTCGGCCGGCTGGCCATTTTCGGCCCCGAGCGCCGGGCGCCCAAGCTGCCGCAGTACGACCACGATGACCTGGGGGGTTGCTTCTGGCGGGCCAAGCAATACATCGATCAACTGCTCGACGTAGTGGTTGAGCCCGACTATCGCGAGCGGGCCCTCGTGGGGGCCGGGCTGCGGATGCAGGTGGCCCTCGAACCCGCCTGGCTCGAGTCGTCTTGGCAGCTCTTCGTAGGGGTGCAGAGCTCGCTGCCGCCGGAGCAGACGGTGCGGCTGCTCACGAGCGGGCTCGACATGAAGATCGGCAGCTCCGAGCGCGTCGACGACATCTTCCGCCTCGGGCAGGCCGGACTGCGTTTCAATTTCGCGGCCCACCCGCCGCGTGCGCTGCCGGCTAACCCTGGCTTGGTTTACTTCGCCGTCGACCGAGGTTCGCAGGCCGACGAGTGGAGCCGCGTGGAGCAGTCGCTGAGCCTGGCGGTGCGGCTCAACGAGAACCTGATCGTGAGCAACATCCAGGGGCAGCGGGCGCTGTCGATCCGGGTCGACGGGCAGACGGTGTCGATGACGTTCACGCTTTACGTGACCCCGCGGCAGGCGGCTGGGTAGCGCCCAAACCCGCCGGAAAACCATGCGTGGGCGGCTGGGCACATGGTTGCCATGCTTGGGGTTGCGCTCAATCGACCTTGACCTTACCCCTAGCCGGGCGTTAGTTTGCGTAATTCCCGCTGACCCTGCGGCGCTGGTGCCGCGATTCGTTGACCCCAAGCGGCGCACTCTTTGGAATCCTCGCTCCAAGTCGACATTCTGCCGCAGCCCGACGACACGACCTGCGGGCCGACCTGCTTGCACGCGCTCTACCGCTACTACGGCGACGACGTGCCGCTCGAGCAGGTGATTTCCGAGGTCACCCGGCTCGAAGAGGGAGGGACCGTGGCGGCCATGCTGGCCTGCCACGCGCTGCGGCGGGGCTACCAAGCCACGATCTACACGTATAATCTGCAAGTCTTCGACCCGACCTGGTTCAACAACCCGGCAGTCGACCTGTCGGAACGGCTGCGATTGCAGGGCGAGCTCAAGCACGACGCCAAGCTGCGCATCACCACCGCAGCCTACCTAGAATTGCTTAGTCGAGGAGGCCGGATTCGCTGCGAGGATCTGACGACCTCGCTGATTCGCAAGTACCTGACCCGCGGCGTGCCGATTCTCACGGGCCTGAGCGCGACCTTCTTGTTCCGCACGATGCGGGAGTTCGGGCCCAACGACGACGACGACGACTTGAACGGCCTGCCGCAAGGGCACTTCGTGGTGCTGTGCGGATACGACCGCAATGCCCGCGAGGTGTGGGTGGCCGACCCGCTGGCCACGAATCCTTTGTCGGGAACGAACCAATACTGCATCAGCGTGGATCGTGTGATTTGTGCGATTCTGCTGGGCATCGTCACCTATGACGCAAATCTGCTGATCATCGAGCCGCCGAAGGAGGGCGCTCCGAAACCCAATGCCGACGCTCATCGTCGTGGACAACAAGGACGAATGGCCCTTTGAGATACCTGGGGTCGACGTCGTCGAGGCCCGCTCCTACCTGAATGGGGCAGGCTGGAACCGGTTGCGCGGCGCCAAGCTGTTCAACCTCTGCCGGTCTTACCGGTATCAGTCGCTCGGCTACTATGTGACGCTGTCGGCCACGGCCCGCGGCCACTTACCGTTGCCGAATCTGACCTCGATTCAGGACATGAAATCGCAGACCGTCGTGCGGTTCGTCTCCGACGACCTCGACGAGCTGATCCAGCATTCGCTGGCCCCCATTCAATCCGACCGCTTCACGCTCTCGATCTACTTCGGCCGCAATCTGGCCCGCCGCTATGATCGCCTGAGCCGGCACCTGTTCAACTTGTTTCAGGCGCCGCTGCTCCGCGCCCAGTTCACGCGCAACGGCAAGTGGCAGCTTCGGCAGATCGGCCCGATCCCGGTGGGAGAAATCCCCGACCGGCATCGCTCGTTCGTGCTGCACGTGTCGACCGAGCACTTCGCGGGCCGGCACCAGCGGCTGCGCAAGCGCACGCCGACCAAGTACGACATGGCGATGCTAGTCGACCCCAACGAGGAATCGTCTCCCAGCGACGCCCTGGCGCTCAAGCGGTTCATCCGCGCGGGAGAATCGCTCGGCATCGGCGTGGAAACGATTACCCGCGACGACTACGGCCGCGTCGCCGAATTCGACGCTCTGTTCATCCGCGAAACCACGGCCGTCAACCACCACACCTACCGCTTCGCCCGCCGCGCGGCCATGGAGGGGCTGGTGGTGATCGATGATCCCGAGTCGATCCTCAAGTGCTCGAACAAGGTCTACCTGGCCGAACTGCTCGAGCGCCACGAAGTGCCCGTGCCGCGGACGATCATCGTCCACCGCGACAATGTGGAGTCGATCGGCCGCGACCTGGGCTTCCCCTGCGTGCTCAAGCAGCCCGACGCCGCGTTCTCGCAGGGCGTCGTCAAGGTGGCCAACCAAGAGGAACTGCTCGAGAAGGCGGAAGAGTTTCTCGGCAAGTCGGAGCTCGTGGTGGCGCAGGAGTTCTTGCCCACCGGCTTCGATTGGCGGGTCGGCATGCTCGACCGGCAGCCGCTGTTCGTCTGCAAGTACCACATGGCCCACAAGCACTGGCAAATCATCAAGCGCGAGGGGGATGGCGAAAAGCGGTACGGAAAAAGCGAAACGGTGCCGCTCGACGAAGTGCCCCGCCGGGTACTGCAGGCGGCCACCCGCGCGGCGAACCTAATCGGCGACGGACTCTACGGCGTGGACGTGAAGGAAGTGAACGGCCGCCCCTACGTGATCGAAGTCAACGACAACCCGAACATCGACTCCGGCGTCGAGGATCGGCTGCTCAAGAACGATCTCTACCGCCGGGTGATGCAGGTCTTTTTGGATCGCTTGGAGCGCTAACGCGATGGATCGAACGGCGGATCAGGCAGCCGCGGCGGTAGCCGCACCCCAGGCGAAGCAAACTTGGCGGCTCTTCGAGGGGCACGGCGTCGAACTCGAGTACATGATCGTCGACCAGCGCACGCTCGACGTGCTGCCCGTCGCCGACAAGCTGCTCGCGGCCGCCGCCGGGGAAATCACCGGCGAATACGAAGCTGGCGACGCCGGTTGGTCGAACGAATTGGTCGCCCACCTCGTGGAGTTGAAGACGAGCGGCCCCGTCGCGCGGCTCGACGACGTGCCGGCGCTCATGCAGCGGCAAGTCGCCCGAATCAACGAGTTGCTCGCGCCCCTCGGCGCGCGGCTGCTCCCCACGGCCATGCATCCTTGGATGGACCCCGCGCGCGAAACGACGCTCTGGCCGCACGACTACCACGACGTTTACGCCCACTTCGACCGCATCTTCAACTGCCGGCGGCACGGCTGGGCGAACCTGCAGAGCGTCCACCTGAATCTGCCGTTTGCGGGCGACGAAGAATTCGCCCGGCTGCATGCCGCCGTGCGGCTGGTGCTGCCGATCCTGCCCGCGCTGGCCGCCAGCAGCCCGCTGCGCGAAGGCCGCACCACGGGTCAACTCGACACCCGGCTCGATTCCTACCGCTGGCATACTTGGCAAGCGCCGTCGCTGGTCGCTCAAGTGATTCCCGAGCAAGTCTGGTCGGAAGCGCAATACGAGCGCGAAATCTACGCCCGGCTCTACGCCGACATCGCCCCCTTCGATCCCGACGAACAACTCCGCAAGCCCTGGCTCAATGCCCGCGGCGCGATCGCCCGCTTCGACCGCGGGGCGGTCGAGATCCGCGTGATCGACGTGCAGGAATGCCCCGCGGCCGACACGGCCATCTGCCTGTTGGCCACGGCCGCGGTGCGGGCGCTCGTGGAGGAACGTTGGGCAGGCTTGCCGCAGCAACAGGCGTGGCCGGTGCAGCCGCTGTTCGAGTTGCTGCTCGAAGCCGGCCGCCGCGGAGACCAGGCGATCATCGAAAACCACGGCTATCTCGACCTGTTCGGCTTTCCTCGCAGCGGTCCCGCAACGATGGGGCGACTTTGGCGGCATCTCTATGAGACGTTAGTCGCTTCCGACAAGGCGACGCCCGCTTGGGCGGGCCAGTCGCTCGACGCCATTCTCGAGCAAGGCCCGCTCGCGCGTCGAATTCTCTCGGCGCTCGACGAACGGGTCTCGCGCGAGCGAATCGCGGCCATTTACCGCGAATTGGCCGATTGCCTGGCGCAAGGGCGGATGTTTCGCAACTGAATGCCGCTGCATGCTCGCGTGATCGAGCGCTCGCTGCCGGCGCGTCAGTCTACAAGCCAAAGCCGCCATACTCCGACCGCCGCGATCGCCTACCACATTTTTCACAGCGCCGGAATCTGGCGATGAGTTTCGCAATCCAGAGCGGCAGATTCCACATCAAGAGCGAAACCATAAACCACGCAAATGGCTTGCGGTAATTCATCTCCGCCGCCCAGATTTTTTTGCGGGGCCCGTAACATCGGGCGGCTGTTTTCGCTCTACTAGGTGAAGACGGCAACAGCCCGTCGCGTCGGCCGGGGCCGCCCGCGGCAGGAATTAGCGAGTGTGAAGCCATGCAAAGCTTTCGGACCAAGATTTTGACCGGGGTTGCTGTCGCCGGGATGCTGATCGCGAACGCCGCTCCCGTTTCGGCCCAAAAGAGATTTGGCTTCGGCGGCGGCAGGGGCATTGGTCGCGCTCTAGGCGGCGGCAACAAGAAGGGACTCAAGGGGGGCAACCGACCCAATCTGGGCGCAAAACTGTTGGGCAGGAACCACGGCAAGGGAATGCGCGGCCAGAACAAGGGCTACAGCCAAATGTTCGCCGACGCCCAGGTGTTCCAGGGCAACAAGGGCTTCAACCACGCCAAGTACAACGGCCTGAACGAGCAACCGACTCTCACCAGCCTGGGCACTCCCACCAGTAGCTCGAACACGTCGAACTTCTTTGGCGACCAGCAGCCAAGTTCCGGCAGCGATCCGTCTTACAGTGGCGCGGTGGCCTCTCCTACGCTGGTTGCCTCGTCGACGGTCCCCGCGGCCACGGGGGCTGTTCCGCTCCTGCCGCTGGCAGATCTCGTGCTGACCGACCTGCGGGCAATGGCGCCGGGCAATGGTTCCGACCTTGGCCCGCTGTTCCAGATGACGATTGCAAATCAGGGCCCCTCGGCCTCGCCCGCGTTCCAAGCGACGATCGTAGCCGCCGCCAGCAAGGAACAGCTTGATTCCGCGGCCAATGCGACTGCTCAGGTCAGCTCGATCGAGCCTGGTCGATCGATGCAGGTCGAAGTTCGCCTGCCGGTTGAAGCCCTGGCCCTGCAAGGCGCGAGCGGCCCGACGATGTTCAAAGTTCTCGGGGTGGCCCTCGACGACCTGAACCAGGTGGACGAGCTGGACGAACAGAACAACCGTGGACTGGTCTATGCTGAGGACATCCGCGGCATCGATGGCGCCCCGGTCCCACAAACCGAGGGCGCCCCGTCCATCGCTTCGAATTGGGCGGGCGTTCCACGAATGCTGAGCCTGCCGCGCAGTAAGTAACGGTATCCGCCAAAGCGACCATGATTCCGCGGCGGCCCCGGAGTTCAGACTCTGTGGGCCGCCCGACTTTTTCTTGGGCCCCGCCGTCTGACCAAGTTCGTTATGTCCAAGCGCCGGCAGCGACGGCGGGCTCCAAAGCGGAGCTGGTTGGCGCTTCGCCCTCATTCATGCGTTGGGTTGCAAAACCAAACTGCCCGCGATCCGTTGAGGCGACAGGTGCTTTGCCGGACGAGCAGCAGATCGCCGCTACGTGCCGCAACCTTCGCGCGAAGCGGAAGCGTATGCCCTGGTGGCAACAAGGGGAACCGGTTTCACGGTAGGGCCCAGCGAGCCTAAGCGTTCTTCTTTGCGCTGCCCTGTGATTGCTCGTCCGCGGTCCGCGTACGCCTTGCACCGCGTTCGGCATCATCAAGCTGCCGGCATAAGTCGGCGACAATCTCCGCCAGCTTGCGAACGTCTTCGGACTGAGACGTCCGTCGTAGTGAGTCAGCGGCTCTGAGCATGAGGGTCAGATCGGCCACGGGCTATCTCCAACCAGAAGGCACGCCCCATCTTCACAGCGCAAATGTAAGCGGGAGCACTCGAGCGAGAAAGTCCAGCCCTCCGTTACGGGCTTGCAATTTTGAGAGGCGACCCGCTCCAGCGTTGGGCAGATTCCGCCGCGGCTTCGCCGCCGCGCCAGAACTGCGGCCCTATGAGGCCCATTCACGAGCGGCCCATCGCCCAGGTTCTTGTTTGCCCTGGAGACGTAGGACCGGCGCGACGTCTTGGCAGAGAGACAGGTGCGGAGCTCAGCCGCGGAGCCTCAGGCGGCCGGGCCGCGAAATCGCTGCCAATCGATGTCGAGTCGGCGCATCCGCGCTCGCAGGGTGTGGGGATTGATGCCGAGCAATTCGGCGGCGCCCCTCGTGCCCTCGATCCGCCCTCGGCTGCGCTCGAGCGCAGCTTCGATGTGTCGGGCCATCGCTTGATCCAACGTGGAGAAGCCGCTCTCGCCCTCCTCCTCCTCCTCGGCCGGCAGGCGCCGTACCCGAGAACGCAACCGCGGCTCAACGGCGCCGAGTGCCGCCGCGACCGCTAAGCCTTTCCCCTCCCCAAGCAAAGCTGCCCGCTCGATCACGGAGATCAACTCGCGGACGTTGCCCGGCCAGTCATAGGCCTGCAGGAGTGCAAGATCTTCGTCCATGACCTGGCTGGCCGGCAAGCCAAAGCGTTTGGCGGCGGCGCGGGCGAAGTGCGCAGCGAGCGCAGGAATGTCGTCGGTCCGTTCGCGCAGGGGTGGGAGCCGCACGGGGAACACGGCCAGGCGATACCAGAGATCTTCACGAAAACGCCCCTCGGCGACCATCGACTCGAGATCGCGGTGCGTCGCCGCGATCACCCGCACGTCGACGTGGATCTGCCGTTCTCCCCCGACGCGCTGCAGCGAGCCATCTTGCAACACGCGGAGCAGCCGCACCTGGGCCGGAAGCGAGAGCTCGCCGCACTCGTCGAGGAACAGGGTTCCGTTGTGTGCCCGCTCGAACCAGCCCTGCCGCAGCGCCAAGGCGCCCGTGAAGCTGCCGCGCTCGTGGCCGAACAATTCGGAATCCACAAGTTCGGGCGCGATCGCGCCGCAATTGACGCGCAAGAAGGGGCCCGAGGCGCGCTTCGAACGAGAATGGACGGCGCGGGCAATCACCTCCTTGCCGGCGCCCGTTTCTCCCAGCAGGAGGACCGGTACGTTGGTGCGGGCCACCAAGGCCACTCGGTGCATCACCGCGCGCAGGCCCCGCGAGGCGCCGATGATCGTTTCGGATAGATCGGCCCGGCCCAGGCTCGCCAACAACGTTTGGTTGTCGGCCTCCGTACGGGCTTGCTGCTGAGCGAGGCCGCGGGCCCGCCGATCGTTGTCGACCGCGGCGGCGACAACGGCCGACAGATCGCCCAGGGCAGGTTCGAGATCAATCCACCATTCGGCCGCGCGAGGTCCCTGGATTGACCATTCGCCAACACCCTCGGCGTGAATGGAGAGCGGGCCCGACCAGTGACGGACCGATCCGGCGGGAAGCGGCGCGGCGTCAAACGCTCCCCTCGCCGGGTCTTGAGCGGTTGGCGAGCGCAGGGCGTTCGACCCAGGCGCCGCGTCGGGCGAAGTGTCTTCGTCGCGCCAAGGAACCACTTGGCCATCGCGGAGCTCGAGCACGGCGACCGTGCCCTGCGACGGATCACGCCAGCGCACCACAATCCTGGCGTCGAACACGTTCGCCAGGCGGGCGAGCAGCCGCTCGGTCGCGTCCCCATGTTGAGCCCGGACACAGGCCTGGCGCCACAGGTCGAGCAGCAAATCAGCGGTCACTAATGATGGGCGGTCCATCAAGGGTCACGGACCCACGTTTTCTGTGCGGAGTTCTGGCACTGCAACGACAGTACGTAAGCGTTTTCTGGCAGGCAACTTACGAACGCAACTGGCAGTTCCTGGCAGTTGGCATGAGGGTTGCTAACTGTTAATGTCGACTATGTTCAGCATAGTGATGAGGTATAATTGCCTTGTCAAGGCCTGCTCGTGTTTTCCGTTCGCTGTGTGCAAGGGGTCCGATGGCTATCCATTCGCAAGCAACCAACGGCCTGCTCGACTCGGAGCCGGTGCTCGAATTCATCCGGCGGAGCCTGTCGGACCTGGGGCACGGCCACCTCGAGGTGGTGGTCCACGAGGGCCAGGTCGTGCAGATTCGGCGAACCGACCGCACCCGGTTCCGCGACGGCCAGATTCAACCCAATCCCACGAACCAACGAACCCTGCAATGACGGCATTCCGTTTCGCCGCCCCGAAAAGACGTTGTTGTACCGGAGACCGTTCCCCGGCCTGCGGGCCGCCAGATTCCCCGTGCGTCTTCTGTCAGGGTTCGTTTCGGAGATTGTCAGCACCATGGTTCGGAGTTCAGCAACACACTCGAGTTTGGAGAACGCGGTCGTCGCACAACTGAAGAATGCGCTGTCGAGGATGCCGCTGTTGCAGCTTCGTCGGTTGTCGGTGTCGATCAGCGAAGGAACGGTGACCTTAGGGGGCGAGCTGAACACGCCCTTCGAAAAGGAGGTGGCGCTGGCCTGTGCGCGCCACATCGCCCCAGGCCGAGAAGTGGTCGACGCAACGCGATTCGCCGGCGGCCTCGAGGGAGTGACGGCCAGCCGCACTCAGCCGGCGTTGGCTTGGCTCGAACGGCGAATCGGCGCGGGACCACGGCCGGCCCAGGTTCGGCGCCTGCCACGGGGCGCCATGGAGAGGGCCTCGGGCCGATCGTAGTGACTTTGCGCGGTCATTCATAACGCATGGTCGCGTGGCGAGCGCAGTCCCCTGTCCTGGCAGACTGCGAGAATGCTGCGTTGCTGCTCGACTGGCGTTTGTCGACCGTCAAGGTCGGAGTGTCGCACCTCGTTGTCGGAACAGGACGAGGTGACCGACGTGTGGGAGGCTCGTGGCCAGCTCGCCAGGCAGTCCGCTTGCCTGGCCGAGCTGGCCACAGCCGCCGCACGTTCTTCTCAGGGAGCTCTCTCGCTCCAACTCGGACGGTGATCTTTTGCTGGCGCCGCGCGAGTCCTGTCGGTCTCGCTCCAGGGACGGCTGGGGCGACGCTGCTCAGGCAACTTCTGCTGCGCGGATCTCCCCGTCTTCGTGCGTGGCCAACGCTCGCATTCGTCGTCGCACGGATCAATCGACCGGTGTGGCCCTGTGAGATACGCCGTCAAATGTGCTGGCGAACTCGTACGTGGGTCACGGATCGGCGTTTCGCCACGGAAGTCGGCGAATTCAATCATCCCTGACTCGGAAAGAAGGAGTCGCTGGGAAAACAAGGCGACAACTCATTCGCACTTGCGGATTTGCGTTCGGCCGAGAGCGGGTGCGCGAGACCACGGGAGATCGAATAGGGGGGCAGATTGTCTTTTGGCACGACAGTAGCACTATCAACTTAGTAGAGATTCGAGCTGGCTCTCGTCGAGATGCCCACAGAGTCTCCCGTGCTCGACCCGCCCCGCGGACGAGCCTTTGCGATTTTGCCGCCGCTTTGCTGACTGACACGCCTCAGAGGCAAGCGATTGACTCTCCCCTTGCGGAGTCAACCGATGCCCCGCTTCGTTCTGATGGAACAGATCTCCAGGCTTTCTCCCTCGTGTCGTCGCTGCGCCCTGCATGAGCGCTGTCTTTACCAGCGCTGTTGTCGCCGCGAATAGCGCGGTCGGCCGTTCCTAGGATCGGACCGAAGCGCTCCCGCTCAACGTCTGCATCGCGCGCCGATCGCGGCGCGTCGATCTCCCGAATATTTCCGCCCGCTGGGCTTTGTTGCTCGAGGAGTTCGAGCGGTTAGGCCCGCCTGAGAAGAGAGGAACCCCTTCTATGACGCTGAATCCTCGGTCCCGCTGCGTTCGCCGCGCCGCGGGTTTCACCCTCGTCGAGCTGTTGGTGGTCATCGCCATCATCGGCATCTTGATCGCGCTCTTGTTGCCCGCGGTGCAAGCGGCCCGCGAATCCGCACGACAGGTCCAATGCCGCAACAACCTCAAGAACATCACGCTTGGCGTGCAGCTCTATCACGACAGCCACAAGCGGTTCCCGCCCGGCTACCACTACAGCGCGGTCGAAGCTCACGAGGAGTTCGGCTGGCAAGTGTTCATCATGCCTTACACGGAAATGCAGCCGCTCTACGACGCCCTGGGGGTTGGGAAGCGAACGCTGTACGACTTGCTCAAGGCGAAGACCGACATCCCGCTCTTGCAGCAGCGGTTGTCGCTCTACCGCTGCCCGAGCGACACGTCGCCCACCCTGCTTCCTACAGAATTGCGGACCTTCATTGGCCTCGGCGCGCCCGCAGGCTTCGAGCCAGCGGTGGGCAACTACGTCGGCAATCGAGGTTTCAATGACGTACACGGTCCGAACATCGACCGCGAGGGCGTGCTCTACAACGACAGCACGCTTCGTTTTGGCGACGTTGAGGACGGCACGTCGAACACGTTCTGCGTCGGCGAGCGCGACGAGCGCTGCGCCGCGGCGAGCTGGATCGGATCGCGCAATCCGCTGGGCTCCGGCATGTTCGGCGCCTTCTGGATCCTCGGGCGGATCAGCATGAAGCTGAACTACCCCATCAATGGCGATCACGACACCTGCACCGAGGGGTTCAGCAGCGCTCACCCCGGCGGCGCGTACTTCTCATTCGTCGATGGCTCGGTGCGGTTCATTCCCGACAGCATCGACTTCCGCAACGGGGGACGCACGCAGGAGCAGATTTGGACCGACGGCGATTACGACCCGAGCAAGCTTGGGGTCTATCAAACGCTCGGCATCCGCAACGACGGCGTGGCCATCCGGGAGCAGTTCTAATGGTCAACAACTATAGCGAGTTCGGCCTGGCCACCGGTCCCAAGCCGTGGCGCTGGTTCGCCGGGCTTGGCCTGGCAGGCATGCTCGCGGCGTCACTCGGCTGCAGCGAGGAGAAGTTCGGCCACGTCAGCGGTCGCGTCACCTTCGAAGGGAAGCCTGTCGAAGGGGCCGATCTCGAGTTTCAGCCGGAAGCGACCGGCGCCGCTCCTTCCTATGCCCGAGCGGACGCCGACGGCCACTACAAGCTGAAGTACTCCTCCACCCAGGACGGCGCCGAGGTCGGCACGCACCTGGTGAAGATCACGACGGCCCGCCGCGTCGACGACGGCGCCCGCAAGATCAAGGAAAAGCTGCCGGCCAAATACAACCGCGACAGCGACTTGGTTCGCGAGGTCAAGCCGGGAGACAACGTAATCGATTTCGAACTGACCAAAAAGTAGCAGGCGCCCAGGCGGGGGTCGGAGCAGGACGGCGGGGCGGCGCCTTTGAGCAGACAACTTCGTTCGACCATTCGGAGCAAATGATGCTTGTGAATTCCCTCCACACCGTGCCTTTCGCTTCCGCCAGCCGGAGGGCTGTCCGTCCGTTGCCGTGGCGACGGCGGGCAGTCCTTGGGCTGGCGCTGCTGCTCGCCGCGTCCACCGGACGCAGCGTTTACGCTGGCAACTACCGTGAGAACGTGCTTTTCAACAAGCCCGTGTTCTACTGGACCTTCGACGATGCCGATCCGTCGAGCGTTCCGCAGAACCTGGGTTCGAAGGCCATCAGCGCCACCTATGAGGACGTGACCTTGGGGGCGAATGGCCTGGCCGATATCCCCGGCAACAAGGCGGCCGAATTCGACGGCCTGACCTCGCGTGTGCCGATCCCCAATGACGCGGCCATCAACAGCGGCGGCCCCTACGTGGCGCGGACGGTCGAGCTCTGGTTCAACGCCGCCGACGTCAGCCCCACGGACGGGCAGGTCCTCTGGGAGGAAGGCGGTCGGGCGCGCGGCCTGAACATCTACGTCCGCGACGGCGAGCTCTGGTTCGGCGCGTGGAACAACGCCAACGACGACGCCGGGGTCAGCACCCCCTGGATTAGCGAAGAGGGCGCCCCGCCCAATGGACACGTCTACATTGGAACCCCCATCCAGAGCAATCATACCTACCACGCCGCGTTGGTGCTGAAAGGGGATCCCACGGGGAAGACCGGAACGCTCAGCGGCTACCTCGACGGCGAATTGGTTGGACAGAAGACCGGCGTCGGCCGTCTCTTTGGGCACGGCGACGCGGTCGCGATTGGCGGCACCAACGCCAATACGTTCTTCGACGACTCGGGAGGCTCGGGCACTGCCAATCACTTCACCGGCGTCATCGACGAGGTTTCGTTGTTCAACCGGGCGCTGAGCGGGGACAACATCAAGATCCACTTGGGAGCCACCTTCAACCCGGGCGACTTCAACGCCGACGGCAAGGTCGACCTTTCCGACTTCGGGATCCTGGCCAGCAACTTCAATAAGCCGGGGCAGTTTGCCCAAGGCGACAATAACCTGGACGGGCAAGTCGACTTGACCGACTTCGTCGGTTTCCGCAATGTGTTTGGCCAACCTGCCGGAGCCGCGGCCGTGCCAGAGCCGACCGGCCTGGCGTTGTTCGCCTTGGGCGCGGTGGGTCTGCTGGCGGTGCGCGTCCGGCGAGCGGGATGGCGGTTGTTGCCCGCGGCGCTGGCCGTGGCCTGGACTGCCTTGGCCGGCGTAAGCAAGGCGGATAACGTCACCTGGGTCACCACGCCTTCGGGCAACTGGAGCGACGGAGCCAATTGGGACCTGGGCGTGCCCACGACCGACAACGACGACGTGGCCATCATCGGCAACGGCGGCACGGCGATCGTGGATACGAAAGTTCCCGACGTTCTCGAGTTGCGGGTGAATAGCGGACTTGTTCAGATCGGCGCCGGCAAGACGCTGGGCGTGGACGGCGCGGGAATCACTGCGGCGGCCGGTGAGATCCGACTGTTGGGCAACGGTCAGTTGAACATCGGCGGCAGCCTGTCCAACTCCGGCAAGTTGAATCTCAGTCCGACTGGCAAGGTGCAGACGACCGGCAGCCTAGGCTTGAACGGCGCCTTGCAGGTGGCGACTTCGGGCGCCCAGGCTTCGCTGCTCACCTCGGCGGGCAACGCCAGCCTGGGCGGCAAGTTGGTCGTCGATCTTCCGGCGGCCGACGCGGTGGCCGGGAAGTCCTGGAACATCATCCAAGCCGACAGCTTCTCGGGCGCTTTCCAGTCGATCGCTCCGCTCGACTCCAACGCGTTGGCGTATGGCCTCGAGTTGCGAACCTCGATTGCCGGCAACACGGCGAAGCTGGAGGTCGACAACCTGCCGGTCCTCGCCATCAACCGCGTCACCGGCGCGGCGTCGATCAAGAACGTGATCGGCGACGCGATCGATTTCAAGGGTTACCAGATCACGTCGCCCAGCGGCCTGCTCAAGCCCGACGCCTTCTCCGGCTTCGCGGCCAGCAATCCGCAGTGGGTCGAGGCCAATCCCAACGCCAAGAGCTTGGCCGAGTTGAATCTGGCCGGTTCTTCGCAGTTGGCCGTGGGGAACTCCCTGCCGCTCGGTTCGATCTACGCGGCAGGCAACATCGCGCCCAAGAACGAGGACGTGGCGTTTACCTATGGCGGGTCCGACGGCGTAGTGCATCACGGGCTCGTGAAATACGAGGGAGCGCCCAACGACCTGACCTTGAACATCGACCCGCTGACCGGCGCCGGCGTGATCAGCAATCTGTCGCCCTTCTTCGGCACAGCCGACATCACGGGCTACTCGATCCTCTCGACCGGCGGCAGCCTAAACCCGACCGGCTGGACCAGCTTCGCCGACACCGGCAAGGCGGGCACGGGTTGGACCGAGGTCCCCGGCCGCAGCGACGCCCTGGCCGAGTTGAACTTGCAGAACTCGTTCGCCTATAGCAACGGGAAGTACGTGGAGTTGGGAACCATCTTTACACCTGGATCGCAACGGGATCTGAAGCTGGTCTACTCGACCGTGTCGGGGTCCGTGCTCGAGGGCACGGTGCTGTTTTCGGCATTTCAACCGGGTTCGCCCGGACTGCCTGGCGACGCCAACGCCGACGGCAAGGTGGATCTCACCGACTTCGGCATCCTCAAGTCGAACTTCGGCGCCGGCACGTCCGCGGGCCAGGGCGACTTCAACGGAGACGCGAAAGTGGACCTGACCGACTTTGGCATCTTGAAGAGCA
>JBGAPH010000093.1:0-14057 GCA_044221365.1 Pirellulales bacterium
ACTTTGGCAAGTCGGGCGTCGCCGCCGTGCCAGAGCCGAGCACGGCCACACTGCTGCTGCTCGGCCTGGCCGGCGGCGCCGTACGGTTCCGCCGCCGCATGGTACGGGCGCTAAGCCTGCTGGCAGTCGCTGCGACCGCCCTGGTCGGCAGTGCCCGCGCCGGTTGGTTGGATCAGGTGCAGTCGGACGAACCGTTTGCGTTCTTCCGGCTGGACGACAGCAAGGGGACCAAGACCGTCGGCGATGCGTCGTCGGTGGCCGAGCTCGAGGCCACGTACACGGGAGGGATCACCCTCGAGACGAACGGGCTCGTCCCCGGTGACAGCAACAAGGCGGCCGCGTTCGGCGGCGTCGACGGCGCGATTGCCATCGTGAACAGCCCACTGGTCAACACGGCTGGCCCTTACCTGAGCAGGACGATCGAACTGTGGTTCCAAGCCACGGACGCGAGCACGGCCACGCCGCAAGTCCTCTATGAAGAAGGCGGAACGGGCCGCGGATTGAACCTGTACATCCAAGGCGGTCAGTTGTACGCCGGTGGTTGGAACAACGCCAACGACGACGGCGGACTCTCCACTCCGTGGCTCACCGCGGCCGGAGATCCGACCGCTAGTCTCTTCGTGAGCACACCGATCGAAAGTGGGAAGGCCTATCACGCGGCGATCACCTACGGCGGAGACGCTACGGGGAAGTCGGGAGTGCTGCGGGGCTACCTGGACGGAACCGTCTTCGGCGCGGAGACCGGCGCGGGCCGGCTGTTTGCTCATACGGGAGCGATCGGCATCGGCGCGAAGCGCGGCGATACGCTGTTCCAAACTGGGGCGAGCACGGGCGACGGAAACTACTTCAATGGCGTCCTCGACGATGTGGTGTTGTACGACGCCGCCTTGTCGCCGACCAGGATCGCCGCGCACCTCGGCCTCACCATCACTCCGGGCGACTTCAACTCGGACGGCAAGGTCGACCTGAGCGACTTCGGGATCCTGCGGGACAACTTCTCCACAGGCACGAAGTTCGCCCAGGGGGACGACACGCTCGACGGCAAGGTGGACCTGGCTGACTTCTTCGCCTTCGTGGCGGAGTTTGGCGCCCCTGGCGCGGCCGCCGTGCCGGAGCCCGCCACCTGGCTGCTCGCCTTGGGCGCCGCAGGCGGTTTGTCGCTGGCGCGCCGAAAGCAAGTGCGTCGGCACGAAGGAAACCAATAGCCATGGGGAACGCGCGATCAGCGCCGCCGGCCGGACGTGCCACTCCAACACGGCCGGCGGCGCTCGCGCAGCCCGTTCGACCCACGCGTGGTCCAACAACAGATTTCGAACAAGGGAGGCCTGAGATGAATCGACTGATCATCGGATTTACCGCCACGTGGATCACGCTTGGAGCGGCCGCCGTTGCGCCCGCCGCCGAGCCGCCTGCGGCCGCAGACAAGCAGGACGGCGTCAAGAGGGTCCTCGGTGTCCCCTACGGCGACGACGAGCGGCAACGGCTCGATCTGTATCTGCCCGAAGGCGTCGAAGGCTACCCGACTCTCCTCTTCGTTCATGGCGGTGGCTACTCCAAGGGGGACCGGCGCGATGTGGCAGGCCTTGGCGAAACGCTGGCCCAGCGCGGCATCGGCGTGGTCGCGGTCGGCTACCGGCTCCATCCGCAGGTCAAGCATCCTGAGCAGATTCAGGACATCGCGCGGGCCTTCGCCGCGGTACGGGAACACGTCGCTCGTCACGGCGGCCGGGCGAACGCCCTGTTCGTGGGCGGACACTCGGCGGGCGCTCAATTGGCCGCGCTGCTCGGAGTCGACGCGCAATATCTTGGCCGTGAAAAGCTGAACCTCGCTGACATTCGCGGCGTGGTCGCCCTCTCCGGCGGCTACCGCTTGGATGAGAACCGCGCCGATGTGTTCGGCGACGCTGAGAACCGCGCGGCTGCCTCGCCGATCAACCAGGTGCGGCGCGGGGCGCCGGCCTTCTTTCTGGGATACGCCGATAACGACTCGCCCGGCCGCGAGGATCTCACCCGCGAGTTCGCCGCGGCCCTCGAGGCGCAGGGCGTGCCTGTGCAAGTAGTAAAGGCCACGGGACGCAACCACGGCACGCTGTTCACCGGACTGACCGCGGCCGATCCCACGCTGCTGGCGATCGCCGACTTCATTCGTCGCGAATCGATCCACGACCGAGACTGACCAAACCACCGCTCCGCAGGCCGTCGTCTTCCCGCCGGCGATTTGCCTGCATTTCCCCTGACAACTCAGACCTTCTTTCACGGAAGACCGACATGCTCGCCAAGCGTTCCTTGCTGGCTGCCCTGCTGGCGGTGAGCTCCGCCGCGGCCACGCTCGCTTCAGATCCCCCGGCTCCGCCGGCCGCGGCGCCCGCCGAAACAGCGGCTGCGGCGCCCGCTGCTTCGCCTGCACCCGAAAACGCCAGCGCGCCGCCGGCTGAGAAAACAGCGGCCCCAGCCCCTGCGGATCCCGCGGCAACTCCAGCGCCCGCCGCTCCAGCTCCCGAGGCCGCCGTGGCGGATGTAGCCGAGCCGGCCGAAGCTCCGGCGCCCGTCGTCGTGCCGGTGCTCGCAAATGAAGAGCAGGCGCTCGTGTTTTTCGAGAAGAAGGTCCGCCCGCTCTTGGTGCAGAACTGCTTTTCCTGCCACTCGGCCGAGACCAACTCGCAAGCCGGCCTGCGCGTCGACGACTTGCAGGGGCTGCTCGTGGGGGGCAACAGCGGGCCAGCGATCGTCCCCGGCAAGCCGGAGGAGAGCTTGGTGATCAAGGCGGTGCGGCACACCGACGACGAACTGAAGATGCCGCCCAAGAACAAGATCACCGACCAAGAGATCGCCGACTTGACCGCCTGGATTCAGGCAGGCGCCCCGTGGACGAAGGTCGTGGTGCCCGCCGACCTGGGCAAGTACACCGCCGAGTACGACGAGCTCCGCAAAGAGCACTGGTCTTGGCAGCCCTTGAAGAACACCAAGCCTCCCGCGGTGCGCAATGCCGCTTGGCCGCGGGACGACATCGACCGCTATCTGCTGGCGGAGCTCGAAAGGAAGGGCCTGCAGCCGGTGGCCGACGCGGAGCGCGTGACGCTGCTGCGACGCGTGACGTTCGACCTCACGGGTCTGCCGCCGACGCTCGCCGAGGTCGAGGCCTTCCTGGCCGATGACTCGCCGCAGGCCTTCGAGAAGGTCGTCGACCGGCTGCTGGCGACGCAGGCCTTCGGCGAGCGTTGGGGGCGCCATTGGCTCGACGTCGCCCGCTACGGCGAATCGACAGGCTCTGCCCGCAACTTGCCGATGCCCCACGCCTGGCGCTACCGCGACTGGGTGATCGCGGCCTTCAACCAAGACAAGCCGTTCGATCAGTTCATCCGCGAACAGATCGCCGGCGATTTGCTGCCTTCGAACAATCCGCAGGAGCGCGACCAACTGTTGATCGCCACGGGTTTCCTGGCCCTGGGCGTAAAGGACGTCAACCAGCGGTTCAAGGTCCGCTACATCATGGACAACGTCGATGAGCAGATCGACACGGTGAGCCGCTCGGTGCTGGGCCTCACCGCGAGCTGCGCGCGTTGCCACGATCACAAGTTCGATCCCATTCCGGCCACCGACTACTACGCCTTGGCCGGCATCTTTCGCTCGAGCGACCTGTGCGATGGGCTGAAGAACAAGATGGGAGGCGGCGGACTCGACTACTACGACACGGATAAGCTCTTGGTGCTGTCCTCTGACAAGCCGGCCGATCCGGCCTCGGAACAGCGCGTCGCTGAAGCCCAGGCGGCGGCCAAGGCGGCCCAGGAAGAACTGCAACGCTTGGTGAAGGAGCGCAACGCCAAGACTCCTGAGGGTACAAAACCCGACCCCGAGGTCGTTAAGGTCATCATGGGCGCCCGCCAGAAGTACAATCGGCTGCGGCGCGAAGCGCTCGCGCTCACCGATCCAGCGGTCGTCGGCAAGGTGGCCTTCGGCGTACGCGACTCCAAGACGATCGCCGACACCGAAATCCGTGTCCGCGGGGAGGCCGAGAAGCTCGGCCCCACGGTGCCCCGCGGCTTCCTGAGCGTGCTCGCGTTCGCCGACCAGCCCCAGGTCAACCCGGCGCAAAGCGGTCGGCTCGAGCTGGCGCAGTGGCTCACGCACGCCAACAATCCGCTCACGCCGCGCGTGATCGCCAACCGCGTGTGGGCGCACCTGTTCGGCCGCGGCATCGTGTCGACGGTCGACAACTTCGGCGTCACGGGAGACACCCCTTCGCATCCCGAGCTGCTCGACCACTTGGCCCAGCGGCTCAAGCGCGACGGCTGGTCGATCAAGAAGCTGGTGCGGGCCATCGTCCTCAGCCATGCCTATCAGCTTAGTTCTGCGGCCACTCCTGCCGGCCAGGCCTTCGATCCGCAGAACCAACTCGTTTGGCGGCACACGCCGCGGCGGCTCGAAGCCGAGGAAATCCGCGATGCGACCTTGGCGATCACCGGCAAGCTGAATCGGGCGCCGATCGCCGGCTCGCCCGCCAAGGATCTGCCGGTCATCGAACTGCGCAACAACGGTCCCGAGGCCAAGAGCCTGCTGCAAACGGCCCGCGAAAGCACGCACCGCAGCGTCTATCTGCCGCTGCTCCGCACGCTCGTGCCGGAATCCCTGCAGGTGTTCGACTTCGCCGAGCAGGGGCTGGTCACGGGCCAGCGCGACGTGACTACGGTCGCGCCGCAAGCGCTCTACCTGTTGAACGACCCGTTCGTGCGGCGGCAATCGTTGGCCCTGGCCGAGCGGCTGCTCGCTCGCGCCGACCTCGACGATGCCGGGCGCGTCTACTGGGCGTATCGGACCACCGTCGGGCGCACGCCGACGCGCAGCGAAATCGAGCGGGCCTTGGCCTTCGTCGCCGAGTTCGAGCTCGCCGCCCAGGAGGAGTTCAACAATCCGAACTCGCTCTTGGTCGCCCCGCCGTCGCCGCCGCAGCTTGCCGCCGCCCCAGCGCCGACGGCATCTGCCACGAGCAATGCCGCGGCGAGCGGAGCAACGAACGGCGCCGCCAAGAAGCCGGAGCCGGCGCCGGCCGTCGCTGTGAATCCCGATGACCCCGAACCCGAGGAACCCGTAATCGAGGAAGTGGTGACCCTGCCCGATGCCCGCACGGCGGCCTGGGCAAGCCTGAACCAGGCGCTGCTCGGTTCGTCCGACTTCCTCTACCTCAAATAGCCCACGCTGCGCCTCCCGCGCGCAACATCGCCCCAGATAACCCTGAGTCTTGAAGGATCAAATCGATGTTCGGAGCCAACTTCTTGCCGACGATCGGCCAATCGCTCTCCCGCCGCCAGGTGCTCAAGGGCGCGAGCGCCGGCTTTGGCTACCTGGCGCTGGCCGGCATGCTGGGGAAGAACGCCCGGCGGCTGCGGGCCGACGAAGCCAAGCCGGGGCACCTTGCCCCCAAGGCCCCTCACTTCCCGGCCAAGGCCAAGCGGATCATCTTCCTGTTCCAGGAAGGGGCCGTCTCGCAGATGGACACGTTCGAGTACAAGCCGAAGCTGCAGGCCGATGGCGGCAAGCCTGGCCCCGGCGGCGGCGTGCTCACCGCCTCGAAGTTCAAGTTCGCGCAGCACGGCCAGACCGGCACGTGGGTCTCGGAGCTCTATCCGAACGTCGCCCAGCACGTCGACAAGCTCTGCTTCATCCGCGGCCTGCACACCGACACGCCCGCCCACCCGCAGGCGGTGATCCAGTTGCACACGGGCGCAGCGATCGCCTCGCTGGCGCGGCCCTCCATGGGCGCTTGGCTGCTCTATGGCCTCGGCACGGAAAACCAGGACCTGCCTGGGTACGTGACGGTCAATCCCTCGCCGAACTTCGGCGGCGCCATCAACTATGGCAGCGCGTTCCTGCCGGCGCACTACCAAGGCACCCGAATCAGCGACGTCGGCTACCTGCCGAATCTGAAGGCCAAGGCCCCCACCGGGCTGCAGCGCAAGCAGATCGACCTCATCCAAGCGATGAACGCCGACGCCGCCAAGGCGGCCGACAAGCCTGACGCCCTCGAGGGCTTGATCCAGTCGTACGAACTTGCGTTCACGATGCAGGGCAAGGTGCCGGAGTTGCTCGACATCTCCAAGGAGCCGCAGAGCGTGCTCGACGCCTACGGCGTGAAGCCCGGCCCCGAAGGCAGCTACGCCCGGCAATGCCTGATGGCCCGCCGGCTGAGCGAGGCGGGTGTGCGGTTCGTCGAGGTCACTCAGTCAGGCTGGGACCACCACACGAACCTGCACAACGGCCTGCTCCGCAACACGAAGATGACGGATCAGCCGACGGCAGCCCTCTTGGCCGATCTCGAACAACGCGGCCTGCTCGACGAAACGCTGGTGCTCTTCGGCAGCGAGTTCGGCCGCCAGCCCAACGCTCAAGGCCCCGACGGACGCGACCACAACATCACGGGCTACCCCATGTGGCTGGCGGGCGCCGGCGTGAAGAAGGGCTTCTCCTACGGCGGCACCGACGAGTACGGCCAACGCGCTGTGGAAGGGCGCATGCACACCAACGATCTGCATGCCACGCTGCTGGCGCTCATGGGCTTGGACCACGAGCAACTGACCTACGAATACGCGGGCCGCGAATTCCGCCTCACCGACGTGGCGGGCCAAGTGGTCCACGAGATCTTCGCGTGACGTGTGGGTGTGGCCGCCGCGCGTGTTTGCCTGCGGGCAGCGCGCGGCGGCCGCTGTTTTTCCAATCGCCTTCGTTCAACTGGTTTTCCCGTGAAAGCATTTGCCTTCGTGCGAACGAGCGCCTTGGCGTGGTCGCTCGCGCTGGCTTTGGCCCCTGCGGCACGAGCCGAGTCGCCGAGCGCTGGCAAGGTCGAGCGCAAACCCAACATCGTGCTGATCATCAGCGATGATCTGGGCTACAACGACCTCGGCTTTCAGGGCAGTCCCGACGTCCGCACCCCGCATCTCGACGCCCTCGCGCGGCGCGGCACTCGCTTCACGAGTGCGTACGTTACAGGTCCCATCTGCGGTCCCACGCGCGCAGGGCTGATCTCGGGCCGCTATCAGCAGAAGCACAGCTACGATGGCAATCCTCGTCCGGATCAAGGGCTGAACCTCAAGGAGGCCACTCTGGCCGATGCGCTCAAGGCGGGCGGCTATGCCACTTGTGCGATCGGCAAGTGGCACCTCGGACAGAAACCTGAATACCTCCCGCCGGCGCGCGGCTTCGACGAATTTTTTGGCTTCTACGGCGCCATGCACAGCTATTTGCCCGGCCCCGTAGCGGACGACGCGAAGATGGTCTTCGAGGGAACTCGGCGCGGCAGGCCCGAGGACAACGCCAATCAGCCTCGCCGGCCGGGCGCCTTGGAGCGGCTCGGCGCCAGCGGCAACAACCCGCCTGCCGGGGCCGCGCCGGGCCGCATCATTCGAGGGGACGCCGAGGTCGAAGAACCTGAGTATCTGACAAAGGCGTTTGCACGGGAGGCGGTCGATTTCATCGATCGCCGGAAGGACCAACCGTTCTTCCTCTACCTGGCCTTCAACGCCAGCCATTCGCCGCTGCAGCCTCCGGCCGAGTATCTGGCGCGGTTTCCCAATCTCGAAGGCAAGCGCAAGGCCTATGCGGCCACCACGGCGGCATTCGACGACGCGGTCGGCGAGGTCGTTGGCAAGGTTCGGGAGTTGGGGCTCGAGAGCGATACGATCTTCTACTACACAAACGACAATGGCGGCCCACCCAACGACATCGCCGCCAACAACGCCCCACTGAGCGGCGCCAAGTTCTCGCTGTGGGAAGGGGGTATCCGTGTCCCCTCTTTCGTGACGTGGCCAGGGCATCTGCCGGCGGGAAGGGACTTCGAAACTCCCGTGATCAGCCTCGACATCTTTCCCACGCTGCTCGCCGCCGCCAGCGTCGGCGCTCCGACCAGCAAGGAACTCGATGGCGTGAATCTCCTGCCGGCCCTGGAAGGAGGCTCGCGGCAAGCCTTGGAAGCACGCCCGCTGTTTTGGCGGCTGAACCAAACCTGGGCCATTCGCGAAGGGAACTGGAAGCTCACGCTGCCGGAACGAGGCGAGAGCATCCAATTGTTCGACCTCGCGGCGGATCCCGCGGAGGAGCATGATCATGCGGCGCAGCAACCCGCTGTCGTCGAACGACTCACCCAGGCTTGGACGCGGTGGAACGCCCAAAACCTCCCGGCGATTCCCGTCGCCCAGTGACGGGTCGACCCAACCCCCGGGTTCGCGGCGCGGCCTGCCCGAGATCTGATCACGGGCGAGCCGCTCCCAGCGCGATGGCCGCTGAAGGAGTTGGACGGGGTTCGCTTGGGCGCCGTTGCTTCGACCCTTGCGCGACGGCGCGCGACGAATCGCAAACCGCCGGAACTCCGCGGAATCTCCGTATTCGGGCCCGTTTTCTCGCTCGTCTACGGCGCCTGCTTGCCTCCTCGTGACCGCATCGTTATACTGTACGCACGTTCAGTTATCGTGGCGGTCTCACGAGGAGGACTTGAACATGGCGCAGAGCTTTCTCGATCGGCTCGAGAGGTCAAAATCCCAGGTCGCGGCCGCGGCCCGCAACCGAGAGCTTGCCCGCGCACGCTGGCAAGCCCAGGCGGATGCTGATCGGCGCGCTGCGCTCGAGTTCGTGCGACGTTTTCGCGAGGAGCTGGCCTTGCCTCGGCTGACGCAGCTCGCGCAGAAAATCGGCCACGGCGCCGAAGTGGCCGTCGATGATTTTTACACCTGCTCCGTGCAAACGGACCAAGAGCCCATCGCGCCCGATGAGGCGTTCTACCGCGAGTTCCTGGTGTTCGTGCATGCCGAGATCGGCGCGCACAATGACGTGAGCCTGGCGGTCAAGGCGGCGTGGCAAGATCAACAGGGCCCTCGCGAAAAGGTCGTTGCCCATCGCCGCCAGCACCCTCGCTCGGACGACCGCGAGTCGGAGCTTTGCGATTGGCTCGAGGATTCGCTGGAAAGGTGCTTCCGCGGGTCCCTGCAGCTCGGCTGGCGTTGACCTCTATCGGCCTCGTCCCGCATGGGTGACGGCCGCGTGCCCGTCGGACCGAGCTGTGGTAAAGGGAAGACCTAACTTAAGCGACGCGAATCGCTGAGCGAGCCGCGATCATTCGGGCGACGCAGCAGGACGCGTCGAATTCGTGAGGCGAAACCCAGGAAAGGAGAGTCTCGCCCGAATGCCGCCATTCCGGGAGAACGTTCAGGACGACGCGATCGAGTGCATCGAGGCCCTGGGCAGAGCCCGGCCCGACCCCTTCACGGGCCGGAAGGCATTCCCGGCCAGCGCGCCCAACCAGCGCTTGCGTCCCTTGCGTGCGCTGCGCGCCTAGTGTGGCACGGCGGGCCTTTGGGTCGCGCGGCTCAGCCCACTGCGCTTGAGTTTCCCTCGATCTGCACCCGCAGGGCCTCGATCTCGTGCTGCAGCCGCTCGAGGTCGGCCAGCTTGCCGGCGAGTCGGGCCTGGGGCGAATCGGGCGCGGATTCGACGAGCGCGGACGTTGCGGCGGGTTGGGCGGCGAGGAACGACCAGTTGGCCTCGGCCGATTGCGGCGGGGGCGGCTCCGAGGCGGGGGGCAGTTCGGTGGGCGTGCGCACCGGTTGTGCCCGCAACGACTCCTCGCCCCAGGCCAGAGACACGAAGCCCAGCACGAGAGCGCCTGGCAAAGAGTTCTTCATCGACCTGTACTCCAAAACGCAGCGTTCCCCCACGGGGGCGGAGGGTAGCTGGCCGGCGGCAGCCAGCCAAGGGGGACGCACGGCACCCTTACCATATTGTCGCCTGCGGCGAGCGGGAGGCTGCGCCTGGCGGGGGTGGATTACGGAGTTGTCACGCGGGGAGGCGGTGAAGGCGGACCGGGCAACGATCGATGGTCGTCCCGAGCCAACCTGCACCCCGCGCGATGGCCGACTCTAAAGTTCGCGAAGCAGAGAATCACCCCGACCGCCGCCAACACCAAGGTCGATGGCTCAGGCACGGCTGTGCTGTAGGAGAAGCCCAACGGAAGCAGTTGCGTACTCCCATCCTCGGGCGTCCACGTTCGGGGCTGCTGAGACCACACGGAGCTCACGTTGATCAGCGTTTGGCCAGTCGGATCGAGCGATAGATCGGTGAATGGTCCGTTGGAAAAGGCCGCGTGTCTGGAGGAATCTTGGATGATGGCGGGAAAAACTGGTACGTAGGTCGTAAGTCCGTGCGTCTTGTAGAAGATGTCCAGGCCCGTGATGGTTCCGCCTCCCAGCAGCAGCGCGAGCGGCTGACCCTGCCATGCGGTCGCGCCTCCAATCTGACTAGCGCTAAAGTCGTAGCGGGTGACGCCGAAATCGAAGGGAATTCGCGCAGTCCCGCTGTCGGAACTCACCGTCTTGGTCCCGTGCGCCGAAATGAGCGTGGGCACGCCAATCGCATAGTTGGTGATTGCGTATGTGCTCGAGTCGTAGGAAACGATCCACGCAGCGTCGACCTGTCCGCGTAGATAGAGGCTGTCGATGACGTGCGTCTTGAGAAACTCCCCACCGGGAGTCAGTGCCAGTGCGACGCCTCCGTAGAGCGAAAAGGCCGTGAGTTGGCTGCTGGTGACGAAATCGCAAACCCCGTCTTGGCAGCCGCTGGACGAGTCGAGGATGCTCGGAGCGAGACGATCCGGATTATAGGCCAGGTCGTGGGCACAAACGACCGACGCAAACGCGAGGGCAACGATAAACGCGAAGGGTCGCATGACAGCACCCGGCGAAGGGCATTGGAGACGCTCCTGACAGACCGCCGTTCAGGATACCGAACCGACGGGGGGCGGCGTCAAGCAAATGGCTGGCCAGGCCATCTAGTCCGGCCCGGCAACACTTGAGCTCAAAATGTCGCGATAGAAGCGATCCAGCCGCTCAGCACGCCCGAAAACCTGCAGTGCGACATCGCGATCATCGAACGCACCGAACATCCGAATGGGGTAAATGTCGTCTTCCAGCGAGCCAAGGATCAGCCGCGGAAAGTCGGGCCGGGTCGTCCTTCCCTGTCGATCGGGCGGAAAGCCCAGGCCAAAGAAGTCGAGGACCCGCTCCGGCGTTATTGCCAGGTCCTCCGGCGCGAGGAACACGAAGCATTGGCCGTCTCTACGGCACCGATTTGTCGAGGCTGCAACTTGCTCCTGCTCGACCGGAACAATTGCCGCGAACCGCGTGTCAACGGGATCGGCAATCTCGATTTCAACGGCCCGCTCGCCCACTTCGAGGAAATGCAACGCCGGACGCGGACCATGTTGCCGCATGAGGCACTTTGGACGCGGAGACAGGGGCAAGACCCGTGCGCTCGCGAATAAATAGAGCGAGAAGTCGGCGAACGCGGTCGACACTCGCAGCGCACTTTGCAAAGACTCCGCACATCGCGCGGACAGAGCTTCGAGTGACGTCGAACGGTCGAGCCGAGTCGCCAAGAATGTGACGGCGCCAACCGGGTACGAGGTCGCCCAGCACCGAGGCAGGTTGAATGCCTCGTTCTCTCGAAAGAGATCGGGAGTCAGCCGCACCTGGACAGAGCCCGTCATCGAGGTTTGCGGAACCGTGTTCTGGTGAACGATCTCACCCGCTCAACCGCACCGATACTCGGCGTGGATCGTCTTACAAAGCCAACAAACATGAAAGGCAATTTGCGAATAGTTCATGTTCATGTCGAGCCCCACGTCATTGCAAACAACGGCTAGCTCCTTCATCAGGAACCGTGTTTCGTGCTCCGTCCAGGGATACCATTCCATGTAAGCGACACATTCCTTGTTCGGGTAACCGTTCACGCCCCGGGATGGTCGGGTAGTCCTGTGGGGAGCGAGAACTGGTCTTCGCGCAGGTGGCGAAATCGGCGACATCTGCGGCATGTCGCGACCGCCGCTGACGCCTGAGCAGATCGCTGGCCTGCCGCCTGAATTTCGGGCGTTGCTCGAGGCAGTGATCGCGCATTACGAACAGCGCCTTGCCGTGTTGGAGGCCGATCTGGAGGCGGTGCGGGCCGAACTCCAGGCGGCGAAGAAGACCCCGCGGAATTCGTCGCTGCCGCCGAGCAGCGCGCATCCACACGCCAAGCCGGCGCCGCCCCGGCCGAAATCGAAACGCCCGCGGGGCGGGCAACCGGGGCATCCCAAGGCCGAACGGGCCTTGATTCCCAGCGAACAATGCACGGCGGTGGTCGCGCTCAAGCCCGAGGCGTGCCGACGCTGTGGCCAACCGCTGGCCGGCGAGGATCCGACCCCCTGGCGGCATCAGGTGTGGGAACTGCCCGAGATCAAGCCGCTGGTCACCGAATATCAACTGCACCGGCTGCAGTGTCCCTGCTGCTCGACCCGCACCAGCGGCGCGCTGTCCCCCGGCGTGCCCCGCAGTCAGGCGGGGCCGCGGTTGGTGGCCCTGACCGCACTGCTGATGGGCTGCTTCAAGCAGAGCAAGCGGCGGGTGGCTCTGTTCCTGGAACAAGTGCTGAACCAACCCTGTTCGACCGGTTGGGTCGTCAAGCTGCAAGACCAGGCGACGGCGGCCCTGACGCCCGCCTACGCGGAGTTGGCCGCGCGGCTGCCCGACGAAGCCGTGCTGGGGATCGACGAATCTCCGACGAAGGAAGCCCAGGCCAAGGCTTGGCTGTGGACGTTCGTCGCCGACGCCTACACCGTCTTCGCCCTGCGGGCTACACGAGCCGCGACGGTGCTCGAGGAACTGCTCACCGAAGCCTTCGACGGTGTCGTGAATTGCGACCGGGCCAAGATGTACTGGAACGTCGGCCGCCCCCAGTGGTGTTGGGCGCATCTGAAACGCGACTTTCAGGCCCTGATCGACCATCCGGACCCTCAGGTGAAACGCCTCGGTTGGGACCTGATGCGGCCCACGAAGGAGCTGTTTCGGCATTGGGCGTGTTGCCGCGACGGCACGCTCAGCCGCGCGGCAACGTTGGCCTTGCTGCAGCCGATCCGCCAGGAGATCGACCGCTTGCTGCTGCGCGGAGCATTCAGCGGCCAGTCGAAACTGGTCGGAATGTGCCGGCCGCTCTACGCGCATCGCGACTGGCTGTGGACGTTTCTCGAGGTCGAAGGCGTCGAGCCGACCAACAACGTCAGCGAACGCGCATTGCGGCCAGCCGTCATCTGGCGAAAGCTCTCCTTCGGCACGCAAAGCCCCCGCGGCAGCCGCTTCGTCGAGACCATTCTGACCGTCGTGGAAACGTGCCACCGTCAATCACGCAACAGTTGCGAATACCTCACCCAAGCCCTTCAAGCCCACTTCGCAGGCCAACCCACTCCGTCACTGATCAACGGGGTGTGAACGGTTACCTTGTTCGGGCACACGATCTCCCGATGTGTTTGCAAGAACCAGGGAAGGCCGCCCAGTTGACTCGCGAATAGGCTGTACTCCGAGCGCACGTTTCGCCCAAAGACTTGGCTCAAGTACGTCTTCTCGCTCTCCGAAAGCGATCCAAACTTCTCTTTCTCGATCTTGTGTTTGAGATCCTCTACCGCCGCTGGAACGGGCAGCAGACATATTCCCTTCCGTTGGAACGCAGCCGGCACGTCTTCGAAGGGGCTTTGTTCGTCCCTGTCGTTCAGCGGATCGTAGTCTGCTGGGACATCGGGGCGAATCGTCGCAATCCGATCGGACGATAGCAATCGATAGATCGTCGGCTTCGGACACCGAGCGCAACTATAGAGCGACAGCTTGTCGAGCCCGCTGAAGGACTCCCGAACGAACTCGGGAAATCGCTCATCAAGACTCACAGTCCAGATCAGTGGGAGCGGCCGATGACAGAGCGGGCAGTCAGCGCCCTGATGCGCTGGCCCGCCGCCTTGAATGTCGGTTGCGATCCCGGCCGCCGCGTCTCTTACGAAGAAGGCCGACTCGAAAAACGCGTATCCATTCCAATGATCAGGAACCGCAATCTCGGCTACGCGCTTGCGCAGACGCTCTAGTCCTTAACCAAGCGTATTCCGTTCGTCGTTGTTGGGGGAGGGATTTGCGCAGCGGGGTTGGTCCGCGGCGGGTGGCGGTGGGGTGCGGTTGGTTGGGGTTGTGGGGCGGAGGCGAGGTTCCCTTCGGGGTTGGGCG
>JBGAPH010000094.1:0-14054 GCA_044221365.1 Pirellulales bacterium
GGCTGACCGAGCTGTTCTCGCAGGTCGCTGCGCCAGCGGCCCCGGCCAACAGCGGCACCCTTCCGCCGCCCCGGCCGCGGTTGGGCGTGCCGTCCACCAGCTCCCAGCGTTAATTCGCTCGACTCGAGATGTGGCCCCCACAGCGACGCTGTGCGGGCCACTTTTGTTTAGCTCAGGCCGAGTTCGTGATAGAAACGGGCGCCTGGCAGGATCTCGCTTGGTTCGAGGGCGAGTTGCGTGACCAGCAGGCGCTTCAGTTGCTCCCAGACCTTGTCGGGATAGGTTGGATCGACAAAGCGTTCGGGCCGCTGCTGTCTCGCCGCCCGTAGGACCGCCTCGTAGAGATCCCCCACGCTCACGTCCGCGGGCCAATCGGCCCGCTCCAGGCGAACCTCGAATTCCTCTTCGACCTCGAGGACGACTTCGTAGAAATCGAGACTCATCGCGGGGGACTCATGGACCCATGAGGAAAGGCAGAATAGCGGCCATCAGTTGCCGGAATCCTGGAGAACTGCCGAACACGCCCCGACGACAATCACCGGGGCAAACAATGCGACGAACGAAGCTAGAAGTAAGAAGGCTCCGCCAAAATTCTCCTCTACCATGTCCCAACAGCCGACCACGGCCAGCGCGGAAGGGAAGATCGCCCAGGTCAGCCACGAGCGAACCGGGCAGCGCAGCACCCTTCGCCATGCCAAGGCAAACACCAAGGGGGAAGCCAGCGCCACCCAGATCAGAGCAACCGCAATCGTCGGCTGCTGGGTTGGCTCGGCCTGCCAATACGCACAAAGCACTGCCGCCGCTGCGCCTACAACGCTTGTGAGGACAAACAGATACGCCGGGCCAAACCGCGCTTCTCGCGGGGCCTCAGGATCTTTCACCTTTCCCCTCCGCGTTGGTAGGCGCTCCAAGCCTCGGCACTCAAGTGTGAACTGCCTGCGCCGAAATCGACCAGCCGCTGGCATTCGGCCGTCACCTCGGGCCGCAGAGCCGCCGCGAAAGTGGGATTCTCTTGGGCCCAACGCAGCACGCGGCCGGCAACCGACTCTTCCTCGGTTCTCCAAAGCTTGAACGGCGCCCGGTTGGCGATCTCCGCCGCACGTAGGGGCTCGTTGAATTCGATGCAGGCGTAAACGTAATTCTCGAACAGATGCAAATGGCTCGACGAGTCGTACTCGAGCGACCGTTCGTAGTCGGCCAAGCACTTCTCTCGCTGGCCCAAGCGAAAAAACACCATGGCTCGCAGTTGATGGAACGTCGCCAGATACGCGCGCCTCCTCGTGGGGACGGGCCAGCGTTCCGGAGATTCACCGGGGAACCGCCCGGGCAAGTCCCGCTCGGCCTCCGCGATGAGGCGCGAGGTCGCTTGCCGCAGTGTTTCCAGATTCCTGGCTCGCCGCTCGGGCGCCGCGTGGTCCGCCTCGGCCTTCGCCGTGAGTAGATCGAGATACCTGCTCCAAAGCGCGTCGATCTTGGCTTGGATCGCGGCGTCGTCGGGGCAAGCGGAATCGGGTTTCATAGCGATTCAGTTCCCGCCGACTCCCTTCGGCAAACTGCTGTCCTCTCCGCGCCTCCGCGTCTCGGCGGTTAGAAAAAATCACGCCTCGGGCCGAAAGAGCGGAAACAGCACCACGTCGCGGATCGACGCGCTCCCGGTCAGCAGCATCACCAGCCGGTCGATGCCGATGCCTAGGCCGCCCGCCGGCGGCATGCCGTGCCGTAGGGCGCGGATGAAGTCGTGGTCCATCTTGGCCATCGAGTCTTCTTCCTTCTGACCGGCAAGCTGCGTGCGGAAGAGCTGCTCTTGCAGGTCGGGGTCGTTGAGCTCGGTGTAGGCGTTGGCCAGTTCCATGCCGTGGACGAACAGCTCGAACCGCTCGGCCACCGCCGGGTTGCTCGCCTTGCGCTTGGTCAGTGGGCAGATGCTGGCCGGGTAGTCGAGCACGAAGATCGGGCCGACCAGGGCATCCTCGACCTTCTCCTCGAAGACCTCGCTCTTCACCACGTCGGGGTGCTTACCGGCGGTGTCGAAGCCGATCTGCTCGGCCAGCTTGCGGATGCCAGCCACGTCGTCGGCAGCCACCCCGGCGTGCTCGGTGAAGAGCTCGTCGTAGGTGCGGCGTAAGAAGGGGGGGGTGAAGTCGATCGGCCGGCCATTCCACTCCACCTGAGGGCTGAGGCCGGCGGCGGCGATGGCGTCGCAGATCACCTTTTCGGTCAGGTCCATCATCGAACGGTAGTCGCCGTAGGCCTGGTAGGCCTCGAGCATGGTGAACTCGGGATTATGCCGAGGGCTGATCCCCTCGTTCCGGTAGACCCGGCCAAGCTCGTAGACGCGCTCGATTCCGCCCACCAGCAGCCGCTTGAGGTGCAGCTCGAGCGCGATCCGCAGCGTGAGCTGCATGTCGAGCGTGTTGTGGTGGGTGATGAAGGGGCGGGCGGCGGCGCCGCCCGCGATGGTGTGCAGCGTGGGGCCTTCGATCTCGACGAAGCCTTCGCCAGCCAAAGTCTGCCGGATCGACTGCACGATCTTGGTGCGGGCCAGGAACCGCGGCAGCGAGCCCTCGCCGTAGGCCAGGTCGAGGTAGCGCATCCGCTGTCTCTGCTCCGGGTCGGAGAGGCCGTGGTACTTATCCGGCGGCGGCTCGACGCTCTTGGTCAGGATGTGCAGTTTGCTGGCAAAGATCGTCAGTTCGCCCGTCTTCGTTCGCTTCAGCTCCCCGTCGACGCCGATGATATCTCCCAGGTCGAAGCACTGGGCGAGCGCCCAGTTGTCGTCGCCCACCTGGGCGCGGCCCACGAAGACCTGGACCTGCCCGGTCCAATCGCGGATGTCCATGAAGATGAGCTTGCCCTTGTCGCGCGAGAGGACGATGCGGCCGGCGGCGCGGACCTTGGGGCCGTGTTGCTCGGGCGTCTTGCCATCGGCGGGGGTCGGATCGACGACGATCTCCCCGTCGCGGGCACGGATCTGGCCGATCGATTGGTGGCCGTCGAACCGGGCGCCCCAAGGATCGTGTCCCAGCTCTTGCATGCGGCGGAGCTTGTCGCGGCGGGCGGCCTCGAGAGCGCCGATTTCAGGATCTGAAGGAGAATTCGTAGTGCTGGCTTGAGACATGTAGCGTGAGACGCCGATTTTACGCTCTGAGCAGGAGAGGAGCTGGCGGAGGGGCAATAGCAGCCCCAACGCGGCCGAAACTGGACTCGTCGACCCTAGCCCCGGTTGGGTATAACTTGAAGAACCGCAACATTTTAGTAAAGAAGTCCTGGCGGTCAATGTCTGCCCTGCGGGCGCTCGGGGCGTTGCGGTCTACGGAGCGCACGCCGGATGACGCCGCTAGTGAATGCACAACTTGGGAGAACTCTGTGGCCTCGCAACGGTTCGCGCCTTCGGCAGACCGCCTGGGCCTGTACTGCGTGGAGATTCGCACCGCCGACTGGGAGAAGAGCGTGCGCTGGTATCGCGAAACGCTCGGCCTCAAGGTGCTGGTCCGCGTCACCGACGACGGCTATGCCCTGCTCGAGATGGGCACGGCGCGGCTCGCGCTGATTGCCCGCGACGCCCCCGGCCCGGCTAGCCCGCGATTCAGCCTAGGGCTCGAGGTGGAAAACCTTGACGCCGTGTTCGACCGCCTGCTCGCCGCCGGTGGCGACGTGACTCCCCCTAAGGGGCACGAAGAAGGTTTTCGCGAGATCCTGACGACCGATCCCGACGGCAACCAGATCCGACTGTTTACCTGGCCCAGCCGGGCAGGGTAGGACGCGGCCGGAAGGTCGTGCCGGTTCTGTCAGCCGGCTTACGCCGGCCGCTCGCCTGTACGGTTCTATTTGGGCGGCGCTGTAACCGCGTGGTAGCGGTCGATCTGGGGCCGGTCGAGCGTGACCTTCGTGCCGTCGGGCCAGGTGAGTTCGGCGCTCTGGACCTCGGTTTCCTTGCCGAGGCCAAAGTGAATCGTGTTGGCGTGCTGCGCCCACACCGAGTGGCCAGCCAGGTTGCGGGCCACCCGTTTGCCCTCAGGCAGGGTCAGCACCGCCTCGACGCCGAAGGCGGACCGAAACGGCCCCTGCTCGTGCAGCTTGAAGCCGATCCAGTGATTCGGCTCGCCAAAGCGGTTGCGGAGCACGTGCAAGATCGACTTCCCCTCGCGAATCCGGTACTCCTCGACCAGCAGATCGACGCGGCCGTCGCCGTCGACGTCGTCCGAGAGGACGCAGCGCGTGTCGAACTCGAAGCCGACGTCCATGAGGAAGCCGATGTCGAGAAAGCCCGTGCCGCCGCGGTTCATGAACAGGGCGTCGTGCTCGTAGCCGTTCCACGACCAGTCGCTGCCGTCGAGTTGCGGAGCGACGCTCGTGAAGAGTTGCTTCACCGCGGGATCGTTCTGCCGGTTGCCGACGTAGATGTCGTGGCACCAGAAGTGCGTGCAGTAGTCCTTGGTCGACTTGCCGGAGAGCTGGCCGTTGCCCACGAAGATGTCGGGGTCGCCGTCGTTGTCGAAGTCGAGCGTGGTGCTGCCCCACGACCAGCCGGTGCGGGCGACGTCGGCGTTGAAGGGGGCCTGCTCGTAGCCCATGTCGCTCGCCAAGAGCATGCGGTTGCCGTAGCCCATGTGGCGGCGGTAGCCGGCGTATTCCTGGTGGTCCTCGCGGCGGAGCTTCATGTGGTCGAGCCGCCGCGCGGTGGTCGAACTCATGCCGATCATGTAGAAGTCGAGCCGGCCGTCAAGGTTGTAGTCGCCAAAGGTGTGCGACATGCCGAACGCGCGGCGCTGCGGGGCCACCTGATCGGTGACTTCGGTGAATTGCCCCTGGCCGTCGTTGTAGTAGACGTCGAGTCCGCAGAAGTCGCTCACGACCATCAAATCCTGATCGCCATCGGCGTCGAGATCGGTGAAGGTGCTGCTGAACGTGCGGCGGAAGCGGTTCTTGGTCAGGCCCGCCAGGTCGGTCACGTCGCTGAAGTTGCCTTGGCCGTCGTTCAGCAGCAAGTAGGCGGGGAAGCCGTCGTTGGCGTCGTAGAAGGGAACCGGCACCTTGCCCTTGAGATAGGGAGGCCGCAATTGCCCGACGAACACCTCGAGATCGCCGTCCCCGTCGATGTCGCCGCAGGACAGCGACGTGGGGACGAGCAGCTTGCCTGCGGCCGTCACGGGGCGCGGCGGCGTAGGAAACGTGCCCCCTTCGGCGCCCACGAACAAGAGCAGCGGCCCCGATTTGACGCCGCACAGGTAGTCAGGCACGCCATCGCCGGTGAAGTCGGCAATCAAGCCGCTGTTGGCATGCTTGGCGCCGTTTTCGCAGAACTTTTCTTGCTTGAACCGCCCTCCCCCTTGGTTCCAGTAGACGAGGTTGTAGCCCCCCACGACGATTTCGGAGAGGCCGTCGCCGTTGAGGTCGTAGCAGAGGATTGGGTGGATCGTGGTCGGCGCTTTGCGCCCTGCCACGTCGACGTCGAACGGCGCTTGCTGCAAGGGCTCGAAGCAGGGCTCGCCTTGCCGCTCTGCAATGCGAAAGTCGGTCGCCGTGAGCCGCGCCGGCTTGAAGTTGCCGCGGGCGTCGCGCTCGGCCGCCCACTCGACTCCCAAACTGCCGCGCACGATGTAGCGAGTGTTCGTGCGGTCGTTTTTCACGTGCAGCACGGTGGCCACCGCGCTCTTGGCGGGAGAATGTTCGGTCGGCGGATCGAACTTCGAATGGTGCCACTCGGTTTCCACGATCTGAAAGCCGGCCTCCTCAAACCGCGCGAGCCAAGCCGGCCACTCGGCCGCCTTGATCGTGGTGGGCGCGGCGCTGAGTTGCGTCAGCCGGATGCCCCAGTCGAGCTCCATGGGCTTGCCGGGGCCGCCGATCCGCAACTCCTCGAAGGGGAAGGCGCGGAGCACCGTGTAGGGGTCCTTGGTCGCCAGCAGATCGTCCCAGAGCGATACGAAGGCGCGCTCGTGCTCTTGGGCGAGCCGCTCCCCTTTCCAGACCGTGTCGTCGAGCTTCTGCCGCTCGGCGAGCAGTTCCTGGTACGTGGCGGGCGTTTGCGGACGCGGGGCCTGCGGATCATCGGCCAACGTGTAATCGTCGACCGCGGCGTCGGCCGCCCGAGGCAAGTAGCTGCCCAGCAGATCGGCGGCTGGCGCGGCCCCATCAGTCGACGGAGGCTCGACCGCTTTGGCCGGTGGCGAGGGCTTGGCCGGGCGGTCGTCGGCGAACGGGTCGGCGACGGGCGGCTCGACCGCCAAGGCCCTAAAACTCGGGAGGTCAACGACTGGCCGCACGAGAGCCAGCAGCGTTCCCAAAGCACCTACAATCAACAGCCCCTTCAGGCCCGCGAACGACGCAGCGCGGCATCGCATGAAGGATCATCCTATGGCAGGCAAGAACACGGACGGCGCGGGGCGCATGAGGGTGGCATTCGGCGCCCTTGCCGGGCAGGAGCGCGGCCGCAACGCGTTCAGGCCGAGAGAAAAGAAATAGAGGCAACGAATAACAAAATAGATTGCCACAAAATGCTTTACAAGAGGCGCGCCGATTTATCTGCGCAAAGTGCTTCGGGCGCGAATTGATAGGCTGCGAAGCGCGGCGTGGAATTAGAACCGGCGTCCCGCCAAGGAAAGAGCGCGGCGGGGTCCCCTCTCGCTTCCTAGCGTTCCCCGCCGCGCTGCAAGAATGCGCCGCGGCCTCTCCCCAAAGGCGCGGCGCTCCACCACAACCCTAGGTCAGAACCTTGGCCGCTGCGCCTGTCTCCTCTCCCCGTGGGAGAGGGCCGGGATGAGCGACGCCTCGGGGCCGAAGGCGGAGGAAGACGGCTGGGCGACTAAGCCAATTCCGCCCGCTACCGCCAATCCAGCCCCACATCCAGCCAGACCGCCGAATGCGTGATGGCGCCCGCGCTGATCCGGTCTACGCCGGTGGCAGCGATCGCAGCGACCGTGTCGAGCCGGACCCCGCCCGAGGCCTCGAGCTCCACCCTCGGCGCTGCCGTGTCCCGCCGCGCAACCGCCTGGGCCAGCAACTCGGGCGGCATGTTGTCGAGCAGCACCAGGTCGGGCCCCGCCGGGAGGACCTGGTCGAGTTGGTCGAGCGTGTCGACCTCGATCTCGATCAGCATCTGGCTGCGATGGTCGTGAGGCCCGAATTGCCCCCGCAATGCCTTTGCCTTCGCCACCGCCTCGGCTGGAGAAAATCGCTCGCCCGCCGAGGCGCCGAACGCCAGGTGGTTGTCCTTGATCAGGATCGCGTCGCAGAGCCCCAAACGGTGGTTATGCCCCCCGCCGCACGCCACCGCGTACTTCTCGAGCCGCCGCCAGCCCGGCGTCGTCTTCCGCGTATCGTAGATGCAGGCTTTCGAACCGGCCGCCACATCGACAAAACTCCGTGTGAGCGTGGCGATGCCGGAGAGCCGCCCGATGAAGTTCAGCAGCGTCCGCTCGACGGCCAACAAAGTGCGGGCACTGCCGGCGATCTCTCCCAGCGATTGGCCTGGCGAGAGCCCCTCGCCGTCGGTCGCATGCGGCAGCCACTCGGCCTGAAGGTCCATCTCGTGGAGCACGATCTCGGCCGCCCGCAGCCCGCAGGCGACGCCTGACTGGCGCGAAACGACGGCTGCCCTGCCCGTCGTTCCGGAGGGAACGAGCGCCAGCGTGGTCCAATCGTGCTGGTCCCCTAGGTCTTCGGCGATCGCCAGCCGCACCAGCCGGCGACACTCCTCGGCCACCGAGGCGTCCCAACGAACCTGGGGAAAGTCTCGCTCCATGTCGGTCCCTCCACCTAGCAACAAAAGGTCCGCACAGCGGACCCTACCTGTAGGGTCCGCTGTGCGGACCAAGAAGCGGCAACCACCGCTCAGCCAAGTTTCTCTAGCCCAGCTTCGCCATCGCGGCCACCAGTTCCTTCACCGCGTCCACGCTCTTCTGGAAATCGGCCTTCTCTTGGGCATCCAGCTCGAGTTCGATGATCCGCTCGACGCCGCCCGTGCCCAGGATGGCTGGCACGCCTACGTAGTAGCCGCCGACGCCGTATTCCTTGTCGCAGTAGGCGGCCACGGGGATCAGCCGTTTCTTGTCGCGGACGACGGCTTCGACCATTTGCGCCGTGGCGGCGGCGGGGGCGTAGTAGGCGCTGCCGGTCTTCAGCAGCCCCACGATCTCGGCGCCCCCCTTGCGCGTGCGGTCGACGATCGCGTCGAGCTTGTCGCGGGCGATCAGCCGCGTGACCGGGATGCCGCCGACCGTGGTGCAACTCGGCAGCGGCACCATGGTGTCGCCGTGGCCGCCCATCAGCAGGGCCGAAATGTCTTCGACGCTCACGCCTAACTCCTGGGCTAGGAACGTGCGATACCGCGCAGTGTCGAGCACGCCGGCCTGGCCAAACACCCGGGCCGGCGGAAAGCCGCTCACCTGGAAGGCCTTTTGCACCATCGCGTCGAGCGGGTTGCTGACGACGATGATCACCGCCTGAGGACTCGTCTTCTTGATCTGCTCGGCTACCGAGCCGACGATCTTGGCGTTGGTGCCGAGCAGGTCGTCGCGGCTCATGCCAGGCTTGCGGGCGATGCCGGCGGTGATCACCACCACGTCGCTGCCGGCCGTTTCGTCGTAGCCGGTCGTGCCCACGATGTTCGAGTCGAAGCCCATCACGGGGCTGGCCTGCATCAGGTCGAGCGCCTTGCCCTTGGGCATGTTCTCGGTTTGGGGCACGTCGAGGAGGACGATGTCTCCCAGCTCGGCTGCGGCGCACCAGTGTGCGGTGGTGGCGCCTACGTTGCCGGCGCCAACGATGGTGATCTTCGCGCGACGCATTTCTGCAAACTCCCAGGGAGGGCTGTGTGCTTTTGGGAAGGGCTGGCCGCCTGGCGGCTTCGCCCGATCTGGGCAAAAACACGGCCAAGACTTGTGAGTATCCGGCCCCGGCGATGGGCGTCAAGGGCCGCTGACAGCGGCGCACAGCCCCGCGGATGGCTTTGGCTCTACCTCGGCCCGAAGAGCAACACACTCACGAGAAAGCCGGCCAACATTGCGGCCAGGAGTGCCGGCAAAAAGAGCACGAACACAGTCAGCAAAGCCTCTCCGACGCCAAGCTGAAACGTCAGACAAACGCCGATAATGAGACAGGCAAAGAACCACGCGATCGCCAGGCCGGGATCGATGTGAGCGGTGGCGAACGTGAAAGCTCCCGCCGCAAGCGTCACCAGGCCACATGCGCTAAGCCTCATCCAAAGAGGACGACGCCAAGCCGAGCGATGGGAAATCACGATGGCAAGCGAGCCGTAGAGTGCGACCGTCGCGACGAGCCAAGCAAACGTGAGGGCTGCATTCCAGCGCAGCAGGCCAAGCACCCCCGCAACCGCGGTGATCGCGCCGATCAAGCCCAGCAGCGTGAACCGAGGACTCCAATCCGGTTCCGACGTCGCCAAGGTGGACTCGCAGGAAGGAGGATTCGGTGGCGACACAAGGAGTCCGAATTGGTTGAATGCCTGAGGCGGCATTCACTTTGTATCACAAAGTACGCTTGCCAGGGTATGTCGGTTCGGATGTGCTGCCAGTTAAGCAGTCTGGCCGGATCTGTTCTGATGCCGACGGTCTGCTCTCGCTTGACGCTAAACGCCAGCGCGACCTAGGATTGCGGCGACTCCTCTCACTCTCGTTCTGGGCTTCGGCGGAAACCGCAACTCCATGGAAAAAACCAAGGTCGCCCTCGTTGGGCTCGGCACGGTGGGGTCCGGCGTGGCCAAGCTCCTCTTGGACTACGGCGACCGCACGGCCCGCCACGCCGGCCGCACGCTCTGGCTCGAGAAGGTGGTCGTCCGCGACCTCGAGAAGGCCCGCGGCCTCAAGCTGCCCGCCGGCGTGCTTTCGAATGACCTGAAGTCGATCACCAGCGATCCCGAAATTCACACGGTAGCCGAGTTGATCGGCGGGCTCGAGCCGGCGCGCACGATCATCTTGGAGTTGCTCGCCAGCGGCAAGAACATTGTCACCGCCAACAAGGCGCTGCTCGCCGAGCACGGCGCGGAACTTTTCGACCGTGCCCGCGAACTCGGCCGCTCGATCGCCTTCGAGGCGGCGGTGGCCGGCGGCATTCCGATCATCGCCAACATCAGCACCTGTCTCTCGGCCAATCAAATCGAGTCGCTGCAAGGCATTTTGAACGGCACGAGCAACTACATCCTCACGCAGATGGAAGCACGCGGCGTCGGCTACGCCGAGGCGCTGGCCGAAGCACAGCGGCTGGGCTATGCCGAGGCCGATCCGGCCATGGACGTCGATGGCAGCGACGCCGTCCAGAAACTGGCGATCCTGGCGCACCTGGCCTTCGGCGCCCGCGTGCATTGGCGCGACATTCCTCGTCGCGGCATCGACAAGCTCGACGCTGCCGACATTCGCTATGCCCGCGAGCTGGGCTACCGCGTGCGCCTGTTGGCGGTGGCCAAGCTCGTCGACGACGAGCTCGAGCTGCACGTCTCCCCCACGCTCGTGAAAATGGGCACGCCGCTGGCCGAAGTCACCGGCGCTTACAACGCGGTGAGCGTCGTCGGCGACGCCGTGGGCACGGTCTTCTTCCACGGCCTGGGCGCGGGGCAAATGCCGACGGCCAGCGCCGTGGTCGCCGATCTGATCGACACCGTCGTCGGCCGCACGGCCATCACCTTTCGCACGCTCGAGCTCTGGTCGAAGCGGGCAGCCCGCGTCACCGCCCGCGACTACGACAACGTCCGCAGCCGCTACTATCTGCGGTTCGATGTCGACGATCGCCCCAGCGTGCTCTCGGAAATCGCCGGCGTGCTGGGCCGCCACGAGATCTCGATCGCCTCGGTGATCCAGCACGAAGCGAAGGCCAAGGACCAAAGCGTGGTGCCGCTCGTGATCATGACGCACCAAACGACCGAAGGGGCGACTCGCAGCGCCCTGGCCGCGATCGACAAGCTGGCCTGCCTGCGGAGCCGCTGCGTGCGGATGCGGGTGCGGGAGTAGCGCCTTGGCGGGCAGCCGGGCGTACAATCAGCTTTTCGCGAGCGCCCTTGAAAGGAAGCCGCCATGCCCGACGCGCCCACCTTTCTCCGCATCACCGATGTCTCCAAGCGGTACGGCGACCGCGTGGTGCTGCGCGACGTTGATCTCGAGGTGGCGCAGGGGCAGACTGTGGCGCTGATCGGGCCCAGCGGCGGCGGCAAGTCGAGCTTGCTCCGCTGCATCAACGGCCTGCAGCCCTTCGACGGCGGCGAGATTCGCGTCGGGCCGCACGTCTTGAACGCCGTCAGCCAGGCCGCCGGCAACGGCCGCGCCGAGCAGCTTCGCCAGGTGCGGCGGCTCGTCGGCATGGTGTTTCAGGACTTTCAGCTCTTTCCCCACCTTTCGGTGCTCGACAACGTGACCGAAGCCCCGCGGCGCGTGCTCGGCGCTGTGCCGGCCGAATGCGAGCGGCGCGCCCGCGACCTCTTGGCCCGCGTGGGGCTGGCCGACTTCGCGGCCGCCTGGCCCGAGCGGCTCTCCGGCGGTCAGAAGCAGCGCGTGGCGATTGCCCGCGCGCTGGCGATGCAGCCGCAGTGCCTGCTCTGCGACGAGATCACGAGCGCGCTCGACCCCGAGCTCAAGCACGAAGTGCTCGAGGTGCTGGCCGATCTGCGGCGTGACGGGCTGACGATCCTGATGGTGACCCACGAGATCGGCTTCGCGCGAAAGGCGGCTGACGTAGTGGTGCTCTTGGCCGACGGCGTGATCGTCGAACAAGGCCCCCCCGAACAAGTGCTCGACCGCCCGCAACACGTTCGCACGCGGCAGTTCTTGGAGCGGGTGATGGGGTAGGAGGAAACGCCGTGCGATCTCTTTGCCGGCCAGCCAGTCGGTTCCTGCGCCATGCTGCTCTTCAAGAAGAAGTTTCTGCCGGCGATTCGCGCCGGCGAAAAAACGCAAACGATCCGGCTTTGGAGGCACCGCCGGATGCGGGCCGGGCAGCGGAGCTACGTGCCGGGCGTGGGGCACATCTTGGTTGAGACTGTGGAGTCAGTCGCCCTGGCCGATCTGACCGACGAAGACGCTCGCCGCGGCGGCTTTGCCAGCGCTGCGGACTTGCGGCAAGAGCTGGCCAAGCTCTATGCGGCCGAGTTGGCCGCTGGGCATCAGGCCTACCGCGTGCGTTTCCCGCTTGCGCCAAGGGAAACCGCTGGGTAACTAGCCGCCGACCGCCTGCGTTGACAGCCCGTGCGCGGCCGTGAAGACTAGAAGTCCCGGGCCGGAGCCCGCCGCTAGACTTTGCCCACCTTGTCGCGCTGCTCGAGAGTCATGCCGCTCATCCCCCGCCGCCGCTCGTTTGCGCTCGTTCTGCTGCTGGCCGCCTTCGCGCGCGCCGACGCCGCCGACATCGAAACCCGGCCTCCTGAAGGGCTGCGGAGCAACAACCCTACACTGCACGCCCTGGTCGGAGCGAAGATCGTAGCGGCCCCCGGCCAAGTGATCGAGCCCGGCACGCTGGTGATCGATCAAGGGCGGATCGTCGCCGTGGGGGCCGACATCGCCGTGCCGGCGGGCGCGCGTGTCTGGAACCTCGAAGGCCGAACGATCTATCCCGGCTTGATCGACGCCTATGGTGAGTTGTCCGGCGGTGACGAGGCGGCCAGCGCCGTTCATGAGCGCGGCGCTCCCTACTGGAATTCTGAAGTCACGCCGCAGCTCGACGCCGCAGCGCACTACAAGCCTGACGAAGGCCGCAACAAGCAGTTTCGCGGGCAGGGCATCACGGTGCGGCTGGTGGCCCCGCCGGCCGGCATCGTCCGCGGCGCGAGCGCGGTTGTCACCACGGCCGACGACGCCAGCGCGCAAACGATCCTCCGCGAGCGCGCCGGGCAGCACGTGGTGTTGACGCTGCGGCGCGGCGGACGCGACCACTATCCCAACTCGCCGATGGGCGCCCTCACGCTCGCCCGTCAGGCGTTCTACGACGCCGCCTGGTACGACGAAGCCTGGCGGGCTTTCGACGCGTCGACCACCGTCCCCCGCCCTGAGCGCAACGACGCTCTCGCGGCGCTCGGCGCGAGCGTTCGCGGGCAAATGCCGGTGATCTTCGAAACGAGCGACGAATTGTACTTCTTGCGGGCAGACCGCTTCGCCCGCGAGTTTGGCCTGCAGGCGATCATCCATGGGTCGGGGCACGAGTATCGGCAGCTCGAGGCGGTGAAGCAAGCGGGGCGGCCGGTGATCGTGCCGGTGCGGTTCCCTAAACCGCCGCACGTCGCCACGCTGGAAACCGCGCACGCGGCGGCGCTCGAGGATCTGCTCCACTGGGATCTGGCCCCCGAGAATCCGGGCCGCTTGGCCAAGGCCGGCGTAAGGATCGCGCTCACCAGCCACGGTCTGCCCGACGTCGGCGACTTCCTCAAGAGCGTGCGTCAGGCGGTGCGCCGCGGCCTGAGCCGCGATGATGCCCTCCGCGCACTGACGACTACGCCCGCCGAACTGCTCGGCATCGCTGATCGAGTAGGCACGCTCGCCGCCGGGCGGTCCGCCAACCTGGTCGTCGTGCGTGGCGACCTCTTGGACGCCGCTACGAACTCGAGCCCACAGCGAAGCTCGACCTCCGCGGAACCTGGCGGCTGGTCGTGGCCCCCGATGCGCCGGAACAAGTGGTCGCGACACTCGAGCTTTCCGGCAAGCCCAACGAGCTCAGCGGAAAACTCGAGCGCGACGGCAAGACGCTCGAGCTCAAGAATCCGGCCTTCGACCACGGCCGCTTCAGCGCCTCGTTCGCCGGCCAGCCCATCGGTCGCGAAGGCACCGTACGGATCAGCGGCGCGGTGCGGAGCGAAACGGCCGATGCGCTCGAACTGGCAGGCGAGGGCCTCTGGGCCGATGGCACGAGCTTCCGCTGGTCTGCCACGCGCTCCGCGCCGGCGAAAGAAGAAACGAAAGACAAGCCGAAGCCAGCCGCCGACGCCGCGGCCTGAGCCGCGATGATGCCCTCCGCGCACTGACGACTACGCCCGCCGAACTGCTCGGCATCGCTGATCGAGTAGGCACGCTCGCCGCCGGGCGGTCCGCCAACCTGGTCGTCGTGCGTGGCGACCTCTTGGA
>JBGAPH010000024.1:0-104922 GCA_044221365.1 Pirellulales bacterium
GAGGGATCGCCGAGTACGGCGGTTGTCAACACGGCGAATCCATTCGCTACACAAGCTGAGCCAAAGCGTCGAGCGTTTGGCGGGCGGCCTCGAGCGAACCCGTTTCCGCGACCAACTTCTTCGCGTTGATCAGCGCCGAGAGCGAAACGCTTTCGGGAGCTGGCCGCCGGCCGGGACGGCCGGGGCGACGAACGCCAGCGGCCTTGGTCGCTCCGCCCATCCGCGCGCGAACCGTGCTGACCATTTGCGCGCTGACGGTGATCTTGTCACCCGCCAACTTCTCGATCACGTCACGGTTGCGAGCCTCGGGGCCGAGCTCGCCCAGCGTCTTGCGAATCAGATCAGACTTGCTCGTCTTGAGTCGGGCCATGGTGGCATTCTCCGGGGAATGAATACCGTTCTTCTGTGGGGAACGGAGAATTAAGTAGTGTCGGATAGCTGCCCAGATTAGTCAAATGGTTAACGGTGCGGATTCGCTATGATTTCGGGACAAGCTTTCGACTACCCAATTCAATGGCCGGTCCGACTCGCCGCTCGCTCCGCCGATCGTTGCCTTCTCAGCTTCGACAGCCCTTCAGTGCCTCGGCCGGGCCAATGATCTAGGAATTGCCTGGACTTTCGCGGCCTGCCCGGTGGCGCCGGCCGCTTTGGCGACGCCGATTGGCCGTCCGGGCCGAGTCGCGTTGACACTCTCGCTGAATCTGACTAGCCTACGCCGCCTTTCTCGCCCGACGCCGCGGACGACGTTGAACCTGCGGGGCGGGATACGGGGTGTTTCGTGGCTGGTTAGCGCTTTTCGTGGCCCATTTTCATCCTTTCCGCAGGCAGGTCGTGTGGCTTGCGCTGTGTCTTGTGCCCGGCGCCGCGGGCTGCGCGCCGCTCTTGCTCGCTGGCCAGGGAGCATCCCTGGATGAGGCCGGTCATTCGCCGCTCGAGGCTCCCACGATGCCGGCCGACAGCGTGGCGCTCGAAATCTGTACAATTCGGGGCGCCGCGGACGACGCGGAACTCAACGACGAACTCTGGAAAGAGGTCGACGAACAGCACCTGCCGGCCGGCCTGCGTGCCCAGTTGGCCCGCAATGGCCTGCGGGCCGGGCGCGTGGCGGGGCGCGTGCCTCCGGTCATCCAAAAGCTGCTCGATGCCCACAAGCCCCAGATCCTGCCGGGCGGATTGACTCTCACGTCGGTCGACCAACCGGCGCCGTTCGAAAGCGAGCGCCGCCATGCCCGCGCGGGGCGATCTGGGGAGATCATCGTGTCCGACGTGGCCGAGCGGTGGGCGGTGCTCTATCGCGATGGGCAGGGCCGCCTGACCGGCGGCAATCTGCCGAAGCCCCAGGCCATTTTTCGGGTGACGACGCATCCCCAAGGCGACGGGCAGGCCCGGCTCGAACTGCTGCCGGAAATCCAATATGGCGAGCCGCGGATGCAGCACGCCACCATGGGCGGAATGTTGACGCTCTTGCCGGGGCGGGCAAGCAAGGCGTATGACGGACTGCAGATGGAAGTCCTGCTCGCGCCAGGAGACGTGCTCGTGCTGGGCAAGCTGCCCGACAGTCCGGGCACGCTCGGGCACCACTTCTTCGCCAGCGGAGCGCGCGGCGAACAACAAAAGCTCATCTTGGTGCGGCTGGCCCAAACCCAATACGACGATCTTTTCCGTGCGCCCCCCACGGCGCCCGAGGCATCGGACGCCGCTCTGGCGACCGCCGGGCACTCGTCGCCGGCGAAGGCGGAACTCTAGTCGTCGAGGCCCCGAGGCGGTTCGGCGGCGCGGCCGCGGGTTTCGAGATAGGCTGAGAGCATGATTTGCGCGGCCAGCTTGTCGAGCCGGGCCTTGCGCTGTTTCTTGGAGAATCCGGCCGTCGCCAGGAGCGACTGGGCCTCGGTGGTAGTGAACCGCTCGTCGAAGAACTCGATCGGCACGCCTGTCGTTTCCCCGAGCCACTTGCCAAAGCGCCGGGCTTCCGTCGACTTGGCGCTCTCGCTGCCGCTCAGATGGACCGGGAGCCCGACGATGAACCGCGTCACACGGGTTTCGCGGGCCAAGCGGCGAAAGTACTCGGCGTCGAGCGCGTCGCCGCGGCGGTTGTAGTTCTCGTAGGGGCTCGCGATGCCGACCTCGGTGTCGGCCAGGGAGATGCCGATCCGCACGGAGCCGTAGTCGATGCCCACCAAACGCTCGATGGACGATCCGGACATGAGGGCTAGCGGTTGCCGCCAGGAAGACGCTACGGGATCTCGAAGAGCGATTGGCTCTTCACGATCGCGTAGTCGTCGGGGAAGGTGTGGAACGCTTGCACGAGCAGGCTGCGGTTCCGCGTTTCGACGTTGATGTAGCTTACGGCCCCCAGCGCCATCCGGCCGCTGGAGTTGAACTTGTGGATCAGGCCGTTCCGCAGTCCATCAAGGGAGAGCTCGTTGTTGAACGTCCAGAACACCTCGGGCTCGACCGGCTCGAGCTGGAACGCCACTTGATAGCGGACGCCGCCACGGCAACTGATGTGGTCGTTGCGCTCTCCCTTGAGCCGGTAGGAGAGGAGCCGCCGCCGTTGCGGCAAGGGATGATGGGCCGAGGCGGCGACCTCGGTAAGCGTCAGCCCTTGGTAGCGCCAGGTCACCAAGTGGCCGGCGCTGGTGATCTGCACGGTCGCTTCGTAATCGCCGCGGCGAACCGTTCTCGAGCCGAAGACCTCGAATAACTCCGGATGCAGCGCCCGACCGTAGAGTTGAAACACCAGCTCAGCCACTTTCGGTCGAACAGACAGCACGGCGAAGATTCCTTCCGCAGGGACTGAGCGAAGTTGTCGGAGAAGGTGGCCGCGCTCACGCATGGGATCATCGCGGCAGCCCGCATTATAAGTGGGCCCGCGGGGCCGCACAAAGGGACTTTCTTGGGGAACCCTCGCAGCCTCGCGAGCGCGCTCTTGACACGCACTCGCTCGCAGCGCTCGCGGCGGCGGCGTTTCGGCGAACTGCCTGTGGCTACGACATCCTTGCGGGCGCCGCGCAGTCGCGGCGGAGCGACACGGTTGCTCGCTTACAGAATAAATCGACAAAAAACACGACTTTCCCGCGGGGGGGTGGTATGGTGACCGCAATGCCACGGTTCGCTTTTCCCAATGTTCAGGAATCGGCGGGGGAGATGCAGACGTGCGCAGAAGCCTACGGTGCGAACAGTTGGAAGACCGCCGCCTGCTGGCGGCCGTCAACGATACCTATTCCATGTTCGAGGACAGCGTCCTCAAGATCATCCAGCCGGGCGTGTTGCTCAACGACACACCCAGCGGAATGAAGGCCACCGTCGACGGCGAACCTGTGGGGGGAACCGTCGAACTCGACGAGCAGGGCGGGTTCATCCTCGTCGCCGACCCCGATTTTTTCGGTAGGGCCAGCTTCAGCTACAAGGCCGAGAGCGACGGCGTCGAGCCCACCACCGCCAAGGTGACGATCGACGTCAAGCCGGTCGAGGACGAGCCACGCGGCGCGGACGACTCCTATGTCACGGAGATGAATCTAAAGCTCACCGTCTCCAAGGGAAAAGGCATCTTGGCGAACGACGTGGAGCCCGACCATCAGCCGCTGGCGATGACGCTGGTCGACAACGTGACGCATGGCAAGCTCGACCTGACAGCCGATGGTGCGTTCGTCTATGTCCCCGAGAGCGACTATCTCGGCTTCGACCTCTTCACCTACACGATCAGCGACGGCAACACGACCGTCGGCCCTTTTTCGGCGAACATCCAGATCATCATTCCGCAGACCATTCGGGCCAAGGCTGACACTTTCGCCACCAACGAGGACGAAGTTCTTCGCGTGGCTGCTCCCGGCTTGCTGGAAAACGATTTGGGCGTCGATTTGCCCCTCCAGGCCCGCATGTTGGAGGGGCCGGCGGTGGGCGTGGTCGACTTACAGGACGACGGGTCCTTCACGTTTACGGCGCCGCTCAATTTCAACGGCCAGGTCTCGTTTACCTACCGTGCGTACGACCTCACTTCCGAGGGGGCGATCAACCGACTCTCGGGGATCACCAAGGTCACCATCGACGTCCTGCCGGTCAACGACCTGCCCACCGGCAAGCCCGACAGCTACGAGGTAAACGTCAACCGGCCGCTGGTCGTCGGCCAGGTGCGCGGGCTGGCCCGGCCGTGGGTCGGCAACGGCCACTATTACGAATGGGTCGAGCGGCCCGGAACCTGGGCCGAAGCCGAGGCCTTCGCCGAATCTCAGTCGCTGCAAGGCGTGGCCGGCCAATTGGCCACGGTCACCTCGCTGCCGGAGCTGCGGTTCCTGAGCGAAAACTTTCCGGCTCACAGCGGCTGGCTCGGAGCGACGCGCGATCCGGCGGCCGGGGGAGACGATCTCACCCTAGGCTGGTCATGGGTCACGGAAGAAGATTGGGAGCTAACCAACTGGGACGCCGTGCAGCCCGCTCCGCCGGCCAGCGCTCTCGAGGTCGCGCTGGCCACCGATGAGTTGGGCGTGCCCTACAAGTGGGAGGCCGTTGACGCTCGGCAGGAACTGCCGTTCGTGCTCATCGAGTACCCCGTGGGCAAAGTCCCCGACGGTCCGCTCACGAACGACCGAGATGTCGACGGCGATGTGGTTTCCTTCGCCCGCGTCGACAAGCCGCCCGAACACGGGTCGGTGCGGATGAGCACCAACGGCTATTTCGAGTACCTGCCCAACCTCGGCTTCTACGGAACCGACAGCTTCACCTACTTCGCCAACGACGGCTTCGCCGACGAGGAAGGCTCGACCAAGATTACGATCAACGTCCTGCCAGTCCCTGAGTTGGCGGGCGATTTCGACTTCGACGACCAAGTGAGTCTGGCGGACTTCGGCATTCTCAAGCAGCACTTTGGCCAGCGCGGCGACGTGACCCAAGGAGACGCCAGCGGCGACGCAAGAATCGACCTGGCGGACTTCGGCCTGCTCAAGAAGAACTTCGGCCGGGCGATCGACCCGCCTGTCGCGCTGCCGGCCGAGCCATCGTTAGCCGCGCCGCATAGCGCCCCAGCGAGCCTGCCGAAGTCCGACGGAACGATTCACGACGCTATGGTCGCCCTCGCCATGCAGGCGTTGGACACCAACGACGAGTAACGCCGGCGACTCGAGCAACTCACGCGGTCTGTCAGCTAGCCCGGCGTCTCGGAGCGTCCGAGGACCTGCGTCAGATAGCGCGCCGTCGGCGTATCGAACCGCGCTGCCACTTCTTCCGGCGTCCCCTCACCCACCAGCCGGCCACCCCCTTCGCCCCCTTCCGGTCCCAGGTCGATGATCCAGTCGGCCGATTTCATCACGTCCAGGTTGTGCTCGATGACGAGCACCGTGTTGCCGGCGTCGACCAGGCGGTTGAGCACTGCCAAGAGCCGTTTCACGTCGTCGAAGTGCAGGCCTGTCGTCGGCTCATCGAGCAGGTAGAGCGTGTTGCCCGTGTGGACGCGGGCCAGTTCGGTGGCCAACTTCACCCGTTGCGCTTCGCCGCCCGAGAGCGTGGTCGAGGGCTGGCCGAGCGTCAGGTAGCCCAGGCCGACTTCGACCAGACTCTCGAGCGGCCGGCGGATTGCGGTCACACTGGAGAAGAATTCCGCGGCGGCGGCCAAGCTTAGCTCGAGCACGCCGGCGATCGAGAGCCCCTTGTAGCGAACCTCGAGCGTTTGCCGGTTGAAACGCCGGCCGCCGCATTCAGGGCAAGGCACATAGAGGTCGGGCAGGAACTTCATTTCGATCCGCTGCATCCCTTGGCCTTGGCAGATTTCGCAGCGTCCCCCCTTCACATTGAAGCTGAAGCGGCTGGGGCCGTAGCCGCGCTGGCGGGCCTCGCGCGTGCTCACGAACACGCGGCGGATCTCGTCGAATAGCCCGGTGTAAGTGGCGGTATTGCTCCGCGGCGTCCGGCCTAGCGGCGATTGGTCGACGGTGATCAGCTTGTCGATCTGCTGCGCGCCCTTCAGGCTGGCGTACGGCCCCGGCTTGGGGCCCACGAGCCCCAGCTTGCGCTCGAGCGCGCGGGCGAGCGTATCGTTCACGAGCGAGCTCTTGCCTGAGCCGCTGACGCCGGTCACGCAGATGAACAGCCCGAGCGGGAACGATGCGTCGACGGACTGGAGGTTGTGCTCCGTGGCGCTCTCGAGCACGATCTGCCGCCCGCGATTGACGGGGCGCCGCTGCTGAGGAACAGGAATCTCGCGGCGGCCGGCCAGGTAATCGCCGGTGATCGAATCGGCGGCGGCCATCACCTGCTCCGGCGTCCCCTCGGCGACGATGCGCCCCCCCGCGGCGCCCGCCGCCGGCCCAACGTCGACCAGCCAGTCAGCCTGCCGCATGATGGCTTCATCGTGCTCGACCACCAGCACCGTGTTGCCCTGCGCTTGCAACCGCCGTAGAGCGTCGATCAGCCGCTGGTTGTCACGGGGGTGGAGGCCGATCGACGGCTCGTCGAGGATGTAGCACACCCCCACGAGCCCCGAGCCGATGCCGGTCGCCAGCCGCACTCGCTGTAGTTCGCCGCCCGAGAGCGTGTCGGCCGGGCGATCGAGCGTCAGGTAGTCGAGTCCCACCTGGGCCAGAAAGCTGAGTCGCTGGTCGATCTCGCGCACCAACCGCTCTCCCACCTGCCGCTCGGCGTCGGCCAGCGCCGTATGCTGAAAGAAAGTCCGTGCCCGCAGCACGGAGAGGGCCGTGATCTCGTGGATCGCCAGGCCGGCGAACTTGCAGGCGCGGGCCTCGGCCCGCAGCCGCGCGCCGCCGCACTCGGGGCAGGGCGCCTCGACGCGGTAGCGCTCGAGCTGCTCGAGCCGCTTCTCCTTGATGGTCGTCGCCAACTCCTGCTCGAGCAATTGCGCCAGCCCGCCAAAGGCTGCGCCGTCGCCCGACCAGAGCCGCTCGCGGACCGTGGGGTTGAGCTTGCCGAGCGGTGTGTCGAGCGTCGCCTTGGCGGCGGTCAAGAACTCGCCGACCGCCGCCTGCTGCTTCCGCAACACCGCGGCCGGTGCGCCCTTCCAGGTGGCCACGCCGTCAGCCACAGGCCGTTCAGCATCGGGCAACACGAGCTCCGGATCGAATTGCACCAACCGGCCCAGCCCCTCGCAGCGAGGGCATGCCCCGTAGGCGCTATTGAAGCTAAAGGAACGCGGCTCGAGCTCGGCGAAGCTGGCGTTGCAACGAGGGCACGCGCTGAGCGTGCTGAAGAACTCTTCCTGCCACGTGTCAGGAGCGCTGCCCGGCGGAGCATAGAGCACGGTGGCCGTGCCGCCGCCGTGCTTGAGCGCCAGGTGGACCGATTCCGCCGTGCGGCCGGCGGTCGACTCGCGAATCACCACGCGGTCGACGATCGCGTCGAGATCGTGGTTCTTCCGCGGGGCGATCTCGGGCAGTTGATCGAGGTCGTAGATTTGACCGTCGAGCCGTGCCCGCACGAAGCCGGCCTTGCGGATCGCGGCCAGCTCCTCCTTGTGCGCGCCCTTCCGCCCGCGCACGAGCGGGGCCAAGATCATGGCCTTCGTTCCCTCAGGCAGCCCCTGCAATCGCTCGACGATCTGCTCGGCCGACTGCGGGCGGATCGGCAGACCGCACGCGGGGCAGGCGGGCGTGCCTAGGCGGGCCATGAGCAGCCGCAGGTAGTCGTAGATTTCGGTGACGGTGGCCACCGTGCTGCGGGGGTTCAGGCTGCCTGCCCGCTGGTCGATCGAAATCGTGGGCGGCAGTCCCTCGACCAGGTCGACGTCGGGGCGCTCGAGCTGATCGACGAACTGGCGGGCATAGGTCGACAGCGTTTCGATGTACTGCCGCTGCCCCTCGGCGAAAAGCGTGTCGTAGGCGAGCGAACTCTTGCCGGAGCCGCTGGGGCCGGTGATGACCACCAGCTTGTCGCGCGGCAACTCGAGCGACACGTTCTGCAGGTTGTGAACGCGCGCGCCCCGCACGCGGACGACTTCGTTGGCGGGAGCGATCTTCACGAGCGGGGCTAGGGGCATGCGGCGGCTGATGAGGCGGGGAATGGTTACGAGCCTGAGTTTCGCCGCAGGAAGGGGTGGCCTTCAACGCCAACTTTGGTGTCCCTTCATTTCGCGCCGCCGGCTTTGTGGCTCAGGCCGGCTCCGGATGCAACCAAGGAGTTCGATAAGGCCGCCGAAGCAGCCGGTTGGCCTCGTCGTCGCCGACGACCAGTTGCTGGGCGCTATCCCAGGTGACCGAGCGGCCCAGCTTGGCGGAGAGGTTGGCCAGAATGCAGCTCGCGCTCGAGATGTGGCCTTGCTCGATGTCGGCCACCGGCTTGCTGCGCTTTTCGATGGCCGCCAGAAAGTCTTGCTGATGCCGACGGTTGGCCGCCGCCACGTGCTGCTCGAGGTCCTGCTCGGTGCGGTCCTCGGGGTACTGGTCGAGCTCGAACAAGGCCTCGCCCGACAGCGGCTGCCCGCCGCCGTGAGGAATGAAGTCGTAGTGGTTCACGCTCACCTTGAGCGTGCCGCGGTCTCCATAGAGCGTGGCGCCCCAGGGATACTTCGGATCGGGCGCGTCGCCCCAGGTGCGGTGCTGCCAGACCACCTGCAGGTCGCCATGGTCGAAGGTGGCCGTTTGCGTGTCGCTGATGTTCGCCTTGCTCTGTTTGTCGACCAAGATGCCGCCGGCCGACGAAACCTGCCGCGGCCAGCCGAGGTCGAGCAGCCACCGCACCGTGTCGTACATGTGGATGCACATGTCCCCCACGATGCCGTTGCCGTATTCGGTGAACGCCCGCCACGAGCGCGGGTGAACCAGCTTGTTGTAGGGGCGCAGCGGCGCGGGGCCGGTCCACATTTCGTAGTCAAGGTAAGCCGGCGGCTCGGTGTCGGGCGGATTCTCGCTCGTACGCATGTGGTAGTAGCAATAGACCTCGGCGTGTGCGACCTTGCCGAGCTTGCCTTCGCGGATGACCCGATCGCGGGCCTCGACCAGGTGCGGCGTGCTGCGGCGTTGCGTGCCCACCTGCACCACGCGGCCGTGCTTGCGGGCCGCGGCGACCATGGCCTGCCCTTCGACGACGTCGACGCTGATTGGCTTCTGCACATAGACATCGGCCCCGGCCTCGACCGCGGCGATCATCGCCAGGGCGTGCCAATGGTCGGGCGTGCCCACGAGCACGATGTCGAGGTCTTTCTCGGCGAGCATCTGGCGGTAGTCGGCGTAGGTGCGCGGCCGTTGCTTCGATTGCTGCCGCGTTGCGACCATGTCGGCCGCCTTGCCGAGCATCTGCGAATCGACGTCGCACAGCGACACGACTTGAACAGGGGAGACCTGAATCAAGCGGAACAGATCACACTTGCCGTACCAGCCGCAGCCGATGAGGCCGACGCGCTTCTTTTGCTCGGCGGCGATGAGGCCCGCCGCCCCGCCGGCGAGGGCCGAATAGGCGAGGCCTGCGGCCCCGGTCTTGAGGAAATTGCGGCGGTTCATCAGGGTGCGCCTCCCGCGGGTGGTTTGGACATGGGCATCCGGACTAGCTTAATCGGCAAACCGTCGAGAAACGAGCCGGCAGGCGCGGAGCCGGAGCAGCGGCCAGCGCCCTGACTGCTCGACGACCGCTGCTGCCCGCGAAAACGGTACGCGGCCGGCAGAATGTGAGTCCCAAGTCACGGCATGAACTCCGCTTGCGAATCTGCACGTCCACCATCGCGGCTGGTCTGGCACACCCTTTGCTTTTCCGGGGACTGTCCGCGAGCCGCATCCCCAATGCGAGCCGCACCAACGAATCACACAGCACACGCACGCGGGAGACAAAGCAATGAACTGGGATCGCATCGAAGGAAACTGGAAACAGTTCCGCGGCAAGGTCAAGGAAAAGTGGGGCAAGCTGACCGACGACGAGCTCACCGAAATTGGCGGCAAGAAAGACCAATTGGTCGGCAAGATCCAAGAGCGCTACGGCTACGAGCGCGACCGTGCGGAGCGCGAGCTCGACGAAGCGACCAGCGCCTGGTAGGCCCACGAATGCCACGTTTCACAAAGCACAAGTCATTTTGCAGGAAGGGTTCTTCGACCATGAAAGCTACTTGGTTGTTTAGTTTGGCCGCTCTCGGTCTGGTTGCGGTGGGTTGCGAGAAGTCGCCCGCCGATCGGCAGGCCGACGCCGTGCGCAAGGCAACGCAGAATCAGGCCGAGGCGGAACGTGACGCTTCGCAACACCACGCGGACGCCGTGCGCGACGCCGCGGCCAATGTCGATGCCCGCGCGGAGGAACACGCGGACGCGGTTGAGGATGCGGGCGAGAAAAAGGCCGATGCCATTGAAGCGGCGGGCGAACGCAAAGCGGACGCCATCGAGGAGACCGGTACGACGGCGCCAATCAGTCCCGCCACGCCGACCGTTCCCTAAGAGGACGAAGGCGGCCAAAACTTCGGATGACCGCCGCGCGCAGTCGGCGGATCGCACCCACGGCTGGTCGGGCGACGTTCAACAGCGAGCGTCGTTTGGCCAGCCGTTCGTTCTGCGCTACAGCTTGCCCGCTCAAGCCAACGGCAATTGAATCGAAAAACTGCTGCCGCGGCCCGGCGAGCTCGCGACCGTGACCCTCCCTTGGTGGGCCTGGGCAATATGCTTGACGATCGCTAGCCCGAGTCCGGTGCCCCCTAACTTGCGGCTGCGGGCCTTGTCCACGCGGTAGAAACGCTCGAACACCCGCGGCAAATGCTCGGCTGAAATGCCACAGCCCTGGTCGCGGACGCTAATGACCACGGCGTTCGCGGTGCGTTCGCCCAGCACCTGCACTTGGCGACCGGGTTCGCTGTACTTGAGCGCGTTGTCGAGCAAGTTGATCACCGCTTGCTCGAGCAGGGGGCCGTTGATGCGGGCCCGTAGCGAGGGCTCGCATTCGACCTGCACGTCGATCTGGCGCTCCTCGGCCTTCACGCGGCACTCGCGGGCCGCGGCCTCGAGCACCTCGCGAATCGGGCCCCAGTCGAGCGCGATGTCGGAGGCCTCTTCGCCTTGCTCGATCTTCGACAGACTGAGCAGATCTTCGATGATGGCGTTCAGCCGGTCGGATTGCTGAGCGATGATTCGCAAAAACCGCTCGGCGTCCTGCGGGTTCTCGATCGCGCCGTCGAGCAGCGTTTCGACGAAACCTTTGATCGAGGTGATCGGCGTCTTGAGCTCGTGAGACACGTTGGCCACGAAGTCGCGACGCATGCTCTCCAGCCGCCGCAACCGCGTCACGTCGTTGAGCACGATCACGGCCCCGATCGCCTGGCCGCGGGCATTTCGCAGCGCCGCGCCCTGCACTTGCAGCAGACAACTGCGATCGGGGTGAAGCAGCACGTCGCCTTCCAAGGGCGTCGCGCCGGCCAGGGCGTTGGCGGCGATGCGGCGCAATTCGGTGTTGCGAATCACCTCCTGTAATCCGCGGCCTTGAGCCTCGATTTGGCCGGCGCCGAGCAGCGCTGCGGCCGCCTTGTTCAGGCTGATGATCCGCTCTTGGCTGTCGATGGCCACCACCCCCTCGGCCATGCTTGCCAATACGGCCGCCTGCTCGGCGTTCTGCCGCTCGAGCAATCCCAGTCGGGAAGAAAGACGCCCCGCCATTTGATTCAGCGAACGGGCGACGTCGGCCAGTTCGTCGAGGTCGGGCTCAGGAATCGCGGTCGTTAGGTCGCCCGAGGCCATTTGCTCAGCGCCGCCGCGGAGGGCCGCCAACGGGCGCCGCAGCCGGTTTCCCACGTGCCGCGCCAGCAACAGGGCGACCAGCGCGGCCAGCAGGCCGCTGCCGAGCGTTTGCCAAACGACGCGCCGCAGCGTTTCTTCGAGCGGCGTCAGCGGACGGCCGACGCGCACTTCGCCCAGCACCCGTTGATCGGCCCGAATCGGCAGCGAGGCCCAAGCGAGCCAGGCCCGCTCTCGCGGGTCGTAGACCACGCGATCGCTGGGAGCGGCCGTGGCGGGCGGGGGGCTCGCCGCGACGGCGCTCGCGGCTTGCCGCGAAGCCTGAGAATCGAACAGCAGTTCCCCGTTTGCTCCGCGGACCTGCACTTTGCTGCCCAGCAGCTTCGCCACGTGTTCGGCTTGTTCCCGCAGCGCCGCCTGATCACCAGCGACCAGCAGCGGCTCGAGCCGCTCCTCGATGAGCAGCGCTTGCGTGTGCAACTCCGCCAGCAGCAGTTGGCGGTTGGAATCTTGCAGCGCCCGCCAGGAAAAGAATCCGGCAAGCAGCACCGACAGCGCGACCACCGCGAGAAACTCGAACAAAAGCTGCCCCAGCAGCCGGGTTCCCGCCACGATCGCCGGCTACTCCTTGAAGCGGTAGCCCACGCCCCGCACCGTTTCGATGTAGCCGCCGCATTCGCCGAGCTTCTTCCGCAGGCTCGCCACCTGCACGTCGACCGAGCGCTCGGTCACGGGGTAGTCCTCGCCTTTCACGCTGTCGACGATCTGCAACCGCGTAAACGCCCACCCGGGGCGCTGCGCCAGGAAGTGAAGTAAGCGGAACTCGGTGAACGTGAGCTCGAGCGGCTTGCCGGCCAAGAAGGCCTCGTGCCGGCCCGGATGAATGCTCAGTTCATGGATTTGAATCGTGCTCTGCTCATCAAATTTGGCTTTGGCCTTGCGCCGCAGCACTGCCCGCACCCGGGCCATGAGCACGCGGGGGCTGAAGGGCTTGGTGATGTAGTCGTCGGCCCCGAGTTCGAGCCCCGAGACCACGTCGGCTTCTTCGCTCTTGGCGGTGAGCATCACGATGGGAACGTGCTGCGTCTTGGGATCGCGCTTGAGGATCCGGCAGACCTCGAGTCCGTCGACGCGCGGCAGCAGCAGATCGAGCACGATCAGGTCGGGCAGCGTGTTGCGGGCCGTGGCGATGGCTTCCTCGCCGCTGGCTACGCATTCAACGCGATAGCCCTCTTTGCCGAGGTTGTAGCTGATCAGCTCGAGCAAATCTTCTTCGTCGTCGACGACCAGAATTCGCTCTCGCGACATGCTCCAACCTGGCTTCGTCATCACCGAACCGCGCGTGAGAATCGCACTCATGTCACCACCAGTACCAGGCCATTGTTAGGGCGGCGTGAAGAACCGATGCGGATCGCATGTGTCTGATGGCGATTCGCCGATCGGTCGGTGCCTGCCTGCGCGAAAACCCGGCCTACATCCCGGCCAAAGGGCTTCCGCTAGCATCACGCCTGGGGATTCTAAAGGCCGTTGCCGGGGCGCATAGGGTGAGGGCCGCCGGAGTCCGCCGATTGCCCGCCGGCCGTTTGGGCGGCGGGCGCGCCGTGTTGCGCTAACATCTTATCACGGCACGGAGTGGGCGTGGGGCATCCCTAGCGGAAGTCCGGGGAGCGCCAGCCGGAGTCATCGAGGCGGCGCGTGGACAACCTGTCGGTAAGACGGTGAGGAGGCGCTGAACTGCGGCCCCTACTCGACGTAGACCGGCCCCTCGACTGGGCCATCGATGAAGGCCGGCGCTCCCTCGTCGTCGCAGCATTCGTCGTCGGCGCCGTGGTGAGGGAGGCAGGTCGAACGCCCAAAAAGCTGCTCGTTCTTCCAGCGCTCGAGCCTTCCGAGCTCGTGGCAACCCAGCCCTGAGACCGCCACCGACAGCAACAGCATGCCCAGCAAGGCCTTACGCACGATCATCACTCCAAAACGGGTGCCGACGGCGCACAGACCGCGTTGCCGTCTGGCAACCATAGCTCACAGGCCGTGATGTGCAAATAAAACGCGAGGCAAATCGGCAACGGTCTCCGTGCTTGCCTAGATCCTCAGCGCATTCTAGGTCACAAGTGCTTTTGCACGCACAACTTGTAGAAAAAGTCCGAAAACAGAAAACATCCGATTGACAACCATGACCAAGATGACGAAGATTATCATCATCACGTTGCTAAGAATATTGATCGATTGGTGGTCCATGCCTGCTTCGACCCGTACAGCCCTGTTCGCCCTCGCCCTCACGGCAGCCGTTTCCGCGGGCTGCAATCGGCCCACGGCAACCGGCTCGGTCGAGCTGCTTAACGTCTCGAACGATCCCACCCGCGAGCTCTGGCGGGATATGAACGAGCACTTCGCCGCCAAAACCGCCAAGGAGTCGGGCATCGAAGTGACCGTGCGGCAGTCGCACGGGGGCTCCGGCAGCCAGGCCCGGGCGATTGTCGATGGCCTCGAGGCCGATTTGGCCACGCTAGGCCTGTGGTCCGACACCAAGGCCCTCGAAAAGGCGGGCCTCGTTGAGGCCGACTGGGAAACCCGGCTCCCCAACGGCGCCAAGCCGTACTCCTCGACGATCGTGTTCGTGGTTCGCAAGGGGAACCCGAAGGGGATCAAGGACTGGGCCGATCTGGCCAAGCCCGACGTGCAGATCATTACCCCGAACCCCAAGACCTCAGGCAACGGCAAGCTGAGCTTCCTGGGCGCCTGGGGGAGCGTGTTGCAGAGCGGCGGCACCGAGGCTCAGGCCGAAGAGTTGGTGCGCACGATCTACAAGCACGTGCCGGTGCTCGACACGGCGGCCCGCGCCGCCACGGTCACGTTCGCCCAAAAGAAGATCGGCGACGTGCACCTCACGTGGGAGAGCGAAGCGCATCTCGAGGTCGCCGAGTCGAAGGGCGAACTGGAGATCGTTTATCCCAAGACCAGCATCGAGGCCGAAGTGCCGGTCGCCGTCGTCGACGCGGTGGCCAAGAAGAAGGGCACCTGGGGCACGGCCACGGCCTACGCCAAGTATCTCTACACCGATGAAGCGCAGGAAGTCTTCGCCAAGCATTACTACCGACCGCAGAGCGCGGAGGTCTTGGCAAAGCATTCCGACCGTTTCCCGCCGATCGAGATGTTCTCGGTCACGCGGATCGCTCCGGGCGGCTGGGAAGAAGCGAACAAGCGCTTCTTCGCCGACGGCGCCCTGTTCGACACGATTTACACCACTTCCGTTGAATAGCCCCACTCGACAAACGAGAGGGCCCCGCCATGAACCAAAACCGCCGAGTTCTGCCAGGCTTTGCCGGCAGCCTCACTTTCACCCTGGTCTACCTAGGGTTGTTGGTGGGCGCTCCGCTGGTCGCCTGCATTGCCAAGGCCGGCTCCCTGTCGCCGGCCGAGTTCTTGGGAGCTGCCTGGAGCCCACGGGCCCGCAGCGCCTATTCCTTCACCGTCGGAGCGTCGCTCGCCGCCGCCGTCACCAGCGTGTTGCTGGGACTGCTCGTGGCCTGGGTGCTCGTCCGCTACGAGTTCGTCGGCAAGCGGCTGATGGACTCGCTGGTCGACTTGCCGCTGGCGCTGCCCACGGCCGTCGCCGGACTCGTCTACTCGAGCTTGTACGTGGAGCATGGTTGGCTCGGCCAGTTCTTGGTTCCACTCGGCATTCACGGCGCCTATTCGCGGCTGGCGGTGGTGCTGGTGCTCATCTTCCTCGGTCTGCCGTTCGTGGTCCGCACGATCCAGCCGGTGCTCGAAAGCATCGAGGCCGACGTAGAGGAGGCCGCCTCGCTGCTGGGCGCTAATCGGCTGCAGACCTTCGCGCGAGTGATCCTGCCGACATTGGTTCCCGCCGGCATTACCTCGTTCGCGCTGGCGCTGGCCCGTGGGCTGGGGGAGTACGGTTCGGTGGTGTTCGTCTCCGGCAACATGCCGTTCCGCACCGAAATCGCTCCGGTGTTGATCGTGGCCAAGCTGGAAGAGTTCGCTTACGCCGAGGCCACCGCGATCGCGGTGGTCCTCCTGGCGATGTCGCTGGTGATGCTGGTGGCCGTCAACGTCCTCGAACGTTGGAGCAGCAGCCGCTATGCATAACATGCCTTCGGTCAATCTTGCCCCGGCGACAAGCGCTCGCCGCGACCCACTGTGGGTCGAGCGGCTGCTGATCGCCGGCGCCGGCCTGGTGGTCGGCGTCCTCGTGCTGATCCCGGTGATCCACGTGTTTACCCAGGCGCTCGCCGGCGGCCTGAGCGCCTACTGGGACAACCTGTTCGCCGACCGCGACACCCGCCATGCGATCCTGCTCACACTGATTGTGGCGCCAATCGCCGTGGCCGCGAACGTGGTGTTCGGAGTCACGGCCGCGTGGGCCATTGCCCGCTTCCACTTTCCCGGCCGAGCGCTGCTCGTTTCCTGCATCGATCTGCCATTTGCCGTGTCCCCCGTGGTGGCCGGCCTGAGCCTGGTGCTCCTGTTCGGCGCCCGCGGCTACTTTGGCCCCTGGCTGCAAGCCCACGACGTGAAGATCATCTTCGCGATTCCAGGGCTAATTCTGGCCACGACCTTCGTCACGCTCCCCTTCGTCGCCCGCGAGCTGATTCCGGTGATGGAGGCGATCGGCGCCGAGGAAGAAATCGCCGCGGTCACGCTCGGCGCCCGCGCCTGGCATATCTGGCGCTACATCACGCTTCCCAACATCCGCTGGGGCTTGCTGTACGGCGTCATCCTCTGCAATGCCCGCGCGATGGGTGAGTTCGGCGCTGTGTACGTCGTCTCGGGGCACATCGCCGGCCGCACCGACACCATGCCGCTGCGGGTGGAGAAGCTGTTTCAAGAATACAACTCGCCTGGTTCCTTCGCCGTGGCCTCGGTGCTCACGCTCCTGGCCGTCGGCACGCTGCTGATCAAGGGCTTCCTGCAAGCGCGCACGCGGCGCGAACTGGCGGAAGCAGCGCAGATCTCGCAAGGAGGAGCCTAGGCATGAGCATTTCCATCGCAGGCGTCACCAAACGGTTCGACAACTTCACCGCGCTCGATCGCGTCAGCCTCGACGTACCCGGCGGCTCGCTCTTGGCTCTGCTCGGCCCCTCCGGCTCGGGCAAGACCACGCTGCTGCGGGTGATCGCCGGGCTCGAAGCGCCTGACGACGGGACCGTCCGCTGCCACGAGGAAGACGTCACCTTCCAGGCGGCGCGCGAGCGGAACATGGGCTTTGTGTTCCAGCACTACGCCTTGTTCCGCCACATGAACGTGTTCGAGAACATCGCCTTCGGTCTGCGGGTGCGCAAGGTGGCGCAGCCGGAGATCGAGAAGCGGGTCCGCGAACTCCTGCACCTGGTGCGGCTCGAAGCCCTCGAACGCCGCTACCCCAACCAGCTCTCGGGCGGCCAGCGGCAACGCGTGGCGCTCGCCCGGGCGCTCGCGGTGCGGCCGCGCGTGCTGTTGCTCGACGAGCCGTTCGGCGCCCTCGACGCCAAGGTGCGCATCGAGCTGCGGCAGTGGCTCCGCGAACTGCACGACCAAACGCACTTGACGAGCGTGTTCGTCACCCACGATCAGGAAGAGGCCTTCGCGGTGGCTGACCAGGTGGTGGTGATGAACCAAGGGCGCGTCGAGCAGATCGGCACGCCGCAAGAGATCTTCGAGCACCCCGCGAATCCGTTCGTGATGGATTTCCTGGGCAACGTGAACGTGTTCCCGGGACGGGTGCAAAACGGCCGGGCGCTATTGGGCGGGCTCGACGTGGAGTACCCCGAACATCCCCACGATCATGCGTTGCCCGCCACGGGCTATGTTCGTCCGCACGAGCTCGACCTGCACGAAGCGCCCAACGGGGCGCCGAGCGTGGCCGGGGTCGTCGCCCGCATTCAGCGCACCGGCCCGGTGGTGCGCGTGCTGGTGGAGTCAACGGAGTTCGGCGTGGGGCTGAACGTGGAGCTCAGTCCCGAGCGCTTCGCCGAACTGAAGCTCGCCGCGGGGGACCGCGTGTACGTGTCGCCGCGACGGGTGCGGGTGTTCGTGCCGGAATACGCGATTTAGAGGGAGCCGCAGGAGGTGAACACGATGACGCGAGAACTGAGTCACCGGGTCGACGGGGTGTCCGTCGGCCGCCGCGCCGAACCGGCGGACCCACTCGATTACGCCATGGAACAAATCCGGCAGGCGCTGCGCGGCTTGCGGTTCGGCGAGGTCGCCATCGTCGTGCAAGACGGCGTGGTGATCCAGATCGAACGCACCGAACGCACGCGGCTCCGCCGGCCCACCGCTTGAGTCCAACCCGATTCCACCGACCGCACGAACCGTCCGAGGGAGAGAAACCATGTCACGCTGTACCTGTCCTGCTCAACGTCCTCGCATTCCACGATCCTTTCGCGGCGCCCCGCCGGGTGCGCCTGCTTTCGCCGAGACGAACATGAGTAGGCTCAATCCTTCCTTGCAGAGTTCACCCGACGTGGCCGTCGAACGGCTGATCGTCGTCAATCAACTGCGGCCGATCGCCGTGGGCGGCCGCCGGCTGACGGCGCTGCTGTCGGTGCTGGCCCTGGTCGCCGTCACCGGCTGCTCCAAGCCCAAGGTCGAGCGCCTCCCGGTGTTTCCGGTGTCAGGCAAAGTGACGGTTTCCGGCAAGGCGCCCCCGGGGGCCATGATCGTGCTGCACCCGCAGGATGCGTCGGTCCCCGACACGGTGCGCCCCTCGGCCCAAGTCGAACCGGACGGCAGCTTCAAGCTGACCACCTATAACCAATTCGACGGCGCTCCGGCAGGCACGTACGACGTGACCGTGCAGTGGTTCAAGGCCGTGAAGCAAGGGGGCGATGTGCTGCCGGGGCCCAACCTGTTGCCACAGCAATATGGAGACCCCAAGACCTCGAAGCTGAAGGTCGAGGTGGCCGCGGCCCCCACGGACCTCAAACCGATCGACATCAAGGCGCGCTAACGGCCCTGGCCGGAAGCGAACGCATCACCGGAAATTCAGGCGAACAAACCCACACGAAGGAGAGAACCATGTCCCGTAACCACTCTTGCCGCCAGCGTGGCTTTACGCTGGTCGAACTGCTGGTCGTGATTGCGATCATCGGCATTTTGATCGCCCTGTTGTTGCCTGCGGTTCAAGCGGCCCGCGAATCGGCCCGCCGCACGCAGTGCTCGAACAACCTAAAGCAGATCGGCTTGGCGTTGCACGTGCATCACGATCAGAAGAAGTCGCTCCCCTCGAGCATTCGGCCGGGCGGCTTGACCACGGCCCCGCGCATCGCCGGGCTGACGCTGCTGATGCCCTTCCTCGAGCAACAGAACATTTACAGCGCCTACGACCAGACCAAGAACTGGAACGACGTGAAGAACATCGTCGTCAAGACGCGGTTGGCCACGCTCGAGTGCCCCTCGAGCATCTTCCCCGAGCGACTCGACGGTCTGCCGGAAGCCAGCCCCTGGCAGCCCAACGTCGCCGCCTGCACTGACTACTCTCCGACGATCGGCGTCGACAAGCGGCTCGAAGCGGCCAAGCTGGTCGACTACGCTGGCAAGGGGCTGATGCCGAAGAACGAGAATCCCCGCTTCGGGGATTGCCGCGACGGGCTCTCGAACACGATCGCCTATGCGGAGAGCGCCGGCAGGCCCTACTTGTACCGGGGCACCAAGCAAATCGGCGACTTGCCGGACAGCAAGGTGAACGCCGGCGGCTGGTGCCGCCCGGCGAGCGACTTCAGCATCGATGGCGCCAGCTACGACGGCGCCACGCTGCCGGGCCCGGCAGCCATCAACGCCACCAACGGCGACGCCTTCGGCAGCACGTTCCCCCATCCGTACTATGGCACGGAGGGGACCTCGGAGGCCTACTCGTTCCACGCCGGCGGCGCGAACTTCGTCTACGGCGATGGCTCGGTCCACTTCCTCAGCGACTCGCTGAACATCCGCGAGTTCGCCCGCCTGGTCACCCGCTCCAACGGCGAGGTGATCCGGAACTAAATGTCAGGCTGGGGCCGGAACAGCCCCGAGGCCAGAACGAGCGCGGCCTGCGTTCCCGATTGCGGGGACGCAGGCCGTTGCCGTTTGGGGGCGCGCCAGAGGGCGGAAAGCAAACACAGAAACCAGCCGACCCTCACCCTGCCCTCTCCCACGGGGAGAGGGTTCATTTTACAGGTGGCAGTTGGTGACGCCGCGCTTGTGGAGGTATTGCTGGTGATACTCTTCGGCCCGCCAGAAGGTTTGGGCCGGCGTGATCTCTGTGACGATCGGCCGCCGGTAGCGGCCGCTGGCGTATTGCGCGTCGCGGCTGGCGGTGGCGGCTGCTTGCTGCTCAGGCGTGTGAAAAAAGATCGCTGAGCGGTATTGTCGGCCGTAGTCGGGGCCTTGGCGGTTGAGGGTCGTTGGGTCGTGGTTGGCCCAAAAGACCTCGAGCAGCCGCTCGTACGAAACGACGTTCGGGTCGTAGTCGACCTCCACGACCTCGGCGTGCCCCGTGCGGTCGGTGCAAACTTGTTCGTAGGTGGGGCGCTCCAACTCTCCCCCTTCGTACCCCACGGCCGTGGCTAGCACGCCGGGCAGCACGCGGAAAGTCTCTTCCACGCCCCAAAAACACCCTGCTCCGAACGTGGCCTTCGCCATTGCAATACCTCCCTGGGGACCTCGATAGGTGGTTCTCCCCGGCGGCGAACTCAGCAGTTCACGCCACACCGCCGGCGACGCTCCCTTGGATGCCTTGAGCACCGCAGGCGTGACGCCCGCACTTTCCCGGCGTGCGGCGCCCGCGTCGAACCGCAACGCGGGGGAGAACGAAATCACCGACAGCAGCAGGCTGGCGACGAGGCTTCCGACCGCCACGGCGGCCAACGCCGGGTTGACCGCCGCCCCGCTGCGAACTCGCAAGATCGACCGCATACCCGCGCCCTTCACTTACAGGTCCAACCCCAAGTACTCGGTCGGCACGCAGCGCAGCACCTCCTCTGTGCTCGTTACGCCCTGGGCCACTCTCAACAGCGCCGCGCGGCGGAACTCGAGCATTCCCTCGTCGATCGCACGGGCCTCGAGTTCGCGGGCCGGCCGCCCTTCGGCCACCAGCCGTCGCAGCTCGCGCGACAGGGGCATCACTTCGAACACGGCCGTGCGGCCAGAGTAGCCTTCGGGATTCTGCTCGTCCCGCGGATTGGGCCCATACATCATGAGGCCCTGTCCCGGCGTCAGCCAAGGGCGCAGCTCTTCGAACGTTTGCGGCGCCTCGCTCAGGTCGAAGGCCACCTTGGTGTCGCTGGCCAGCGTGCGCACGAGCCGCTGGGCGATGACGCCGAGCAAGCTCGTGCTCAGGAAGTGCGGATGGGCCCCCAAGTTCAGCATGCTCTGCACGCCAGCCGCTGCTACGGGCGCATGCAGCGTGGCCAGCACCAGGTGGCCGCTGTTGGCTGCCCGCACCGCGGTTTGCGCGGTCACGGCGTCGCGGATCTCGCCGATCATGATCACGTCGGGGGATTGCCGCAGCACGCCGCGGAGCATTTCCGGGAAGTCGACGCCGTGCTTCGGCATCACCTGCGATTGCCGCACGCCGGCCACGGCGTACTCGATTGGATCTTCGATCGTGTTGATCTTGCGGCGGCCGTCGTTCAGGTAGTGCAAGAAAGCATAGAGCGTCGTCGTCTTGCCGGCGCCCGTGGGTCCGGTGACCAGGATCAGCCCGCCTGGGTTGTTGAGCATCGCCTGCACGTGCTGGGCTTCGCGCGGCGTCATGCCCAGCTCTTCGAGCGCGAGGCGGCGCAGATCGCGGTCGAGCAATCGCACGTCGACATCTTCGCCGAACAGGGTGGGGATCGAGCTCACGCGCAGATCGAGCAGCCGCCCGCTCGACAGCCGATGCACGAGCCGCCCGTCCTGCGGCTTGCGCTTCTCGGAGATGTCGGTTCCGGCCAGGGCCTTCAGGTGGGTGATCATCCGCCGCCCCTGCTCGAGCGTCACCTGGGCGAGCTTGCGAACCACCCCGAGGTGGCGCACGGAAACGGTCAGGTGGTGCTCTTCCGAGTCGAGATAGAGGTCGCTGGCCTGCATGGCGGCCGCGCGGTCGAGCACCGCATGCACCGCCTCCTCGGCAGAAAGCGTCGACAGATCGACCGCGGGGGTGAACATCGCTTCGCCGGGCGTCATGCTTGCCCCTCGCAGCCCAAGCGCCGCCGGGCATCGGCCTCGCTTGCGGCGAGCTCGAGCACGAGCTCCATCCGCAGCACTTTCAGAATTTGCGAAATCATCGGCGGCAGCGAGTGAACCACCAGGCGGCCGCCGGCTTGTTTGCACCGCTTGTGGCACATGAGAAGCCAGCTCACGCCGCTCGAATCCATGTACTCAGAGTCGGCCAGGCCGATCAGGATCGGGCGAGCGTAGACGTCGAGCCCGAACATTTCGGCCAGCGGTTCGTCGCCCCCCGGCATGGCCGAGCGCGACACCGTGCCGGAGGTGGCCACGGCCAGACATTCCGGCGAATCGGCAAGCACGGTGAGCTGCATGAAAAACGAGGCGCGTCGGCCGCCGCGACAGGTTGAGTGGGAAGGGCACGGTCCCGGCGGACCGCATCCTACAGCGCCGAACCCCCTAGATTCAAGAATCCGAGGATTCCCAGTCTGCCCCAGCTCCCACTGCACCCGGCCTTGCAAGCGCAATTGTGAGCGGAAGATGAATGCCCCGCGCCCGTTGGAACGTGCCCTGCCAAGGCGTATGCTTGCGGGTGCGAACCGATCCGCTTTTCGGGACCTCACGGAGTGAGAACCGCTCATGGCCGACCCTTCGTCCGACGAGTTGCGGAAGATCGACGCCTACTGGCGCGCCGCCAATTACCTGTCTGTGGGGCAGATCTATCTGCTCGACAATCCGCTCCTGCGCGAGCCGCTGGCGCTCGCCCACGTCAAGCCACGGTTGCTGGGGCATTGGGGCACGACGCCGGGGCAGAACTTCGTTTACGTGCATCTCAATCGGGTCATCAAGCAGTATGACCTGAACATGATCTACGTCTCCGGCCCAGGGCACGGCGGGCCGGCGCTCGTGGCCAACACCTACCTCGAGGGGACCTACAGCGAGTTCTATCCGAACATCGCCCAAGATGAAGAAGGCCTGCGGAAGCTCTTCAAGCAGTTCTCCTTCCCGGGTGGCATTCCCAGCCACGTGGCCCCCGAGACGCCAGGCTCGATTCACGAAGGGGGCGAGCTCGGCTACAGCCTGAGCCATGCCTACGGCGCGGTGTTCGACACGCCCGATCTCATCGTGGCTTGCGTCGTCGGCGACGGCGAAGCGGAAACCGGTCCGCTGGCCACCGGCTGGCACGGCAACAAGTTCCTGAACCCAGCCACCGACGGCGCCGTGCTGCCGATCTTGCACTTGAACGGCTACAAGATCGCCAACCCCACCATCCTGGCCCGGATTCCCCGCGCGGAGCTCGCCTCGCTGCTCACCGGCTACGGCTATGAGCCGCTGTTCGTCGAAGGAGATGATCCGGCCAAGATGCACCCGCTGATGGCCGAGACCCTCGACAAGGCGATCACGCGCATCCAAGCAATTCAGAAGGAAGCCCGCACTTCGAAGTCGTTCACGCGGCCGCGCTGGCCGATGATCGTGCTCACGACCCCCAAGGGCTGGACCGGCCCCAAGGTTGTCGATGGCAAAAAGGTGGAAGGCACGTTCCGCGCGCATCAAGTGCCGCTTTCCGAGCCGACCGAACATCCCGAACATCTCGGGCTGCTCGAAGCTTGGATGAAGAGCTATCGCCCCGAGGAGTTGTTCGACCACGCCGGCCGACTCAAGCCGGAACTAGCCGAACTTGCGCCCCGCGGCGAACGCCGCATGGGGGCGAATCCCCATGCCAACGGCGGCCTGCTGCTCAAGGAGCTGCGGCTGCCCGACTTTCAAAGCTTTGCCACCGACGTGCCGGCGCCCGGCGCGGTCGACGCCGAAGACACGCGCGTGCTGGGGAATTATCTGCGTGCGGTCGTTCGAGACAATCCGACCGACTTCCGTCTCTTCGGCCCCGATGAGACGGCCTCGAACCGGCTCTCGGCCGTGTTCGACGTCACCCAGCGGCAATGGGACGCGGAAACCATCCCCGGCGACGACCACCTGGCCCCCGCGGGGCGCGTGGTCGAAATCCTCTCGGAGCATCAGTGCCAGGGCTGGCTCGAGGGCTATCTGCTCACCGGGCGGCACGGGCTGTTCAACTCGTACGAGGCGTTCATCCACATCGTCGACTCGATGTTCAACCAGCACGCCAAGTGGCTCAAGGTCACGCGCGAGATCCCCTGGCGGCGGCCCATCGCCTCGCTGAACATCCTGCTCGCCTCGCACGTCTGGCGGCAGGACCACAATGGTTTCACTCACCAAGACCCCGGCTTCATCGACCACGTCGTCAACAAGAAGGCCGAGGTGATCCGCGTCTATCTGCCGCCCGACTCGAACTGCCTGCTCTCGGTGGCCGACCACTGCCTGCGGAGCCGCCACTACGTGAACGTGGTCGTAGCCGGCAAGCATGCCGCGCCGCAGTGGCTGACGATGGATCAGGCGGTGAAGCACTGCACGCAGGGGATCGGCATCTGGGAGTGGGCCAGCAACGACTCCGGCGGCGACCCCGACCTGGTGATGGCGGCCGCGGGCGACGTGCCGACGCTCGAGATCCTGGCGGCCATCAAGCTGCTGCGGTCGCATTTGCCGGACCTGAAGATCCGCATGGTGAACGTGGTCGACCTGATGCGGCTGCAGCCGGCCAGCGAGCATCCGCACGGACTCTCCGACACCGACTTCGATTCGCTGTTTACCCGCGACAAGCCGGTGATCTTCGCCTACCACGGCTACCCTTGGCTGATCCATCGCCTCACCTACCGCCGCACGAATCACGACAACCTGCACGTCCGCGGCTACAAGGAGGAAGGGACGATCACTACGCCCTTCGACATGCCGGTGCTCAACCAGATGGACCGCTTTCACCTGGCGATGGACGCCGTCGACCGATTGCCGCAACTCGGCGGCCGCGGGGCGTATCTCAAGCAGCACTGCCGCGAGAAGCTGATCGAGCACAAGCTGTACATCAAGTCGCACGGGCAAGACTTGCCCGAGATCCGCGAGTGGCAACAGGGGGCGTAACTCCCCCTCTCCCTCCGCTCCTGCTCCCTCTCCCTCCGGGAGAGGGCCGGGGTGAGGGCCGCCAGACTCACCAACCACTCCCGGGCAAAAATCCACCCATGCCTGACCTTCCCCAACTCTACCTCGCCCGCCACGGCGAAACGGCCTGGTCCCTCTCCGGCCAGCACACCGGGCTGACCGACATCCCGCTCACCGAGCGCGGCGAGCGAAACGCGCACCGCTTGGGCGAACGGCTGCAGGGCATTCACTTCGATCACGTGTTCACCAGCCCGCTCGTGCGCGCGCATCACACGTGCGACTTGGCCGGCCTGGGTGCGCGGGCGGAGATCGACCCCGACCTAGTGGAATGGAACTACGGCGACTATGAAGGGCAGACGTCCACGCAGATTCGCGAAACGCGCCCCGACTGGCAGCTGTTTCGCGACGGCTGCCCCGGCGGCGAGAGCGTGGAGCAGGTCGGCGCCCGCGCCGACCGCGTGGTCGCCCGGCTGCGGGCTTGTCAGGGGAGCACGATCCTGTTCTCGAGCGGCCACTTTCTGCGGGTATTGGCCGCGAGGTGGATCGGCCTGCCGCCGGGGGGCGGGGCGCTGTTTGTCCTGACGACCGCTACGCTCAGTATGCTAGGATATGAACACCGCCTGACGAACCCGGCGATCCGGCTATGGAACGACGCCAAGCACGTGGGCGATTAGGGCGATTGCCACCGTGCTGATTGGTCCGCACAGCGGACCCTACCGTAGGGTCCGCTGGGCGGACCAATGGCCGCCACCGCGAATCGTTTTCCCACCCCGCGGGCCCATTCATGCAGATCCTCTCGCTCGACATCGGCGGCACGAACGTCAAGCTGCTTGCGACCGGTCAAACGGTTTCGCGCAAGTTCCCCTCCGGCCCCACGCTCACGGCCGAGCAGATGGTCGAAGGGGTGAAGCAGGCCGCCGCCGACTGGAAGTACGACGCCGTCTCCATCGGCTACCCGGGCCCCGTGCTCAGCGGGCGGCCCGTTTCCGAGCCCAAGAACCTGGGGCAGGGCTGGGTCTGCTTCGACTTCGAAAAGGCCTTTGGCTGCCCCGTGCGGGTGACCAACGACGCAGCCATGCAGGCCTTGGGGAGCTACCACGGCGGCAAGATGCTGTTTCTCGGTCTCGGCACCGGTCTCGGCTCGGCGCTCGTGACCGACGGCCAGGTCGATCCCATGGAACTCGCGCACCTGCCGTACCGGAAGCGGACGTTCGAAGACTACGTGGGGCTGCGAGGGCTCGAGCGGCTCGGCAAGAAGAAGTGGAAGCGGTACGTGTTCGACGTCGTGGAGAAGCTCAAAGCGGCGCTGCTGCCGGAGTATATCGTCATCGGCGGCGGCAACGTGCGCAAGCTCGACGAGCTGCCTCCCGACTGCGAACGGGGCGACAACAAGAAGGCCTTCCTGGGGGGCTTTCGCCTGTGGCTAGGGCACGAGCACCAAGAGCCGGCGCCGGTGGACGCGATTCCGACGAGCGGCCCGGCGGAAGCGAACTCGGCGAGCGGCGCGGCGTAAGCCGGCCGACCCGCTGCAGTGATGGAGGCGGTTTTGTCAGCCGGCTAACGCCGGCCGCTCGCCAACGAGCGTAGGAATTCAAGCTTAGAGGAGAACGAACCGCATGACGGCCGCCTTGCTGCCCCTCGAGCAGCGTCCCGCCTGGAAGGCTCTCTCGGCCCACTTTGCCGAAATCCGCGACCTCCACCTCCGGCAACTCTTTGCCAATGACCCGCAGCGCGGCCAGAAGCTCGTCTGCGAAGCCGAGGGTTTGTACCTCGACTTCTCGAAGAACCGGCTCACCGAAAAGACGCTCGCGCTGCTGGTCCATCTGGCCGAAGAGTCGGGCCTCCGCGCGCGGATCGACGCCATGTTCCGCGGCGAGAAGATCAATGTCACTGAGAACCGCGCCGTGCTGCACGTGGCGCTGCGGGCGCCGCGCGGCGCCGTGATCGAGGTCGACGGGCAGAATGTCGTGCCGGAAGTGCACGCCGTGCTCGACAAGATGGCCGCCTTCAGCAACCAGGTGCGCAGCGGCGCTTGGAAGGGGTACACCGGCAAGCGCATCCGCAACGTGGTGAACATCGGCATCGGCGGCTCCGACCTGGGCCCGGCCATGGCCTACGACGCGCTGCGGCATTATTCCGAGCGCGGGCTCACCTGCCGCTTCGTGTCGAACGTCGACGGCACGGACATCGCCGAGGCGACGCACGATCTCGACCCGGCCGAAACGCTGTTCATCATCTCCTCGAAGACGTTCACCACGCTCGAGACGATTACCAACGCCAAAACGGCCCGCGACTGGTGCCTGGCGGGGCTGAAGGACCAGGCCGCGGTGGCCAAGCACTTCGTGGCGGTGTCGACCAACGCCAAGGAAGTGGCCAAGTTCGGCATCGACACGCAGAACATGTTCGAGTTCTGGGATTGGGTGGGCGGCCGCTATTCCTACGACTCGGCGATCGGCCTCTCGCTGATGATCGCCATCGGCCCCGACAACTTCCGCGACATGCTCGCCGGCTTTCACGCCCTGGACGAACACTTCCGCACCGCGCCGTTCGAGCAGAACCTGCCGGTGCTCTTGGGGCTGATCGGCCTCTGGTACAACGACTTCTTCGGCGCCGAAACGGTCGCGATCCTTCCGTACGACCACTACCTCGGCCGCTTTAGCGCCTACCTGCAGCAGCTTGACATGGAGAGCGACGGCAAGAGCGTTGACCTCGACGGCAACCGCGTGACCTATCAGACGGGGCCGATCGTCTGGGGCACCCCAGGCACCAACGGTCAGCACGCCTACTACCAGCTCATCCACCAAGGCACGAAGCTGATCCCGGCCGACTTCATCGGCTTCTGCCAAACGCTCAACCCGCTCGGCCGGCACCACGACCTGCTGATGGCCAACTTCTTTGCCCAAACCGAGGCCCTGGCCTTTGGCAAGACGGCCGACGAAGTGCGCAAGGACGGCGTCGCCGAGTTTCAGGTCCCCCATCGCACGTTCGAGGGCAATCACCCCACGAACACGATCTTGTCAGATCGCCTCACGCCGGCGGTGCTCGGCAAGCTCGTGGCCCTCTACGAGCACAAGGTGTTCACCCAAGGCACGATCTGGCACATCAACTCGTTCGACCAGTGGGGCGTGGAGCTTGGCAAGGTGCTGGCGAACCGCATCGTGCCGGAGCTAGAAAGCCCGACGGGGCCGAAGCTCAGCCACGATAGCTCGACGAATGCGTTGATCGAGCGGTATCGGAAGCTGAAGGGGGCGGCGAAGTAGGCGCGATTCTTGCCTCGAGCCGCGGGGCGGCTTATCGTTCAAGAGAGCGCCCTGCCCGCTCGTTTTACCGCTGTCCTGCGAGGCCGAGCCATGAGCATTCTGACGCAAGCCGAAGCGCCGCCGCTGCGCGAGGATGGCTCGGGGGCGCTGCGTGTCGGTGGTTCGAACGTGCTGTTCGAGCTCGTCGTGCGTGCGTTTCAGGATGGGGCCACGCCTGAGGCGATTGCGCAGCGGTATGAATCGCTGTCATTGGCAGAGACGTATGCCGTGATTGCCCACTACCTCCGGCATCGCGACGAAGTCGCGGCCTACCTCGACATGCGTGAGCAGGCCGCTGCGGCGATCAAGCAGCAGATCGATGCCGCCCAGGAGGGACCGGAACTGAGCGCCCTTCGTGCGCGGCTCACTGCCCGCGACGCCGCCGGGCGGTGACATGCTGCGGTTCCTGGCGGACGAAAACTTCCATGGGGACATCGTCCGCGGATTGAAGTTGCGGCGGCCCGAGCTCGACCTGGTGCGCGTTCAGGACGTTGCACTCTCGGGCAGCGACGATCCACAGGTGCTCGCCTGGGCCGCTGCTCATGCACGGATCGTGCTCACCCATGATCGAGCGACGATGCCAGGGTTCGCGTTTCAGCGCGTTCAATCGGCGCAGCCCATGGCCGGACTGTTCGTGGTCAACGACCGGCTGGCGGTGGGCGAGGCTATTCGAGCGGTGTTGCTCGTCGACGAAGGCAGCGAGCCGGCCGACTGGAGCGGGCGAGTGGTCTACCTGCCTCTTTGAGGAGGCAAGAAAAATCTTGCGCCGCGCTTGCCGCTTTCGCGGGAGTTTGCAGTTCCTGTATTTGGACGGCATTTTTCGGCGAAATTGCGGTGATTCACGATGCGGCGGTTGGCAATTGTGGACGCGGTCCGGTGGCACGGAAGGCGAGCGATGCCATGCCTGAGAGGAGCGGCGTTACTTGGTCTCGTCGTTCTGGTAGTCGATAGCGGCGTCGGTGCGCGCCATGCGGACGGGCACGAGTTCACGGTCCTTCCTGACTACACGCCCAACCTCGGGGTGAGCATGTCCGACCTCTCCGCCGACGGCTCGGTCATCGTAGGAGCCACTCAGTTGGGTACTGGGCTGGCGATCCGCTGGACGAAGGCGGAAGGGTATCGCGAACTGGGAGACCTTCGCGATCCGCCCACTCTGAGTGATGCCGACGCCGTGACTGCGGATGGCCGAATTGTCGTCGGGGGTGGCACCAACGAAGGCATAGACATGGAAGGCTACTACTGGACCGACGACGGCGGGATGGTAAGCATCGGAACACTTGCCGCGCCTGTGCCCGGCGAGGTACATGCGATTGAATCCTCAGGCGTGTCCGATGCGGGCGACGTCGTTGTCGGTTACGTGGGCCGAAACGGTGGGAATGGGTTTGAAGCGTTTCGCTGGACCGCCTCGCAGGGTATGGAAGCGCTCGGCGCTCTGCCCGGCGGGTTCGATAGCGCAGCCTTGGACATCACTGGCGATGGAACGAAGCTGGTCGGCTCGGCCTACGATGAGTGTGGTCAACAGGCCGTCTATTGGACGCGCGCGTCTGGATTCGTGGCACTTGGGAACTTTTCGGGCGTCTCCTCCTCGTCCGCCGCTGAGGCGATTACGCCCGACGGCGCGGTGATCGTAGGACAAGCCAGCACGGAGGCGGCGTTCGAGGCGTTTCGCTGGTCCTCAGAGACGGGCCTCGTGAGCCTGGGGCTGCTTCCTGGGGGAACATGGAGCCGCGGATTGGGGGTGACGGCCGATGGCACGTCAGTGATTGGAATCGCCAACGGCCCCGGAAGCCTATCCGCAAGGATCGGCTTCATTTGGGACGAAGCCCGAGGTATGCGTGATCTGACACAGGTCCTGATCAACGACTACGGGCTGAGAGAACTGACCAACCTCAACGCACTCGGTCTGCCGGGCCTCCAGCCTCGAGCCATTTCCGACGACGGCCTCACCATCATCGGACCAAACTGGATCGCCGACCTCCACGGCGACTTCTTGCCCGGCGACGCCAACTTCGACGGCGCCGTCGACCTCGCCGATTTCGGCACGCTCAAGGCCAACTTCGGCACCGGCCAATACCGCAACCAGGGCGACTTCTCCGCCGATGGCCGCGTCGACCTCACCGATTTCGGCCTGCTCAAACAGAACTTTGGCGCAACAACGGCCGTGCCGGAGCCGTCGGCTTGGATCCTGGCGGTTCTGGCCGCGGCAGCGACTTGCGGGCTTCGGCGCCGTGCGCCCAGCCCCTAATCTTCGACCTCGGCCAGCACCAGATTCGGCACCACTACGCAGCCGCTCTGAGCGGCCTGCGTGGTCCCGGTGGCGAAGGTGGCGGTGGTGAGCTGTTCGCCGAGCGTGGCCAGGCCGCTGGGGGTCACGAGGCCGCAGGGGCGGCCTTTGCAGACGATGACGATCGCCATCGGCAGCTCGTTCTGGAAGCAGTCCATGAGCGCCGAGAGCGTCGTCTGCTCGTCGACCGAAACCACGTCGGTCGACATCAAGTCGGCCACCGGGTCGGCCGCTCGGTCGAGCCGTTCGGCGGCCGAGAGGACGCTGCGGGTGGTCACCAGGCCCGAGAGCTTGCCTTCGTCGTCCACCACGGGCGCTGCCCGCAGCGACGTTTGCCGCAGCCAGGCGGCGGCCAGGCCCAGAGGGTCGGTCTGCCGCAGGATTACGGTGCAGGGGGTCATCACGTCGCGGGCGACCGTCCGCTCGAAGAGCTTGCCGGGCGCCGCCAATTCGGCCCAGCGGGCCTCTTCGGGCTGGAACTCCCGATGCCGGACGACGCAATCGCGCCCCGAAAGCTTGGCCAACTGCAAGGCCTGCTCGGCGTGTGCCAGCAGATCTTCGGCCGATTCGCGGGCATCGCTGCGGCCGGCGACGCCGCAGCTAATGGTGGCGCGAACGCCCCCTTCGAATTCGGCCTCCGCCACGACTGCCCGCAGCCGCTCCGCCCAGGCGGCGGCTTCGGCCTGCGAGGTGTTGGTGAGCAGCACTGCGAACTGGTCGTAGTCGAGGCGTCCGGCAGGCTCGCAATCTTGGCAGGCGCGGGCGACCATGGCCCCGACCTCGCGCACCAATGCGTCGGCGGCGGCGCGGCCGCGCTGGTCCTGCAGTTGCTTGGTGAAATCGAGATCGACCGCCACGAGCGCGAGCGGCTTTTCGCGTGCCCGCTCGACCTCGCGTCGCAGGGCCGCCTCGAAGGCCGCCCGCGGCAGCAGGCCGGTGCCGGGATCGCGCGCTCCCTGCTGGTTGGAGCGGCGCTCGTGCTCGAGCATCCGCGCGCCCACGCGGAGCCGCGCGAGCAGCTCGCCGTGTTCCACCGGTTTGCCAAGAAAGTCGTCGACGCCCGCCTCGACCGCCTGCACGAGTTCGGCGGCCGAGAGCGCATCGCGGACCACCAGCAGCGTGAACGGCGGCTGGCCGCCGCCTTGTGCGGCGGCGCGGCGGCAGAAGTCGATGGCCCCCGCGAAGTCGGGCTCGTCGTCGACCACGAGCAGGTTGGGGCGCTGGCCGGCGAGTGCGGCCAGGCCTTGCTCGAAGCTGGCGGCTTGCAGCACTTGATAGCCGAACACCTGCAGGAGCTTCGACAGGTGGCGCAGCGTGGTGCGCTGGGGCGAAACGAGCAGAATCTTGAGAGGCTGGGCCTTCATGCGTGCAACCGCCGGCTCGGGAAAGACCAAGGATATTCAGCAAGCGCGCGGCGGGTCGCAGGACGCCGCCAGCGCCTATCGAAAGCGTAGGTCCCAGAACCCGTTTTCGCGGCCTTTTCCGGGCATGCCCCCTGGTTGGCGGCGAAGTGTGGCGATTTGGCAACACTCTGGGTTTCCCGTGCCCGGGGCCGGTTAGAGCGCGTGCTATAGTTCCCAAGGACGCGCCGCCCGAGCCCGGCAGGGGCTTGGCTGCGCAAGCGCTTTTCTACTCGCGGGGCGCGCTTGGGGCGAATGGGTCCCGGTGAGCGAAGCCGCGCCGAGACTTAGGCGATCGAGCCGAGAACCGCACACGCAAGAGACCGCAAGACATGGCTATTCTCGCCGAAGCACCAGCCGCCGTCGGCACGCCGTGGCTCGAACACTTTCCCAGCGACGGCGGGCCCGCGCAAAAGACGCTGCTGTCGTCGCTGCCGTTTACGATCGGCCGCAACGACGATTGCGATCTGCCGATCCGTTCCACGCGCGTGTCGCGCGAGCACGCCAAGCTGATCCGCACGGGCGACGTCTATCGCGTCCGCGACCTCGACAGCACCAACGGCACGTTCCTGAACGGCCAGCGGATCGAAGAAGCCACGCTAGCCGACGGCGACGTGGTCGTCTTCGCCGACATCGAGTTCACGTTCTTCTCGGGCGCCGTGCAGGCCCGCCGCACCACGGTCACCCAGGTGATCGGCTTCCGCGAGCGCGAGCCGGCTGGCAAAGCCAGCGGAACCGACGTGATTCGATCGTTGCGGCGGCTGCAAGAATCGCTGCTGCAGGCCAGCCCGCGTTTGCTCTACACACCGGTCATCGATCTGACGACGAGCCAAACCGTCGGCTTCGAGGCGAGCGTGGAAGCAGCGCCGGGAGACGCCAGCGCGAACGAGGCCGATCGACTGCTATTGGGCGCCTCGCCGCGGTTGGCTTCGCGATTGCGCGAAGCCCAATGGCTGGTTGCGGCGCAGGCCGTGGCTCGCCTGCCGGGCGCCCCGTGGCTGCTCGTACGGCTCGAAGCAACCGACGTGGCGAACGAATCGAGCCGCGATTCGCTCGCGCGGCTCACATCGACGTTGCCGCCCGAGCGGCTCGCGGCGCTCGTGCCCGACAGCGTGGTGGTCGACATGCCGCACTTCCATGCCTTCCACGGCTGGCTCCGCGAGCTGGGGATGCGCGTGGCCTACGGCGATTTCGCCGCCGGCAAAGCGCAGTTCGAAGTTCACAAGAAGGCGCCCCCCGACTTCGTGCAGCTCTCGCGCTCGATGCTGAAAAACCTGGCCGCCGACAGCGAGCGGCAACGCCAGGTGGGCAACGTGGTGCGGGCATGCCGGGAGTTGGGAGCCGATGTGGTGGCGACTGACATCACGTCGCCCGCAGAAGCCCGCGTCTGCCGGGAGTTGGGATGCCGCTTCGCCACCGGCAGTCACTGGGGACCCGCGGGGGCCGTTGTTCCGGAAGGGGGCCCGCGGCAATCGGGCCGCGCTCCCGTCGTCGCCGTGCCGACCACCGACTTGAGTAAATGATCGCCGGCCGCGTACTCGCCGATTTTAGGCGGACGCGAGCCTACGGCCAGGAACCTGTTTCGTGCCTCTGACGCCGCTGCACACCACCGAGCCGATCGCCGGGTACACCGTGACCGAACGGATCGGCGCGGGCGGATACGGCGAAGTGTGGCGCGCCGAGGCGCCGGGCGGACTGGTCAAAGCGATCAAGTTCGTCTACGGCTATCTCAGCGACGAGCGGGCCGCCCGCGAGCTCAAGGCGCTCAACCGCATCAAGCAGACGCGGCACCCGTTCCTGCTGTCGCTCGAACGCATCGAAGTCGTCGACGGCCAGTTGGTGATCGTCACCGAACTGGCCGACATGAGCCTGAAAGATCGCTTTCAGCAGTGCCTCGACGCGGGCCGGCAATCGATCCCGCGCGACGAACTGCTGAACTACATGCGCGACACGGCCGACGCGCTCGACTACCTGACCGAAGCCAAGCTCCAGCATCTCGACATCAAGCCGGAGAACATCCTGCTGCTCGGCGGCCGCGTAAAGGTGGCCGACTTCGGGCTGGTCAAGGACATTCAAGAGCGCACCTGCTCGATGCTGGGCGGCATGACGCCGGTCTACGCCTCGCCCGAGGTGTTCGACGGCCGCCCCAGCCGCCATAGCGATCAATACAGCCTGGCGATTCTCTACCAGGAAATGCTGACGGGCGTGTTGCCGTTCCCCGGCGCCACGAGCGCTCAGCTTGCCGCGCAGCACTTGCACAGTCGGCCCCGGCTGGAGCCGCTGCCCGAGGCCGATCGGGCCGTCGTTGCGCGCTCCTTGGCCAAGGACCCGACGCAGCGCTTCTCTTGCTGCCGGGAGATGGTCGACTGCCTGTTGGCGGGCGGACTCGCGCGGCAGCAGTCCGCGGCGGCGCCGCCGGATTCTTCGCGCGACACGACGCCCGTCAGCACTCAGGTGACGGAAGCGGGGCCGATTCCTTCGAGCCCGCTGCGGCGCACGCCGACACCGGCGCTCGACAGCCAGCACATGACCGAGGCGCTGGGCGCGCTGGGATCGTCGCCGAAGAGCAACGAACGCCCCTCCCGGTCGAGTTGGGTTCGCACCGCGCCTGTGGCGCCGGTGACCGTCGATCTGCCGCCGGTGGAACTCTCCGAAGACGCCCTGGGGCTGCGGCCGACGTTGATCGTGGGCGTGGGGGGAACGGCCGCCTGGACGTTGCGGCGGCTACGTGCGCGACTGCAAGAGCGGTTCGGCTCGCTCAGCGACTTGCCGATCGTGCAGATGCTGCTGCTCGACACCGATTCGAAAGATCTGGCCACGGCTGCCGGCGGCGACGACCGCTCGGGACTCGACCCGCGCGACACGCTGCTGTTGCCGCTGCGCAAGCCGCAGGAGTACCGCAACGACTCGCGCGACATGCTGCGGTGGCTCAGCCGCCGTTGGCTGTTCAATATTCCGCGCTCGCAGCAAACCGAGGGGCTGCGGCCGCTGGGCCGCCTGGCCTTCGTCGATCAGGCGGAAGAGTGCTTTACGCGCGTCCGCGAGGCGCTCGCACGGATGACCACCGAAGAAGCCCTGGCCACCGCCAAGGCGGCCACCGGCCAACCGATCCGCAACGCGCAGCCGCGCGTGTTCCTGTTGGCGAACGTCGCCGGCGGCGCCGGGGGCGGCATGGCGCTCGACCTCATGTTTGCGATCCGCGGCATTTTGGCCAGCCAAGGCTTCGATGAGTCCGGGCTTTGCACCTTGCTGGCGCACTCGACTTCACGCAAGCCGAGCGCGAAGGATCTGGCGATCGCCAACACCCATGCCTGCCTCACGGAGCTGCGGCACTTCCTGCACGTTTCGGGTTATCCCGGCGAGCAAGCCTGTGGGTTGCCGGCCTGGTCGGCGGGGGGCGATCATCCGCCGACGTACGTCGTGCACCTGGGCGATGAGTTGAACGGCGGCGAGTTCCGCGCTGCGACCGACGCGCTGGCCGAATACTTGTATCTCGACATCGCCACGCCCGCCGGCGCCGTGCTCGATCGTTGCCGCGAACCCGCAGCCAAGGTGAACGATGCTCCGCCAGCGGTGCGAACCTTTGGCATTCACCGCGTCGGCTGCTCGGAGTCGTCGATCCCGCTGACGCTCGGCGAAGTGCTCTGCCGCGGGCTATTCGACTTGTGGGTGGGCGATCAGCGCGTTCGCCGGGATCGACCCAGCGGCAGTTCTAGCGCAACGGGTGAGTCCGCGCCGCCTCCTTCGGCCGATCCGATCGACGCCTTGGTCGCCAAGACGTTGGCCGACGCCAAACTCTCCGCCCGCGGCCTGCTCGAGGAAACCCGCGAGAATTTTGGACAGGCGCTTGCCGGGCATCTCGAGCCCTTGATCGAAGAGCGGCTTGCGGCCTCCGGACGAGACGTGACCGCCTTGCCGAAACTGCTCGAGTCGCTCGTTGCGGCGCTCGGCCTCGGCGCGTCGGCCGCGAGCGACGAAGTGACGATCAATGTTCCGCTCGAACTCGAGGCGCTCATTCGCCAGCGCGGCGCCGAAGGGCTCGAAAAGATTCAGCACGCGGTGCTGGCCTGCGTTGAAACGCCGGAGTGGCGTTTGGCAGGGGCGGGGCTTGCGCGGCAAAAATTCGTCGAGGCGCTCTCGAAGGCGGAGGCCGAAGCGCTCGAGACGCTCGAACAGGCTCAGGTCGAGCTCGATTGCTGGCTCTCGGTCGCCATGCACTCTCCCGCGAGCGGTCGGCGCGGCAAAGCTTCGACGGCCACGCGCTCGGCAATCGAACAAAAGGCGGGGCTCATCGAATATGTGCGGCTCCGGCTCGACGCTTTGGCGGCGGGTGGCGCGGCTGGTCTGTTCAAATCGCTTGCCCAGCGGCTGTCGGCCCTCGGGGACCGGCTGACCGACTATCGCCGCGACGCCACGCGCCTCGCCGGCAGTTTCGATCCGCCGCCGGGTTGGGCCGGTGCGGGCAGCCTGCAGCCCAGCCAGGTGCAGGGGCTCGACAAGATCAGCCTGGCGGTGGTGACGAGCGTGCGCAGCCGGCTGCCGGCCCTGGCGGCCGAGCTCGACGCCCGCGTGCAACGCGACTACCTGGCTCGCCACGGCGGGTTGCTCGCGATGCTAAGTCGCGGGGCGGACGTGCAGCGGCAGTTCGTCGGCATCCTCCGCGGCCTCGCCCGCAAGGTGGTGCGGAAGGCGCTGCAGGAGATCGACGTCACGCGGATCGTGCTCGACACGACGGCCGAAGAAGGCCAGCCCGGGGGCGGCCTCAAACGCTGCATCGAGAAGTCGCAGCCTAAATTACTGGCGTGCGGCGGCGGGCGGCGCCTGCTCATGCTCGCGCCCGAGAGCCCAACTTCGAGCACGTTGCCGGACGTCGTCGAACAGACGTGCCAGCAACGGCCCCTGGTGCAGGCCGACGTCGATTGCGATCTGCTGGCGTGTTGCGAAGTGGAAAACGTGCCGCTCGACAGCGTGGCGGCGCGGCTCGTGGCGGACGCTCCCCAATGCATGGAGTTGGCTCGCCGGCTGCACACGCGCGTAGACGTGGAGTGGTGCGATCTGGCCGGAGACTAGAGCCGCCTTCCGGCGAATGGATCTTCGCGCGGGCAAGCCCGAATGCCGCTTTGCTCGGCTTCCTAGGGCTAGGCCCCCTTTGGTGATCAGCCCGGGGCGGCTATCATTCCGGCGCGGTCGCTGGCGGCCGCCGGCAGCGCGGTGAACGCTGCGCGAGCGTACTCGCCCGCCCACCCTTCCTTGTCAGGCCGCATGAGTTCTTTGCCGGAGCCGCTGCCCGTCTCGCGCCGCGAGGTGTTGGCCTGGGCGATGTACGACTGGGCCAACAGCGCCTATTCGACGCTGTCGATCACGATCCTGGTCAATTACATCCAGCGCGTGGTGTTTCCCGACCCGCGCGTGGGACCAACCGTGTGGGCCTGGGGCATCTCCGCGTCGATGCTGGCGGCGGCCGTGCTCTCGCCAGTTCTGGGCGCCTTGGCCGACGCCCACGCCAGCAAGCGGTTTTGGCTGGGGGCGACCGCGCTGCCGGGGGCGTTCTGCGCCTTGTTGCTGGCGCTCGTGCCGCCCAGCATGTCGTGGACGGTGACGGCGCTGTTCGTGCTCACGGCGTTCTTCTTCGAGCTCTCGCTCGGCTTCTACAACGGCTTCCTGCCGGAGCTGGCCGACGAGCAGACGATGAACCGCGTGTCGGCCTGGGGCTTTGGGCTGGGGTATATTGGCGGCGGGCTGGCGCTGGTTGTGGCGGCCAGCTTGTTCACCCTCGGGCCGCAGTGGGGCCTGTCGGCTGCCGATCAGTTGCGCGGAGGCCTCGTGGTGATGGGACTTTGGTGGGGGCTGTTCAGCCTGCCCACGCTGCTTGTGCTGCGCGACCGCGCCGCGCCGCGCGACGCCCAGAAGACGCTGGCCGCGGCCGGCCGCCAGGCGCTCGCGGAAGTGGGACGGACGCTAGCGAACGTGCGCGCGTATCGCACCTTGGCCCTCTTCCTACTCGCCTTCCTCTTCTACAACGACGGCGTGCAGACCGTGATCACGCAGGCGTCGACCTTCGCCATCCAGGAACTCGAGTTCCAGCAGACCGAACTGATCGGGCTCATCCTGATGATCCAGTTCGTGGCCTTTCCGGGCGCGATGCTCGTCGGCTGGCTTTCCGACCGGCTCGGGCAGAAGCCGGCCTTGATGCTCTGCCTGGCGATCTGGATCGCGCTGGTGACCGGGGCCTGGTTCGTTCAGGAGAAGTGGCAGTTCTGGATCTTGGGCGCGGTCGTGGCGCTCGTCATGGGGGGCGTGCAGTCGGTCAGCCGGGCCATCATGGGAGCGATGACGCCGGCGAGCCATTCGGCCGAGTTCTTCGGCTTCTTCAATCTCTCCGGCAAGGCCACCAGCTTCATGGGCACGTTCTTGTTCGGCGCCGTGATGCTGAAAACGGGCAACCCGCGCCAGGCGATTTTGAGCCTGCTCGCGCTGTTCCTCGTCGGCGGGGCGCTGGCCAGCCTAGTGAACGTCGACCGCGGGCGGCGGGAAGCGGCGGGCTGAATGCAGGATCACTCGTAGTCCGACGGCTTCTTGGGAACGAGCGTCACGCCCTCCGGCCAAGCCAGCCCCTGCGCGATCCAGCGGCTCAGCAGTTCGAGTTCGACTGGGCTCAGGGCGGGGAACTTGTCGCGCACGAGCAAGGGAGGCATTTCGCGCTCGGCCACTTTGTCGGCGACCAAACGTAGAAGAGTGCTATCGCCGCTGTTGCCCGGTACGACGGCCGCAGGTTCGCTATCGCCGCCGGCCAGCAGCGCCGCGCGGTTGACGACGCGAAAGCCCCCCTTGGGCTCGTCCCCGCTATGACAGGCAAGACAAGAACGTTCGAGCAACGGCTTGATGTCGCGGGCGAAGTCGAGGGCCTCGTTGGCAAGGGGCGCCGCCGTGGTTGCACTCGGCGCGGCCGTAGCTTGCGCCGCCGCGGCAACCGCCGGCGCTGGCGCTTCGACAAGCGCGCCCGGTTTCGGTTGCACCGCCAGCGTCAGCGCCATCGCCGCCCAGGCCGTGGCTGGCGCAGAGATCCACTGGTGTTTGCCGAACGGAAAGCCGCTCTCGAAGGGAGGCTGAAAAGGCCAGGTGCGCGTGCGCACGAACCACGCGCCGTCGTCAAACTGCGTCGAGAGCAAGAACTCGAGGCCGCGCTGGTACGCGTCGTCGCTGGTATCGAGAGCGCCCGCGACCTTGAGCGCGACCAGGCTTTGCCCCGTGGCGTAGGCGTCGCTCTCTAGACCAGGCAACTGCGCCCAGCCGCCATCGGCCCGCTGGTCGTTCAAGAGCTCGCTGGCGGGTTCGGCCAGCGCTTCGGCCGAGTCTCCTGCCCAAGCGAGCCCCAGCAGCCGCAACGCCCGCTCCTGGTGCAGGGTCGGCGTCAACGAGCGCAGCCAGGCGGCGGCGTGCTCAATGCGCTGGGCGAACTCCTCGCGGCGCCCTTCGAGCGGATAGAGCTGCAGCGTGCGGATGGCCAGCACGGTCGCCAGCACGTCGGGCCCTTCAGAAGGGGGCCGCATCAGGTCGCCCACCCAGCGGCCATCCTGAAACTGCTGCGTGGCCACGTACCAGACCATCGCCCGGCTCGTCTCGTCGGCCGGAACGCCCAGGGCGCCGAAGGCCCACAGGCCGTACCCGATTTGTTCGATGCCGCCGGGCATTGGATCGTCGAGCTGGTAGGCATGGTCGATCCGCGGGGACCAGGAACGCTGTTGCACGTCGATCATCTTCGCGAGCGACGCTGGGCGAGTTTCGAACCCGCGATCCCGGGCCCAGGCCAGGGCCACCGCGGGCAAGTTTTGTTGGTGGCAAGAAACACACGTGCCCCGCTCGCGCAGAAAGCCGTCGGAGCTGCGCTGCAGAAGGTCGAGGCTCTTCGTGAGCGCCGAGCGGAGCAACTCATCTTGGTTGCCGGCGTGCAGCTTGATTTCGCGATTGGGGATCGCTGGCGTTTCGCCGAGCGAAGCCTCGGGCGCGCCGGCGGCGGCCAGCATTGCCGGCAGTGCGCTGTGCCCGCGCAGCTTGGCCCAGTGCAGGGCCGTTTCGTCGCTGGCCGCCTTGGCCGCGATGGGGGCGCCCTGTGCGAGGAGCAACCGGGCCATGCGGTCGTGGTCTCCCTCGGTGTAGGCCGCCAGCACGACCGGTGGAACGCGGCCGACCGGCGTCGTCAGATCGAGCCGCGCGCCGCGCCGCACGAGCAGCTCGGCCACGTCGAACTGCTCGTTGAGCAGCGCGTAGTTGAGGGCATGGCCCGCGAAATCGTCGGAGCGGTTCAGATCGGCGCCGCCGTCGGCCAACAGGGTCACGATCTCGGCGATTTCGGGCTTGCGCGAGTGGAGCACCGACCACGGCTCGAACGACGCCTTGGGGTCGCCGCCGTGGGCCAGGAGCAAACGCACTGTAGCGACGTTGCCCATCCCCGCGGCGGCGGCGAGGGCCGTTTCGTCGCCGGCGTTGCGGTGAGCGGCCGACGCGCCCGCGTCGAGCAGCAGCGCCACCGTCGTTTCTGAATCGGCGTAGGCCGCCGCGGCAATCAGGGGCGTATTGCCCAGCGCCGAGCGCGCATTGGGGTTGGCGCCCTGCTGGAGGAGCAACCGCACCTTCTCGGAGTCGCCGGCAGCCCAGAGCAGCGGGGTCGCGCCGATCTCGTTCGCGGCGTTCGGGTCGGCGCCGTGTTCGAGCAGCGCGCGCAGCGCCTCGAGATCGCCGTCGCGAGCCGCGATCAAGAGCGGCGTATTGCCGGCGGCATCGACCACGTTGACCGGAGCGCCCTCACGCAGCAGCACCGCAAGCCGCGCGTGATCGCGCGCACGCAGGGCGTTGAACAAGGGGTGGTCGCGCCCCTCAGCCTGGCTCGAACCGGGGCAACTCGTCAGGGCGAACAGAAGGGCAACGGTTAGGCAACGGGCGAGACGCATACTTGGATGGCGAAGCAGGGTGGCGCGGGATTGAGGTCCCTGATTGTAGCTGGCGACGTGATGCCTGGCGCGCTAAACTGCGGCGGCGCGAGAGATCGTTTGGCAGCTAAGCGAATGCCGGGATTCGAAAAACAGCATTGCCACGGCAGCGTTCGCCCACCACCCTGCGAGCACCCTCTATGATTGCCATGCTGTTGTTGGCCACGGTCCTCGGCGCCGAGGGAACGGCGGAATCCGAGCCGCGATCGGCACGCCGGCTCGTTCTTTCCGACCGCCGGCTCATCATCGCCCATCGCGGGGCGAGCGCCGACTTTCCCGAGAACACGCTGCCAGCCTTCGTCGCCGGGGCGGAAGCGGGCGCCGACCTGGTAGAGCTCGACTACCGGCACACGGCCGACGGCCTTCCCGTCGTTCTCCATGACGACACGCTCGACCGCACGACTGACGCCCGCGCGGTCTTTGGCGGCGAGAAGCTGTCGGTTGCCGGAAAGCGAATGGCGGAACTCGAGCAGCTGGACGCTGGGCGGTGGTTCGCCCCTTCGTTCGCCGGCACGCGTTTGCCCACGCTCGAACAATCGCTGGCCGCGATTCAGCCTCGCTCGGTGACGCTCATCGAGCGCAAGGCGGGGGACGCCGCGACCTGCGTCGAACTGCTGCGCCGGCTGAAGTTGCTCGAAGCGGTCGTCGTGCAGGCGTTCGACTGGGATTACCTCCGCGACTTTCATCGCCTGGCGCCCGACACGCCGCTCATGGCCTTGGGGGACAAGGAGCTTACCGAGGCCAAGCTCGACGAAGCGAAGGAACTGGGCGTCTTGGGCGTCGCGTGGAATGCCAAGAGCCTGAGTGCGGCCGAGATCGCGGCGGCTCACCAGCGGGGCCTCAAGATCTGGTGCTACACGGTCGACGACCCCGCCCGCGCCCGCGAGTTGGCGGCCGCCGGGATCAACGGGATCATCACCAATCGCCCGGCCGAGATCCGCCAGACGCTCGCCCCGCGTTAGCGAAAGACCTATCCTTACAACGTCGTTCGCATCGCTCAACCAACCTATCGCAGGGCCCGCCATGGACCTCGGCTTCGATCGCCCGCTCTACATCCTGCCGTTCGACCACCGGCATTCCTACGGCTCCGAGGTCTTCGGCTTTCATGAGCCCATGACCGCTGAGCAGAACGCGATCGTGGCCGACAGCAAGCGGCTGATCTACGAAGGCTTCGCGCAGGCAATTGCTGGGGGTGTTCCCAAGGACCGTGCCGGCATTCTCGTCGACGAGGAGTTCGGCGCAGCGATCCTTCGCGATGCCCGCAGCGCCGGCTACTATGTGGCGATGCCGGTCGAGAAGAGCGGCCAGCACGAATTCGACTTCGAGTACGGGGCCGACTTTGGCCGCCATATCGAGGAGTTCCAGCCAACCTTCGTGAAGGTCCTCGTGCGGTACAACCCCGAGGGGGACCCGGTGCTCAACAGCCGGCAGATGGACCGGCTCAAGCAAGTGTCCGACTACTGCCACGCCCACGGGCATTTCTACATGTTCGAGCTGCTCGTGCCGGCCGAGCCGGCGCAGCTCGCGACGCTCGGAGGGGACAAGCGGGCTTACGACCTCAAGATGCGTCCCGGGCTGATGGTCCGCTCGATCGAAGAGATCCAGGATCTAGGCATCGAGCCCGACGTGTGGAAGATCGAGGGGCTCGATCGCCGCGAGGACTGCCAGCGAATCGTGGCCGCCGCCCGGCGCGGTGGGCGCGATCACGTAGGCTGTATCGTCTTGGGGCGCGGCGAAGACGAACAGCACGTGCTCGACTGGCTGCGCACGGCCGCCGGCGTGCCGGGCTTCATCGGCTTCGCCGTGGGCCGCTCGAGCTTCTTGGACGCCATCAAGGGCTGGCGCTCGGGCGCGATGACGCGAGCCGCCGCGATCGCCGAGGTGGCCGCCCGCTACCGCGAATGGGTCGACGCCTACCAAGGCGCAGCACCGAAGTAGGTTATGCTTCAGCATAACTCCCCCGCGCGCCACGATGACATCGGCTGGAAGCCGCGGCGCCGTTCGCCATTGTTCCGTTGTGCGCCGCTCCCGTTATGCTGAAGCATAACCTACGCGATTCCGGCGTCGCGCAAGAAAACGGGCGCTGAGTTTAGTCCTCAACGCCCGTCTCTTGACTAATTCAGCTCGGTCGGCCCTACATCTTGCCGAACTTCGAAATCAGGTCGACCGTGCGGGAGCTGTAGCCCCACTCGTTGTCGTACCACGACACCACCTTGAGCAGGTTGCCGTCGAGCACTTGGGTGAAGTCGGCGGCGAAGATCGAGCTGTGCGGATTGCCGATGATGTCGCTCGAGACGATCGGGTCCTCGGTGTACTCGAGAATGCCCTTGAGCGGGCCGGCGGCGGCCGCCTTCATCGCGGCGTTCACCTCTTCGGCGGTGACGCTCTTCTTCATCACGGCCGTCAAGTCGACCACGCTGCCCGTGGGCGTGGGCACTCGTAGGGAGATGCCGGTGAGCTTGCCCTTGAGTTCGGGGATGGCCAGGCCCACGGCCTTGGCGGCGCCGGTGGTGGTCGGAATGATGTTGAGCCCGGCGGCGCGCGACCGGTACAGGTCTTCGTGCGGCAGGTCGAGCACGCGCTGGTCGTTGGTGTAGGAGTGGACCGTGGTCATCAGGCCCTTCTCGATGCCGAACTTCTCGTGCAGCACCTTGGCCATGGGGGCCAGGCAGTTCGTGGTGCAGCTCGCGTTCGACACGCACTTCATGTCGCCGGTGAGCTTGTCGTCGTTGACGCCGAGCACGCAGGTGAGGTCGGCGCCGTCCTTGGCCGGAGCGCTCAGAATCACCTTTTTGGCGCCGGCCACCAGGTGGCTGTCGTAGCCGGGCTTCTTGTCGGTGGCGCGGGCGGTGAAGAAGCCGGTGCTCTCGATCACCACGTCGGCCTTGAGCTCGCCCCAGGGAAGCTTGCTGGGGTCGCGCTCGGCCAGGGCCCGAATCTTCTTGCCGTTGACGGTGAGGTACTGGTCGTCGTACTCCACGGTGCCGTTGAAGCGGCGGTGGGTGCTGTCGTACTTGAGCAGGGTGGCCAGCGTTTTGTTGTCGGTCAGGTCGTTGATGGCGACCACGTCGAACTCGGCGCCCCGGGCGGCCAGGATGCGGAACACGAGCCGGCCGATGCGACCGAAACCATTGATGCCAACGCGGATAGCCACCAGAACTCTCCTTCCGAGCGGCCCCCCGGAGGGAGCCAAAAAGCACTCAAAACAGCCGACAGAACGGCAAAACCCGATAGGCCGCAGATTATAGCGACCCCTCCCCCAGGGCAGCAACCGGCGGGGGCGTGGGTTGGATCGGTAGCCGCCGTGTCGGATGCCTGCTTCGATCGCGAGGAAGCGTCAGCAAGACGGGCATTCTTGGGGCCTCCCCGCAGGCACGGCGAGACCGTGCCCGGCAACTCCGCATGACAAGCCTCTGCAAGGTTATTCGAAATCGATCATCACGTGGACCTTGGGATGCGCCATGTCCTCACGGAGCAACGCCAGGCTGAAAGCGGTGAAGCCCGGCGCAAAAAAGCACGAGTAAACGTCGCTGTCCGATAGACGTTCGGGGTGGTTGACGAAAGGATATGGTCCGGCAAACGCCGGATAGAGGGCCGACATCGAGAACAGCACCGGTTCCTCGAGGATCAACTCGGGCCAGCTTAGCTCCGGACTCGCGGGAAATGGGAGCAGGCCGCCGATCTTGGTCATCTGTAGCCGAGCCAGGTGTTCGCCGATGAGAGGTAGATGCCCATTCCTTCTATCCCACTCGGGGATCAACTCTTCAATCGATCCCAACTGCAGAGGGGCCTCGAGATCGAAGGTCCGGTGTCGCACCCCATACCATTGCGGCACCTGCAGCACGGTCGTCGGCGCCCCGGCTTCCTTCAGCGGGTCTCGAATCCCGAGCTTCTGCCACTCGAACACGAATGAGTCAGACGTCCACTCACCACAAAAGTCCTCCTCGCCGTTGACGAAAACCAACAGCAGATCACCAGGCACGTTGCCGACAATGTCGCGTGATTCGACGAAGCGAATCTGCCCCAGGAACGCCAAGGGATGTCCTTGCTCGTCCCGCGGCCAAGGCGCATCCGCCGGCCGGTAAGGCAGGCCCCCCAGCTTGGTGATATCGCGATCCGGCGGCGTCCCAATCGCCCAGGTGAACACGTCGCATGGATGTCGCTCCAGCGGGGCGATCTGTGCTGCCAAGGCTGCACGATAGTGCTCGACGTCGACCAGTCCCGTGGGGCTGCAGATGTACGCGAGGTGCAACATATAGCCACCTGCCGCTGGCGGCGTGGGAAACCGCGCCAGGAAGTACTCCACATCGAATGTGTAAGGGTCCGGAGACTGAGCCATGGAGCGTTCTCTGAAACTCAGGCGTATCTCCGTTATACTCGAGACGCGTCATCCTGTCCGCGTCGGGCGTGGGGCCAGCCGGGCGCCGTCGAACTTTTCGGCCCGGGTGTTTAAATCTCCAACATCGTCCACGAGAGACTTAAGAGATGCCCCCTACCCGCCGTGAACGCATCGAAGCCATGCTCGCCGACGAGCCCGGCGACTCCTTCTTGCGCTACAGCTTGGCGATGGAGCTCGACAAAGAGGGACAGCACGACGCCAGTCTCGAACTGCTCGATGGCCTAGTCCGGGACGAGGCGCCCTATGTGCCGGCCTTCTTCATGGCTGGCCAACAACTGGCGCGGCTCGGCCGCGTCAGCGACGCCCGCTCGGTGCTCCGCTCCGGCATCGAGGCGGCGCGCGCTCAGGGAGACGCCCACGCGGCAGGCGAGATGAGCGAGTTTCTCGCCAGCTTGGGCGCTCTCGGCGAGTGACCGCTTAAGCCCCGTTAACGCCGCCGTCGGCCCAGAGGGCTTCGAGGCGGTCGAGAAACACCCGCTGGTCCGGGTGGATTCGCTCGCGGGCCAGCTCGAGCGGCAGGAACTCGGCGGCGTCGACCTCCCAACTCGCGCAACTTGGGGCGGCCGCTAGGGGGGCTGGACCGACGAAGGCATGGATCGTCTTGCCGCTCTTGCGATAGGTCGCTGTCCCCAGTTCCTGGAGTCCCTCGGCGACGACGCCCGTCTCTTCCCAGGTCTCGCGGCGGGCGGTCGCCTCGAGTTCCTCGCCCGGATCAGGCATGCCCTTGGGAATGCTCCACGGCTTGCCCCGGTTGTAGTTGCCGGAGGGATGGACGAGAAGCACCTCGGGGCCCGCGGGGCCTGAGCGATAGAGCACCGTGCCGGCGGCGATTTTCATTCCGGAAGGAACCCTCAATACTACCCCCTCTGCGGGGGTTGGTGCCCACCCCGCAGCGAATTACCCTGTAAGCTAGGGGGGTGCGAGGGATGCAGCATCGTTCATGCGCCATTTGTTGCTTGTCATTCTACTCGCGGGGGGGCTCTGCGCCACTGCCCTAGGCAGCGACGTGTGGCTGCAGGGAGATCGAATTTCCCTGGACCTGTCGGGCGATTTGAACTGGATGCCGAGCTGGGCCACCTACAAAGGACAGTCCTACCAGCACGGACTTGTAGCGAACGCTTCGGTGCTCGAACTGAGCGACGACGGTTTCGTCGGCGGCGTCCACAAGCATGAGACCTTGCTCCAAGCCAACCTCGAGGTCGACGGCGCCCCGGTGGACCTTGTCGGCCCGATCATCGAGGGCAAGCATTTCCATTTCTCGCGGGCGCTCTCCCTGGACGGCGCCTACCAAGTGGCCCATGACCTGACCCTGTCGGGCTCCGAAATCACCGAGCGTTTCGCCTTCACCGGGCTCGATCCCACACGGAACGTGGTGGTCTTCTACCCCGTAATGGCGAGCCGCGTCAATTCGTTCACCCAATGGATGACCTTCGATGCCGCCGGCGCGGCGCTTAGCGAAGGTCAGGCGACGGCCGATGACGGGTCGTTCACCATGTTCCCGCAGGCGACGCGGGCGGTGGCCGTGTTCGACCCGATTGCCGGCATCGGCACCGTGATGCGCTGGGACGCTGATGCGGCGCTCGACCCGCGTTCGTTTCTCTGGGATCGCGGCACACCGCCGGACAATAAGGTCTATCTGCGACTGTTTGGGGCCGAGGGGGCCGCCAACCGGCAATTCGAAGTGTCTCAGCGGATGACGCTCTTCGAGTCGACGAGCGGAGATTGGCGCTACGCAGCGTTGGCCTGGGCCGCCCCCACCCCTGGCGACGTCAACGGCGACGGGAGCGTCGACCTCAACGATTTTGGCCTTCTCAAGGCCAACTTTGGCGGAGTGGGGCTCTCGGTTCTCGGCGATTTGAATCGCAACGGCGAAGTTGACCTGAGCGATTTTGGCGTGCTCAAGGAGAGCTTTGCGCGAGCGCCCTGGCCGCCCGCGGCAAGTGAACCCGTGCCGGAACCCGCCGCCTGGCTGTTGGCGGGGTTCGGGGCGCTGACGCTGACCGCCCTTTGTCGATTGAGACTGCAGCGAGTTTGAACGCCGTCTCTGAGGGCGCCGAGCACGCGCCACTTGTTTCCCAGTTCCGGCGTGGTCTACGATCGGTGCGTTCGCCCCCTGCTGCACCTGCGATCTTAATCTCATGCCCGCTCTCGACCATGCACCTCCGCCTCCCGAGGCGGAGGACGCCGCTTCGCGCCGCCGCGCACGGCTGGGCCTCGTGCTGTTTGGCCTCTACTGCCTGCTCTATGCAGGCTTCATGGGCCTTACGGCCTTTGCCCCGCACCTGGTCCGCTCAACGCCAGTGTTGGGCTTGAATCTCTCGGTCACCTACGGCTTCGGCCTGATCGGCGCGGCCCTGGGACTCGCCGCGCTTTACGGTTGGCTCTGCCGCGGCGGCGGGAAGGGGGCCGCGTGAACTACTCTCCTTCGCCGCTGGCTGTGGGTTTGTTCTTCGCCTTCGTCGGGATCACGCTCGGCCTGAGCTTCTTTCTGGCCGCCCGCACGCGTTCGGCGGCCAGCTATTTCGCGGCCGGCGGGCAGATCCACTGGTTCGTCAACGGCATCGCCTTCGCTGGCGACTATCTCTCGGCGGCCTCGTTCCTGGGCATCTGCGGGATGATCGCTTTCTACGGCTACGACGGATTCCTCTATTCGATCGGCTATCTGGCCGGCTGGATCGTGGCGTTGTTCGTGGTGGCCGAGCCGCTCAAACGCATGGGGCGCTACACGTTCGCCGACGCCCTCGACAGCCGCTTCCAATCGCGCGGGATCAAACTCACCGTGGCCATCAGCACGCTGGTGGTCAGCGTGTTCTACTTGATCCCGCAGATGGTGGGGGCCGGGGCGCTCGTGAAGCCGCTCTTGGGTTTCCCGCATGCCGCGGGCGTGTTGCTCGTGGGGCTGGTGGTGACGCTGATCGTGGTCACGGCCGGCATGGTTTCGACCACTTACGTGCAGTTCCTCAAAGGAGGACTGCTCGTCATCTTTAGCGCCGTGCTCACCTGGCTGCTGCTGGGGCGGGGCTTATCGGTCCCTGCCGAATTGCGCGAGGCGCCGCGCACCGCCGAAGAGGCGCTGGCCCGCGCGGGCGCCGGCTGGGAATTGTTGCCGGCGGGCGGCGCTTGGGCCGAGAAGCCCTTTGTACGCCTGCGGAATTCCGCCAGCGGTGAAGTGCAAACCTGGAAGAGGCCTGCCGACGCTGGCCCGCTCCTGGCGTGCCAAGAGGTGAGCGTCGCCGCTGACGGCAAGAAGACGGTCAACGGCGTCGCCGGCGGCAAGCTCGCGCCGGTAGGGCACGTGAGCAAGCTGCCGCCAGTCGCCGGCGAATCTGCGCCGCGCGAGCGCACCGGCCCGCTCGGCCCGCTCGCCTTTCTGCAAACGCTGCAGGAGAGCGAAATCTTGCTCGCCCGCTCCGAGGTCATTGCCGAAGCCGATGGCGGCAAGACGACTGTCTACTATCCGCAACCCACAACGGGGGCGGATGTGCTCAGCCCCGGCAACTTGCCGGCCTTCGCCGGACTGCGGCAGCAAAACGCGCTGGCCAAGATCAACTTCCTCTCGCTGATGCTCGCCCTGTTTTGCGGCACCGCATCCTTGCCGCACATTCTGATCCGTTATTACACCGTGAAAGACCAGGCGGCCGCGCGGAAGAGCACCGTGGTGGGCATCGCCAGCATCGGCTGTTTCTACGTGCTGACGCTGTTCTTGGGGCTGGGAGCGATGACGAGCGGCGCGCTCGACCCGACCGATTCGAACATGGCCGCCCCGTTGTTGGCCCGCAGCCTAAGCGAGTGGCTGTTCGCCGTGATTTCGGCGATCGCCTTCACGACGGTGCTCGGCACCGTGAGCGGCCTGATCATCGCCTGCAGCGGCGCCGTGGTGCATGATCTGCTCGGCGGCGTGTTGCGCGTGGAGATGAACGACTACGCCAAGGTGCGGATCGGCAAGCTCACGGCGATCGTCGTCGGCGTAGTGGCGTGCGTGCTGGGGATTCTCTTTGAGAAGCTGAACGTGAGCTACCTGGTCGGCTGGGCGTTCAGCATCGCGGCTTCGGCCAACCTGCCGGCCTTGGTGATGCTGCTCTTCTGGCGCGGAACGACGAAGCAGGGGATCATTGCCGCCGTGACCGTTGGCATGCTCTCGTCGCTGGGCTGGATCTTGCTCAGCGGAGACACGTTCAAGGCGGTGTACGGCCTGTCGGAAGCTTCCTCGCCGGTGCCCTTCAGCCAGCCGGGGATCGTGACGATTCCGCTGGGGTTCGCGGTGCTCGTGGCGGTGTCGCTGGCGACGCGTGGGCGGAGGTGACCGTGCGACGTCGAGCGTGCTCGAGTGGCCCGGGAGCTTGTTGCAAGTGCGATCGCCAAACACTTTGGAGGCGGTTGCTTCTGTCCCCACCTTTGCTGAGATCTCGGCGCCGTCAGATTTCGGAAGCCTCTCTGTTGCGGACGGCAGTCCGTGCGATCGTCTTAGCGGTGTTTGCCTGCGCAGCAGTCGGTCCGGCCCTCGGGGACGAGACCTCCGCAGTCCCACGGTCGACGGTTTTTCCGACTCAGCATTGGCGCCACCGTGATCCGAGCGAGGTCGGCTTGTCGCCTGAAAAGCTCGACGCGCTGCGCGATTTGGTGGGCGGCCGAGGCTGCGTGGTCCGCCACGGCTACCTGGCGTACGCCTGGGGAAATCAGGAGCAAAGCGGCGATGTTGCCTCGGCGGTCAAGCCCGTCATCAGCACGCTGTTGTTGCTGGCAATTCAGGAGGGGAAGCTCGGATCTGTGGACGACCCCGTGGCCAAGTTCGAGCCCCGACTACGAACACTGAACCGGGGGAAGGAAGCGGGCATCACTTGGCGTCACCTGGCCTCTCAAACTTCCGGCTACGGCCTCTTGGAGGCGCCGGGGGCCGCCTATGCCTACAACGACTTCGCGCTCGCACTCTACTACGACACTCTCATACGGCAGGTCTTCAAGGCCGAGGGAACCGAGGTGCTGACGGCCCGGCTGGCCGACGTGCTGGGCTTCGAAGACTCGTTCACCTTCAACGCCTTTGGGCCCGACGATCGACCGGGGCGGCTAGCCGTGTCGGTCCGCGATTTTGCCCGGTTCGGGCTGCTCTATCTGCGCGGCGGAAAATGGGGAGATCGGCAGGTGCTGCGGCCGGAGTTGGTCCGGCTGGTGCTGAACAGCCCTCTGCCGGCGGATTTTCGGCGGGCATCCGGGGCCGAGGCCGACATGCTGCCTGGGCAGCGTTCGCTGGGAGGCGGCAAAACGATTACGCCGGTGGGCCCCGGATACTACAGCTTCAACTGGTGGCTGAACGGCAAGGACCGCGAAGGACGACGGCTGTTCGTCGACGCCCCGCCGGATGCGTTCGTCGCCGCCGGTCATGGCGGCGAGCGAATGCTGTGGGTGATTCCGAGCCTCGACCTCGTCGTCTGCTGGAACGACTCGACGGTCAACGACCAGGACGCCAGCCCCGGCAACGCCGGCACGCGCTGCAATCAAGCGGCGCGGTTGATCCGCGCAGCGGTGATCGACGCCGCGCCACAGACGTCGGCCGAGCGGCTCACCCGCGTTTCGATTGCAGGCGCCCAGTGGCGGCTGAACGGCGCGCCAACCTACCAAGGCACGCGCGCCGAGGGATTGCTGATGAACGTGCGGATGGTCAACGCGGTGTTCGCCGATCCGGGGCGGCCGGCGTTCGACCCTGAGTCGAACGCCGACGAATTCATCGTGCGGATTCCCGACTACGTGGCCCACGGCGTGCGCGCCTTCACGATCGGTCTGCAAGGGGGCTTTCCCGGCTACGAGGGGGCCGAGAACTCCGCCTTCACTGCCGCCGGCGAGCTGAGCGACGACTACTTGCGGCGCGTGGGGCGAGTCATCGAGGCCTGCGACCGGCAAGGCGCCGTGGTCATTCTTAGTTGCTTCTATCAGCGGCAAGACCAACGGCTGCGCGACAAGCAGGCCGTCGCCGCCGCCGTCGAGGCGGTCGCGCGCTGGATTGCCGAACAGAAGTTCACAAACGTCGTGCTCGAGGTGACCAACGAATTCGGCCATGGCGGCTTCGACCAGCCAACGCTGAAGACCGCCGCGGGGCAGGTGGAACTGATCCTGCGGGCGAAGGCGGTTGCCCCCGCGTTGCTCGTGGCGACAAGCGGCCTGGGCGATGGAACGCTGCCGGACGACGTCGCCGCGGCGAGCGACTTCTTGCTCATCCACTTCAATGGCACGCCGGTCGAAGGAATCGAGTCGCGCGCGGCCGCCCTGCGCAGGTTCGGCAAACCAATCGTGTGCAACGAGGATGAGAAGACGGGCCGCGACGGCGCTGCGGCCGCTCGCGCGAGCGTCGCCGCCGGCGTCTCCTGGGGGCTCATGGTCGAGCCGGTCAACCAGCGGTTTCCGTTCGCCTTTCGCGGCGCGGCCGACGACGCGGAGGTCTATGCCGAACTTCGGCGGCTGACCGTGCCCTAGTGTGGGCCTCGAGCCGAAACCCGCGCTTCCCGCCCTCCGCTCCCCCAGCTAGAATGGCGGGCTTTACTCCGACGCGCCTCGGTCGGCGATTTCGCTAATCTCAGGCAGCGGTCGGCAATTCCCGCGAGGAACCGGCCTTGATCCGTACCCATACCTGCGGCGAGCTGACGGGCGCCGCCGTTGGCCGCAAAGTCACCCTGACCGGCTGGGTCGACAGCTACCGCGATCACAGCGGCGTGCTGTTCGTCGACCTCCGCGACCGCTACGGCAAGACGCAGATTGTGTTCAACCCCGAGAGCGGCGCCAACGTGCAGGAGTTGGCCCGCTCGCTCCGCACCGAGTGGGTGATTGCCGTCGTCGGCACGGTCTCCGCCCGGCCCGAAGGCACGATCAACCCCAAGCTCCCCACCGGCGAGATCGAAATCCTGGCCGCCGAGCTCACGGTGCTCAACCGCAGCCAAACGCCCCCCTTCCAACCCGGCGCCAAGGAACTGCCAGGCGAGGACCTGCGGCTCAAGTACCGCTATCTCGACCTGCGCCGTCCGGAAATGCAACGATCCCTCATGCTCCGGCACCGGATCGTGAAGGGGATGCGCGACTACTTCGACGACCAAGGCTTCCTCGACGTCGAAACGCCGATGCTCGGCCGCAGCACGCCGGAGGGCGCGCGCGACTTTTTGGTGCCTGCCCGGCTGCACCACGGTTCGTATTATGCACTTCCCCAATCGCCGCAGCTGTACAAGCAGATCCTGATGATCGCCGGCTACGACCGCTACGTGCAGGTCGCCCGCTGCTTTCGCGACGAGGATCAGCGGGCCGATCGCCAGCTCGAGTTCACGCAGCTCGACGTTGAGATGTCGTTTATCGACATCGAGGACATCATCGGCGTCATCGATGGGCTGGTGGCCAAGCAGGCCAAGGAGATCTTGGGCATCGATGTCGCGCTGCCGCTGCCGCGGATGAGCTACGACGAGGCGATGGAGCGCTTCGGTCACGACGCCCCCGATCTTCGTTTCGGCATGGAGCTGACCGACCTCACGGATCTGGCCAAGGAGACTGAGTTCCGCGTGTTCCGCGAAACAGCCGACAACGGCGGCCGCGTGCGGGCGATCAACGCCGTGGGCGCCGCGGCCAACTACTCGCGCAAGGGAATCGACGATCTCACCGCCTGGCTTACCCAGAACTCGGCAGCCAAGGGGCTGGCCTGGTTCAAGGTGGAAGAAGGGGGCAAGCTCGCCTCGCCCATCGCCAAGAACTTCGCTCCCCCGCTGCTGGAACGGATTGGTGAACGCCTGAAAGCCAAGACGGGCGACCTGTTGCTCGTGGTCGCCGACAGCTACGAGGTCACCTGCCGGGCGTTGCACCTGCTGCGGAAGCGGCTGGCCGACGAGCTCAAGCTCTTCGACCCCAAGACGATGAACTTCTCTTGGGTCATCGAGTTCCCCATGTTCGCCCGCGACGAGGAGACCGGAGGCTGGGCAGCGATGCACCACCCGTTCACGGCCCCGCGCAAGGGGGATGAGGAATACCTGCAGTCCGACCCGGCCCGCTGCCGCGCCCAAGCCTATGACTTGGTGATCAACGGCCTCGAGGCCGGCGGCGGCACCATTCGTATTCATGACAGCGAGCTGCAGCAGCAGGTGTTCGACCTCTTGGGCATCGAACGCGAGGCGGCCAAGGAGCGTTTCGGCTTCCTGCTCGAGGCCCTCCAGTTTGGTGCGCCCCCCCACGGCGGCATCGCCCTAGGCATCGACCGCTGGGTGATGCTTTTCGCCGGGCTCGACAGCATTCGCGATGTCATCGCCTTCCCCAAAACCCAGCGGGCCACCGACCTCATGACGGGGGCCCCCGGCCTGGTCGACGCCAAGCAACTACGTGAGCTTGGCATCAAGGTCGATCGCGGGTAGGCTTTTGCTAGGTGCGGTGACTTTTTGGAATGAAGGAATTGCCCGGCGGCCGTTCGAGCTGCCGGAACCCCGGTTGTCTTGGGCTGCATGAGGGCCCCGCACATGCCCGTTCTGGCAGCCGCTCGCCGCGAATCGAGCGACCGGGAGATTGGATTCTCGCACAGCAGGCGGTTATGAGATTGTTTCGTCGTAGCGCATGGATGCGGCAGTTGATCGATCCGATCGCCATGGCCCTAGCGGCCGTGGCCGTGATCGTCGCGGTTGGATGCCCTGCCCGGCAGATTTCTCGTCGCACTCCGCAGCGCGAAGTCCCGCGTCCGCCCCCGGCTGCGCTCCCCGCCGCGGCGCATGCCAGCGCCGCGCCTCTGCTTTCGGCCCTCACGCTGGCCCAGGCTCGTCCTGCCCAGGCCCGTCCCGCTGGGCAGAAGCCCAAGCCCGCCCCGCGCCGCCGTCGCCCCGTTGCGCCGGCCGAGCCGATTCCGGTCGAGCCCAATGTGGTGCCGCCGGTCTCGCTGACCGAGCAACTGCAGGCCGCGAGCTGGTTCCGCGTGGGGGACGAGTTCCCCGATCTGCAACTCCCCACGCTGGCTGGCGCCGCACAGCCGCTCTCGGCCCTCACCGGCGGCAAGCCGACGGTGGTGGTTGTCTGGTCGCCGGACAATCCGTATGCCCGCGAGGAGCTTGCGGACCTGCCCAAGTTGCTTGGCCCCTTCGGCGACAAGGTGTCGGTCGCAGTGATCGGCTGGGGTGCTCCACTCCAAGCGGTGCGCGACGCGGTCGAGCCGCTCGGGCTGGAAATCCCGGTGCTGGTCGACGCCGACCGCCGAGAGCTGCCCGCCAAGAGTCCGCTGCTGTTGCCGCAAACCTTTCTGCTCGACGCGGGCCGCAAGGTGTTGTGGCACGACCTGGAGTACTCGCGGAGCACGCGCCGTCAACTGACGAAGGCGCTGCAAGTTACGCTCGGCCAGCCGTAGCTCGTGCGGCACGCCGCCTTGGCGGCCTCTTTTGGTTGACCTTCCCCCTCGCGCCGCGTACCGTTGGCTGCCGCCCGTCCCGCGCCGCTGGCGCTGGGTCTTTGATGGCGGCTCCGTTTGGCAATCTGGGAGGCGTCATGAAGTTCTCGCTCGAGTGCGAGGGGGTGTTGTTCGATCTCGACGGAGTGCTCGTCGATTCGGGGCCCAGCGTGGAATACGTCTGGTCGCAATGGGCGACCGAGAAAGGGATCGCGCCGGAGTCCGCCTTGGCGATCGTCCACGGCCGCCGCACCGCCGACACCGTGCGGGCTTTGCAGCCAACGGCCGATGTCGAAGCCGAGGCGCGGCGGCTCGAGGACTGGGAAGTGGCCGACGCCCATCGCGTGCAGCCTGCCCCCGGCGTGCTCGACCTGCTGGCCTCCCTGCCGCCTGATCGCTGGGGGATCGTCACCTCCGGCACCGTGCGTCTGGCGAGCGCTCGTCTGAGCCAGGCGGGCGTGCCGATTCCCAAGGTCTTTGTCACGGCCGGCGACGTGCAAGAAGGAAAGCCGTCGCCGGAGTGCTATCTGCTGGGGGCCAAGCGGCTGGGGCTCGATCCGGCATGTTGCGTCGTAATCGAAGACGCGCCGGCCGGCATCCGCGCGGGGCGGGCCGCCGGGGCCACGGTGATCGGCGTCGCCACGACGCATGAGTTCGACGAGTTGGGTGAGGCGAACCACCGCCTGCCGAACCTCACGCACTTACGCGCCGAAGAGGCCTCCAACGGAATTCGGTTGATCGGCGTTTAGCCCCCCGTCAATGACGGGGGGGACTTCCACCGCAACGCCGCCGATCACCGCCAGATTGCAGTGTGCTCTAAGCATCGGAGCAGACCTACGGACAGACACGCTACGACGATCCTTCTCCCCCGGCGACTCGCCGGGGGCTAATGGTAGTCCCGACAGATTCCGGCTGATCAGCGGCTAGCCCCTCGTCAGTGACGGGGGGGAGCTCCACCGCAGCGCCGCCGATCACGCCGAACCGCGTCTGCGCCCGTGAATCGCTCGGGCTACGATCTCGGCCTCACGTCGCGGGTTCGGAATTAGCCTTTGTCCCTAAATCGCTTTCGACCCGGGCCCAGTCGATGTACCGGCTGAACGTTGGCCATTGTCTCGAACGAAGTTCCAAGGCATTCCGCTCAGCGATTAGCCACCCGATCGGCACCGACATCGCGACCAGTAACCAGGGTGGGAACTGTCCCGAGTACAGCCCGTACGCGACTGCGACACACAGGACAAACGCGAAAACCGACAGTCGGCGGGTGACGCGACGAGTATCGGAGAACGCATCTCCCTGCCTTCGGGTCATCCATCGTTGCAGGATCTCGTCGGACATACGGGGGTTCCAAGACGAGCGGGTCAGCGCTTCCGCGCCCGGCGAGGCGGCAAATCTCCCCCGGCGACTCGCCGGGGGCTAATTGGGCTTTGCTTCCTGGGCGGCCGGCGCTTCGCGGGCTTCGTTGACCAACCGGTTCAAAAACTGGTTGGCGGCGATCCAATTCGTGCCGGGAATCTGCCCAACGTTCGCCTCGAGCACGTCGCGCACCTTGTCGACCGCGGTGCGAATTTCGAGGTAGTTGAGCGATCCTTCGCCTCCCTTGCCGGTCTTGAGCCGCGCCGCGAAGAGTTGTTCGACTTCCTTGCGGGCATCAGCGAATTCGGCCTCCCCGAGCAGCGGCGGCCAGTGGATCGTGGCCGTTTTGGCGTCGAACTCCTCGGCCGTCGGCCGCGGAGGCGCAAGGGGCGGCGCCGCCTGCGGGCGGTTGCGGCGCTGCGCATGTTGCTCGCGTACGAACTGATCGCGCGCCCGCCGCGATTCCCAATAGTCGCGCACCTGCTGTGCGCGGGTTTGCGCGTCGATCTGGCGTGCTTCGGCCAACTGGCGTTCGGCGTCGGCCGTGTCGCGGTTGTACTGTCCCAGCCCTTCGGCCAACCGAGCCTGGCCGTAGTAGCTCCCCTGGAGCACCCCTGCGCCGGGATACCAACCGTAGCCATAAGCCCGGACGCCGGGGAAGAAGCCGTACGGGGTGACGTACCCCGAGTTCGGCACGACCGTCGGCCCAAACCCGTAGTAGTTGGGATAGTACGTGTAGTCCGGCACGTACCAGCCGATGCCGGCCTGAGCCCAGGCCGCGGGAGCGGCCAGCGGGAGCAGCACGAGGGCGAGCGCGCAGGAACCGAATCTCATGGCGGAAGGCCTTCCATTCGACGGCAGAGGGGCCCGCCGCGATCCGCGCGGCGCTAACCCACTTTCATTGTATCGGGGTCCCGCGACGAGCAAGCATTTTCGGCGCGAAGCTTCTCCCAGGGCCGCCTGGTTTGCGCCCACCGCCCGATCGACTACGATCGGGCGACGCGGTTTCTGACCGCCGCCAACCCCCACCTTTGGCCGACCGCCGCGATTGAGCGTACGGGAAGCCGCTTTGCTTGCAGGATTGATGCGTCATGTGGATTCGCCAGTGTGACCTGGAGGCCGGTCAGGCCGAGCGCTCGCCCATTCCGCTTCGGATTGCCTCGAACGAGGAGTTCGTGCCGCCGCCGCAGTCGAAGGAGCAGCGGATGGTGGAGCTCGAGCTCTGGGCGCTCGCCGAACGAGCGGCGGCCAAGCTGGGCCTCTCGCGGCGCGACTTCCTCCGCTCCTCCTGCGGCATGGCCGCGGCGCTCGTAGCCATGAACCGCGTGTTCGGCCCGTGCTACGCCGTGGAAGAGGACGAAGTGTTCGACGCCGCCAAGGTGCGCGAGAAGTGGCCGAAGGATCAGTTCATCTTCGACGTGCAAACCCACCACGTCGACGTGGCCCACAAGTGGTACGAAGACACGCCCGACGGCCGGGCGGTGATGCAGTTCTTCCGGCTGCTCCGCGGCAAGGAGAAGTTCGAAGACAACCTCGAGGACCTGAACCGCGACCACTACATCAAGGAGATCTTCTTCGACAGCGACACCGTGATGGCGGTGATCTCCGGCGTGCCGACGCGCGACTGGAGCAAGAACCCGTTGCCCCCGGATCAGATGGCCGCCACGCGCGACCGCGTGAATCAGCTTGCCCAGAGCGAACGCGTGCATGCGCATGGGCTGCTGCGGCCGAATCTGGGGGCGTCCGAACTCGACGAGCTCGAACGGCAGGTCAAGGAGCTCAGGATTTCGGCCTGGAAGATGTACACCGGCGCCGAGCTCGGCGAGCAGGCCTGGTGGATGAGCGACGAGAAGGTGGCCTATCCCTTCTGGGAGAAGACGCTGGCGCTGGGGGTCAAAAACCTGTGTGTCCACAAGGGGCTGCCGCTGGGGCTCTTCAACGAAGAGCACTGCCGGCCGAAGGACCTGCTCAAGGCGGCCCTGGATTGGCCGCAGCTCAACTTCATCGTCTACCACTCGGCCTTCCGCGGGTTTGCCGCCGATGGTTCGCTCGCAGGAAAGAAGACCAACGACCCGCAGGAAATCCCCTGGACCAGCGACTTGTTGGCTGATCTCAAGGCCCATCCCGAAGTGAAGAACATCTACTTCGAGCTGGGCAGCACGTTCGGCCAGATTTCGGCCTTTGCTCCCGAGACCTGCATGCACCTGCTCGGGCAAATGGTGCAGGTGGCCGGGGCCGATCGCATTCTCTGGGGGACCGACAGCATCTGGGGCGGCAGCCCGCAAAGCCAGATCGAGCGTTTGCGGCGGCTGCAAATCAGCGAGCCCTTGCAGAAGAAATATGGCTACGCGCCCCTCACCGACGAGGTGAAGGCCAAGATCCTGGGCCTCAATGCCGCACGGCTCTGGGGCGTCGATCCGGCGGCCAAGCTCAGGGCGATCGAAACCGATAGGCTCACGCAGCTCAAGCGCGAGTACCTGCGCAATCCCCAGCCCTCGAACACGCAGTACGGCTGGGTATGGAAAGAAGACGGCGGCGAGCCGACCGTGCCGGTGGGTCCGGCCTAGGTCTAGGCGCCTTGACCTTCACGACAAACGAACGATCGCCCCTGGTCCGCGCAACGCGCGGACCAGGGGACGCCGCCTATCGCCTTGCCTGGGAGCTACTCGGTCTTGGCGGGTGTCGCCGCGGGTTCGGATGACGCGGGCGCCTGTTCTTCGGCTGGGGAGAACTCCACGAGAATCGAATTGCACGTGCGGTCAGGCGCCACATCGTTCCAAGTGTGGCGGGCGCCAGCGCCCCCCCAGTTCCAGATGGCGTAGTGCTCGCCGCCGCTCATATTGTTTGGCTCGATCAGACCGTGGTCGCGGGACCAATTCGCGTAGCCCACGGCTTCTCCCTGGTCCCCGTTCGCCCGCCAAAAGACCTGTCCGGCCTCGGGACCGGTCATCCACTTCCATTCCCCTTCCTGTTCGGCGTCGCTCGCGCCCATCCAGGCGCTCTTTTCACCCCACTGAAGCGCCAGAAATTCGTTCTCTTGGGCGGAAGTGATCGTCGCCAGGTGGCCCTGCATCCCGCGGAACACCCGTTTCTCGGCGATCGCCTTGGCCTCCTCCCAGGTAGTGTCGAGATCCGTCAGCAGTTCGTAGTAGTGGCCGTTGGCCGGATTGCGCAGGGGCCGCAGCGGCCGATCGACAATCACGTCGACCTTGGTCGAACGCGCGTCGGAGGTCACTTTGGGTTCGGGGGCCAAATGACCGCCGACGGCCGTAGCGACGGCGTCGCCTTGCAAGCGCCGTTGCATCTCGGCCGCCTGTTCGTCGCGCGTGCTGGGGGGCATCACCGTCCCTTCGTAGATCACCTGCGAAGCTCCTAGATCGATGACTTGGCAAACCGGTTTGCCCTCGGCGTTCTCTCCCCCTTGCTGAGGCGTGTAGAGAATGAGGAACCCATCCACCGCGGTCAGGCACTTGTGGGACTGGAACGGATCATGAGCCCGCATCGCCAACATGCCCCCCACGACCACGCGGCTGAGAATGGCCCCTTCAGGGTCCATGGTGACGAGCAAGGGCCCGACGTTCGGGTATTGGTGATGCCCGCCCACCAACCAATAGACAACGTCTTTCTGGGCATCGTAAGCCATCGCCCCCACGTCGAGGTTGGCCATATCGCGAAGCACGCTCCAAGCGCACTCCTTCACGTCGTAGGCGTACAGAAAGCCTTCGCCGCCAAGCGAGGCCAGCAAGAAGCGCCCGCGCTTGCTGTCGAATGCGGCCGAACACGGATGGGACAGCCCGGGCAGCCCGGCAGTTGCCGGAATGGGAATGGCCTCTTCGTGGCCGTCCTCGAGATTGATGACGGCCGGCTGCCCGGTGTACAGCTTGTTCGCGGCGGCGTCGACGGCGCCGAAGTTGAAGTTCTGCCCGAGCGGCTTCACTTTCCCGCGGAGCGGACCGAAGATCGTGTGCTTGCCGTAGTAGGCGTCGACCTGTCCGAAATGAGGGTGCTGCTGCGGGTTCGAACTGAAACTCGAGATCGCGTCGAACTCGAGATTGGCCAAGCGCGCCCAGAGGGCACGTCGGTCCTCGGCAGTCGCCGCCACGTAAGCAGCTCGCAACGCCTTGGCGGCCCGCTCGCGCCGCCAATCCATTGACTCGGGTCCGACGACAAAGGGCTTGCGCTGCGGCGAGTAGGCGCCTTGAAACGTGGAGGGCTCCAGGCCGGTCAGCTTCTTGAGCCCCGCAACCAAGCGGGGATAGCGTGGGCCCTCGCTATCGTCGGACTGCCGACTATAGGCGTAGGGTAAGCCCTCGCCCGATTCGCGGCCGCGCGAGTAGTCTGCGACCGAGGCCCCCTCGGGCAAGCCCGAGACGTACTGCGGCTCGTAACCGCTGAGAATCACCTGCTTAATCGAGACGCCTGGAGCGGCCTCGATTTGCCAATGCACCGATTCATAGGCGCCCAGAGCCAGAATCATGGGCGCGCTCGTGTCGGTGATCTTGACCGCCACGAAGCCGCGGTCCCCCTTGAACGTGTCTCCTTCGTAGAGGCCGAGGACGTGCAGTTCGAGCTTCCCCGCCGGGCGCTGTCCCTCCAACCAGCGATCGGCCTCGCCTGCCAGGGCCGACCAGTTTTGGCTGGCTTGGGTATTGCCCGCCTGCTCGGCCGCCTGAATTCGCCGCGCGACTTCCTCACGCAGGCGGCGGATGCTTTGTTCGTCGGTTGCGTCGGACGGGAGCACGCCGAAGTCCGCCGGCGTGGACGACTCGGTTTGAGCGTTTACAGTTCCTGCCCACAAGCCCCACGCCACGGTCAACGCCGACAGATTCCATTGCCAAGTTCGCCGCATGACTCGCCTCGATTCCGCCAAGGGATGTAAAGGGTAAGACGACACGACCAACGCAACCACTGCGCATTATCCAATTCCTGCAGAAGTCAGCAACGAATTCGACGTACGGACCGCGCGTCGGCCTGGTTCGCCCGTGCGAAGGTCCTTTTCCAACTCCGGCCTGGAGGGCATGCCGAAGGTGCGGCGACCCGCACTCCAGCGACGAACGCGGCTGACGTAGAGCGTCAAGGTATTTCTCTTGCGTTCGCTTGCGCGTGTCCGCTAGCTTATCGAATGCCGGTGTGGTCGCGACTTGCTGTGGGAACTCCACGAAAGAACCGATCGGCCCTCAGTAAGAACGCAGGCCAGGGCGGAGGCTAGCGATGTGGCGGCGCAGGTTGAACCGACGCGCGTCTTCTCAGCAGACCGTTCGCTTGCGCCTCGAATCCCTGGAAGCTCGCGTGCTGCTGGCCGCCGACGAGCCCTGGGAGACCGTTGCGCCAGCGGTTCCAGAACCAATGGCGGACGTTTTATCGCTGGCCGGCGATAACGTCGCAGCGACCTTCCAGACCGGTGTTTGGCTCGAAAGCGACGGCGCTCCAGCGCCGCCGCCGGGCAAATCGCTCGACGATCCGTTGCGCGGGGCGGCCGTCGTCGTGGTCGAGCGGCCGTTTCTGACGGGCGTTCTGAAGATCACCGAGTTCTCGAAGTTCTCACAGCGGATTCAAATCGACGCGCCCCGGAAAGGGTCGCCCGATGTGCTGACTCCGTATTTGAAGGCCACCACAGTTTACGGCTACGAGGATCACGGCGACTACGTCGTGGTGTATCCGGATCAGGAGGTGCGCGGTCAGCCTCGGGCGTCGATCGAATACCACTTCGACGGCCGAGAGCACTCCGTGCGATACCTTGGCGCAACGCAGAAATACGTGCAAGAACGCCTGCACTTGGTCAGCGAGCCAGCGCTCAGTCTGACGAGCCGCGGCGTGTTCACCGAGCTGTACGAGGTGTCTGGAGGCGCGGAGCGGCTCTTTCAGCGATCCGACGATGTCTACGACGACCTCGGCCGCAAATTGACCACGCGCACCAGCCACTTTGCCAGCAATGGGGACAACGTCGTTTTGGAAGTGAACCCCCTTGAAGGCGGCAGCGCCGAGGTCAACTTGGCGGGCGAGCACCACGAGTTTGCCTTTGCCGGGCGCGTGCAGGCCGACAAACAGCTCCAGTGGGACCAGAACACGTATTTCCTCCGCGGCGCGCGAGGAGCATTTCGAGGCAGCTCAGGCGCTACGGAATTCGCCAGGCTCACCCTCGATCCGCACTCCATCAAGCTCGAAACCGCCCCGGAAGTGTCGCCGTTGGCGATCCAGCCCTTTGGCGCCGGCTCGCTCCAGGTTTTCGAGTTTCGCACGCTCGCGTTCGATCGCCCTGAGAAGCGGCTGCGCATTCTCGCGCCCACCCCTTACCACGGCCGTTTGGAGCAGTTGTTGCTGTTGGAAAAAGTGAGCTCCTTCGAGGTCGACGACCAGGGGGCGCTCGTCGTGCGCACCGTCCCGGACCTTCGGAAGGTCAGCCACACGTTTAGTTCCACGGGGACTTACACACGGGCCGAACTCAAGGGCACGACGCAGAAGATCGAGGTCCGCGAGTTCTCCGTCGACGACGCCGGCGCCTCGCTCCAACTGACGCGCGAGCGCTGGGCCGAAGAGGAAAACGGCGCGATGACGCTCCTGCAGGACCGCACGCTCACGCGCGACGCCCAGGGCGAACTGTCGCAAGAGACCTACCTCCGCTATGTCGGGGCCGACGAGCGGCTGATCTGGACGCACAACGTGTACGATCGCGTTCGGCCCGTGTGGCTTGCGTACGTCAGTCAGTCGCGCGCCGAGACGCTCGAGTTGGTGTCCATCACCAACGTGCAGTTCGACGGCTTCGGCAGACTGGAGTCGTTCGAAGCGGTGCAGCGTTACGAACCGGGCCTGCTGCAGCGGATGATCGAGTTCCACGTCGACGAAACCGGCTTGCAAGTCGGCTTTCGGCTTGATCCGCGGCCCATGTACTTGCGGCGCGCGTTTGGCGACGGGCAACTGCTGATCGAGCAACGCCCCAACTACGACCGCTTCGTCTACCTGGTCGACGCTCAGGGGAACGTGTTGCTCGAGCGGAAGCTCGCGAGCTTCTCGGTCAACGACGAATACGTGCTCGTCGAGTACGACGGCGAAGTTTCCTTCATCCGGCCCGATGGCACGCTGGCCGCGGTCACGCTCGTTCCCTTCGGTGATGCGCGCATCGCGGTCCGCGACACGCTGGGCCTCGAGCGCACGGAGGGCGGCAGCCGGCTCGAGACGCTCGAGCGGAGCTGGCATCTCGAGGACCGCGAACTGCAAAAGGAAACCTACGAGTACGCCGCCGATGGTTCGCTCCTGGCCGCGCGGCTCAGCCGGAATCCGCTCGAATGGCTCGAGGGGGACGAATCGCCGCTTGCCACGTTCACGCTCGACACCCGCGCCTCGGAACGCGCCGCGACGTTGTTCTTGTCGTACACCCGCACTGGGCAGCTGCGCGACTTGGGCGTGCGGCAGGTCGTGTTTCCCACCTCGCCTGAGCTGGTTCGCGATGCGGCTGGCCTGGTTCAGACCGTTCGCGGCGAGGAGTCGGCGCGCGACGGGACCACGCGCTTTTGGCAGCTCGAGTTCGCCGCGGAGGGGACGCGCCTCAACGAGCGCGTGCTGTTCGAGAACCGCTTTGGCACGGCCTCGGACGAGCGGCTCGGGCAGATCTCCGTGGTCGAGCGTTTCGATCAACAGGGGCCCGCGCGCTTGTTCGTCAGATACAGCGGCCAACCGGTCGTGGCGAACCGCGCCGCGTGGCATCCCTTTGACCTGTTCTTCGCCGCTCAACCGCTGGTCGAGTACGAGATTTCGGACTGGACTGCGACCGGCGATCGACTGGCAGTGACGCGCGTCGACGGCTCGCGGCTTACGGTCTGGGCCGATGAGACCTCGGTGATCTTCGACAGCGAGCAACCTTGGGACAGCCCGTGGGGACTGCTCACCACGCGGACCTCGGTGCGGCCGACGTATAACTTTGGCCCTGGCGAGGGGCTGCTGTTGCTGCCCTTCCGCCAGGAAATCGTCGCCGCCGATGGGCGGGTTTGGCAGAGCGAGCGCACTAACTTTCAAACGCCGTTGCTGGGAGAGCCCGCGGTCGGCTCGCGGTCGCTGGTGTGGCGTCTGGCCGACGGCCGGACGGTGGAATACCGGCAGCAGGCGGATGTCCACCTGCTGGCAGTAACGGCGCCGGACGGATCGAACACGGTGAAGCGTTCTCGGCTCCTCTCCTCCCCGCAAATCGACCGTTGGGCGGAAACGGGACTGGCGACCCGGATTTCGGGACAAATCGCGGGACCGGGCGGTCCGCAGGACATTTCCCTCGAACTCTTGGGGTAGGGCTCGGCGTGCTTCCCTGCCGCCGACCGAGCATTTCTGCGAACCCCGTAACCGGCCTCGTGTCCCCAACGAGACAGCCGGCGGAGGCCGCGCCGGCTTACGGCCCTTGCCCCCCGGCCCCTGCCCTTACTATCATCACGGGCTTACCCCCAATCGGAGCTTTTGCGGAATGCGTCACGTTCTGTCGGCCGTCGTCCAAAACGTCCCTGGCGTGCTGGCCCACATCTCTGGCATGCTGGCCTCGCGCGGCTACAACATCGACAGCCTGGCGGTCGGCGAAACCGAAAACGCCGATCTCTCGCGGATGACGTTTGTCGTGGTCGGCGACGATGCCGTGTTCGACCAGATCCGCAAGCAACTCGAGAAGATCGTCACCGTCGTCAAGGTCGACGACATCAGCTCGCAGGACTTCGTGGAGCGCGACCTGATGCTGATCAAGGTGCGCGCTGCCGCGGGCGTTGCCCGTAGCGAGGTGCGCGAGCTGGCGAACGTGTTCCGCGGCCGGATCGTCGACGTGGCGCCCGAGGAGGTGATGGTTGAAATCTCGGGCCAGGAGCGCAAGATCGAGGCCTTCATCGACCTGATGCGCCCCTTCGGCATCGTCGAACTGGTGCGCACGGGGCGGATCGCCATGGTCCGCGGCCAACGGGCCGGCAAAGTGACCAACGAACAATAACCGGCCCCAAGGGCCGAGCTTCTGCGTGCTCTCCCGGGCGCGCGTGTCCCCAAAACCCTTTCACGAACGCCATGACCGCCAAGCTCTACTACGACAACGACGCCGATCTCTCGCTGCTCAAGGGCAAGACGATTTCGATCCTCGGCTACGGCTCGCAGGGCCATGCCCATGCCCAAAACCTGCACGACAGCGGCTGCAAGGTGGTGGTCGGCCAACGCCCTGGCAGCCCGAACTACGACCTGGCGGTCAGCCACGGCTTCAAGCCGGTGAGCGTCGAAGAAGCCACTGAGCAAGGCGACCTGATCAACATGCTCCTGCCCGACGAAGTGCAGGGGGATATTTACAAGAACAACGTGCGGCCGAAGCTCAAGCCGGGCAAGCTGCTGATGTGCTCGCACGGGTTCAACGTCCACTTTGGCCAGGTCGAGCCCCCGCAAGGGGTCGACATCGCGCTCGTGGCCCCCAAGGGCCCCGGCCACCTGGTGCGGAGCGAGTTCGTCCGCGGCGGCGGCGTGCCCTGCTTGATCGCCTTGTCGGATGGCGCAAGTGAGCAGTCGTTCAAGCTGGGTCTGGCCTACGCCAAGGGGATCGGCGGCACGCGGGCCGGCGTCATGCAAACCACCTTCGCCGAAGAGACCGAGACCGACCTGTTCGGCGAGCAAGTCGTGCTCTGCGGCGGCGTGAGCGCCTTGGTCAAGGCGGGCTACGAAACGCTCGTCGAGGCCGGCTATCAGCCCGAAATGGCCTACTTCGAGTGCATGCACGAGCTCAAACTGATCGTTGACTTGTTCTACCAGGGCGGCCTGAACTACATGCGGTACAGCGTGTCGAACACGGCCGAATTCGGCGACTACACCCGCGGTCCGCGGATTGTGACGGCCGAGACCAAGAAAGAGATGAAGCGGGTGCTCGAGGAGATCCAAACGGGCAAGTTCGCCCGCGAGTGGATTCTCGAGAACCGGGCCGGGGCCCCGGCCTTCAAGGCCACCCGTCGCTTGGAGCGGAAGCACCCGATCGAAGAGGTGGGCCGCCGGCTGCGGAAGCTGATGAGTTGGATCAACGCCAAGGAAGTGTAGTCGGCGAGCGGCCCTTCCTTAGCCCCCGGCGAGTCGCCGGGGGGAGGGACCGTGGAGGCGGAGTCCCCGCAAGGTCGCCCAATCACACCATACGAAACGGCGGCCCGGCCGCGATTGGTAAGGTCGCCGTTCTCCTCCCCCCTCATTGACGGGGGGCTGAGGGGGCCGCCAATATTGGACGCGACGGCGGACGACGTAACGAAACTCGGAGCGAGCAAGGAACGATGCCCCCAGTCCCTACCGTGCCGGAGCCGGAAACCCGGCGGTTGTACGTCGAACTGGCCCCCGGCGACCGCGTCGAGGTGGAGCACGAAGTGAAGGTCGGCTCGAAGCGGTGGCCCACCAAGACGGTTGGCAAGGTCGTCCGCAAAGACCGCCGCCGGCACGGCCTGCACTTTCGCCGCAGCCTCGACGACAAAGTCTGGAGCGACATCCTGGTGCTCGAGCGCGAAAGCGGCGAGCTGACCACGATCACGGTTGACGAATTCACGATCCTCCGCAAGCTGCCGGCTTAGAGCCCGCTCGGCCGACGACCCGTTCGAACGCTCTGATGTCGTCTGTTGAGATCCTCTACGAGCAAGGCCCCTGCCTCGTCGTCAACAAGCCGGCGGGCCTGCTCACGCAGGCGCCGCCGGGCATCGATAGCTTAGAGCTGCGGCTCAAGGATCTCTCGCGGGCGCGGCGCTCCAAAGAGGGCAACGTCTATCTCGGGGTTCCCCATCGCTTGGACCGGCCGGCCTCGGGGGCCATGGTGTTTGCCTGGCATGCCCGCGCGGCGCGACGGCTTTCTGATCAGTTCGAGCGCCGCGCCGTGCAGAAGACCTACTGGTGTTGCGTGGCCGGAGTCGTCGAGCCGGCCGCCGGCACGTGGACCGATTTTCTCCGCAAAGTCCCCGGCGAACCGCTCGCGCAAGTGGTTGCTGAAGACGATCCCGAGGCCCGCGCGGCCGTGCTCCACTACCGCACGCTGGGCCAGACGCCGCATGGCGCCTGGCTCGAGATCAACCTCGAGACCGGGCGCACGCATCAGGTGCGGATTCAGGCGGCCTCGCGCGGGCATCCCGTGATTGGCGACGCCACCTACGGTTCGCAGATTCCGTTCGACGCCCACTTCGCCGAAGAGCGCCTCCGGGGCATCGCCCTGCACGCCCGCGTGCTGGCGTTTCGCCATCCGATGACGGGGGAGCCGGTGTCGATCACCGCCCCGACCTCGGCATCTTGGGCAGCGCTAGGCCTGCCGGCGTAGCGCACGCGGCCGCAGCGCCATCGGCACAACCGCTACGACTCAATTCCCGCTCTGGCCACTGGCGACAAGCCACCGGCCACGAGCCACCTTGTGGCGAAAAGTCCGCACGGCGCGCACCGGCGAGCTAGAGTTAGGAGACGCAAGTCCCTGCCCTCCGCCCTTGCCTACCTCCCTATAGGTGCCTGCCATGTCGGCCGCCGGATTGTTGCTGTTGTCGGTGCTCGCGGTTCCTCCCGGAGAGCCCGTGATCGACCACAATCAGCCGGGCCAATGGGGGCATCAGCCGGTGGTGCGCTACTTCGTTCGCCGTCCGGTGGACGATGCCCGCGGTCACGCCTGGATGATCCACTGCGACGTGCTCGACCACCTTTGGGCCGAGTATCGCGCGGCGGGTTCGACGCCGCAGGCCTGGGACATCTACAAGCGGAAGGCTGCCGCCGCCAAGCGGTACTACGTCTATCAAGACCCGTACTACGTGGCCCAAATCAGCCAAATCAACGTGCCGCTCGTGCATCCACTGCCGGCCAAGGTTCGCCGAGTTGATCCGGGTTGGCGCTCGTCGCCGACGCTGCCCACCCCCGAGGCGCTGGAGCCGCCGCACCTGGGCATGGGCGTCCCCGGTCAGGCTGCAGGGCCTGGTTCACACCAGCACCCGTTCCCAGCCGATCCCCGGATGTTGCCGCCGAACCCCAACGGCTTGATTGCCACGCCCCCCGGGGTGCTGACTCCCGGGGCCGTGCTGCCCCCCGGCGCCGTGCCGCACCCCGATCCGTTTGGCGCCGGCCTGGCGCCGGTTCAGCCGGACTCGGTTCCGACCGAGGGCGCGGAACCCGAGCCGCTGCCGACGGCGCCGCAGTAAGCTTGGCGGCGCAGAAGGTGGCGGCTGCCAACGCGGTGATCGCCGTGTAACCGGAGATCGCCTCATAACCGGCGCGCTTCAGCCCCGTCGGCGGACCGGCGGCCCCCCCAGCTTGGTTTGACCCGCGCCGGGCTGAAACTAGAGTTTCACGGGCGGCGAAAGACGCCGGCCCGGTATTCTCATCTGGCCAAGAAGGGGCGTGATCGCACCATGGCGAAACTTCCTGCCGACGAGTTGCTTGCGCGGTTGGCCCGCGGCGGAAACGGGGCTGGCCCCAACCCTTGGTCGGCGGTCGAAACGACTGAGCCCGAGGCCGACTCGGCGGTCGGCACGGCGGTCGTCGATCCGCAGCTCGACGCGCTGCTCGATCGCATCTCCCACCTCACGAACAAGCCGGCCGCGGTCGCGGCGCCCCCCGCCGCGGCCACGCTGGGGCCGGGGCAACTCGACGCCGACACGCAAACCACGTTTGTCCCGCTCGAGCCCAAGTCGCTTGACGCCGCCGACCTGACCGAGAGCCAGGTCGAGGCGCTGGTGCTCAAGTACCTGCTCAGCCGCGGCGACGCCTCGGGGCGCGACTGCAGTGAACAGACCAAGCTTCCCTTCGTGCTCATCGAAGATCTGCTGCGGCGGATGAAGTCGGACCATCTGGTGGTCCACCGCGGCGCAGCGCCGATGAACGACTACGTATTCCAGCTCACCGAGATGGGGCGCGAGCGCGCCCGCCGCTTCGCCGAACACTGCACCTACTTCGGCTCCGCGCCGGTGGCGCTCGAGGAGTATATCGAGAGTGTGCGGCGGCAGAGCCTGGCCGACCAGCATCCCACGCAAGACGACCTGAAGCACGCCTTCCACGATCTCTTGATCAACAAGCGGATGCTCAGCCGCTTGGGGCCGGCCGTGAACTCCGGCCGCGGCTTGTTCTTGTTCGGCTCCGCCGGCAACGGCAAAACGAGCATCGCCGAACGGGTGACGCAGGTCTTCGGCCGCTATATCTGGATTCCTCGGGCGGTGGGCATCGACGGCGAGATCATCCGGCTGTTCGACCCCAGCAACCACGTCGAAGCGCCGCTCCCCGGCGGCGAGGGGCTGCTCGAGCACCGCAAGATCGACAAACGGTGGGTGCGGATCGTGCGCCCCACGATCATCGTGGGCGGCGAGCTCACGATGGACAACCTCGAGGTGATGTTCAACAGCTCGACGGGCATCTGCGAGGCGCCCTTCCAGCTCAAGAGCAACTGCGGCGTGCTCGTGATCGACGACTTCGGCCGGCAGCGGATCAGCACCGACCAGTTGCTCAATCGCTGGATCGTGCCGCTCGAAAAGCGCTACGACTACCTCAACCTGCCCAACGGCAAGAAGATTCAGGTTCCCTTCGACCAGCTCATCATCTTCTCGACGAACCTGGAGCCCAAGGACCTGGTTGACGACGCGTTCCTGCGGCGGATTCCCTACAAGATCGAAGTGCCAGACCCGAGCGAAGAGGAATTCCGCCAGCTCTTCGAGATGATGGCCCCCAAGCTGGGCTTCGAGTACCGCGCGGCGCCGATCAACCGACTGATCGAGAAACACTACAAGCAGGTCAATCGCCCGTTCCGCTGTTGCCAGCCGCGCGACTTGCTGCTGCAGGTGCGGAACTTCTGTAAATATCACACCGAGCCCCTCGAACTGACCGACGAGTACTTCGACTTCGCGGTCGAAAACTACTTCGCCATCATGTAGGCGAGCGCTCGCCGTTGCCGGCCAGCAAAGGTAGCGGCGAACCACTGCCGCGAAGCCTGTCGCAAGGTCATGCCTGCGCACGTTGCAGCCGGCGCTGGACCATCTCCTCGATCGCCCGAATCGCCACGGCCGGCTCCACCGAGTGGCAGAAGGGTGAAAGCTCCCGCGCTTCGCGGCCGCAGTGGGCCTTGTCGAGGGCCTTACGGCATCGCTCCACGATCCGGGCAGCGTGGGGCCGCCAGTCCCCCAGCACGCCGATCAAGGTTCGCAGTTCGCGTGTCGCCAAATAAAGCTTGTGATCGATGGCCGCCATAGGTCGTCTCCGGGGACAAGCCGGCACGCCCTCGCCACGAAGGCCTTCGCCGGACTCAAGAGAGACCGGCGCCCCCAGCGGGCGCGCGGCTTCTCTACCCTATATAACGTTCCGACCTAACACGATTTTTCGCGCCCGTGCTCCGGTCCGGCTGCGAACGAGCCAAGCATTGGCAAGAGCTACGGTTGCGCCGGTCGCCGCACGAAGACCCCCAGACCTTCTTTGTTGTACGCGTTCAGGGTCAGCGTCAGGCCCCCTTGGGCATCGCGGCGGAACTCCGCCCCGCTCAGGCCCGACTGCATCTCCCCCTGAGTGGCGAAGAAAAAGGTGTCGCCGCGATAGTGCGTCAGCGGGAAGCGGGCGGCTCGCGGGCCCAGCGTCATGACGAGGGCATCCCCCTCGAGCGCAACCACGAGCTGGCCGTAGCACTCATTGGCGTACGTGCCTGCGAAGTCGTCCAGCGGCAGCGTGGCCAGCTGGGGATTCGTGGCGGGCTGGGCAAAGTCGGTCGGGTCACCGTGCTGGTTCTGCTCGGTCATCTGCCGAAACTTCTCTGCAGACAAGTCGAGCCAATCGGCAAAGCCCGGCGGGGGCGAGACCTTGCCCAGGAGCGCCAGGTCAAAGAAGTCGAGTTGCAGCCCTTCCGGCACGCCGGTGGGCGCGGCGTTCACGAGCACGATGATGCCCAAGTTCTCCTTGGGACAGAGCCCGACCACGGAGCGAGCCCCCAGCGCGAACTCGCCGGAGTGACTCCAGAGGGGCTGCCCGGCCTTCGAGCCGATGTTCCAGCACAGTCCGTAGGATTGGGTTTGGCCGGTGGCCGGATCGTAGCCGGAGATCATCGTGGCTTTGTGCGCTTCGGCCAGGGCGCCCTGCTCGTCGAGAAGGTCGAACACGTTGCGCCCGGTCTGCTTGGCGAGCGCCTCAGCGGCGTCGATGCCCTGGGGGTCGATGAACTTCTGCCCCTCGAAGTAGCCGCGGCCGAGGGTGAGCTTGACCCACTGCGCGAGGTCGCGCGTGGTCGAGCTCACGCCGCCGGCGGGCGATTGCGCGTCGGGCTGGCGGACAAAGAGGGGCGCCCACTGCCCATTGGCAAACCACCGGCCGTCGGCCGGAACGTGCCCCACCGCGCGGTTCTTGGCTGCGGTGAAGTCGGCAAACTTGCCGCTGGTGTTCGTCATGCCGAGCGGGCGGTAGAAGATCTCTCGAGACAGGTCTTCCCAACTCAGGTTGCGGCCGCTGGCGAGCGCCCCTGCTTGGGCCGCGGCCGTCACGCCGAAGTTCGTGTAGGCGTAGCTCGCCCGCCAGCGGTTCTCGAGGTCGAAGAGCTGCAGCCGCGCCAGGATTTGCGCCCGGTCGTAGCCCAGGTCTTCGAGCAGATCGCCCGCGTGGTCCGGCAGGCCGCTGCGGTGCGACAGCAGATCGCGAAACGTGGCGTGGGCCGTCACGTAGGGATCGCTCAGGCGAAAGCTCGGGTCGTATTTTGCCACCGGGTCGTCCCAGCCGAGCTGCCCTTCGCCCACGAGCTTGGCCAAGATGGTGCTCGTGATCGGCTTCGAGACCGACGCGATCTGAAAGACCGTGTCCTCGGTCACCGGCGCCGGATTCCCGACCTCGCGAACGCCGTAGTTCAGGAACGTGACCTCCCCGTTGTGCACGATCGCGATCGCGATGCCCGGCACGCCGGTGTCGGCCAGGGCCTTGTTGGCACGCTGTTTCAGGGCCGCAATCGCTTGCTGAACGCGTTCGGATGTGACGTCGCCGGCCTGGACCGGAGCGGGCGCCGTGCTCCAGATAAGCAGCAATCCGAACAACGAGCGTCGACGTTGAGATCCGAGGAACATGGAGTTGCGCAACATGGGTGAACGGCAGCAGGACTCGAGGCTCGCAATTCTACTTCATCACGGCCGGAGTTGTGGCGGGGCCTGCGCTGCCAAGGTTTGGTCCGCTCTCGGCGCACGCCCGCGCGTGGCGCACAATAGGCAACGGTTCAACCCAATCGGGGTCAAACGAAAGATGCGAGGCGCACCATGAGCCTGCGAACCGCCGCCTGCTTGACGATCGCCTGCGCTGCCTCTCTGTCGACCGGCGCCGACTGGCCCCAGTGGCGCGGCCCGCTGGGCACGGGGCATGCCACCGAACGGCTCGATCCGCCGCTCGAGTGGTCGCCGACCAAGAACGTCGGTTGGAAAACGCCCCTGCCGGGGCCTGGCAACTCCACGCCCATCATCGTGGGCGACCGCGTGTTCGTGACGTGCGCGGCCGAGCACGGCAAGTCGCGCTTGCTGCTCTGTCTCGCTCGCGCGACCGGCCGCGAGCTCTGGCGAAGCGAAACGCGGCTCGACGATGCGGAACTGACGCACGAGACGAATCCCGCGTGCGCTTCGTCGCCGGCCAGCGATGGCCGCCGCGTCTTCGTGTGGCATGGCTCGGCGGGCTTCTTTGCCTACGATCTCGAAGGGAACGAGCTGTGGCGCAAGGACCTGGGCAAGTTCGAGCACATCTGGGGGTATGGCTCGAGTCCCGCGGTGGTCGGCGACCGGGTGATTCTCTCGGCCGGCCCGGGCCTTCGCGCGTTCGTCGTGGCGATGAACGCCGATACGGGCGAGGAACTGTGGCGGTTCGAGCCGAAGGAATCGATCGCCGCCAAGGTCGATGAGTTCCGCGGCGCCTGGAGCACGCCGGTGGCCGCGGAGATCGAGGGCCGCACGCAGCTGCTCGCGGCCCTGCCCAACTGGCTCTATAGCCTCGACCCCGCCACGGGCCAGGTGATTTGGAAGTGCGGCGGCCTGGGCGACCTGGTCTACGCCTCGCCGCTCGTGGGGAACGGGCTCGTCGTGGCGATGAGCGGCTACCATGGCCCGTCGCTCGCCGTGCGAACGGAGGGCGCCGCGGGCGACGTCACCGCCACGCACCGGCTGTGGCTGCGCGAAGGCAAGCCCGACAACCCGCAGCGGGTCGGCTCGGGCGTGCTCGTGGGGGACCACGTGTACATCTACAACGAGCCGGGCGTCATGTGGTGCCTCGAGGCTCGCACCGGAAAAACCCTGTGGGAGCAGCGGTTGGGAGGCACGAGTTGGTGCTCGGCCTGCCTCGTCGACGGCCGCATCTTCGTGAACAGCGAAGCGGGCGACACGTTCGTGCTCGCGCCCAGCCCGGAGAGTTGCGAGGTCGTCGCCCGCAACCCACTCGACGAGTTGATGCGGGCATCGCTGGCCTTTGCGCCGGGGCAGATCTTCGCGCGGGGGTATGAGAACTTGTATTGCCTGGAGGCCGCTCGGAGCCCTCGTTAGCTGAGAGCCCCTCGCCGCGCCGCCAACGAAAATGCCCGGCGGAAACTCGAGTCCGCCGGGCACTTTGTTGTTTCGTCGTCGCAGGCTGGGCCTAGTCCTGGCCGGCGCCTACCGGTTGCTCGCTGCGGGCCATCATCGTCTCCGTCGACTTGCGCACGGGCGGCATTTCGCGCTCGATGCGGGCCAGCAGGGCGTTGAAGTCCTGGGCGAAGTCCTTCCAGAAGTCGTTGTCGCGGAACTGCAGCGGAGGAACGCGCTCACCCTTAGCCAGGTTCTGCATCGCCCGCCGCATCCGCACCATGGGCCCGGCGAAGCGGTTGCTCAGGCGGATGATGTCGATCACCACGATCGGCAGCAACACCAGCGAGGCCACCAGGGCCGGGCCGAAATGGAACCACATGTCGTCCAGGTGGCGGTAGAACATCCGCGCCGGACCGGTCAGCACGCGCCAGCAGAGCAGCATCAGCGTGACCGTGAGCAGGCAGAGGAACCAGTAGCTGATGCTGCGCATCACCAAGGCGCCCTGCACCTTGTTGTCGACGAACAGTTGCCGGCGCTTCATTCTGGCCATCTCCAGCGACTCCGCGGTTAGGTTGCCCGCCGCGATGGTGTGTGCGAGCGGTCCGGAAGGGGATTGGAGAGCGGTTTGGCGTACTCGCCTTGTCCCCCGCGCTCCACGCTAGGTTAGGTCGCAAAACGCGCCGTGGCCGGGCTGCTGCCTGGCAGAGCCTAGAAAAAGGCTGGAAGTGCGGATGCGCCGATTCGGCCGGTTGTGCGGGCAAATGGCGCTGGCGTTGGTCCGCACAGCGAACCCTACACGGGCGCGCTGTAGGGTCCGCTGTGCGGACCAGCTTTACGGCCAAGACCTCTACTGCCCCACCGCCCAGAGCGAATCGAAGGTGCGAAAGTAGATCCGCCCGTTTGCCACCACCGGCGAGGCCGAGATTGCCTCGCCTAGGTCGTTCTGGGCCAGCACCTCGAACTTGCGGCCCGGCTTGACCACCGTCACCACGCCATTGCGAGCCGTCAGATAGATCTTGCCGTCGGCAAACACCGGCGAGGCGCGGTGCCGGTCGGCTTCGGCCCGCTGGGAGTACTGCTCCACCCCGGTTTCCGCATCGAGGCAGATCAGCGTTCCGTTCTCCCGGCACAGGTAGCACAGCCCGTCGACCACGAGCGGCGAGGGGACGTCGGGCGTGTTCTCGGGGCGCACCCAGGCCAGGTACTCGCGCGAGTCGGTGATGTCTCCCTTGGCCGTCGGCCGGATGCCCAGCACCGGACCGTTTTTGGCCGAGGGAACCACGATCAACCCCGGCACGGCGACCGGTGAGGCGACGAACCGCAGCGTGGGATTGTAGTTCCCCTTGGGGTTCATCCCGCCGCAGCGCCACAGCTCGTGGCCATCGTCCAGGCTGTGCCCCATGGCATAGTCGGCGCCGTGTGTGACCAGGAAGGCCCGTTCTGCGTCGCGATAGATCACCGGCGAGGCATAGGAGTGCTCGCACTCGGCGGTTGCGTCGCTCGGCCGCTCGGCCTTCCAAACTTCTTCACCCGTCATTTTGTCGAGCGCCAGCACGAACGCCGCGCCCGAGTGCATCACCTGCAGGTAGAGCCGGTCGCCGTCGAGCACGGGGGTGCTCGCCATGCCGAACTGGATGTCGAACTTTCCGTAGCGGTCCTGCAGGTCGAATTGCCAGACTTGCTTGCCGGCGAAGTCGTAGCAGCCGAGCACTCCGTTGCCCATGTACGACCACACGTGCTGGCCGTCGGTGCAGGGAGACGGCGAGGCCAGGTTTCCTTCGTCGCCGCGGACGTTGCGGTTGCCTGAGCCCTGGTTGCGCGACCAGAGGATCTTGCCTTCGGCGCTTACGCAGAGCAGCACTAGGTTTTCCCCTTCGGCCGCGGTGAGAAAGAGGTGGTCTCCCCAAGCCACCGGCGTGGCGCCCGCCGGGCCCGGCAGCGGGAGCCGCCAGACCAGGTTCTCGTCTTTGCCGAACTTGGTGGGCAGGTTCGTCTCGTGGCTGATGCCGTCGAGCTTGGCGCCGCGCCATTGGGGCCAGTTCTCGGCTCGCGCCTGGCTAACGAGCAGCATGCCGGCCAAAGCGATCCAGGCGAACAAGCGCGACCCAAAAACAGCGGTCGACCGGCAAGGCATGATCAGCGGCTCCAGGCAGGCAATCGGAAGGCTGGACGAACGAGCGTTCAGTCTGGCCGAGAGCCGGGCGAGTGGTCAAGGCGATGAAGAGAGCTAGTAGCTGGTGGCCTGCAGCTTGTGGCTAGAGTCCGCCAAACCTGTCTCCACTGTTCGGGCCACCAGCTACCGGCCACCAGCCATTTGACCGTGACGTGCGTGGTCCGAATACTGACGGCTCCGCCACCCACACCTCGCGAGCCAGGATCGCCTTTGACTGCGACGGCAGAAACCCACGAGCGCCACGGCGTCGTCGGCCCCCTGCTGCGGCTGGCGTTGCCGGTGTTGGCCGAGCAGCTGCTCTACATGCTCGTCGGCTTGTCCGACACGTTCATGGCAGGGCAGTATCTGGAGACGCCCCATCTGGCGGCCATGAACCTGATGAACTACCTGCTATGGCTGCTGACCAGCCTCACAGGGTTCGTCGGCATTGGCGCCACGGCCATGATCGCGCGGTTCATGGGGGCGAACGACGCCGCCATGGCCCGGCGGGTGCTCCACCAGTCGCTGCTGCTGGCCGCGGCACTGGGACTGCTGCTCACGACGTTGCTGGCCCTGTTGGGGCCGGCGCTCGTGCGGGTGATGCAGCTCGAGCCGCCGGCAGATGCGCTCGCGATTCGCTATATCGGCTACCTCGTGCCTGTGGTGCCGCTGATGATGTTCGACTCGATCGGCATTGCCTGCTTGCGGGGCGCCGGGGACATGGTGACGGGACTCGCGTCGATGACGCTCGTGAACCTGGTCAACACCTCCCTCAGCTTCGGGCTGCTCGTGGGGCTCGGGCCGCTCCCGCGATTGGGCTGGGACGGCCTGGCCATTGGCACCGCCACGGGGCATGTGGTCGGTGGGCTCTTCATCCTGGCGATGCTCGCGCGCGGGCGGCGGGGCCTTAAACTATCGTGGCCGCTCTTTCGGTTCGACCGAGATCTCTGCCGGCGGGTTCTGAAGATCGGCACGCCGGGAGGCTGCGACGCCTTGTTCGTGGTGACCTGCCATCTCACCTATGTGAGCATGATCAATAGCCTGGGAGAGTTGGCCGCGGCGGCCCACGGGGTAGCAGTGCGCGTCGAGTCGTTCTCCTACCTGCCTGGCACCGCTTTTCAGTTGGCCGCCACGACCCTCGTGGGGCAATACCTGGGCGCTCGGCAACTACGCCGCGCGCGGCACAGCGTGTGGACGAGCTGCCTGTGGGGAGGCGGGCTGATGAGCCTGGCGGCGCTGGGCTTCGGACTGGGCGCGACGCAGTTCGCGGGCATCTTCATTCGCCGCGAAGAGGGGGCCCTGATCGCGCAAACCGCGCGGCTGCTGCGGATCGTGGCCCTGGCGACGCCCTCGCTCGCGCTGACGATGATCCTGCACGGCGCGCTGCGCGGCGCAGGAGACACCCGTTGGCCGCTGGCGATCAACCTGTTTGGCCTCGCGCTCGTGCGGCTGCCGGCGGCTTGGCTCCTCTCGCACACCTTGGGCTATGGCGTGGAAGGGGCCTATTGGGCGATGGTGACGGACCTGGGGGTTCGGTCGCTCGCCGCCAGCTATCGCTTCCGCCACGGCGGATGGCACGAGATCGAAGTCTAGGGCTTAACGCGCGTCCTTCGTCGGCCTTTCGTCGATTAACTCCGTCTCGGCGCGGATCGTGTTGCTCTCGAGCTTCACCTCGCCGGCCTTGGGGCCGATCTGCACGCCGACGCGTTGCCGGTCACCTTCGCCTGCCTCGATCGTGTTGTCGCGCAGCACTGCGCCGGTCGTTTGGCCGGAGATGAGCACGCCGAAACGCTCGTTGTCGCGGACGATGTTTTTCTCGAAGGTCACGCGATGGGCCGCCATTGGCTCGGCCTCGTCGCGCCAGAGGACGCCGCCGCGGCCGTTTTGGGCGATCAGGTTGCCGCGGATCAGGTTGTCGCTGTCCTTGTGGCCGATCGAGAGGCCGTGACCGAAGTTGCCTTCGAGCACGTTGTCTTGAGCCACGCCGCCGCGCACCCGCCAGCAGAAGAAGAGCCCGTCGTCGCCTGAGCGCGTGGCTCGGCAGGCGACGACCGTGGGGCGCTGCGAGCCGCTGCCGGGGTGCAGGCCATGGCCGGCGCAATCCTCCACGGTGCAGTTCGCCACGCGCACGTCGTTCGACTGCTGGAAGCTGATGCCGTCGCCGTTGTAGCCGCGCACGGTGCAGCGCTCGATCACGGCGCCATCGGCCTGATAGCAGAAGATGCCGGCGGTGCGGCAGCCGTCGATCTTGAGCGGATTGTTCGCCCGGTTGCCGTCGATCGCCAGATCTTCGATCCGCACATCCTCGGCATGATAGGCGCTGATTACGGGGAACACCGTCGCGGCGAAGGCTTCGTCGCCGACCATGTAGTCCGACATCAGCGAGCGGCTGAGGGTGAAGTAGTTGCCATTGGCGTTGAGCAGCGTGGCGCACACGCCGTGGAATCCGCGGGCACGGTCGGAGCCTACATAGACGCCGCGCCCCACCTCGAACCCGGCCGGCTGGGTCAGCGTGATCGCCTCTTCGCCGAAGTCGCCATCGGCCGCCAGTGGGCTCACCACGGCGGCGTCCTTTTTCAGCACCGTTTTGTCGCCCGCCCCGCGCACCGTCACGCGCGGCCGCAGGTGCAGCGAATCGCGCATCAGGTACTCGCCGGGGCCGATCTCCACCGTGCCGCCCCCAAGGGCCGCCACATAGTCGACCGCGGCCTGCAGGGCCCGGTTGTCGCGCCCCACGAGGTCGGCCTCCGCCAGGCCCACCGTGATTCGCACCGCCGGGCGGGCGAGCAGCTCGTTTTCCGCATGCTTGCGCTCATAGTGCTGGGCCGCGGCCGGGTGCGCAACGATTGCCAGCAGATAGGCGGCGAGCGCTCCACGAAGAGGGGCAAGCAGCGAGGGGCGCATGAGATTCTCCGCGAAGCTGGCAGGAAGGGGAGCCGGGGCAACGCCCGCATTCTCGCTCCGGCGGCGGAGGGGTTCAATCCTCCGCGGGCCATCGAGCGCGGCCATCAGCATGACAAGCAGCTACTTGCGACCGCCGACGAAGGCTCGTTAAGCTATTGCTAGATCCCGCCTAAGGACCGCCGCCCTATAGTTGGTCCGCGGCCCCGCCCCAGGTCTCCTGCCCATCCCTTCCGAGGAGAACGATCTCATGGCTCTGCCCACTCGCCGCGCGTTCTTAGAAAGCTCGCTGTTCGCCTCGGCCGCCGCGCTAGCCGCTTCCGCCCCGCGGTTCGCCTGGAGCGAAGAGAGCGCGAGCAAGAGCCCGAACGACAAGCTGAGCGTGGCGGTGGTGGGCGTGCGCAGCCGCGGCAAGTCGCACACCGAAGCCTACTCGAAGCGCCCAGACACGGAGATCACCTACATCTGCGACGCCGACGAACAGATCGGCCAGGCCGAGTGCGACGACCTCGCCAAGCGGCAACAGCGGCGGCCCAAGTACGTGCGCGACATGCGTGAGCTGTTCGACGACAAGAGCGTCGACATCGTGACCACGGCCACTCCCAACCACTGGCACGCCCTGACCAGCATTTGGGCGATGCAGGCGGGCAAAGACGTGTACGTCGAGAAGCCGGTGAGCCACAACGTGTCGGAAGGCCGCCGCATCGTGGAGACCGCCCGCAAGCACAAGCGGATCTGCCAGACGGGCACGCAGTCGCGCTCGAACCCCGGCATGCGGCAGATGATGGAATACCTGCTCGGCGGCGGCATTGGCGACGTCAAGGTGGCCCGCGGCCTGTGCTACAAGCGCCGCCCGTCGATCGGCCCTAAGGGAACCTATCAGCCGCCGCAGTCCGTCAACTTCGACCTCTGGTGCGGGCCGGCCCCGGTCAAGCCGCTGACGCGCCCGAAGCTGCACTACGATTGGCACTGGACTTGGGACTACGGCAACGGCGACCTGGGCAACCAGGGCATCCATCAGATGGACCTGGCCCGCTGGGGCTTGGGACTCGACCGGCTGAGCGATCAGGTATTCAGCTTCGGCGGCCGCTTTGGCTACGACGACGCCGGCGAGACCGCCAACACCCAGGTCGTGGTGCATGACTACGGCGACAAGACTCTGGTCTTCGAAGTCCGCGGCCTCGAGACCGAAGATTTGGACGGCGCCGGAGTGGGCGTCATCTTCTACGGAACCGAAGGCAAGCTCGTGTCCCCCAGCTACTCGGGCGGCACGCACTTCGACAAAGCCGGCAAGGTGGTGAAGAGCTTCAACCAGGGCGACGACAAGTATCACTTCGACAACTTCATCAAGGCCGTGCGCAGCCGCAAACACGAGGATCTGAACGCCGACATCGAGGAAGGCCACCTGTCGAGCGCCCTCTGCCACTTGGGCAACATCTCGTACCTACTGGGCGATCGGGTGCCGGTGGGCGAAGCCCGCGAGCGGCTGAAGTCGGTGCATTCGGGGGACGACCTGGCCGCGGTCTACAAGCGGTTCGAGCAGCACCTGGCCGCCAACGGCGTGCCGCCGGAGTTCACGGCCGTCCAGTTTGGCCGGCCGCTGGCCTTCGACGCTGCGGAAGAGAGCTTCCGCGAACGTGATCTCAATTCCTGGCTCACGCGCGAGTACCGGGCGCCATTCGTGGTGCCGGCCGCGGGTCAGGTTTAGGAGCGTCGGTCGTCCGGGGTGGCTGGGGTCGAGCAAAGTGAGCCCCCAGCTTCCCTGGCCAACGGCGGCGCCTCGGCTATAAATCTTCCGACCGAGTGTGGCAGCGGTTCCTTGCCCCCAGGCGGAGACGATCTCGATGCGTGCAGTGGTGACCGGCGCGACCGGGTTCATTGGCCGGCAAATGCTCGCGCGGCTCGACCGGCCGATCGTGCTCTCGCGCCGCCCCGAAAAGGCCCGCCAAACGCTTGCCAGCTACAACGCGGAGGTGTTTGGCTGGGACGCCGAGCGCGAGCCGCCCCCGACGGCGGCGCTCGACGGGGCCGACGCCGTGTTTCACCTGGCCGGCGAGTCGGTGGCGGAGGGGCGCTGGAACGCGGAAAAGAAGCGCCGCATCCGCGAGAGCCGCGAATTGAGCACCCGTAACCTGGTGCAGGGGCTGCGGTCGGCCGAGCGCCGGCCCGCGGTGCTTGTCTCGACGTCGGCCGTAGGCTACTACGGCTCGCGCGGCGAAGAACTGCTCGACGAATCGTCGGCCCCCGCCCAAGACTTCCTGGCCGAGGTTTGCCAGGTTTGGGAGCGCGAGGCCCAGGCCGCCCGCGAATTCGGCGTGCGGGTGGCCAACCCACGGATCGGATTGGTGCTAGGGCGCGGCGGCGCGCTCGAAAAGATGCTGCCGCCGTTCAAGCTGGGCGTGGGTGGACGCTTGGGCGATGGGCGGGCCTGGATGCCCTGGATTCATGTCGACGACGTAGTGGGCATTTTCTTGCACGCCGCGCAGCATGCGGCGGTGAGCGGGCCGATCAACACGGTGTCCCCCAACCCGGTGCGGAACGCCGAGTTCACCAAGGAATTGGCGGCCGTGCTCCACCGCCCGGCGGTGTTCCCCGTGCCGGGGTTTGGCCTCAAGCTTATGTTCGGCGAATTTGCCCAAGTCCTGCTGGCCTCGCAGCGCGTCGTGCCCAAGGTGGCCGAGCAAACGGGCTACCGCTTCGCCTACCCAACGTTGGCGGCGGCGCTCGCACAGATCTTAGCGAGCTAGCTTGCGCAAACTATCCCGCAGCCCGAACAAGGAAGAGTTCGGCGTCTCTGGCCGAACCTTGCGCGACCTTCTGGCAGGCCGGTCATCGTTGTGCAGCCTGCGCGGCAACGGGCGCTCCCCGTCTCTGTCTGGGGAAATCACCCCACGGCCTAGCCACCCAGCGTCTTCACCTGCGCCAGCACCTGCGCCTGCGTCCACGGTTTGCCCACCTCGAGCAGCGCATAGCAGGCGGGCTCGCCCGTGCAGTCCAAAACGACCTGACGCGCGTTGGGGGCGTGAACTCCGGCGGGCGCCGGTTCGTGGCCATGAATGAGCACGTTGGCTTTCACCAGCCGGGCAAAGGCCTCGGCGTTTTCGGGGCGGAAATCGCGCCCCCACACCAGACTGAAGGCGGCCCCGCGCTCGCCGAAGTCGGTCGCCTGGTACGGACGCTGGAAGATCGTGCTGTCGAAGGAGCGCTTGTCCAAGTCCTCAGGCACGCTGTGGCAAACGAACACGCCCTGGTCGATGCGAACGGCGAGCGGGCAAGACCCGATGAATTCTCCAAAGGCCTCGCGCACTTTTTCCGACGCCGCGCCGTACATCTCCGCCAACCCCTGGCGAAAGAGCACGTTGAGCATCTTCTTGCCTTTGACGATCGGAAACTCGGTGAGTTCCGCCAGCTCATGGTTGCTGAGCAAGAAATGGACGCGCTCGGGATGCTTGACCTTGAGTTTGGCCACCTCCTCGAGCAGGCCGTGCGACATGCAGCCGCCGTTGGGGTAGGTGGGGCCGCCATGACAGACTTCTTGCAGCACCAGGTGCCGGCGCGGATGCCCCTCGAGGTCGGCCGCCCGCAGAATGAGCTGAAAGTTGCGCCGATGGCCGTGCAGATCGGCCGTGATCATCACGTCGTCGGCCGCTTGCCGGTCGAGGGCGATCACGTTGCCTTCGCGAGTCGGCGTCGTGCGGTTGGCTTCGGCCGCGGCGAGAAAAGTGTCGACGATCTGATGAATCTGCGCGATAGGAACGACCATAAGCGAGCACGGTAGACCACCCGCGTTGGCCGGTCAAGCGCGGCCGCGTTTGGTTCGCTCGCGTGCGAACTATCGCTTGCCGCGGCCTCCCGGCACCAGCCGGCGGATCCACCGTCCCCACGAGCGGCGATCGCGCTCCTCGCGCTCGGCGCGGCGGACTTCCTGCACCGTCTTCACGAAGTCGGGGTCGACGCGGCGGTGCGAAGTGTCGATGTCGATCGCCTCGGCCGCCGCATGCGCGGCATCGTCGATCGCCGGCGCCACCAGCTTCGGCTTGGCGGCTTCGTCGGCGTGGACCTCCGTCTTGGGCAGCAGCTTCGCCACTTCGTCGTACGACACCGGCTCGATCTTGCGGCGCAGGTCGATGCGAGCGAACAGCTCGGGGTATTGGCTGCGGATTTCGGGCCGCGCCAGGATCAGCAACAGGTTCTGGTTGTCGGCGTCGCCGCGCAGTCGATTGAGCGCGTGGATCACCCGCGTGGTCAGCGCATGGCGGTAGATCATCACCGTCACCCGGCGATCACCCGGCGAATTACGCAGCTTCACGAGCTTGCTCTCGATGTCCTGCAACTCGCGGTTTTCTTGCTGGCTTGGAACCGGGTCGGTGATCGGCCCCAGGATCACGTAGTCTTCCTTAAGCCGCACGAGCGACGGCATGTGATTCTGCGCCTCGAGCGGCATCCGCAAATCGAGCCGGTTCCTGCCCGGACCGTAATCGGGGATCTCGCGCTGCAGTTCCAAAAAGATCTGCCGGAGTTGTTCCTGCTGCTCCGGGGTCATCGGCTCGGTCGAAGCCCAGACCCGCAGGTGGTGCGGCGTGTCGTGCAGATCAAGGCAAATCCCCTGCAGGGCGACGCGGTCCTGCGCGAAGCTGTCGGGCCGAACCCAGTACTCGATCCCTTCGGCCGTGGTGCGGCTGCGCGGCTGCACGCAGAGGATCCACTTTTGCCCTTCGGGGTTCTTGGCGATCCGCAACAAGTAGTCGCGGTCGAGATGCGGGTTCGCCCGCAGGTGGGCCACGACTTCGCGCGAGCGCTCGACGATCTTCTTGCCCAAGCGCAGCGAAATGAACAGCAGCCCCAGCGGCTCCACGTTGTCGGGGTCGTGCAGCCCAGAGAGGTCGATGACCTTTTCCTTGAGCCGCTCGACCAGATCGATCACCGTCTGATCAGGAGGCGGCAAATTCGTTTGGTCACGGCCGTTCGCCTCGAACTCGGCCCGCAATCCCGCCGAAAACGCCTTGGCCGGCTCAACCCGATGATTCGACCGCACAGGAGGGGCGGCCGGTTCGGAAACCTTCATGGAATCGCCTCGTGGGCTATGCGGGCATTCGGGAGTCTGGGGAGCGGAGGTTTTTCCCCATTTTAACGCAATTCGTGTGCCGTTGCCATCTTAGACGTCACCGCGGCGGATCGGTTCCCGCCAAACGTTGCAGATTGCAACAGGGGTGGGCAGTGGGCGGGAGGCCGTGGGGCGAGACCGGCGGCAGGCCGTTCTACGGAGACTCGCGTCCGCTGGTTCAGCGGCGGATTGCTTGCGAGAAGTCCAGGCTGGTCCCATGGTTACGCGCCACCGCGCTGATGTTCGCCCGTTGCTTGGTTTGCTCGAACGTGCCGTGCCGCTCGATCAGCCCCGCGTCGTAGGCGTACCGGTCGGAGAGCCCCGGCAACAACTCGAACAGCGAGTAGGGGACTCGGTCCGGGGCGAGCCGGTTCACATGCCGGGCAATGTTGGTCGTGCAGTTGTTCGTCAGGGTGTCGTAATACTCGGGCTTCTCGGCCAGTTGGTTCGCCCGCTCCAACACATCGACCAGCAACTCGCGAGCCTGAGTGGGGGTCGCCGTGGTGCGGTAGAGGTAGACGTCGTCGCCGCGGTAGCTGGTGCGGAGGTCGATCAGGTCGCGTTCATCCCCCAAGACGTACATCAGTTCGTATTGCCGCAGGCTCCCTTTCCACACCGCGAAGGATTCCCCCGTTTCGCGGCGAATCTCCACCGAGGCGGCCAGGCGACGGCCATCGGAGAAGCCAAAACTCAGCATGGTGTGGGCTAGCGCCGGCAGCCCTTGGAAGGGCACCACGATGAAGTCGGCGCTCTCCACGTCGTCCAGGTCGTAAGTGCGGTCCTCGTAGTCGAGCACGTAGGTGTCGGTCGCTAAGTAGCGGCAGTTGCGCACGTTGCGAACCGTGACCTGACCGCCGGCAAACTCCGCTCGCGGCGGCGCCGCTTGATCGGCCGACCACCCGCGGTAATTCGACGCGTTCATCGTCAGGCAGCCGGGCGCAGCGCAGACCGCCAGGACTATCAACCACACGCCCGAGCGCAGAGTTTCGCGCGCGATTGGGCCGCTCCCCGCGTGATGGGGAAAAAACCTCAAACGCGCCCCGGATCGATTGCGGCCCAAGATCCGAATCCCCGTAAGCTCCCTGTCCGTCGCAAAATGAGACAAAGGTCCCAGCTTGCGACGCTCCGCGCCTAGGCGGATTCGCCCCTATCAGGTATCGGTTCTGCGGATTGGCGGACTGGAGTCGGCTGGGGGAAACGGGCTGAGGCCGGCGACTTTACTGGGCTTCTCGGCCCACCAACCAACCCATCGGGGGGAGCTAGATTTAGCGAGTGACTGGGTCCGGAGCTCAGCGCGGGATGCAGGCGGAGTACCAGGTTCATGGCGACTGTGGGATATGGGGTAGCGCTGGCCGACGTCAAAGACACCACAGTGCGCCTTTCTGAGGTCGTGGCTGCGCTCTCCTATGCGCTCGACATCACCGAGGGGCAGCCCGAAGGGCATGCCGCGCGGAGCTGTCTGATCGGTATGCGGCTGGCAGACGAGCTGAAGTTGCTCACGGCCGACCGCTCCGCGCTCTTCTATGCGCTCTTGCTCAAGGACCTGGGCTGCTCGAGCAACGCCGCCAAGATGTGCTACTTGTTCGGCGCCGACGACCGGGTGGTCAAGCGCGGCGTGAAGACGATCGACTGGCCCAGGATGAGCCAGAGCGTGCGCTTCATGCTCCGGAACGTCGGTCCCGACCGCTCGCCGCTCGAACGATTGCTCAAGACGGCGGCGCTCGCCGTCCAAGGGCCCAAGGGGGCCAAGAAGCTGGTCGAAACCCGCTGCACGCGCGGGGCCGACATCGCGCGGCGCTTGGGCTTTCCGCCTGCCACGCCGCAGGCGATTCTCGATCTCGACGAACACTGGAACGGCAAAGGCCAGCCGCAGGGTTTGCGCGGCGAGGGAATCTCGCTGCTCGGCCGGATCGCGGGACTGGCGCAGACCGTAGAGGTGTTTTACACGCAACGCGGAGCGGCAGCCGCTTGGGACATGGCCCGGGCGCGGCGCGGCAAATGGTTCGATCCTCAACTCGTCGACGTGCTGCTCGCCGTTCGCACTGATGAAGATTTTTGGCAGCGGCTGCGCACCTCGAACCTGGAGCAAGAGGTCGCCGGTTGCGAGCCAGCCGACCAGGTCCTCATCGCCACGCCGGAACTGCTCGAGCAACTGGCCGAGGCGTTCGCGCAGGTGGTCGACGCCAAGAGTCCTTGGACTTTTCGACATTCGAGCGGCGTGGCCGAAATCGCTGAAGGAATCGCCGCCGCGCTCGGCTACGATGCCGCCTCGCTCGACCGCGTGCGGCAGATGGGCCTGTTGCACGACATCGGCAAGCTCGGCGTCTCGAACATGATTCTCGACAAGCCGGGCCGGCTCGACGAGGACGAGCTCGTGGTCCTGCGCCGGCACCCCGAGCATACCCACCGCATCCTCAGCCGCGTGGGGGGCTTCCGCGACTTCTCCGCGCTGGCGGCTGCCCACCACGAGCGCATCGACGGCCGCGGCTATCATCTGGGGCTCACGGCGGCGGAGCTGCCGCTGCCGGCACGCATTCTCACGGTGGCCGACATCTTCGAGGCCCTTTCGGCCGCCCGGCCCTACCGGCCCGCGGTCCCTCAGGAACAGGTGCTCGAAATCATGCGCCGCGACGCCGGCGTAGCGATCTGCCCGATGGCCTTCTCGGCCCTCCGCACCTGGCTCGAGCGCAAGGATTACTCGGGGCGCGTGGAGGCTCAACTGGCCGAGGTCGAGCGGTTGCTGGCCGAATTCTAAGGGCGCTCGCGATTCCCGCTGCAGAGGACGCCCGCAGCCCCGGCACGCTATACTCGACCCTTTTCCGGCCGGCCGCTGCCCCTGAGGCGTTATGTCCGATTACTCCCCCCTTGCGCTCGCCCGCGAGCTCGTGGCGATCCCCAGCGTCAACCCGATGGGCCGCGCCGTCGAGGGGCCCGAGTTCTACGAAGGCCGCGTGACCGACTACCTGCAGGCATTCTTCTCGAAGCTGGGCCTGCCCTGGCGGCGGCAGCCCGTGGCGCCGGGACGAGACAACATCGTGGCCCGGCTCGAAGGCCGGCCCACGCTGGCCGACGGCGGCCAGCTTCTGGTGTTCGAGGCCCATCAAGACACCGTGCCGGTCGACGGGATGACCATTCCTCCCTGGACTCCCACGGTGCGCGACGGCCGCCTCTATGGCCGCGGCGCATGCGACATCAAGGGTGGTATGGCTGCCATGCTCGCGGTGCTCGCGCGGCTCGCAGCGCGGCCGCAGGAATTACGCCCCACGCTGGTGATGGCCTGCAGCGTCAACGAGGAGCACGGCTACACGGGCGCCACCGAGTTTGCCAAAAGCTGGGGCGCCGCCGATTCGCTCGTGCCGCGCACGCCCGACGCCGTGATCGTGGCCGAACCGACCGGGCTCGACGTCGTCGTGGCGCATAAAGGGGCGGTCCGCTGGCGCTGCCACACTTTGGGGCGCGCGGGGCATAGCTCGCAGCCCCACCTGGGTGAAAACGCCTTCTACCACATGGCCGCGGTGCTCCAAGCGCTCGAGCATCATCAGGCTCAGCTCGCTGCGAGCGGCGAGGCGCATCCCCTTTGCGGCCGCCCAACGCTGAGCGTCGGCACGATCGCTGGCGGTCTGAGCGTGAACACGGTGCCCGACCGCTGCACGATCGAGATCGACCGCCGGCTGATCCCGGGCGAGTCTCCTGCGCCGGCGCGGCAGCAGGTGATCGACTTCGTAAACGAGGCGCTCGCGCAGGGGCGGCCCGCTGCCCGCGTGGAGCATGATGCACCGTTTCTCATCGGCTTCGGTCTGCAGGACCACGCCAACCGCGAGCTGGCCGAACGGCTGGCGGGCGTGGCCGGCGAGTTCCTGCTAGGGCGGAAGCTGGTCGGCGTCCCCTACGGCACCGACGCCGCGGTCTTTGCGGGCGCGGGAGCGCCCACGGTCGTCTTCGGCCCCGGCGACATCGCCCAGGCCCACACCGCCGACGAATGGCTGGCGCTCGACCAGCTCGAACAGGCGAGCGCTGCGCTCGAGCGATTTGCCCTGTCTTGGCGGAGCTGAACGCCGCGATCGGTCACCGCCGCCTGCCTGATGATCGCTGCTAAGTTCAGATCCGCACGGTGCTTGCGAAAACGCGAAAAAAGTTCGTGGCCGCGTGTCGATTCCGGCGGCGGTGGTTCGTCGCATGGTCAGAAGGCCGGAGGATCGAACGAGTCGCCCGGCCGACGAAACACTGAACCCCAACGAACCTTTGCTGGTTCCTTCCTGCCGCGGAGATCCCTGTCATGCTCAAGATCCTGCTCATCATCGCGGCCGTGATTCTGGTGGTTCTGGTCGCCATGCTGGCTTACGCCGCCACGAAGCCCAACACCTACCGCGTCGAGCGGTCGACCCGCGTGAAGGCCAGCCCCGAGAAGATCATCTCGCTGCTCAAGGACTTTCATGAGTGGGCTCGTTGGTCTCCTTACGAGAAACTCGATCCCGACATGACCCGCACCTTCAGCGGGCCCGAACAAGGGCCAGGCGCCGTGTACGAGTGGAACGGCGACGGGAACGTCGGCCAGGGCCGCATGGAGATTATCGAGGTCACTCCCGAGAAGGTCACGATCAAGCTCGACTTCCTCCGCCCCCTGGAAGGGCACAACACGGCCGACTTCACACTCGCGCCCTTGGGCGATGAGACCGAGGTCACTTGGTCGATGCACGGGCCGAGCAAGTTCATCACTAAGGTCATGAGCACCTACCTGAACCTCGACGGCATGATCGGCAATCAGTTTGCCGAGGGGTTGAACAACCTCAAGACCATCGCCGAAAAGTAGGCGGTATTTGGCCGCCTACTACTGCGCGCCGGCCGCCTGTAGGGTCCGCTCTCGCGGACCATCCGCCCCGTGCAAGGCGGTTACCACGTCAAAGCTGCTTCGCCAGCGCCGCTGGATGACTGGTCCGCACAGCGGACCCTACGACCCTTGTACCCCTGAAAGGACCGCCCCATGCAACTCCAACCCTATCTGTTCTTCGACGGCCGCTGTGAAGAAGCGATCGAGTTCTACAAGCAGACGCTCGGCGCGGAAGTGCAGGCGCTCATGCGATTCAAAGAGAGCCCCGAGCCCCACATGGCGCCTCCCGGCTCGGGCGAGAAGGTGATGCACTCGAACGTGCGGATCGGCAACGTGCAGGTAATGATGTCCGACGGCCAGTGCCTGGGGAAGCCGACGTTCCAGGGCTTCGCGCTGACGCTGAGCGTCGCGAGCGCCGCCGAGGCCGACCGCGTATTCCACGCCCTCGAAGCCGGCGGCCAGGTGCAGATGCCGCTCACGCAGACCTTCTTCTCCGAGCGGTTCGGCATGGTGGCCGACAAGTTCGGCGTCTCCTGGATGGTGCTCGTCTACAAGGGCTAGCTTCTGAACCCTCTCCCTCCGGGAGAGGGCAGGGTGAGGGACGTGGAAGCTCTCTGCCCGCATGCTTCATCGCGCAACGTCAAATCCAAAGAACCCAACCAAGTCGAGGAACACTTGCCATGCGATTCCTGGGACTGCTCAAGGCCGACGAACACTCTGAGGCCGGCGCGCCCCCCACCCCCGAACTGCTGGAGCGGATGGGCGTTTTCATGCAAGAGGTGGCCGCCGCCGGCGTGCTGCAGGGAAGCGAAGGCCTGCAGCCCTCCTCGAAGGGCAAGCGGGTCCGCGTCGAGGACGGCAAGGTCACGATCATCGACGGCCCCTTCACCGAATCGAAAGAACTCGTCGCCTCGTACGCCATCTTCGACGTGAAATCGATCGACGAGGCGATCCACTGGACGACGCGCTTCCTGCAAGTGCTCGGCAGCGGCGAGTGCGAGATTCGGCCGATGTACACCGACGACGACTTCCCACCGCCGGCCCGCTGATTCTCCCCTCTCCCTGTGGGAGAGGGGCCGGGGGTGAGGGACGGTCGAAGGCCAGCGAGTTCAATGTGGCAACCTCCGCCCCCGTGAACGCCCTCACCCTAACCCTCTCCCAGGGGGAGAGGGGACCAGAGTTGCCAACCAACGCTCGAGGAGACCTGTCCATGCGTTTCATGATGCTGATGATTCCCAAGGGGTACGAAGAGGCCGCCCCAGGCGCCATGCCGCCGGCCGACCGCGTGGCCGCGATGATGAAGTTCAACGAGTCGCTGCAGAAGGCCGGCGTGCTGCTGGCCCTCGACGGGCTCCATCCGCCCTCGATGGGCGCGCGGGTGTCGTTCGCCGGCGGCAAGCCCCAGGTCACCGACGGTCCCTTCGCCGAGGCCAAGGAAGTCGTCGGCGGCTACTGGATGATCCAGGTCAAATCGCGCGACGAAGCGATCGCCTGGGCCTCCCGCTGCCCCGGTTCGGAGAACGAGGTGATCGAAATCCGCCAGGTGCAGGAGTTCGCCGACTTCCCCGCAGACGTGCAACAGGCCGCGGCCGGCTTCGCCGAGATGCAGGCCGAGGCGGGGAAGAAGTAGTAGCAGCCATTCGTAGGGTGGCGGCGAGGCCCTGCGAGCTCCACCGCCACTCGCCCTCTCGAACGACCTGTACGGAGCACGAAGATGCGTTTCATGGTGATCGTGAAAGCCAACGCCGAGAGCGAGGCCGGCAAACTGCCCAGCCCGCAGTTGATGGCCGAGATGTCGAGGTTCAACGAAGAAATGCAGCGAGCCGGCGTGGTCAAACTCGCCGAGGGACTGCAGCCCAGCTCGAAGGGCGCTCGCATTCGCCTGGCCCAAGGGGCGGCGCCGCGGGTGATCGATGGTCCCTTCGCCGAAACCAAGGAGCTGGTGGCCGGCTTCTGGCTCATCGAAGTCGGTTCGCTCGCAGAGGCGATCGACTGGATGAAACGCTGCCCGTTGCCGCATGCGACCGAGCCCGGCGAATCGTGCGAGCTCGAGATCCGCCCGCTGTGGGAGCTGGAAGACCTGGGCGAGGCATTCTCATCCGAAGCCCGCGCCAACCAGAAACGCCAGCGCGAGGAGCTGGCGAAGCGGCAGAAGTGAACCCGCGCCTGCTTTCGTGACCCTGCGCCGCGGCGCACAATGGGGAGGCGTTGAACGCGCGCGAGCGCCTCGCCCTTTCCTTCTGGTAGACCCAGCCATGAACCAGCAGGCACGCTTTTTGGCGGAGCACCGCGAGCTCACCCGCCGGCACTTCCTCGAGGTTGGGGCGGGCGGGCTCGCGGCGAGTTTGCTGTGGAATCACGCCGGCGCCCAAGAAGCTTCGTCCGGGGGCGCGGCGCCCCCCGCCGCCGAACCGGAGCTCGCGGCCGAGTTGGGCGCAGGCGTCGACGTGAAGTCGTTTCTTACCGACGACGCCCGGTTCTATGATGTCTCGCGCGGCAACCCGCTGCCGCACTCGCTGCCTGAAGAGAAACGCCGCGAGGTCGGTCTAACTCGCGAAACTTGGCGGCTCGAGGTGCTCTCCGATCCCGAGCATCCGGTGCGGCTCCGCAAGCCCATGACCAAGGAGAAGGGCACGGCACTCGACTTCGCAAGCTTGCTCGCGCTCGCCGAAAAGCACTCGGTGCGGTTCCTCAAGGCCATGACTTGTCTGAACTTGGGCTGCCCCTTGGGCGTGGGCCTGTGGGAAGGGGTGCCGCTGCGCGAGGTCGTGTGGCTCACACAGCCCGACGACGAGCTGCGGCGCATCTTCTATTACGGCTACCACAACGACGCCCCGGAACAGATGTTTCGCAGCTCGCTGCCGATCGGCCGCGTGTTCGAAGACCCGTTCGATCTGCCGCCTGTGATCCTGTGCTACAAGCTCAATGGCCAGTGGCTCTCCCCCGAGCGCGGCGGGCCGGTGCGGGTGGTCGTGCCTGAGCACTACGGCTTCAAGTCGATCAAGTGGCTCTCGCACTTGGTGCTGACGAACCTGTCGCACGCCAACGACACCTACGCCGAGCAGGGGAACGACATCGACAGCCCGCTCAAGACCTTTGCGGCGACGCTCGGCGCGCCGCGCACCGCCGCGGTCGGCCAGCCGATTCCCCTCACCGGCTATGCCCAGGTCGGCATCGGCGGCCTGGCGAAGGTGCAGGCGTGGATCGAGCCGGAGGGCGCGGAGCGGCCCCCAGGCGAACGGCACTTCGCCTCGGCCCCCTGGATCGACATGCGAATCCTGCCGCCTCCTGAGCACTGGGGCGGCGAATTGCCGAACGGGAAGCTGCCGCTGCCGGTGCATGGTTTCGACGAAGCGGGTAAGCCCAAGAGCTGGCCGCTGCGCTTGGGGCTGGTCCATTGGGCGGGCGTGCTGCCGGGTTTACCGGCGGGCAAATACAGGCTCCGCAGCCGCACGATCGACGACCACGGCCACGCCCAACCGCTGCCGCGCCCAATGCGCAAGTCAGGGCACGCGGCCATCGAGCAGATCGCGATCGAGGTGAAGTAGGGCTTTGCAGCGCATGGCGAGCGGCTCGGCGTAAGCCGGCCGACAAATAGCACGATGGGAAGCCGATCGTAGGGCGGCAATCCTCTCAGCGAACATTGGGCTGCCTGGAGATGCTGGCCGATGGATCTGACTGACCGTTTGCTCGGGCATGACGCCTGGACGACGCATCTGCTGCTCGCGCGTTGCCGAGACCTGACTGACGAGCAACTCGATCGTAACTTCGAAATCGGGCACAGGACGGTGCGCGCCACTCTTGTACACCTCATCCGCAATGTCGAAGTATGGTCGGACCTCATGGCCGGCGGCGCCGTGCGAGCCGATCCGGGTCTCAACGGACAGTCTGTTTCCGCGCTGACGGCGCGCCTCACCTCCGCTGCCGCGGACCTAGCTAAAGTGACCCGAGCAGTCGCCGAACGGGGCGGTTGGGACGACGAATGGATCGATTCGCTCGACAGCCCTCCAACCAGCAAAACATACGGAGGCGCGATCGCACACGTCATTACGCACAGCATGCACCATCGCGCACAACTGCTCTACATGCTCCGCCGCCTGGGCGTCATGGATCTTCCGGAGGGGGATGTGCTTAGCTGGGAGCAGCACATTCGCAGCGCACGTTGAGGCCAGGCCCGCATGAGGGGAACCGAAGGCTCTCCGCGAGCGCAACGAGCCTCCCCGACCGCTCCGCGATCCGCTAGACTCGAAGCGAATCCAACCTAAGTTCGAGGAAATTCGCTCCCATGAAGCTCTCTGGAAAAACGGCCGTCGTCACCGGCGGAGGAACCGGCATTGGAAAGGCCGTGGCGCTGGCGCTGGCGGCCGAAGGGTGCCGCGTGGCCATCGTCGGTCGCCGCGAAGACAAGCTCCGCGAAACCGCGGCCGCCTTCAAAGGAGAGCCGGCCATCCTCTGCCGCGCGGCCGACGTGGCCGACGCCGCCCAGGTCGAACAGCTCTTCGCCTGGGCCGACAAGGAGCTCGGCAAGGTCGACATCCTGGTGAACAACGCCGGCATCAACGTCCGCGACCGCACCATGGCCCAGCTCTCGATCGAGGACTGGGAGGCCATGCACCGCGTGAACGCCAGCGGCCCCTTCTACTGCATGCGGGCGGTGCTGCCAGGCATGCGGAAGCGCGGCGATGGGCTGATCATCAACATCTCGTCGACGGCCGGCAAGCGGGCCTCGCTGCTCGGGGGCGTGGGCTACTCGGCGGCTAAGTTCGCCGCGTCGGCCCTGGGCCTTACCGCCGCGCTCGAGGAGGGGAAGAACGGCATCCGCGTGACGACCATCTATCCCGGCGAAGTGAACACGCCGATCCTCGACGGCCGCCCCACGCCGGTCTCCGATGAGCATCGCCGACGGATCCTGCAGCCCGACGACCTGGCCGCCGCCGTGCTCATGGTGGCCTGCCTGCCCCCGCGGGCGCACGTAGCCGAGATGGTGATCAAGCCGACGACGCAGGACTTTGCCTAGATGGCCAACCGCGCGGCAGATTTTGGGTCGCGGGGCGATTAGAATCGACTCGCGTCTTGCTGGCAGAAGTCTTGCCTCGTAGGCCCCGCATCGCCATGCGCCGATACCTCTCTGGCCATTCGTTGAGCATCGCGGCCGCGCTTTCGCTGTTGCTCGTCGGCCTGCTGAACTGGCCGAATTGGTCGACATCCTCCGCCCGAACAGCTTCGGCGGCCGAAACGGTCCCCGCGGCCCAACCGGCGCTCATCGAGCTCGATCTCCAAACGCGGGACCCCGCGACAGGCAAGGTGGTGTCGACGCATGAAGCGGTTGATCCGCGCAAGGTCGGCGTGATCGCCGTCGACGTGTGGAACTACCACTGGTGCAAGACGGCGACGATGCGGGTCGACGCCTTCGTGCCGCGGATCAACCAAGCCCTCGAGGCCGCCCGCGCGCTCGGCATGACGGTGATGCTCTGCCCCAGCGACGTCGTCGACAACTACTCCGGCTACCCGCAGCGCGAAAAGGTCTTGGCGCTAAAGACCGCCGATGTGCCCCTGGTGACTGATGTATCTTGCCCTCCCGTGCCTGACGCTGGCGGCTGCGCCTGTGGCCGCGAGCGCTGCGCCGTGAACTATGGCTGGGACGGCATGCACCCCGGCCTGACGATCGGCGCCGACGATTGGATGCCTGACACCCAGGCCGAGGTCTACGCGATCTGCCGGCAGCGCGGCCTGACGCACTTGATTTACGTCGGCTTTCATACCCAAGTATGCCTGCTCGGCAAGCCGATGGGGCTGCGGGCGATGAAGTCGGCGGGGCTGAACTGCGTGCTCGCGCGCGACATGACCGACGCCCATCCCGGCTACGACCCCGCCCGCGCCTTCACCCCCGATCTTAACACGGAGCAGGTAGTCGAGCACTTCGAAAAGCACCTGGCGCCGACGATTCACTTTCAGAACGAGTTGGAAAAGCTCGGACTGTGGGACAAGGAGCGGCTCGTCGACCCTGTGCGGATCGCCCCGTGGGGAACCGACGCGCGGCCGCACCTATTCGAAGAGCCGATCACGGTGACGCTCTCGGCGCCGCTCCAGCCCGGGGCCGAGATTCGCTACACGCTCGATGGCGCGGCGCCCACGCCCGGTTCCACACTCTACAAGGGTCCGTTCAAGCTCAGCGAAACCACGCGGCTTCGTGCTCTTGCCTTCCAAAACGGAGAGCCAGTGGGCCTCGAATCGACCGGCGCGTTCCACCGCAGATTGGCCCAGCCGCCGCTGCCCGATGTCTACCTGGGCGATCTCAAGCCGGCGCGCAACGTCGGCTTCGGCCACACCTACGCCGGCGAAGTGCGCTACTCAGGCGACTCCCAACCGCCGCAGGTGGATCGCGCTAATCGCGGCGGTCCACTGCTCACCAACCGCGAGCGCTACGAACGCGGCCTGGGAGTGCGTGCGCCTTGTGCGGTGGGCTACGAGATCGAGCCTGAGTACGAGCGGTTCGTCGCGTTGGCCGGCGTCGACGAATACTTGATCGGCCGCAGCAACGGCTCGAACTTGGCGAAGTATCCGAGCGTCGTCTTCAAGGTGTTCATCGACGGCCAAGAGGCGGCCGCGAGCCCGGTGATGCGCATCCTCTCGCCCGCGTGGCGGTTCGACGTGCCGATCCCGCCGGGCTCGCGCGTGATCAGCCTGATCGCCATGGACGCCGGCGACGGTAGCCGCGAGGACCACGCCGATTGGGTAAACGCCGGCTTCGTGCTCGGCCGCTGACCGCAAGAGAACGGGTCCCTAAGACCCTATCGCGGCCATCATCTCGGCCAACCTGCCGCGGGCCGGAGAGAAACTAAAAGAGCGAGGACGACGGGACTCGAACCCGCAACCACCGGATCGACAGTCCGGTTACGGGGCGTTGGGATCGCTGTGCTCGAGCGTTGCGTCGGCGTTGCAAGCCCTTCTAGTTTCGTGGATTGCCTGCGAGCGACGTCGCTTTGGCATTGTACCGGTGGTGCGTTCGCATTGGCAACGTCCTCCCCAGTTTCTCCCCAGCGCTCCACGCAAAGCCGATGTCGGTCCAGTCGCCAAACTGTTCGTCTGGAGATCGCTAACGTCCGTGATCGAACATGGAGCCTCGCAGGACTGTTAATCCGCGTGTCCCTGGTTCGAGCCCAGGCGGGGGAGGCGAATCTGGCCGGGAGCGCCGAGTATCGAACACTCACGGCCCTTTGCTCATCCACGCGAGCCGGACGCATTGGGAGACGAAACAACGGATCCCGATTTCTTGCCCGGCAGATTCGGCTGTTTGGCCCAGCATGGAGTCGCAGCGCGGGCCGCTACCGGTGCCATTCCAGATGCTGCTTCGTTCGGATCTGAATCCGCCGTGCCGCCGCCTCCGCATCCTCCTCTCGCCGAACAAAGTAGAGCTCCGTGGTCCGAATGTCTGCATGCCCAGCAAACTCCCGCACCTCGTGCATTTGAGCCCCATTGCGGATGGCGTCGTTGATGGCGGTCTTCCTGAGCGAGTGGACGCCGATTCCGCGGGCCCCGAGACGCGTCGGTTCGATGCCCGCCTTTCGGCAATAGTGCTTGACGAGCCGCCAAGGAGTTTTGCGGTTCAGAGCCCGCCGCTCGAATCCAGATCCATCGCGAGTGAGCGGCCGAAAGAGCGGCCCCTCGCGGTCTTCGGAGATCCTGGCGGCCTCGACATAATGCAGGATCGCTCGAGCGGCATCGAGCAGAATCTTGCGAGCCTTGCGATTCCTCTTCTCGGTCACGTGGAGGTAGTGCTCCGCGCCATCGAATTCCAGGTGCCCGACACATGCGGTCAGAATTGCAGAGACTCGACAGCCCGTGATGAAGTAGGTCTGAAGAAGTGCCAAGTCGCGAAGACCCCGAAGCGTATCGGTCGCGATAGCCTCGAGGAGAGAAACGGCCTGCTTGCTCGTGAGCGCTGGCGTCGAATTCTTGGCGACCGGCGGCGCCCTGACCGCGGCGAGTTCATGCACGACCTCCCAAGACAACAGTCCTTTCGTCGCGAATTGCCGATAGGCGCCCCGCAGGACCGAGAGGCGTCGCGCAACCGTCGTGGGCCGAAGTCCGGCTTTGAGAAGCGCCGCTTTGTAGAGCCGCACATGGTCTGCCGTCACGGCGAGCGGATCGATGCCGGCCTGGCGAAGGTGGCGGACGAAATGGGACAAGTCTCGTCCGTACCCATGCACCGAGTGATCGGAAAGGAGCACATCGCAGACCCATGGCACGAGCGCGCTCCCCGCAGCCGTAGTTCCTGCTCCCGAATCGATGCTGGGAATCACGCGGGCAAGAAATGCCGACACGCGCTCATCCGTCGCACTCTCGGCGGGCGTATCGGCTTGCGGCGCGACCAGCGGCAGGCTTTCGCTGGCTTGCGTGCATTCCAGAAGTTCGACCTCGTTCGGTGCTTGTCTTTCGTCCATTCCCACCAACCTTGTCCTCTCCCCTCGCGCGAGAGCCAGGTCCCATAAAGCACATTATGTCCCATGCCCGATCTAGCACGCCGGACGGCTCTTGCACCAGAGGAAATCAGCGAGTCGAACTAACTCGTCGAATCGATTGCGGATTCGTGCCGCAGGTGACGCATCGGCCGAGTCTATCGGTAGAGGGTCGAGGGCGAGGACTGGACCACGGGAAGGCAATTCGGCCACCCGAATGACGAGCAAGCGCTGGGACTTGCGGGCAAGGGATCGCGAAATCGTCTATCAGTCTAATGCAGAAACACAGGCTTGCACTGAGCCGAAATCTGCGGCTAGATCGGACGCATGACCAAGCGAAAGATCCAGCCCTACCGCAGTTCGCCGCCAGCCGGCGCCACGTGCCTCAGAACCTACGGCGAGCTGGAGCGGTATCTTGCGGCCTTTGCCGCTGGCTATATGAACCTCGTGATTCTGGTGGGTTCTCAGGGCCTCGCGAAGAGTCGCACGGTGCGCGCCTCGTTGGGCGAGTCGGTGTGCTGGATCGAGGGCAACGCCACGGCCTTTGGCATGTACGTGGCGCTCTACCGAAACCGAGATCGACTCGTGGTCATCGACGATGTCGACTCGCTCTACGCCGACCGCAACGGGGTGCGGCTCCTGAAGTGCCTCTGCCAAACCGAGCCCCAAAAGACCGTGGGTTGGCATTCCGCGACAAAGGGCCTCGAAAAAGCCGGCATCCCGCGCGAGTTTCAGACTTCAAGCCGAGTGATCATTATCTGCAATGAGTGGAAGACCTCGAACCCGAACGTCGCTGCGCTGCAAGATCGCGGTCATGTGCTGGCCTTCTGTCCGACCCCCGAAGAGGTGCATCGCACGGTAGCTCGATGGTACCCCGACGAGGAGATCTTGGCTTGGTTTTCCGGGAACTTGAGGCGACTGCCGCAGCTCTCGCTCCGCATGTACCTGCGCGCACTCGAGCTCAAGCGGGCCGGCATCGACTGGACCTGCGTCGCGACCCTGGCGCCCGAAGACGAGCGCCGCCGACTGGTCCAGGAGCTGCACGCCGACCAAGCGTATTTGACCCAGGAGAGCCGGGTGCGCGCATTCGTCGCGCGGGGAGTAGGTTGTCGGGCAACCTACTTCAACCATTTGAGGCGAATTCGAGCTGGCTGCTAGTCTAGAGCCTCCGTTAGCGGCTTGCCCTAGCGAAGGTAGCCCATCTCGCGGAGCAGTCGCGCAACGCCTTCCTCCACGATCTCTTGAACGGTATCCGGTTTCCGGCGCTTCAGACGCTGCTCGAGATGAGCCCGGCGAAGGGCATCGGCTGTTTCTGCCCGGAGTCGGGTGGTCAGGGGTACAAGCGGCTGCTCGACAGGGTCTGCCTGCCGCTCTTCGCGTGGTCTCACGTCCTCAACGCGACGCGGATGAGCGCTGCTGCGAAACGCTGCGGCCCCTGTCGAGCCGTCTTCTCCCGCCGACGCTACGTCGAGTTGTGCTGGCTCGGCTTTCTCGGTGTGCTCGACCGCCAGGCCTCCCCGAATAAACGCCCGCTTTTCAGGCGAGATCGCAAGGGCTTCGCCCATCGTCTTTCGCTCAACCATTTTCTACCGATTGCCTCCCAGTTTGCCGCTCGAGATCAGCCAGCCGGTCGCCCAGAAGCTGCTCGAAGAGTTGTTCGACCTCAGCGGCGGCCTCGCGTCCCTTCCGCCCCATGCGGGTCACGACCGTGCCCTGCTGAGCGGCGTCCCGATAGGCCTGCAGATCGCGAATAACCGTCTCTGCAACGGTGACCCCCAGATGCTGGGACGCGTTTTGGAACTCCCAGGAGATTGTGTCCCGTTTCTTCATGCGGTTCAGAATCAGCCGACCCTCGGGCAGGCCGCCGTTCAGCTCCTGGGCGAACCGGAGCACGGCCGTAGCCTGAGACACGCTCCTCAGGTCCAAGATCGAGGGCGAAATCGGCAGCAGCGCAAAGTCCGCCACGATAAGGAGCGTGCGGCTCACGTCATCCAGCCCCGCCGGACCATCCCCCACCAGAAAATCATGCGTTCTGGCCAGGTCACGGGCCTCACAGAGCGTCTCCTCGGGTGTGTTGGCGACCCGCACGGTGATCTTGGGCTCCGCGTCCGCGATCCACTGGGAGCTCGAACGTTGTTTATCGACATCGAGAAGCGCGGTCTGAAAGCCGCGATCGTGGAGCCAAACTGCGAGATGAACCGCGAGCGTGCTTTTTCCCACGCCGCCTTTGGTGTTTGCGAGAACGATGACCATACGGCGAGCCTAGCCCGAATGTCTGCAAGCTGGCAAGCAGGTGTTTTGGTGGGGCGGGCGACAAGCGTGCTAGCATGCCGCTCGGCAGTCAGGCCGGTCCACGGGCCAGACTGCGGGCTCGCAATCCAGGTGACCAGAAGGCTGCGCAGCAGCCAAGTCCACCGGACGGCATGTCTTATTGACTGCCGCATTGCCGGTCTGCACGTAAGCCAACCAGGATTCCAGGCGGCCTGTTCGACAGAGTGTCACTCAGACCGTCAGCATACTTCGCCGTCACCAGGCCACTCAGCTGGCTTGCTGCCTCGATGGCGGGGCCGCAAGCCTGTTGGCCTGCCAGCATGCCGGCATGTTGGTTTTGCGCCCACGCGGCTCGCTGCCCGGCGAGTCTCTCTTTGTGGCTTGTGTGGATCAGTGGCGGCGGCCTACGCTCAGTCTGGTTCAAGCCGCTTCCAGGAGCGGCCGATGCTCCGGGGCTCAGGGCAGAAAACGCGGCTTCTCGCGCCCTTCCCCGACGAACTTTCCCTCCGGGGCTCAGGGCAGGGAGTTCCGGGGTCGCAGGCAGGAGTCTCCGGGGCACAGGGCAGCAAACTCCGGGGTCACGGGCAGGCAACGGCTCGTTTCTCCGGGGTGCAGGGCAGAAAACGCCGCGAATTCACTTGCAACTTCGCGGCCTTGGCAGGTGCTAATCTATGATCAGAAAGATCAAAAATGATCATCAAAGGCGGGATGCTCGTTCCGGAAAGGTGAAGCGAGAGGCAGGCAAGCCCGGCGCCTCCCACAAGGCTCAGGAGCTGTGGATCGGAGTGGACGAGTTGAACTTTGCCGAGTTCCCCTTGGCTGCGATCGCAGGCGACGCGGCCTCTGGCCAAAAGACGCTCGTCTTCGAGGACGACATCCATGATCGTGAGGCCAAGACGCGCGTCCATCGAAAGCTGGTGATCTCCGCCAGCGATCTCTACGGGCTGCCCACGCCACGAGACAGCGACGTGCTCCTGGTGCTTATCGATCTCACGAAGTCGGCCAGCGGCTTTTCACAACGCACGGTGCCCTTTCGCAGGAGCGACCTCTTGGCGTCGTTGGGCTGGGACGACAGCGGGAAGTCGTACAAGCGACTCGAAGAGTCGCTTCAGCGTTGGGCGAGCGTGACCCTCTACTACAACGGCGCCTGGTGGGATAAGAGCGTCAAACGCTGGCGCAGCCGCACGTTCCACGTGCTCGAGTCCCTCGACCTGCGCGGCCGCGAGCAGGCGGGCGCGAAGGACGATTCCCTTTCGACCTTCACCTGGAACGAGGTGGTGTTTGCCAGTTTCGAGGCCAAGAACCTCCGCAACCTCGACCTGAGCCTCTACTTTCACCTGAGTAGGCCCGCGTCGCGACAAGCCTATCGGTTCCTGGCCAAGCGGTTCTGGCAGAGCTCGGTGCTCGAATTCGATCTACGGACCTTTCTCTGCGAGCATGTGGGGTTTTCCCGGAGCTACGACAACGCCCAGCTCAAAAGGAAAGCGCTCCCCATGCTCGCCGAGCTCGAGCAGGTGGGCTTTCTCAAGCCAGCGTCAGAAGCCGAGCGGTTTTCTCGAATCGCTCGGGGGCGCTGGGGCGTCGTCCTTGTGAGGAACCGCGAGTCCGAGGCTGCGTTGCTTCCTGCGCCGACTCCGGGCGTCCAAGGTCTGCTGGAACGCGGCGTTCGGGAAAGGGCGGCCCGGGCCCTCGCCCTTGAGTTCGGCGAAGCAAGAGTGCTCGAAAAGCTCAGGCTCCATGATTGGCTGCGCGGTCGCAAAGACCGCCGCATGTCGAAAAGCTCGGCCGGGTTCTTGGTGCGGGCGATCCGCGAAGACTTTCTGCCGGGAGACTTTCTCGTTGCAGACCAAGCCCCAAGGCGGACGGCGGCGGTGCCGCCTGCGCCACGAGAGCCGTCTTCAGGAATGGCCGCCTGCGGTCCTCATGCGCAACTTCTTGGCGCTTGGCGAGCGCTCGCGACCGACGAGCAGGCACGCATCGAACAGGCCGCCGTCGCCTCGGCCGAGCCCTTTCAGCAGGAGACCTACGAACGGCTCAGGCGCCAAGGCGGCCAGCTGTTTGCCGAGATCCGCGACGAGCTAGTCGGACGGTTTCTCGGACGTCAGGCTCTATCGTCGCGACCTTCCTCGACGCCCCGTCCGCCTCTGGAGGGCGGCACTGCTTGTGATGCTGACAAGCTCTTGGAGCGCGGTCAGCCCTAGCAGCCCGTTGGTGCGTCAGGATAAGTCTGGATGATCTTGCGAGCTGAAAGGAGCTTGCTCGGAGAATTGCTCGTGAGTCCGATAGCCGACCGAGCGGCGGCTGGAGCGATCCGGTTCGTCGAAGCCTCGGAAGGCGAATCCGTCAGCCGTAACGCAAGTGAACCTGTTTCGGCCCCGTTAAGCAGTGGGAGCGGCCAACCTGCCAACGAAGGCGAAGCCAGCACCGATCGCGAAGCAACGAGCACGCGCAGCGATCGGGCTCCTCGGGGTGTGAGGGGACGGCGGGCGGAGAAAGACCATCCAGGAACCTGAGAGACCCATGCGAGTGGCTGGCAGCCGGGCGGCTGTGGGCCAACAGGCGGCGGAAAGACATAACCGCCGCCTGGCTCCGTGGGAGTCGGAGGGGTTCGTAGTAGCGTCGAAGCCGGGCAACTCCGGCGGAGCGAAGGGACCCTGCCGAGAACGTTGTTTTCACCCTCGAAGAGAGATCCGCTTGGACTCGCGTCCCACTACGGAACCTGCTGCCGCCCACGATTCCGATCAACCGCCGGAACAGCCGGAGGTGAAGTCGGGCGTGACGCTGCCGCTTGCCGTCTCTCAGCTCCGGTGGAAGCTGGGCCACAAGGCCAAACGAGAGCCGAGATTCCGGTTCTACGCCCTGTACGACCGAGTGTCTCGACACGACGTGCTGACGGCCGCTTGGTGGCTGGTGTGGAAGAACCATGGCGCCGCCGGCGTGGATGGCCAAACGTGTCAGGACATCATCGATGGTCCTGGCGCCGCGGCCTTCCTCGACGAGCTGCGTGAGGAACTGCGCACCCACCGCTATCGGCCTCAGCCAGTCAAGCGCGTCATGATTCCCAAGCCGGACGGACGGCAGCGACCGTTGGGCATTCCCACCGTTCGCGATCGCATCGTCCAGACGGCTGTGCTCTTGGTGTTGGAGCCGATCTTCGAGGCCGACTTCGTCGACAGCTCGTACGGATTCCGTCCGGGCCGTTCGGCGCACCAAGCTATCGAAGCGATCCGCGAACACCTCCAGGCCGGTCGGCGGGAAGTTTATGACGCGGACCTGCAGGGGTACTTCGACACGATTCCCCATGATCAGTTGCTCAAGTGCGTCCGGATGCGGGTCGTGGACCGCTCGGTCCTGGGCCTCATCCAGGCTTGGCTGAAGTCCCCGGTGGTCAATACCGACGACCGGGGACGAAGGAAGACCACGCGCCCCAAGCAGGGCACGCCGCAAGGCGGGGTGATCTCGCCGTTGCTGGCGAACATCTACCTGCACTGGTTCGAGAAGGCCTTCTATGGTCCGCAAGGCCCGGCCGCCTGGGCGGATGCACGGCTGATCCGCTACGCGGATGACTTCGTCATTCTTGCTCGGCGGATGTCGAGTCAACTGACCGAGTGGGTGCAGGCGCAGTTGGAAGGGCGATTTCGCCTGACTATCAATCGAGCGAAGACGCGGTTGGTCGATCTGAAGCAACCGTCAGCAAGCGTGGACTTCTTGGGATTCACCTTCCGCTACGACCGCGACCTGTTTGGCCGCGGCGGGCGGTACCTGAACGTGTTTCCCTCGAAGCGCTCGCTGGCCCGCTTTCGAGACCGGCTGCGAGAACTGACGGCCAGCCGGCGCGGTCTCGTGCCCGTCGATGACGTGGTACGGGACGTCAGTCGTTATCTGGCGGGATGGGGCCGCTACTTCGGGCAAGGTTATCCACGGCGGATCTTCAACCGCGCGGATCGTTTCGTGCTCGAGCGGCTCTCGCGTCACCTGCAGCGTCGCAGTCAGCGACCCTTCCGACCTGCGGAAGGAAAGACGTTCCTCGCCCACCTGCAGGCCCGTGGCCTGCAGCTTCTGGAACCAACCCTGGGGAATCGGAGGCGCCATCCCAGCGTAGCCACCCCATGACACTGACTGCTCGTGAATGCCTTGAGGTCGAGAGTTCTCGGGAAAGCCGGATGCGGGAAATCCGCTCGTCCGGTTTGACGAGGGGCGGGGCTACGGCCCCGCCTACTCTACAACTAACCCGCGTGGCGGGTTGTGAGCCCTGGGAGCGCGAAGGGGCGGCGCGGGCGCGTGGGGGTTTGCCAGGAGCTTTGAACGGCGATGTACAGCGCCGCGGCCACTCGCGCGAGGAGCTGGGCGATTTCGGCAAGGCCGCCGGCCCCCTGCAGCGTTCGCGGTTTGCCAACGCCGAACAGCCGGCGCAGAATGCGGCTCAGGTTGAAGGCCGCGGCCGCGATCACGTAGCGTTTCCCGGTGTCGACCAAGCTGTGCAGCCAGGTCCGCCGCATGCCGCCAGAATCGCAGACATGCGCGAAGCTCCGTTCGCAGCGTTCGCTCCGCAGTCGCTGCAACTGTTTGCTCTTCGCGCGGCGCACGCGACGCCGGTTGTTGACCACGGCCGTATGATGCTCGGCCGGCTTGTCGGTCCAGCGCCGCGGATGCACGCGCCGCGGCTCGGGAATGTAGGTCCGCAGCTTCAGGTCCGCCGCCAGTTCGAGCGCCGCGTCGGCATGATATCCCTTGTCCGCCGCCACCTCTTCGATCTGCTGCTCGCTGCCGGCCGCCTGCAGATGCACTTGAGCCTGCATCACGCTGTCGACGAGCGTTTCGGTGTCGGCCGCCGTGGCCGGCAGGATCTCGGCCGCCAGCAGCAAGTCGCTCTCGAGATCGACCACATGCTCGGCCTTGTAGGCCAGGTGCGTGCGGCCATCCTTCAGCTGCGCGATGCGGCTGTCGGGATCGGTGGGCGACTTCCACTCCTCGTTGCTCACCTTCTTTTTCCGCCGCTTGTCGTAGCGCCGCACTTCTTCGTCGCTCGGCTGTTCGTCAGGCGTCACCACGCCTTCCTCCTGCATCAGCCGCGTCACGTATTGCTTCCAGTCTTCGCCGGTGTCGCGGCGGACGATGCTCTTCATCGCCGCGTCGGCCTCGAGCAGCGTGCTGTCGACGCCCACCGTCTGGCCCGACAACAGGCCTTTTTCCTGGGCGATTCGCAGCACGAACTCGAACACCTCGGCGAACACTTCCGCCGGCAGCCGCCTGCGCGTGTTCGTGAGCGTCGAGTGATCCGGCGTCGACTCGTGCAAGGGAATGCCCAAGAAGCTCCGCAGGGCCAGGCTGTCGGCGCACCGCCAGGCGATGCCGCGTTGGCTGTCGATCCCCTCGAAGTAGCCCACCAGCAGCATGCGGAAGTACACGCCTGGCGGGATGCTCGGGCGGCCGCGGCGCTCGCGCTGCTCGTAGTAGCGCCGGCAGCGGCCTTCGATCCAGGCGTCGAACGCGGCCGCGAGCAGCAGCGCGTTGAGCTTCACATAGAACGGATGACCCTGACTCTTCGGCAACTCGTCGGCCGTGACGAACAACGCCTCCTGCCGATCCTCCCGCACGCCCATCGTCATCCGCAATCCCTCCCGGACGCCTACCGCTCAACTCTCGCCGATCCCCAACCTGCGCGCTATCCTACCACGCGCGTCAAGCGGCGGTTTTTTTGTAGAGTAGGCGGGGCCGTAGCCCCGCCCCTCGTCAAACCGGACGAGCGGATTTCCCGCATCCGGCTTTCCCGAGAACTCTCGACCTCAAGGCATTCACGAGCAGTCAGTGTCATGGGGTGGCTACGCTGGGATGGCG
>JBGAPH010000095.1:0-13675 GCA_044221365.1 Pirellulales bacterium
GTGGAATGGGAATGGGCGGCATGGGTGGTGGCATGGGCATGGGCGGCGGCATGGGAATGGGAGGTGGCATGGGAATGGGCATGTTTAGCGTGCCCGACCACCACTAGGCCGTACTCCCTCGCACTACGCCCGTTGCTAGCCGGCGCGGGACGTCTGCCACTCGCGAATTAAGTCGCCGCCCTCTCTGAGAGCGGTTTGCGGAAGTTGGTACTGCCGTGCCATGGTCAGAGTGATCGACCACGTCAGGTCGATTCGAAAGTAGGCGCCATTTCGTTCGGCGTGCCCATCGGCCGGTCGCCGGAAACGACGGCCGCGCCGCTGGGCCAAACCCTTGCCCGCCAACCAGTTGGCGCACCACTGCCGGCCGCCCGCAGCGATTGTGAACGCGCCCCGAATCGGCTACATTGGGGGCTTCTTTCAAGGCGGTCCCGCTCGGTGGGGCCGCAGGTTTCAAAGGCGCCCCAGACTCGCCTTTGCGAACCGTCGTGCTCGCCCCCTGACAAAGCGCCCAACCCCTGGCGAGACGCGGTCTGAACTGCCTCTGCGGCGAAAGGATTTGCGTTGTCCGACGATCTCAGCGACGACACCCCGGAACTGACACCCTCGGGGCCAGGCGACATCCACGGCGGCCGCCTGGTGGACCTGCCGATCGAGGATGAGCTCAAGGAGAGCTACCTGACGTACGCCATGAGCGTGATCGTCAGCCGCGCCTTGCCGGACGTTCGCGACGGGCTCAAGCCCTCGCAGCGGCGCATCTTGGTCGCGATGAACGACCTGAACCTGTCGCCGGGCGCCAGCCGCGTGAAGTGCGCCAAGATCTCCGGCGACACGAGCGGCAACTACCACCCGCACGGCGAAAGCGTGATCTACCCCACGCTCGTGCGCATGGCCCAGGAATGGAACATGCGCTACGTGCTGATCGACAAGCAGGGGAACTTCGGCTCGATCGCCGGCCTCCCTCCCGCGGCCATGCGGTACACCGAAGCCCGCATGTCGCCGTTTGCGGCCATGCTGCTCGACGATCTGGAGCTCGACACGGTCGACTTCGTGCCGACCTACGACGAGCGCCGCCAAGAGCCGACCGTCCTCCCCTCGAAATTCCCCAATCTGCTGGTCAACGGCTCAGGCGGCATTGCGGTCGGCATGGCCACGTCGATCCCGCCCCACAACCTGGGCGAGGTGTGCCGCGCGGTGATGCGGTTGATCGACCAGCCCGACGTTTCGATCCACGAGCTGATGGAAATCGTGCCGGGGCCGGACTTCCCCACGGGGGGCATCGTCTGCGGCCACAACTCGATCCGCCGAGCCTACCTCACCGGCCGCGGCAACATCGTGGTCCGCGCCCGCACCGAAATCGAAGAAGACAGCCGCGGCCGCAGCCGGATCATCGTCAAGGAAATTCCCTACCAGCAGGCTCGCGACCGCATCGAAGAGCGGATCGCCGAGCTGGTGAACGAAGGCCGCATCAAAGGGATCTCCGGCATCCGCAACGAGAGCGATCTCAAAGAGCCGGTGCGGCTGGTGCTCGAGCTCAAACGCGACGGCGACCCGAACCTGGTGCTCAACCAGCTTTACCAGTTCTCGCCGCTGCAAGACACCTTCTCGATCATCTTCCTGGCGCTCGTCGACGGCAAACCGCGGGTGCTCGCCTTCAAGGAGATGCTCGAGGAGTTCCTGCGGCACCGCATCACGGTCATTCGCCGCCGCACGCAGTTCCTGCTGGCCAAGGCCCGGCAGCGCAAACACACGGTCGAGGGCCTGCTGCTTGCGCACGCGAACATCGACGAGGTGATCCGCACCATCCGCACCTCGGCCACGCAGGCCGAGGCCAAGGCCCGCCTGATGGGCATCGAGTGCCCGGCCGCGCTGATGCAGCGGGCGTTGGGCGACCGCGGGTTCGCGGTGTTCCAGTCGGAGCGCGGCGTGCGCGAAGCCTACACGCTTACGGCCGTGCAGGCGGACGCCATCTTGCGGATGACGCTCGGCCAGCTCGTGAACCTGGAGCAGGAGAAGCTGGGCGGCGAATACAACAAGCTGCTCGACGACATTGCCGAGTTCACGCGGATTTTGGCCGACGAGAACATCATCCGCGGCATGATCCGCGAGGAGATGCAGGAACTCGAGCGCAAGCACGGCGACGCCCGCCGCACCGAGATCAGCGACGAAGAGCTGGGCAACGTCGACATGGAGGACCTCATCGCCGAAGAAACGATGGTGGTCACGATCACGCAAGGGGGCTACATCAAGCGCACCCCTTCGAGCACCTACCGCGCGCAGCGCCGCGGCGGCAAGGGGATGAAGGGGGCCAAGACCGACGAAGAAGACCCGATCGCCCACTTGTTCGTCGCCAGCACGCACGACTACCTGCTGTTCTTCACGAACCTGGGGCGCGTGTACTGGCAAAAGATCTACGATCTGCCGCTCCTGAGTCGCGAAAGCAAGGGGCGCGCGATCGTCAACCTGCTCAACCTGCGGCCCGAAGAGAAGGTGGCCGACTGCAAGGCCGTCCGCGATTTCGACGCGCCGGATCACTACCTGATGATGTGCACCAAGGGGGGCTTGGTGAAGAAGACGCCGCTCGACGCCTACCGCCGGCCGCTCAAGGGGGGCATCATCGCCATCAAGCTGCGCGAAGACGATGAACAGTTCGACGTGGCGGTCACTCAGGGGGGGGACGAAATCGTGCTCTCCACCGCCGCCGGCATGGCCATTCGCTTCGGCGAAGGGGACGTGCGCCCGATGGGGCGCAACACGAGCGGAGTGAAGGGCATTTCGCTTGGAAAGGGGGATCACGTCGTCGGCATGGTCGTGGCCGACCCCGAGGCGACGCTGCTTACCGCCTGCCTGAACGGCTATGGCAAGCGGACCCCCTTCGGAACGAGCACCGGCGCCGAAGGCGAAGCGCCGCCCGACGACGATGCGGCCGTACCGGCGCCGCCCCCCGCCCCGCTTGAAGAAGCCGAGGCCGACGAAGGTGAATCCTCGAGCCGTCGCTACCGCACGCAGCGCCGCGGCGGCAAGGGCCTGCGCGACATCAAGGCCACCGACCGCAATGGTCCGGTGATCGGCGTGGTCCGCGTGTCGGACGACGACGAGGTGCTCATGATCACGGCCCGCGGCAAAATCCAGCGGATCGCCGTGAAGGACCTGAGCATCATCGGCCGTAACACGCAAGGCGTGCGGATCATGAGCATGGACGAGGCCGACACGTTGGCCGCGATCGTGCGCGTGCCGGTGGAGGAAAAGGCCGCCGACGGGGGCGATGAGGAGGCGGAGCCGGTAGGGAGCTAGGGCGTCGTAAGCGCGGATTGAGAGATTGGCTGCGTTTGTTGGTCGGCTTGCGGCGTACCCTCACCCCGGCCCTCTCCCACAGGGAGAGGGAGCCAGAAAGACCCTCTCCCTGCGGGAGAGGGAGCTGGAAAAGCCCTCTCCCTGTGCGAGAGGGTTGGGTGAGGGACGTTGGCATTTGATCCGCGTCCGAACCGCTCGTTCGAGTCAAACATCATTCTTGGCCCACAAAGCTCTTCCAGGGACCGTCCCCGTGCCCCCGCATCCCGTTTTGATCGATGGTCGCTGGCGTCCCGCGAAGTCTTCAGGCGTCTTCCGCGCCGACAATCCCATCACCGGCGAGCCACTGCCGGACGAGTTCCCGGTAAGCACGTGGGCAGATTGCGATGCGGCGCTCGACGCCGCGGTCCGCGCGCACGAAGTGCTTACCAAGTTGCCGGTCGAAACGATCGCCGCGTTCCTCGAAGACTATGCGGGACGGATTGAAGGCGCTGCGGAGCAGCTTGTCGCCACGGCTCATGCCGAAACGGGTCTGCCGGCGCCTACGCGGCTCGCGCAGATCGAGCTGCCGCGGACGATCAACCAGCTTCGCCTGGCGGCCGCCGCCGCGCGGTCGCGCTCCTGGTCCCAGCCGACGATCGACGCCAAGCTCAACATCCGCTCGCAGTTCGCCTCGATCGGACCCGTGTGGGTGTTCGGCCCCAACAACTTCCCCTTCGCCTTCGGCAGCATCTCCGGCGGTGACTTCGCCGCGGCGATCGCGGCCGGCAACCCGGTGATCGCCAAGGCCAACACCTCGCACCCCGGCACGACGCGGCTCTTGGCCGAGTTGGCCCAGGCAGCGGCTGAGGCGGTGGGGTTGCCTGCGGGAACAGTCCAACTCCTCTATCGCACGAGCCATGCCGACGGCGCGCGGCTGGTGTCCGATCCGCGCACGGGCGCCACCGGCTACACCGGCAGCCGCCAGGCGGGCCTCACGCTCAAGGCCGCCGCCGACCAGGCCGGCAAGCCGATCTACCTCGAGCTGTCGAGCGTGAATCCGGTGTTTCTGCTGCCCGGCGCACTCGCCGAGCGGGGCGAGAAGCTGGCCGAAGAGTTCACCGGAAGCTGCTTGATGGGCACCGGGCAGTTCTGCACGAACCCGGGGTTCGTCGTGCTGATCGCGGGCCCGGACACGGAGAAGTTCATCGCCGCCGTCGCCCAGCGTTTCAAGGCGGCGCCGGCCGACGTGCTCCTCTCGCGGGGCGTGCTCAAATCGCTGGGCGAAGGAGTGCAAACGCTGCGCGCCGCCGGCGCCGCCGTTCTGGCCGGCGGCCAGCCGGCCGAGGGCCCCGGCTTCCGCTACGCGAATACTTTGCTCCGCACCACCGCCGCCAAGTTCCTGGCCCAGCCTGAGGCGCTGCAGACCGAGGCCTTTGGCAACTCCTCACTGTTCGTGGTCGCCGAGAGCGCCGACGAGGCAGACGCACTGATCGACCATCTCGAAGGGAGCCTCACCGGCTGTTTCTACAGCGACACTCGTGGGTCCGACGACGCCCTCTATGCCCGGCTCGCTCCGCGGCTGCGGCCGCGGGTGGGGCGGCTCTTGAACGACAAGATGCCGACCGGCGTGGCGGTGAGCCCGGCCATGAACCACGGCGGCCCTTACCCGGCGACCGGCCATCCCGGCTTCACGGCGGTGGGCATCCCGGCGGCGCTGCACCGCTTCGCCCGGCTCGAATGCTACGACAACGTGCGGGCAGAGCGGCTGCCGGAAGCGCTCCGCAACAAGAACCCCGGCGGCGTCTGGCGGCTGGTGGACGGGGCTTGGACGACGGCGGACGTGGCGAACTCCTCTTAGTCCGCGATTCGCGGCCCGCTTTCTCCGAGAGCGGCCTGCCTGGAGCGGCCGTGCCTTCATCTAGCGAAGGTGGGCGACTCCCCAGGACACGTTGACGCGCTTCAGCATGCTGCATTCGGAGCATGCAGGCTACTTCGCCGCGGATAGGCGGCGCACTTGGGTGCACCGGAATTCTCTCACCGCAAAAGGCCGCTGATCCGCCGCGCTCTTGACGCCGTCCATCTGTACTAGTAGTATTAGTACAGAAGCGAGGAGCTCATGGAGTTGCAAGTCGATCCCGCCAGCCGATTGCCGATTTACCGGCAGTTGGCGGCGCAAATTCGCAAGGCGGTGGCCCGCGGCCGGTTGCGGCCCGAGGAAAAGCTGCCGTCGGTGCGCGATCTGTCGCGGCAGCTCGTGATCAACCCCAACACCGTGGCTCGCGTTTACACCGAACTCGAGCGCGAAGGGGTGCTCAACACGCGGCCGGGCCTCGGAGTGTTCGTGGCCCAGCCCGGCAACGACCTGACCAAACGCGCCCGCAAGGAGCGGCTGTTGGCCCTGGCCGACGAACTGCTCACGGCCGCGGTCCACCTCGGCTTCTCGGCCGATGAGGTGCTCGGCCTCGTTTCCGAACGCCTGTCGCGCTACCAATGGGTTCAACCCACTTTGAGCGAATAGCGAGGCCGCCCCCATGACCGCCGCGATCTCCACCACTGGCCTGACCAAGTTCTACGGCTCGCGCTGCGTGGTCGACAGCCTCACGCTCGACGTGCCTGAGGGTTCGGTCTATGGGCTGCTCGGCCGCAACGGCTCCGGCAAGTCGACGACGCTCAAGATGCTGCTCGGCTTCGTGCGCCCCGACCGCGGGAGCGCCACACTGCTCGGCGACAACGCGGCCGCGCTGCCCCCCGCCACCCGCGCCCGCATCGCGTACATCGCCGAGGGGCATCCATTCGTCCGCTGGATGACCGTGGGCGAGGCGGTGAACTTCACCCGCGCGTTCTATCCGAACTGGAACACGGCGCTGCTCGATCAGGTGCTCGATCACTTCGCCCTACCGCGGCGGGCCAAGATTCGTAAGCTCTCGAACGGGCAGCGGGCCCAGGTGTCGCTCGCCCTGGCCGTGGCGCCCGATCCCGAACTGCTGATCCTCGACGATCCCACGCTGGGGCTCGACACCGTGGTGCGGCGCGACTTCCTCGAGTCGCTCATTCAAATCATCCAACGCCAAGGCCGCACGATCCTGATCAGCTCGCACATTCTGAATGACGTGGAACGCGTGGCCGACCGCATCGGCATCATGGTCGACGGAGTGCTGCGCGTCGATTGCCCGACCGAGCACTTCAAGATGGCGGTCCGCAAGGTGGTGCTCGAGTTCGCGGGAGAGCCGCCTGTGTGTCCGCCGAGCGAAGGACTGGTGAGCGCCTGGCGCGCCGGGCGGCGGCTCGAACTCGTGTTCGTCGGTTACGGCGCGCGGCAGCGAGGGCTCGTCGAGTCGCTGGAGCCGGAGAGCGTCGACGTTTTGGAGTTGAACCTGGAAGACGCGTTCATCGAGTACACCCGCGGCCCTCGGCGGGGCCTGCCGATGCTGGCCTGGGCAGACCGGCTAGAAGCCGGTTTCACGACGAGATAGCTGATCCTCATTTGTCAGAGCTTCTAAGTGGCGCAGGCCTCGAGCCTCTGTTTCTGCCAAACCTTGTCTGCACCGATTGCAGCACCATTGCCCCGAGAGAGCTGCCATGATTCGAGCCATTGCCCTGAAGGAGCTGCGCGAGGTCTCAATGTTCACCGGGTTGGGGCTGTTGGCCTTAATGTTTCTCGCGGCCTCGCATATGGGCTGGAACCCGTTTTGGACTTCACTCAACCAGGGGCTTCCGGCGCTGCCATTTCTTAGCGACGGTTTCCGGCTCCAATTCGGCGCGATTTCCGTCCTAGTCGCGGCGGCGCTTGGGCTGTGGCAGACCCTCGGGGACGACTGGGGAGGCGCGCAGCTCTTCTTGTTCCAACGCCCGATTGGCCGACGGCGGTATGTTCGCGTGAAACTGGCGACGGGGCTGGTCGCGTGCCTGGCCGCGACAGCGGCGCCGGTGCTGATCTACGGCTGGTGGGCCAGCACGCCGGGCACGCATCATGCACCATTCTTTTGGTCGATGACCTTGGAAACCTGGCAGACTTGGCTGGCCGGCGCCGCGGTGTACCTGGGAGCGTTCCTTTCCGGACTGCGGCCGGCCGCTTGGCTGGGAACTCGGCTAGCGCCGTTGGCTGCGTCGTTGCTGGTCTCCTTTCCGCTGGCCATGTTTCGCGGGGCGCTGTTCCTGCCTGCGTTTTTAGCCGTTTGCGCGCTGCTCGTCTGGCTCATTCTATTCGTCGCCGACGAGTGGGAACTGTGCTAGTCCATTCGGCACTCACTGTTTTCTCGGCCCATTCGCGAGCCTTTCCTATGTCAAAGCTGCCCTTGATCCGCCTGCTGCCGCTCGCATTGGTCGTTGCGCTCGGCGTCGCCGTCGCCTGGGGGAGCCTGGCGGGATTTGTCTTGGTCATGGTGCAGCAGTCGCGCTCGCGGCATCAGCAGTCCGATCAGCTCTACGTCACCCGGCAGGGCGAACCGGTGATCTACCGAAGGCAGATGAGCGCCGACCAGATGGTGCTGCTCGACCTCGACGGCAAGCCTTTGGCCAATCAATCGGCAGCCGACCTGCTGAGCTTGCGCAATGTCAGCAGCGGCCCTAGCGCTTCCTGGCCAATCGGACGTCCTTGGAGCAGCCGGCTCGTCGCCGAGATGGTCCCAGAGGTTCCCCGCTCCGCTTGGTACTTGATCCACGACGGCCAGGTGAACGGCCGCGCTTACGGCGTCGGTTACAACCTGGGAACGAATCGACCGATGGCGTATTTTAGCCGGCAAGGCTTCTCGCAATCGTTGCCGGAGCGCGCCGACTGGTTTTCCGTCCAGGGCAGCGACGGCCTGGCCTATGTTACCACGGAACTGTTCGGCATCCCTTACTGGCCGGGCGACGGCCAGATGAGTTTGCTGGCCGACGACAAGCTGTGGCAGATCGACCTCGGCGGCCGCAACGTTCGCGTGCTCCGCGATGCCCCAGGCGCGTTAGCGATCGCCAAGATCGAACGCGCAGCGCCGCTCGACGAAGCTGAACAACCGACGGCCCGCGCGCCGTACCAAGCGTCCCTTGAAAGCCGACTGGTGCTGCGCTTCGCCGACGCCATCGAGCTCATCGACCCAAAGTCCGGCGGCTCAATTCGCTACCCGCTTCCTTCAGAGTTGAGGGACAAGGGCTTCGGGGCAATCCAGTTGGCCGACAATCGACTCTTGATCGACGAGTTTCGGAACCTGGGAAGCGAATCGCGGATCGTGTGGCTCGATCACACGGGGAAGGTCAGCGCCGAGCGAGTGCTTTCGAGCCAGATCCGGCTCGGCGCATCGGCTGCCGAAGCACTCTGGGGCGGCGTGCTGGTCGTTCCCATGCCAGCCGTGCTGTATGGGTTCTCCCTCTTTCTTCCGCTGGGGGAGCATGAGCCAGGGCAACCCTGGAGCTATGCGAGCGGCCTGGCGAAGATCGCGTCCCAAATCTGGCCCGGCATGCTCCTGATCACCCTCATCGGCCTCGCCCTGGCGATTGCCGCCTACCGCCGCCAAAAACAATTCGGCCTTCCTGGCGCGGCAGCCTGGGCCGTGTGCTGCTTCGCGCTCGGCGTGCCCGGCTGGTTGGCCTACCGGTTCCTCTGGCCCTGGCCGCCGGTCGGGACCTGTCCGAGCTGCGAGCACCAAACGCCGCTCGACCGCCCGGCGTGTCTTGATTGCGGCCGCAGCTTCCCGCCGCCACGGCTGACCGGGGCCGAGGTCTTTGCGTAGCGTCTCTCCTCCTCACGAACGTCCCCGGCGAGCGGCCCAGCGTAAGCTGGCCGGCAGGTTGGCTGTTGGGCGCGCTCTGGTCAGCCGGCTCACGCCGGCCGCTCGCCCTAAGAGGTTGCTCACCATTTCCCGTGGGTGCTCCGCTTGACCTACGTTCGATATTTGTGGTTTTTCTGGACCGATGCTATCGTAAGGGGCGCTGGCTAGGTCGACATTCCTACCCTTCCGACCTGCCCCGTCGGCGCCCTGGCTGGCAAGGGCCTCGGGCCGTGATCTTCGCTTGCCCAGGAGCGTTCGCATGCTCACGATCTTTGGCAGCCCCCGCGCGGGCCAGCGGATGTGCGATGGCCTCTCCCGCCGCAGCTTCCTCCGCATCGGTGGCATGGCCTTGGGCGGTCTCTCGCTGGCGCAGGTGTTGGCGGCCGAGGCGAAAGCCGGCGTCAAGCGACGGCACAAAGCGTTGATCAACGTCTTCCTTCCTGGCGGCCCCCCGCACCTCGACATGTGGGACCTCAAGGAAGAAGCCCCGGCCGAAATCCGCGGCGAGTTCCGCGCGATCAACACCAGCGTGCCGGGCATCCGCATCTGCGAGATGTTCCCGCGGATCGCCGGGATGATGGACAAGTTCGTGCCGATTCGTTCGCTCGTCGGCTCCACGGGCGACCACGACGGCTACCAGTGTATGACCGGGCGGCTACCCAGGCCGCGGCCCGCCGGCGGCTGGCCCGCCGTGGGGGCCGTCGTCTCGAAGCTGGCGGGTCCGGCGACGCCCGGAGTGCCGCCGCACGTCTCGCTGATGTACAAGACGGGCAACCGCACCTGGGGCGAACCCGGCACGGGAGGTTTTCTAGGAGCGGCGCACGCTCCGTTCGGCTTGATCGGGCGCGGCAAGGCCGGCGCAGCCGAGGACATGGTGCTCCAGGGAATCACGCTCGAGCGGCTGCGCGATCGCCAACAACTGCTCGCTTCGCTCGACACCTTCCGACGAGAGGCGGACGCCACCGGACTCATGGACGGGATGGACGCCTACACGCAGCAGGCCGTGGGCATCCTCACGTCGTCGGCTCTGGTCGAGGCGCTCGACCTCTCCAAGGAAGCGCCGGGCAACCTGGCCCGTTACGGCCAAGGCAACCCCACGCCGCGGCGCGACGGCGCGCCGCGAATGACCGACAGCTTCGTGCTGGCACGCCGGCTCGTCGAGGCGGGCGCCCGCGTCGTGTCGCTCAACTTCAGCCGCTGGGACTGGCATGGCCCCGACGGCAAAAACTACGTCGAGGGGCGCATCGACATGCCGCTCCTGGACCAAGCGCTCTCGGCGCTGGTCTCCGACCTGCACGAGCGTGGGCTGGCCGACGACGTGTCGGTCGTGTGCTGGGGCGAGTTCGGCCGCACCCCGCGGATCAATCGCCACGCTAGCCGCGACCACTGGCCGCAAGTCTCTTGCGCCCTGCTCGCCGGCGGCGGCATGAAGACCGGCCAGGTGATCGGCGCCACCGACCGCCTCGGGGGCGAGGCCGACAGCCGCCCCGTGACCCACCAGGACATCTTCTGCACCCTCTACCACAACCTGGGCATCGACGCCCGCGCGCTGACGATCAAGGACCTGAGCGGTCGGCCGCAGTACTTGGTGGATGGAGATGCGGCGCCGATTGGGGAGTTGGTCTAAGGCAAAGCGACGGCACTGCGCCGGCGCGGCGCCCGCCTAACCCACTTCCACACGTCCGCCGATCCTCTCGGCCCAGCGCCTCATGATGCGCCCCTTCTTGAGCGGCGCTATGAGCAGGAGCGGCCAAGCCAGCGAGGCTGGGCCTTCAGAGCCCAAGAACTGATCGAAGAACCGCGCGCCTTCTTCGTTGTCCGGCAACGCGTGGATTGTAACAGAGGTTGGCCGAAACTCGTCGCTGGCGGCGACCTGCGCGAACAGATCGGCCAAGTATCGGGCGTCTCCTCGCTCCAAGACCTCGCTGGGCAGGATTGCCGCCGGCGCGTCGCAGCAGATCAGCTCGAACTGGCCCAGCAACGCCTCGCCGTAGCTGAGATCGAGATTGACGAAGAGCGGCACAGGACGAGCGGCCAGCTCCGCCGCCGCGGCAGCGTCGCAGACGTTCACCCGCGCGATGGCCCGCTCCAGGCGTCGCTGATCGGCCGGCTTGCGCAGCAGCACGAGCCCGAACTCGCTCGTTTTCGCCGGCGCACGCCTCTCGGGAGGCGAACGCTCGAGCAGTTCTCGCGTTTGTGGGTCGAGCCAGCTCACCGAGGGAACTCCGGCGAAAGCTGATCGCGATAACCCTGCCGAACCAAGCTACGCCGAGGCGTCGGCCGGAAAATGGCTGAGATCCAGCGTGTGCGCCGGGACCATTTTCTGGTTCTTTTCGTCCCAGCCCATGACTTGGCTGGTCCGCCAGCTTTCGTTGGCCATGTTCACCGCCACCACGCCGGCCAGGCCCAGTTCGCAGGGGCAGTTGAGCGCTTCGCCGTTGCGCAGATGGTTCTGCAGGTTCACATGGTGCAGCAGGTTGTCTTCGGCGCCGGTCTTCGTGTGCATGCCGAGCACCTTGTCGTCTTTGTCCTTCGCGACCCAACCGGTGGGGGTGAAGTACAAGGTGCCGCGGTAGCCGCGGATCAGGTGGTCGATGCCTACGCGGTTGCTCATCGTGCCGAGCACGTACACGGTCATGCCGCGGGGGTACTCGCAGATCATCTCGAAGTTGTCGGGCAGATCGCGTCCATCCGGCCATTGCCAGATGCCCCCCATGCCGACCACGCGCCGCGGGTAGAGCAGGTCGCAGGCCTTCATGATCCGCGTGATGCGGTGGATGAACAGGTCGGTGGCGATGCCGCCTGAGTACTGCGAGTAGTTGCGCCATTCGAAGTAGTGGTGCGGATCCCAATCGCGCTTGGCGGTGTGGCCGAGCCAGGCAGTCCAGTCGAGATCGGCCGGCTTGGGTTGATTGGCATCGAGGCCGGGCTCGCGCCAGGGGCCTTGCTTGTCGTAGCGGCGGACGTATTCGATCTGGGCCTGCACGACCTTGCCGATGATCCCTTCGCGAATGGCGTCGGCGGCGGTGCGGTAGCTGTCGTCCGACATCGCCTGCACGCCGACCTGGAGCGGCAGCTTGGTTTCCTTCTGCTTGGCGACGACCTTCTGGGCCTCGGGAATCGAGTGGGTCATCGGCTTTTCGCAGTACACCGCCTTGCCGGCGTCGAGCGCGTCGAGCGTCATCTGGCAGTGCCAGTGCTCCGGCGTGGCGATGGTGACGTAGTCGATTTCCTTGATGTCGAGGAGCGGGCGATAGTCTTGAAAGACCCTGCCGGCGCTCGTGAGCTTGGCGCCGTCTTCGGCCCGCTTCTTCCAGCAGTCGGCGACGGCCAGCGTCTCCAGGTTCTGCTTTTCGGCGATCTTGACGATCGCCTCCATGTGGCTGTTCGCCATCCCGCCTGCGCCGATGAAGCCGATGCGGATGCGGTCGTTGGCGCCCTTGATGTTCGCGTAGCTGCGGGCGGTCCAGGCGACACTGGCGGCGGCCGCTCCGGCCACGCTGGCGGCCCCCAGGAAGCTCCGGCGGGAAACATTGCTGTCAGGCGACATCAGGCAGGCTCCGGAAAACGGATGATTGCAGGGCGGGACCGGCGACGGGGCGCGGGTGGGATTGCTGGACTTAGCTTAATAGAATGGAGGGGGGTGGGCAAGATTTGGGAAAGAACGCGAGCTGGCTATGGGCGGCCCTGACCCTCGAACCGAAATCCAGAAGTGGCAGGTAGCACCGCCGCCGGTGCGAGCACGGCTGATCGAGTTGCTCGAGAAGGGCCACGTTTCTGCGGCGTTTGAACTACTGCGCGAGCATCGCAATCTTGGGGAGTATGAGGCGCGCGTGGCCATCCGACAGCTCGCGGAAGCGATTGAGCACACGCCATGCCCAGCGTGCGGAGAGCCGCTGCGTACGCGGAAGGCTCAGCAGTGCTTCAAATGCGGCGCGGACTGGCACGCCGCGGACGTAAAGTAAGACCGCTTCCACGACGCGAAAGTACGTACACGGAGCGAACGATGAGCGAAGCCGCGAACGAACTCGAAATATTGGTCGCATCCGAAATGGCTCGCGGAGAATACGCCACGAAGGACGAGCTTCTTCGAGCGGCGATCGTGGCGCTCCAGGACCAGCGACATCTAAGTGAGTTTCGAGCTCAGCTTGCGAAGCGAATTGAGAGCCTCGATCGCGGCGAGGGAATCGTCTTTGAAGGCGAAAAGGAGATGCGCGAATTCATGGACGGATTGGATCGCAGATTCGCCCGCAAGTACAGACTCGAGGAGTAGTCAGACTAGAGTCGATGCCCGTTGCCCTCCCCATCTACCTCGACCATCACGCCACCACGCCGGTCGATCCGCGCGTGCTCGAGGCGATGTTGCCGTACTTCTCGCAGACCTTCGGCAACCCCGGCAGCACCAACCACGACTTTGGCCGGTGCGCGCTCGAGGCGGTCGAGCAAGCGAGGGCCAGTGTCGCCGGCAGCCTGGGCGCGGAGCCGGCCGAGATCGTGTTCACGAGCGGCGCGACCGAGAGCAACAACCTGGCGATTCAAGGCGTCGCCGAGCGGCCGCGGCGCAAAGGCAACCACTTGGTGAGCGTGATGACCGAGCACCACGCCGTGCTCGACCCGCTCGCCCATCTCGCCCGACGCGGCTACGAGGTAACGTTGCT
>JBGAPH010000096.1:0-13650 GCA_044221365.1 Pirellulales bacterium
GGCGCGCTGGCCGAAAATGCCGCCCGGCCCGTGCAGGGGTCTGCGAGGCTCGGCCAGGGAAACGTGGCTCTCCCTTGCTTGCGCTGCGGGCTAGTATCGGAGGGGCAACCCGAACTTCTAGCTGTGACGCAGCACTAGGGGGCCGCAATTGGCTGGGGAGGCCGGGCCAAGTTTGCCGGCGGCCGCTGCCGATAAGTGAAGGCAGCGCGCCGCGAGGTTCGGCGCGCCGGCAAACTTTCCCCGCAATTCCCGAATGCAGCGCCTCGGACCAGACCAACTGACTGCCGTTCTCGCCGCCTGCCGGGCTGGGAGCGGCGAGATCGTCGAGGCGCTCACGCGCAATCTCGACCTGAAGGCTACCGTGGCGGTGGGTGAGCCGGGAAGCTGGAAGTCGGCGGCCCCACCGGCCGGGTGCGATGGCCCAGGCCTCGTGCTGGCGCTCACGATCGGCAACACGGGCGCGCTGGTGCTCGTGCCCGAAGCAAGCGGATTACTGCCCGCCTGGTACGCGGCGCCCGACGCTACGGGGCAGAGCAAGCTGACGACGCTGGCGCAAGAGCTGGGCATGCTCATGCTGCCGGAAGACCAGATGCCTGAGGACTTCGCGGCAGGCCGCGTCGGAAGCCTGGCGAGCGCTTGCCAGCGGAGTGGCGTGGGGGAGGGCGCCTCGCTCGTCCCGCTGACGCTAACAGCCAGCGACCGGACGGGTGAGTTGCTGCTCGTTTGGCCTGCCGTGCTGCCGACCCAGGCCCTGGCAGGCGCTTCCGACGCTGGCGCCGCACCGGCCGCCGCCAGTCAGCCAGAAACGAAGCCAACCGAAGCGAAGCCCAGTGCGGCCGCGGCGCCGGCAGCCCCCGAACCCGCCCCGGCGGCGAAAGCCAAGCCAGCCGCCCCCGCTCCGGCTCCCCCTGCGCCCCCGCAGCGAGAACCGGCCCGGCCCGCCCCCGCTCCACCAGCCGGTGGCGATCTCGACATGCTGCCCAGCTATCTCCGCAGCCGGCTGCGGGTCAGCGTGCCGGTGGTGGTGACGTTGGCCAGCAAGCGGCAAGCAATCGGTCGGATTCTGGAGATCGGCCCGGGCTCAATCCTCCAGTTCGACAAGCTGTGCGACGAAATGCTCGACCTTTCGGTCGGCAATCACTGCGTTGCGCAGGGCGAAGCGGTCAAAATCGGCGAAAAATTCGGCCTGCGGATCACCTCGCTCACCCTGCCCGAAGAGCGTTTCGTGGCGCTCCGCAAAGACGGCTCCACGCGAACCTCGTAGCAGGCTAGGAGCCCGAGTTGGGTGGGCTGGCCGGCTGGGCATTGTTGCTGCCCAGTTGCGAGAGCACCTGCAGCAAGCCGTTGATATGCGCCAGGCGGGGGCCGAAGCGGTCGATGAACTCGCCGAGCAGGAATTCTCCTTCGAGCAGCGACTCGGCGTTGTCCTGCACCTCGTCGGCCAGGTTCTCGATGAACGTGGTCTGAGCCCGCCCCAGGCTCTCCGCCGCCATCCGGCAAGCTTTCGAGAGGGCCGGATTAGCCTGCTTCCACTGATTGAGCTCGTTGGCCCGCTGACGCTGCGGCGCCGAGAGGTGGGTCAGCAGCTCCTCGAGCAGCTCGTTCGTGCGGTCCTGGGCCGAGAGCAGGTTGCGCAAGAGCCGCGACTGCTCGTCCCCCGACTCCGAGACCGGGCTCGCCACCGCCTCCGAAGACGACGGCGTGATGTCAACCTGGGTAAACAGCGAAGAGCTTACTTGCGGGCTGCGGCTCATGTCTTCTTCGACACTTGGGGGTGGATTGAACTCCTTGCTCGACATTGTAGTTAGCGCCGCCGAACGTTGCCAGAACCCGAAAAAACTTGCTCGACCGCTGCCGGCGGACCGTCTCCAACCCCTTATCCGCTAAAGTCTCACGCGCAGGGGGCCCGATGTTTTGCGAAAGAGGGCCGGCGGCAAGACCGGCCGCCGAGAAGCTCTCGCAGCACGTAGTTGTCGGATCGGCCTCGAGGATCTTCGCCTCGCACCATGAGTTCAGCGACCCCCGTCGAGCGCGCGTGCCTGGGTTTCTTCACCACGGTCGAAGACGCGGGGCACGGCCTGTTCGGCGGCTACCTGCTGCTCGATCAAGGGGGCCGGCCGCTCGAGTTCCACTGCACGGCGCCGATCAAGCCCAACCGCGCCCAGGAGATCCTCTACGGTCCCACGCTGCGCCCCTATCTGGTCGGAGAACAGATCGGCCAAACGCTCGTGCGCAAGTCGTCGCTCTCGCCGACCGCGGTCTGCGTCGACTCAGCCGAGGCCCTGGAACTGCGGAACCACGTGGAGCTGCCGGTGATGCTCGTGTGCGGCGATGGTCCGCCGCTCGGACCGTTCACCGAAGCCCGCGCCGGCCGCAACCGGCTGGCCGTTTCGCCGCGGCATGCCAGCGACCTGACCTGCGTGCCCCAGTTCACTGCGGGCCTGCCTGAGGCCTTCGACCTGGCGGAGCCGTTCGACCGCATTCGCGAGGCCATCGCCGAAGCGCAGCGCGGCGCCGCCTAGCACCCCGTCTCGCTCCACTCGCACTCGCCTTCCGTCCCCCGCACAGCCGACCCCTGTCAGCGTACGCGTGACTCCTTCAGCACCCAGCCGTGCCGCGGCCTCGCCTCGTTCCGCCCCCGCGGTGCGGAGCTTCCGCCTCGACGCGCCGCCGCCGCGCGTGACGTCGCACCGAGTGGCCGTTGAACGGCCCCGCGCGTTGTCATTGCCGCTGTCGATCGAGCGTCCCGATGTGACGTCGTATCAGTTCGAGGTGGCGCCCCCTTGCGCGCTGCCCAGCCTACTCGCGCCCGCCCCGCCAGCGGCTCCTGCGGCCGCTCCGCGCCGGCACACGCGCATCCGTCCGCCGGACGACGTGATCCGCCTCCGCGACCGGCTCTTCTACCTATTGCAGCCCTCGCTCGAGACGATTCTCGGCGGCGGCGCGCTCGTCTGCCCACATGAGCCCTTCAGCTACCAACTCGAAGGGGTGGCCTTTCTCTACCCCCGCTTCGCCGCGATCCTGGCCGACGAAATGGGCCTCGGAAAAACGATGCAGGCGGTCACGGCGATGCGGCTCCTGATTCACGCGGGGCAAGCCTCGCGGGTGCTGCTCGTGTGCCCCAAGCCGCTTGTGACCAACTGGCAGCGGGAGTTCGCCCAGTGGGCGCCGGAGCTGCCCCTGAACGTCGTCAGCGGCCCCAAGCCGCGCCGTCGCTGGCAATGGGAATTGCCCGAGGCGATCGTGACGATCGCCAACTACGAGCTCGTCACCCGCGACGCCGACCTCGTGAGCCAGTCAGGCGTGCGGTTCGACCTGGTGGCCCTTGATGAATCGCAGCGGATCAAGAACCCCTCGAGCGCCACGAGCCAGGCCGTGCGCTCGATCGCCCGCACCCGGAGCTGGGCGCTCACCGGCACGCCGGTGGAGAACAGCCCGCGCGACCTCGTGGGCATTTTCGAGTTTATCTCGCCGGGGCAGCTCTCTCCCGAGATGCGGCCGCGGAGTATGGGGCGGGCGGCCAGCGCCTTCGTGCTACGGCGGACCAAGAAAGAGGTCCTTTCCGAGTTGCCGCCCAAGCTATTCCGTGACGCCGAGGTCGAGCTTTCGCCCGCGCAACAGGAATCGTATCGCCGCGCCGAAGAAGACGGCGTCGTCCAGCTCACCGAAATGGGCTCGGCGGCCACGATTCAGCACGTGTTCGAGCTCGTGCTGCGGCTCAAGCAGATCTGCAACTTCGATCCCGCCACCGGCGAGAGCGCCAAGGTCGAGCGGCTGGCGGCCGACCTCGAGGAAGTGGCCGCGAGCGGCTCGAAAGCGATCGTCTTCAGCCAGTGGGTGCAGAGCATCGAGCAGCTCTCCAAGCGGCTGCGGCGGTTCGGCCCGCTCGAATACCACGGGGGCATCCCTTCGGCCAAACGCGACGGCGTGATCGCCCAGTTCCGCGACGACCCGCGCAAGCACGTGCTCCTCATGAGCTATGGCGCCGGCGCCGTGGGGCTCAATCTACAATTCGCCAGCTACGTGTTCCTGTTCGACCGCTGGTGGAACCCCGCGGTCGAGGATCAGGCGATCAACCGCGCCCACCGCATTGGGGCCACCGGCCCGGTGACCGTAAGCCGCTTCCTTTCGCTCGGCACGATCGAAGAACGCATCGACCAAGTGCTCGCACAGAAACGCGAACTGTTCGACACCATCTTCTCCGATCTCGCGCCGCAGGAAGGCCTGGGGCTGACGCAGGACGAGATCTTCGGCCTGTTCCGGCTGCACAAACCGCACGGGCGCGCGGCCTAAGGCGCGCGCGGCGTTTTCGGCGCCGGCAGCAAGATTCCCTCCATGGCTTCGGCCATGCGGCGCTGGCCGATGGGCGTGAGATGAATCGTGTCGACGGTGTTCTCGCGCGGCGCGAGGATCGACAAGAGCACTCTTTTCGGCACGAGCTGCGCGCCATACTTGCGGGCCAACCGCCGCTGCGCTGCGCCGAACGCGTGCGCGAAGGGAGGCAGCGGCAGTTCGAGCATCACAACTTGCCGGCCAGGTGCGCAGACTTTGCCCAACAGCGTGTCCAGGTCGGCGGCGAACTGCGCAGCCGATGTTGTGCCGAGCACGTCGTTGCCGCCGATCTCGAGCAGCACGAGGTCTCCGGAGATGCCCTCGCGGGCAACGCGATTGGCGGCCGAGGCCGCCGTTTCTCCCACGTGCGAGAGGTCCTGCACCTGGATGCCGTGCTCTCGAGCCAAGATCGCCGGCCAGCGCTCGGCTTGATCGGCGGCGCCCATGCCGGCCGTCAGCGAGTCGGCCACGACCGTGAGGCTGCGGGCGCCGAGAGGTGCGATGCGAGGCGGAAGATGGTGCGGAAATTCGCTGATCGCGAGCACCAGGGCTGCCGCCGCTAGCGCCGCCGCCGGCCAACGCGCCGGACGTTCGCGGCGCAGGTTTGCGCCCCAGGCAAACGCTGCCGCCGCCGCGAGCGCGATCCCCCACCAGGGAACCGGCGTCGAAGAAACCGCCATCGCCAGGGCGCCGACGAGCAGCGCGAGCACGGCCAGCCGCCGCGCGACCCGCCCGGCGCATGAACCGAGTGCGGCCGCGGCGAGCGCCAGGGCCAACCCGGAAAAGTAGGCCTGTCCGCTGGCAATATGGTAGACCAGGCTGTTCATCGGGCCTCCGTCTCGCGCCGTTCCTTCATCTTAATCCTGGCGGTTTTGTAGTTGCACGCCCCGGTGGGCGGATTAGAACAAGAGAGGCGAGCGGACGCCCCACCAGGCGTTCCCCCCGCCGCTCGGTTCCCCGCCTGGCGCCTTCCGCCCCTGCCTTGTTGTCCCACCTGTCTTGCAGGGCCTTGCATGTTCCGCCCCGCCCCTGTGTTCCGTAGCGCTGCGCTGGTTCTTTCCTTACTCGCCGCGCACGGTCAGGCCGCCGAAACGCCCCCGCCGCCGAAGCTGGTCGCCAGCCCTGATGTGCCGTCGTTGCGCGTGCCGGAGGATCTGGAAATCCACGAGCTGCTCCGCGAGCCGGCGGTCGCGAACCCGCTTTACCTGAACTTCGACGAGCGCGGCCGGCTGTGGATTGCGCAGTATCGGCAGTATCCGTGGCCGGCGGGGCAACGTCTGGTCAGCCGCGACGCCGTCTGGCGCAACGTCTACGATCCGCCGTTCGCCCCCCCGCCGCCGCACGCGGCCGACTCTCCCTTCCGCGGCAAAGATCGTATCACGATCCACGAAGACACCAACCAGGACGGCCGCCTCGATAAGGAAACGGTGTTCCTCGACGGACTGAACTTCGCCACGGCGGCGCTCCCCGGCCGCGGCGGCGTGTTCGTGATGAACCCGCCGTACCTGCTCTTCTATGCCGATCGCGACCGCGACGACGTGCCCGACGATCCTACGCCGCGCGTGCTCCTCTCCGGCTTCGGCATCGAAGACTCCCACTCGATCGCCAACAGCCTCCGTTGGGGTCCCGACGGCTGGATCTACGCCACGCAAGGGAGCACCGTCAGCGGCGCGATCGTGCGCCACGGGGCCGACAACCAGCCGTTGCCTGGCGAGAAGCCGATCCACTCGCTAGGGCAAAACATGTGGCGGTATCACCCCGAGAAGCACGTGTACGAGATCTTCGCCGAAGGGGGCGGCAATGCCTTCGGCGTCGAGATCGACTCGGCCGGCCGCGTCTACTCGGGGCACAACGGCGGCGACACCCGCGGCTTCCATTACGTGCAGGGGGGCTACTATCAAAAGACCTTCGGGAAGCACGGCGAACTCTCGAATCGCTTCGCCTTCGGTTACTTTCCGGCGATGAAACACCACGCCGTGGAACGCTTCACGCATACCTTCGCCATCTACGAGGCCGACGCCTTGCCCAAGCGCTACCGCGGCAAGCTGTTCGGCGTCGCGCCGCACATCCACTACGTGATTCATAGCGAGATCGAGGCCGATGGCTCGAGCCGCCGCACCCGCGACCTGGGGCAGATCGTCGTGCCGGGCGAGGCCGAGCGCGACGATTGGTTCACTCCGGTCGACATTCAGCTCGGCCCCGACGGCGCGCTCTACATTGCCGACTGGCACGCGATGCAGGCGAACCACTACCACGCCCATGAGGGCCAGACGAACCCCGACCTGGGGCGCGTCTACCGGTTGCAGGCGCACGGCGCCATGCCTGCGCCCAAGTTCGATCTCGCGCGGCTTTCGAGCGAGGAGCTGGTCGACCGCTATCTCACGCACTCCAACCGCTGGCACCGGCAAACCGCGCTGCGGCTGCTGGGCGATCGGCACGACGCCTCGCTCGTGCCCAAGCTCGCGAAGCTGGTCGCCGAGCAAACCGGCCAAACGGCGCTCGAGGCCTTCTGGGCGCTGTACCTCTCTGGCGGGTTCGACGAAGCGGTGGCGTTGCGCACGCTCGATCATCGCAACCCGCACGTCCGCCGCTGGACGGTGCGGTTGTTGGGCGACGAGCTGCAAACGACGCCCAGCATCGCGCACAAGCTCGCCCAAATGGCGGCCGACGAGCCGGAGGTCGAAGTCCGCTCGCAGCTCGCCAGCACCGCGCGAAGGTTGCCCACCGGCGACTGCCTGCCGATCGTGAGCGCGCTGTTGGGGCGCGCCGAGGACGCCGGCGACATCCATTTGCCAGGCTTGCTCTGGTGGGCCCTCGAGGCGCACGCGGGCGATCACGAGGCGGTGCTGGCGGCCTGCGCTCAGCCGGTGCTCTGGAACACGGCCATCACGTTTGAGAAAGCGACGTTGCCGCAAAACGTCATGCGCCGCTGGGCAACACTTGCGACGCGCGCCGATCTGCTCGCTTGTGCCCGCTTGCTCGAGCTTGCCCCGGACCAGGCGGCGCGGCAGCGGTTGGTGGCCAGCTTTGTGCAGGCAAGCGAAGGGCGGCCGCTGCCTCCGTTGCCTGACGAGTTGGCCGAAGCCCTCGGCAAATCGGAAGGCCCCTTTGCCACGGTGCTCGGCGTTCGCCGCCGCGACTCGGCGGCCGTGCGGAAGGCGCTCGCCCGCGTAGCCGACGAGCAGGCGCCGCGCTCCGAGCGGTTGCCGCTCTTGGCGGCGCTGGGGGACGTGAAGGCCGAGCCTGCGAAGACCGCGCCCGCGCTTACGGCGCTGGTCGCATCGTCCGCTGACTCCTCCGTGCGCAGCGCGGCGCTCGGCGCACTGCAAAAGCTCGCGCGTCCGGAGAGCGGCGCCGCGATCGTCGCTCAATTCGCCACTCTGCCATCCGACGTCCGTCCCGCGGCCGAATCGCTGCTCGCCAGCCGGCCCGAATGGGCGCTTCCCCTGCTCGCCGCCGTCTCCGCCGGCGCGATCAAACCTGATTCGCTCGAGGCCGATACGATCGAGCGGCTCCGCCGGCATCGCCAGTCCGACGTGGCCGCGCAAGTGGCCGCTCTCTTCCCCGCCACGACGCAGAGCGCGGCCGAACTTGATCGTCGCATCGATTTGCTGGCCGGTTTGCTCGCTGAAGGGAAGGGCAATCCGCTCGCAGGGCAGGAGGTGTTTCACGCCAAGGCCGACTGCGGAAAATGCCACACGATGTTCAATCGCGGCGGCCAAATCGGCCCCGATCTGACCGTGTTTCATCGCACGAGCCCGCGGCTGCTGTTGCTCTCGATCGTCAACCCGAGCGCCGAAATCCGCGAAGGCTTCGCAAGCCTAACGGTCACCACGGCCGACGGCAGCGTGCTCAGCGGCTTCAAAATCGAGCACAACGACCAAGTGCTCGTCCTCCGCGGCATCGACGGCCAGAACCAAACGATCGCCGCCGAAAACCTCGACGAGATCATCCCCAATAAGAAGTCGCTCATGCCTGAAGGCCTGCTCGATGGCCTGACGGACGAAGAACTCCGCGACCTCTTCGCGTTCCTGGCCAGCACGACGCCGCCGAAATAGGGTCCGCTCTCGCGGACCAATGGACAAGTGCTTCCGGCGAGCGGCCGGCGTAAGCCGGCTGACAAGCGCCCCATTGAAAGTAGGATGCCTTGCCATGGCCCAGCAACTGCCGCCCTTGTTGTTCCTGGCGGTCGTCATTTTCTTAACGATCCGCCTGGTTCTGATCGCTCTCAAATTCGCCCGCTGGAATCCTGGCCGGGAGCAGATCGTGGCAGCGCTCGCGCGGCTTTCGGCCGTTGCCCTCGCCGTTCCAGGGATCCTGCTCTATCTCGACGGCACGTTTCGCGGCAGGCTGATCGGCGTTGCGCTCATGCTGCCTGCCGCCGCCTGCGTCGTGCTGGCGGCCGGCCAAGAGGTGGCCGCGCGGTTTCCGCCCGACGAAGAGGATCGCCAAGAGCGAGGCTAGTGCCGAAAGGCTTGGCTTGGCTATCCTGGGCTGGTTAAATTCGCTGCCGCGACCCCCGTTGAGCCGTACTTGAGCGACACCCCTTCCACCTCGCAGTCTGCCGCCTCCTCCGGCCCGCCTTCGGAAGGAGACGATGCTGCGGGCCTGCACAAATCGCTCGGCCCCGTGATGCTGTGGGGCTTGGGCGTGGGCTATGTCATCTCGGGCGAGTACTTCGGCTGGAACCTGGGGCTCCCCGCCGCCGGCGCCTATGGCCTGCTCGTGGCCTTTCTCCTGGTCACGGTCATGTACGTGGCCTTCGTGTTCAGCTACGCGGAGATGGCCTGCGCACTGCCGAGGGCGGGCGGCGTGTTCGTCTATGCCGCCCGCGGGCTGGGGAGCGCGGCAGGCTTTCTGGGGGGCATTGCCCAGGTGATCGAGTTCGTGTTCGCTCCGCCAGCCATCGCCATGGCGATTGGCTACTATCTCATGGCTTGGCTGCAGAGCGATAGTTCGGGCTGGCTGAGCGAGCGGCGCTTCGCCGCGCTGGCCTACATTGCCTTCACAGGTCTGAACATCTGGGGCGTGCGGCAGGCGGCGGTGTTCGAACTGGTGATTACGGTGCTGGCGGTGGGGGAGCTGCTGCTGTTCGCTGGCGTGGCGGCGCCCCACTTCCACTTGGAAAACGTCACGGCGAGCGCCGCGCTCTTTGGCTGGCAGGGTGTGTTTGCGGCGTTGCCCTTCGCCATCTGGCTCTACCTGGCGATCGAAGGCGTGGCCAACGCGGCCGAGGAGGCGCGCAACCCGCAGCGCGACGTGGCGCTGGGGTTTGGCTCGGCGCTGGCCACGCTCGTGGTGCTGGCGGCGCTCGTGCTGGTGACGGCCGTCGGGGTGGGGGGCTGGGAGCGGATCGTGTTTCTGCCCAGCGATCTGAGCACCGCCCCCGACGGCTCGCTCGTTGTGGCCAGGGGCGCGGTCCCGCAGAACACGCCGCTCCCTTTGGCCCTCGGCCAGATCGTGGCCCCCGCCCATCCGCTTTACAGCCTGCTCGTCGGCATCGGCCTGCTGGGGCTCGTGGCCTCGTTCAACGGCATCGTGCTCGTCGCCGGGCGGGCGATCTTCGAGATGGGGCGGGTTGGCTTTTTGCCGCGGGCCGTGGGGCACGTCAACCGCAAAACCCGCACGCCGGTCGTGGCGCTCTTGGCCAACATGGTGGTCGGCCTGCTCTCGATCGCCTATCTCGACACGGCCGGGCTGATCACGCTGTCGGCCCTGGGCGCAGTCACGCTCTACATCGTGGCGATGTTGGCCATGATCGCGCTCCGCCGCCGCGAACCCGAATTGCCGCGCCCCTATCGCGCTCCAGGCGGTCTACTGCTGCCGGTCACGGCGCTCGTGCTCGCGGCGTTCTCGCTGGCAGTGATGCTCTACTTGAACTTCAACGTGCGGGAAGCGCCGGGAGTCTTCCAGCGCTGGCTGAGCGTCTGGTACGTGCTCATCCTGACGGCCGCCGGCGGCTGGTACGCGCTCTGCGTACGTCGGCAAACGCCCCCAAGCGCCGCGCCTGGCGAGCGGCCGGCGTAAGCCGGCTGACAAAGCCACTGTGGAGCGCACTCGACGGCTCAGGTCGGCCGGCTGACGCCGGGCCGCTCGCCGGATGGCCCTCAGTTACCGTCGGCGGGCAGTGAACAATCCGCCGAGCCCCGTGCTCGGCGCCGCGGCTGGCTCGGGCGCCTTCCGGAAGTGCGGCGGCGGGACGATGCCGCCGGCCGCGTCTTCCTCGCCAAAGTAGTGCTTGCGGGCATCGGGGTTGGCCAGCACCTCGGCGGCCGTGCCGTGGCAGAGCACGCGCCCGCTGAACACCACGTAGCTGCGGTCGACGATCGCCAGCGTTTCGCGCTCGCGGTGGTCGGTGATCAGGATCGAGATTCCCGAGTCACGCAGACGGCGGATAATGCCCTGGATGCTGTGGATCGTTACTGGATCGATGCCGGTGAACGGCTCGTCGAGCAGGATGATCTTCGGATTGGAGACCAAACAGCGGGCAATCTCGAGCCGGCGTTTTTCGCCGCCGGAGATCACTTGGGCCTTTGATTTGCGAATCCGCGTGATGTCGAACTGCTCGAGCAGCTCTTCACAGCGGAGGCGGCGAGCGGGGCCGTCGAAGCCGAGCATCTCCATGACTGCGAGCAGATTCTCTTCGACGGTGAGTTTGCGGAAGACGCTTTGCTCCTGCGCCAGATAGCCCATGCCACCGTCGCGAGCGCGGCGATAGAGGGGCCAATCGGTGACATCGAGGCCGCCCAAAGTCACCTTGCCGGCGTCGGCGTCGATCAGCCCGCAGGTCATGCGAAAGCTGGTGGTCTTGCCGGCGCCGTTGGGGCCGAGCAAGCCGACGATTTCGCCCGCGTCGACGCGAAAGTCGACGCCATCGACGACGCGCCGCCGGCCGTAGGTTTTAACGAGTCCGGAAGCTTCCAACAACGACATTCGGTCCTCCTTGACCGCGCTTATCCGCACGAGCCTTTTCTATTCACCGCAGAGGACGCAGAGGACACAGAGACGGGCTGATCGCGACTGATTGCTAGTCTCTGTGTCCTCTGAGTCCTCTGCGGTAAGAATGTGGTTTCTTTACCGCACGAAGCCCATCTTGGGGAAGTTGGGGAAAAACGGGAACGGAATCGACGTGCCGGGGATCACGCCATCGGAGTGGGGCCAGTAGATGAACAGCGCCTTGCCCACCAGCAGGTCACGGTCGACATAGTGGCCGAGCCGCTTGTTCCCATGGAGCGCGCCGGGCAAGCTTTCCTCGCTCCACAAGCGGCTGTCCTTGCTGTAGGGACTGTTGTCTCCGAGCACGAAGAACTGATCTTCCGCGAGCGGATAGTCGGCGGCTTCGAGATTTTCAAACGCGGACCATCGCGCGGGGTTCGACATCAGCTCGGCCAAGTCTTCGGCGTCGAACCGGAAGTTGGCGCCGCGGAAATCGTAATCCACCAAGCCGCCAAATTTGCGGCCGGCGATGTAGTAGATGTCGCGCCGCACTCGCAGATGCCGCGCGGTCAACTCAGCATCCTTGCCTCCCACGCCCACCGGCGCCAGATCGCCAAGATCCCGTGGCGTGGAGACAGGCTCGCCAGTCGGCAGATCGAACTGATCGAACGCCGTGGGCTGGTCGAATTGCACCACGCGGCCGTCGACCCACAGCAGCAACTGATCGTCGACGTTGGCGAAGCAGATTTCGTAGCTGCCCGGGCCGCGCACCGAAGTCTGAGCCTTCGGCGCGAATTGCGGCGTGCCCTCGATGGAGAGCGTCGCCGCGCCGGTCACCAGATCGATCGAACAGCGGAAGTGCTGCCCTCCTTCCACGAGGTCGAAGAGCGCCGCCCCCTGCGCCTTGCCGACTTCGAGCGTGCAATCGACGGCCAGGTCGCCCACCCAGTGAAGTCCCAACGTCTCGGTCCGCGAATTGGGCTGGGAGTTGAAGTCGTCGCGGCTGCGCCCCGTGTTGTAGGCGTAGAAGTCCGTAATCAATTGCGGCCGCATGCGGTCGTAGAGCGTCGGATCGGCCCCCGGCCGGGCGCTCGCCTGCGCCCGCAGTTCGCGCCAGTCGCGCGAGGTGGGCAGAATGTGCTGATAGCGGAGCCAATGCTCGCCGCCGTCGGCCGCCAGCTGGAAGCTGCGGCCATGGTCGGCGGTGGTCCACCCCCCCGCCGCGCCGGCGGGCCAGGGCTGCCAACGAGCGGGCCACTTGGACTTCTCGAGGTCGGGGGCCGGATAGTCGCTGCTATACACTTCTTGCAGCATCGCCTGCACCTTTTCGGGCGGCTTGCGGGCGATCTTGAACGCGTCGTCCGGGGCGCCTTCGGGCTTCACATAGAGGTCGCCGCGGTAGATGCGGACCGTTTCTTTGGGAAGCCCGACCAGCCGCTTGATGAAGTTGGTCTTGGCGTCGCCCGGGTACTTGAAGACCACCACGTCCCAGCGCTCGGGATCGGCGAAGTCGTAGGGAAACTTGCCGACCAGAATCCGGTCGCCATTGAACGAAGGCTTTTTGTCGAGTTCGGTGGCGGGGAAGCGGCACAGGGGGCAGAGCCCCGAAAAGACCATGCGTCCCGCGCGGCGGTCGCCCCCCACGCGGTTGTTGTCCGGGCGAAACTCCAGGATGCTGCTTTCATCCTCCACCTCGCCACTGGCGTTCACGCGGTAACGATAGCCGCACTCAGGGCAGGTGAAGTCCTTGTGCCGTCCTTGCAGCGTTGGCGCCATCGAACCGGTGGGAATGACGAACGCCTCGGCCTCGAAGGTGCGAAACAGAAAGGCCAAAATGAAGGCCACCACGATCGACTCGACCGTTTCCCGCACGGTGCGATTGGCGGAATGGGGCGGCTTGGCCGCAGTCGCCACGGGGGCCTGGGGGAGCTTGGGCGAGAAGGGTGTGGCGTCGGTGTCGGACATCGGGCAGCCGTGATGCAAGAAGACGGGGAACGCGCGGAGGGTTGGCCGCGCCGCGCAAGTCCATACAGTGTCGGGAGATTCGAGCATTTGGCCACGGCGCGCCGCGCGGCCACGCCGACGACCGACTCGAGCACGCTCATTCCTTGAATACGCACGTCGGCCTCGTCTGGCCTGAACCGGCGTTTGCCGAGCCCGCCGCAATTCTAGCGCAGACGGCCTTTTGCGCATACCCGAACCAACACCCTCGAGAGGGTTGTTCGTCGGCCCCGTGCGGATCTTCGGTCGCCGCCCGTTGGCAAGCTTCGCCACACGGCGCAAAAAGCAAGCGGAGCAAGCGGTTAGGGGTCGCTTGCTCCGCTGCGTTCACGTTCAGCCGAGAGCCATGTTGCCTGAGCTTTGGGCGTACACGTGGGGTCG
>JBGAPH010000097.1:0-13628 GCA_044221365.1 Pirellulales bacterium
GGATTTGCCCACGCTGTTGCGTAATTGCCGCGACACCGGCTACGCGGGAGTTGAACTGCGGACGACGCACAAGCATGGCGTCGAGCCCGCCCTCTCGACGGAGCAGCGGCGCGAGGTGGCCAAGCGGTTCGCCGATTCCGGCGTGCAGTTGGTCGGCCTCGGCTCCGCCTGCGAGTATCACAGCCCCGATCCGGCCGTCGTGAAAGCCAACATCGAAGAAACCAAGGGCTTCATCCGACTCTGCCACGACGTCGGCGGCACAGGCGTGAAGGTGCGCCCCAACGATTTGCCGAAAGACGTGCCCGTGGAGAAGACGATCGAGCAGATCGGCCGTGCGCTCAACGAAGTGGCCTCCTTTGGCGAAGGCTATGGCCAGCAGATCCGCCTCGAGGTGCATGGCCGCGGCACGAGCGACCTCGAGGTCGTCAAGCGGATCATGGACGTGGCCAATCATCCTGGCAACGTCGTCTGCTGGAACTGCAACCAAGAGGACTTGGCAGGGAAGGGGCTCGAGCACAACTTCCACCTCGTGCAAGACCGCCTGGGCACAGTCCACATCCACGACCTGATTACCCAGTATCCGTGGAAGCAGCTTTTCGGCCTGCTGCGCCAGGCCAAGTTCAACGGCTGGACACTGCTCGAAGAGGGTGCGCCGACCGCCGATCCGCTGCGGGTTATGCGCTACTATCGCCTGGTGTGGGAAACGCTGGCCGGCGAGCCCACGTAGAAGAGCGCGCGGGACGCGGCATGGCAAGCGCTCCGCCAGAATGCCCGAAGCCGTGCGGCGCTCTCGAGAGCGGCACGGCCGGGCAGACGAACCTGGGCTGCTCCCCCGGTCGTCCTGCGAGAAGTGGGGCTGGGATCGGCGCTACTTTTTCGGTTTCGCGTCGTCCAAGCCTTGCTCTTCCTCCGCGATTTCCTTGAGCCGACGTTCGAGGGCCTCGCGTTCCTTGCGCAACACTTCGCCGCGCGAAGCGCCGTCGGCGCGGAACTCGATCACCTGGCGGCTCAACGGGCCCTTGGGCCCGTCCAGGACGATCCGTCCGCTGCCGTCGGGGGCGTCGAGCACGAGGCCGCGGCCGTCGAGTTGGGCGCGGTGGAGCGTAATGGTCGGTTTACCGCCGACGTTGAGTCCCTTGCCGTCGATGCGGATCACCTTGCGCTCGACCTTACCGTCGGGGGTCACGTGCTCGAGTACGCGCTCTTCCACGGGGCTCGCGAGGGCGCCCCCGAGTCCGTTGGCGGCCTTGAGCGCCCGCAACTCGGCCAGCAAGCCGACGAGGGTTTCCTCGAGCTTGCCGATGCGCGCGGCGACGTCGCTCGTCGGCTTGGCGAGATCGGACTTCGTCTCGAAATCGGCCACGGCCACGGTCACCGGCGCTTCCACGCCCAACTCGGTCGGGTTGTCGGCCCGCAGTTCGAGCCCTAGCTCAACTTGCCGCTGGGCGACTTCCGGCTTGGCTTCCGCGGTCAGGTCGGCTGACACGGCGACTTCGACCGTGCTCTCGCTCGACTCCTCGGCCCAGGCCCGCAGGCCGAGGGGCGACAGGGGCAGAGCGACGAGCGCCGTCGCCAGGGCCAGGCGGCTGGCCAACTTGGGCGCCGCGGCGCCTCGGTGTTCCTTGAGAATCATTTCGAATCTCCGCTTCAAAGGAAACGCAGCCCCCAGCCCGCTGGCGAGCGCCGGCAAAGCAACTGGCGGATCTGCGAGAAACTCGACCGTTTCGAGCAACGCCGAGGCGTAGGCGCGGGCCCGTTCGGGCAACCGCGCCACCACGAGCGCGTCGCAGCACTGCTCTTCCGCTTCGCTCAACTTGCGGCGGGCCCACCAGGCGGCCGGCAGCCACCAGTAGGCCGCCAGCACCATGGTTTCGAGCCACCGCAACCGATGATCGCCCCGCGCCAGGTGCGCAAGCTCGTGCGCCACGATCGTCGATTGCTGGGCGGGCGTGAGGCGTGCGAGCAAAGCCTCTGGCAACACGATCCGCCGCCGGCGCCAGGTCGCCCATAAGAGGGGCGATACCCGGGCGCTGGTCACCACGATCTCGGGCGCGGTTCGTAAGCCAAACTGCGCGGCCAACTCCCTGCCTGTGGAGGTCAGGGACGGGGGGGCCGGCAAAGCGCGCCGCACGATGCGCTCGAAGCGCCAGGCACGCGCGACTGCCAGAACCAGCCAACCAACGCCGCCGGCGCCCCAGAGAGCGGCCGAGGCCAGCACCACCGCGGTCGGAAAGCGCGGCCAACGCCAAGCCAGGGTCGGCGCCGGCGCGACGGCCGGGTTGTCGTCGACCGCCGTCTGAGTTTCGAGCACCACAACGTATCCAACTTCGTCGAAAGAGCCGACCGCGTCGGGCGCTAAGCAGGTTTCGTCGGCTAGTTCCGCGTGGCCGGCCGAGGTGACGGGGGCATGCGCAACCTGCGTTGCCGTCGGTCGAACCGCGACGTCGCGTGCGCGGCTGGGGAGCGAGATTTCCCACAGCGGCGGGCAGACCAGCTTGAGCAGCACCAGCAGCCACACCGCATGACACACGGCCGGCCGGCGGCAGAGTCGCGCGAGCAACCAAGCCGGCAGGCACAGCAGCGTGACCAGCAAGGCGTTGCCAACGGCCAGATGAAAGAAGGTAGACATGGCTCACCCCGCCTGTTGAGAGTCGTCGGCCTCGTCGAGCATCCGCCGCAATTCGGCGCGTTGGGCCGGAGTGAGGGAAGTGGCCTGCACGAGGTGCAGGAGCAGCGGCGTGAGTGAGCCGTCGCAGAGCTTTTGCGCCACGCATTCGAGTTGCTGGCCGATCAGGTGCTCGCGGGCGACCGAGGCGGCGAAGCGATGGGCAAAGCCGGAGCGGTCGCGGGCGACGCAGCCTTTGTCTTCGAGCCGCTCGAGCAGCTTCTGCACGGTGGCGTAGTCGGAGGTCGAACCGCGGGGGTAGAGCCGCGAGGTGAGGACGCGGATCGTGGCAGGGCCGTGCTCCCAGAGCGCTTCGAGCACGGCCAACTCGGCGTCGGTGACGCGGGTGGATTCAGGGGTCATGAAACAATCCCAAGAGCATCTAAGACCGACCGTCTGACGCCATGATAGTAAGACGATCCGTCTGAGTAGTCAAGCGGGGGCGCAAAAAATAAGGACCGGCGGGCCCCAACGAGCCAGCCGGTCCGGGAGTTTTTGCTTCGATAGGGGGGGTGGACTAGAGGCTATTCCTCGTCTTCTTCCCAATCTTCCTCGTCGTCGTCATCCTCGTCGTCATCGTCCCAGTCGTCATCGTCCTCGTCGTCTTCTTCTTCCTCTTCTTCGTCCCACTCCTCTTCGTCCTCGTCGTCGACCTCTTCCCATTCTTCTTCTTCGAGGTCGTCTTCGCCTTCCTCCTCCTCGTCGTCTTCCTCGTCGTCGTCTTCGTCCTCATCGTCGTCGTCCCAATCGTCGTCCTCGTCGTCTTCGGCGCGGGGACCGGGGACCACGGGGCTCTGCCACGGCGTCAGCAGCTCGGAAAACAGCATGTCTTCCACCGTGGAAAGGACCTTGATGCTCACAGCGACTCCTCCTCCTCACAATCTTGATGGTGGTTCGTATGATCCAACCGGCTTCGGCCGGGTGAAAATTCGGGCAAGGGGGCAGGTCGACTCGCCGCCGCGCGTAATTCAGCGAGCGGCAAATCTTCCAATCGGCGAAGGCCGAACTGCTCTAAAAACCGTTTGGTGGTGCCGTACAAAAAAGGCCGGCCAATCTCCTCGGATCGGCCCACGATACGGACCAGGTCGCGTTCCATCAACTGCCGCAGCAACTCGCCGCATTGCACCCCGCGGATCGCTTCGACCTCGGAGCGGGGCGTTGGCTGACGGTAAGCCACGACGGCCAGGGTTTCCAGCGACGGCGCCGACATCCGCGGGCTCGATGGCACGCAGTGCAGTCGACGCAGCCAGGGAGACAGCGCGGCGCGGGTAAATAGCTGGAATCCCCCAGCAACCTCTTCGACCCGAAACGCCGAACTCCCTTCGTCGTAGAGTCGGTTCAGACCGCGGATTAATGTACGCGCTTGCGTGCCGTCCGCCAAGCTGGCCAACTGAGCCAATTTTCGCGTGCTCAACGGCTCCCGCGACAGGAACAGCACCGCCTCGAGGCGGGCCAGGGCCGCGTCGCGGGAGCCGGGTACGACTGGCGCGGCCCGCCGAGCCCTGCGGACACGCGCCATGCCAACCGGCGGCCATTGCCAGCGCGGAGCGCCCCGCCAAAAACGAGCTGCGGCCGGCGCGGGCCAGCCCAACGGGCGATTCCAGGGATAATGGTCGGGGCGCACGCCGTTCTTGTTCCGCCTGGGAAGTGCGGTTCGCCCCGAGAAATCTCCGCCTCAGTCCGGCACACCCAACTGTGCAAAGGGCCTGCCGGGGCGCAGCAGAATAGAAGGGCGGCCCGAGATTGGCAAGACCTTGCCGCAAAGAGCCTTAGCGAAGCTGCCCACGCGGCCGTTCGGCCGTCTGCCGACGGTCGCGGGCGACGCTCCAGGCTTCGGCCTGATCGAGGACGCGCTCGACCGCCGAGATTTGGTCGGGGGCGACTGCTTCAAACGAGGTGGCTTGGGGGCCAGCTTCGCCCATCTGGCAGTAGAAGCGATACACCTTCTGCTGCTGACCCCAGCATTCGAGCAGGTAATACCCCGCACCGAGTGCACGCAGGCGCGTGGTCAGCGTTTCCAGGTAATCGGGCTGTTGCGACGGCCGAACCTCGCCCGCCGACACGGGCGGCGGCCAAGCGACATTGTCGGATCCTGCCGTCCCCCCGCCGGCCAACCGTGGCGATTCCCGTCGTAAGGGCGCCGCGGGAGGTGAGAAATGTGCCGGCTGCACGGGGATCGCCTGGTCCGAAGGAACCTGTGCCACGGCCGTTCGCACGGCGCCTCGCTCCGCCGAGCGCGCGGAAACTGCCAGGCGCTCCTGGTTGACCTCCGCGGGGCGCGGACTTGGCTCCGAGCCCGCCGCGGACATGGACGGGGGTAAATGCGGCACCCCCATGGGCTGAGCGGCGCCGCGTGGCCGCTCCTTAACGTCAGAGTCGGGCCGGGAACTGGCGCGACCGCTTTCGGCGGCCAAGAGCCGCGGCGGGCGGAAGCCCGTTACCGAGGGACCGAGCAGCGCGAGGAGCGGGACCACGAACAAGCAGGCCAGCATCACCAGGTTGCGAATCAGCAGAACGACCGAGTTTTCCATGCCCAGCTTCGGGTTCGACGGGTGGCAAGGGTCGGGACGGTGGCGCGTCGTGCGCCTGTAAATGGGATCGGGCGGGGGAGGGCCCCGATTCCAGCTCGAGCGGGGCGGATGATAGGGTCGGACGGCAGGCTGGCCAAGATCAGCCGGACCGGGAACTGGCCCTCCCCTCTCAGGCCTGGCCCCTCTCGCCCTCGAGCATGGTCGGTATACTGAGGGAAGTTCGCGTGACTGTCCTCCCCCGTGGCTTCGGGATGCTAGCAGATGAGCGTCGGGCCCTTCGTCGAAATCTCGTTTGACTGCCTGCCGCTGCGGACGATCGGCCGCCTCGACATCCCACTCGACGCCTCGCCCAAGTACACGGCCTTCTGCGAACGGCTCAAGGCCGCGCTCGAACGGCACGGCTCGCACAATTCGTACTACCTGCACCGGGCAAAATGCATCTTCCACCTGACGAATGAGCCAGACATCGGGATGCTCGAGTTTCGCTTCGAGGGGACGGTGCTTACCGACCCCGCCGACGCACACGCAGTGGCCACCGATCTGCAAACCGAGCTCGAGCGGGAGACCTGCGACTGGCTTGTGGAGCCAGCCGTGGCGTGGTTTCGGGAAACGGTCGATCACGCCGTGCTGGCCGAATTCGATCGCTTCATTGAGGCGGGCGACTTGGCACAGGCGATCGCCCGAGCTGAGCGTCTTCAGGCCGAAACGGATAAGTCGGGCGGGTACTTGGGGATGTACCTGTAGCAGCGACTTTCGCAGATCGCCCAGCTTCACCCGATGCGGGTGAGCTAGGGTTGGAGTAGCGGGCTGCCGCCTGCGAGAGTCGGCGTGGCGAAGCTGCCCGCCCGTGCGGCTGCCGCATTACTGCTGCTCTTCCGGGGGATTTGGCTTCCATGAGTGCCCGTCGCGCTAGGCTCACCGTTTTTCTCACCTCGGTCGCGCTCGCCTTTGTGGCAGGCAGCCTGACCATGCGCTTGCTCGCCGCGCCGCAGCGCGCCGCGCTCGACAGCCCTGCGTCGCAGCAATCTTCTACGGCGACCTCGCCGGCGACACCCTCGGCCGACGCGGGGGACCTCTACCTTCCCCAACTTGATCCCGACGCCGACCTCTGCCAGGGCTAGTTCCGGATCGCCCGCGTTGTCGGCGGCGAGTTTCGACGGGTATGATGGTTAGCAGCGAAAGGGTCGTGGCCTGAGCCTTGGGGCTCGAGGCCGCAAGGCATCTCTTTCGCGCCGCAATCCCGTCTCGAGAGGCCGTCGATGTTGCGTGCGAGATTCGTTGTTTGCGTGGGACTAGGTCTCTTCGCCCTGGCTGTCCGCAACGTGAACGCCGCCGACGCTCCGGCAGCGCCCCGCAGCGTCCCCGCATTCGAGCTGCACGACCACCTGGGGGCCAAGCACCGGCTCGACGAATACGCCGACAGACAGGCAGTGGTCATCGTCTTCTTGGGCACGGAGTGTCCGCTGGCCAAGCTCTATGGCCCGCGGTTGGCAGAGCTGGCCGCCGAGTTCGAGCCTCGCGGCATCGCCTTCCTGGGCATCAACTCCAACCAGCAAGACACGCTCGCCGAGATCGGCCACTATGCTCGCGAGGCGAAGATCGAGTTCCCGCTGCTGAAGGACCCCGGCAATCGGGTGGCCGATGAGTTCGGCGCGCGGCGGACGCCGGAGGTCTTTGTAATCGGCCCCGACCGCAGGGTGCTCTACCACGGCCGCATCGACGACCAGTACGGCGTAGGGTATTCGCGGCCGGGCCCCGAAAAGCGTTTGCTCGCGCAAGCGCTCGACGAGATTTTGGCCGGAAAGCCGGTGAGCCAGCCCGATACGCAGGCCGTCGGTTGCCACATTGGCCGCGTCGAGCGCGACGCTCCCACGGGAGACATCACCTACGGGAAGCACATCGCCGGCATCTTCAAGCAGCACTGCACGAACTGCCACCGCGAGGGGCAGATCGCGCCGTTCGCGCTCACCAGCTATGCCGACACGCAAGGCTGGGCCGAAACGATCGCCGAGGTGATCGAGGAAGGCCGCATGCCCCCCTGGCACGCCGACCCCGAGGTAGGCAGCTTCAAAAACGATGCCCGCCTGCCGGAGGCCGACCGCAAGCTGGTGCTCGACTGGGTTCGCAACGGCGCGCCCGAAGGCGAGCCGATTCCGCCGATCGAGACCGAGCTTCCCCAGACCTGGCGGATTCCTAAGCCCGACGTCGTCTATCAGATGCCGAAGGAGTTCAAGGTCCCGGCTAAAGGCGTGGTGCCGTACAAGTACTTCGTGCTCGATCCCGGTTTCACGGAAGACAAGTGGGTGCGGGCCTCCGAGGCGCGGCCGGGCAACCTTTCGGTGGTGCATCACCTGATCCTGTTCTTCCAGCCGCCGGGGCAAGAGCGGCTGAACTCCGAAGCAGCGCTCGTCTACGCGGTGGCGGCCTTTGCCCCCGGCATGCCGGCCTGGAACTTTCCCACGGGCATCGCGCGGCGGGTTCCCGCCGGCTCGAAGCTGGTGTTCCAGTTGCACTACACACCCAACGGCACGGAACAGATCGACCTGAGCGAGGCGGGCCTCGTGTTTGCCGATCCGGCCGAAGTGGAGAAGGAACTGCACATCGGCGCGGCCTACAACTTCCAGTTCCGCATTCCGGCCGGCGACCCCAACTACGAGGTGAAGGCCGAGCGTCAATTCGGCCAGGACGTGATTATTTCCTCGGTGCTGCCGCACATGCACCTGCGGGGCAAATCGTTCCGCTTCGACCTTCGGCACACCGATGGCCGTGTCGAACATTTGCTGAACGTGCCCCGTTACGACTTCAACTGGCAGAACGCGTATCTCTTCAACGAGCCCAAGCGGGCCGAGGCGGGCGCGGTGCTCGAGTGCACGGCGCATTTCGACAACTCGGCTCAGAACCTGGTTAACCCCGATCCCAAATCGCTCGTGATGTGGGGCGACCAGACCTGGCAGGAGATGATGGTCGGCTCGTTCGACTGGATCGTGGCCGATCAGGATCTACGCCTCGGCAAGCCTGCGGCCACTCGCCGCGAGGACGGCCGCTACGACGTGCGGTTCCGCTACCGGCCATCCGAGGGCGCGAAGCAAGTGAGCCTGGCGGGCGCCTTCAACGGCTGGGACCCGGCCGCGCTGCCGATGACTGGCCCCGACGCCGAAGGGCGCTACGAGGCGACGCTCGAACTCGGGCCCGGCGATTACGAGTACAAGTTCGTGGTCAACGGCGACCAGTGGAAATCGGACCCTGGCAACCCGGATCAGACGGGACAGTACCGCAACAGCCTGCTGAAGCTCGCGCCTTAGCGAGCGGCCTTGCCGAGGGGAATTGCCCACCGTCGCCCTTTGCCGGAGCGGGGCTTGCGCGGCTCCTGCCGCGCAGACGCATTCTCTCGGCGCAGCCGGCGCTCATCGACTCGCCGCTCTCCCGATGCGGCCCAAGCTTCAGCCTCCTCGGAGAGCGAGTTGAGCATTCGCTCGACGCGTTGCCGTTCGGACTCCAACTCTTCGCGGCTCAGCCCGGGCGCAATGTGCAGGGCCTGGCTGACGACGGCCCGCGCGCGGGAAAAGGGCCGCGGCACGGCGAAGCGGTCCCAACTAGGCAGTCGCCAAGGACGATCGTAGCCGAAGCCCATCGCCACGAGCGGCAGCCCCAGCTTCGACGCCAGGTAGATCGGCCCCTGGGCCAACTGCCGCCGCGGGCCACGCGGCCCATCCGGCGTGATCGTCAGGTTCATCTGCTGGCTCTTCCGCAGCAGTTCGCGCAAGGCCGTGGCGCCGCCGCGCGTCGTCGAGCCGCGGACGAAATCGAAGCCCAGGTGCCCCGCCACGCGCGACAGGACGTCGGCGTCGCGATGTTGACTGAGCAGCATCGTCAGATGGCAATGCCCGCGCAGGTAGATAGGAAACAGAATGTATTCGTGCCAGAAGATATAGATCTTCTGTCCGTCCCATTCCGGCCTCGCCGGGTCGACGGCCGGATCGCAGTAGGCCACGCGATAGTCGAGCGTGCCCATCCAGCGGCGGATGAGCGCTGCGGCGCCGAGGCCGCCGAACTTGTTGAGCGTAGCCGTGCCGATGCGCATGAGGGCCGTCCTTGGCGTCGCGAGTTTAGAGCCCCGATTTGGCCTGAGCGGCCAGTTGAGCGACTTCGGCGGCGAAGGCGCGGCGGACCTCGGCCAGGCCGGCCGGCGTCTTGCGGACGTCGCTCCGCACGTAGTCGAGCAGGATCTTTTCCGCGGCGATGAACGCCGGGGCGATCTCGGCCGCGGCCTCGGCCAGCCGCAGCGGGATGTTGGTCACGCCGTTGGCGTCGCCGTGCAGCAGCTCACCCTGCTCGACGACCAAACCGCCCACCCGCACCGGCAGCCCCAGGTGCAGCAGGTGGCAATAGGCGTGCGAGCAGATCGTGCCGCCGGTGAAGACCGGAAACTTGAGCGCCCGCACTTGCTCGAGGTCGCGACCCGCGCCTGAGGTGACCAGGCCCGTAGCGCCAAAACCCTGGTAGATCGAACACATGACCTCGCCGAACGTGGCCGAGACCGCCGGGTCGTCGAGATCCTGAATCACCACGACGGCCGGGCCTGGCAGCCCGGCGAACTGCTCGGCCTGCTGCTCGAGGCTCCCATAAGCGTCGCCCCGCCCGGGCGGCGCATCGCTGCGGAAGCTGGCCGTGCACGCGAAGCCCACCATCGGCGGCAGATCCGGGAACACGGCCCTGATCCGCCCATCCATGTAGCCGCGGTTCCGCGGGCGGGCATCGAACAACTCGAGGACGTTGCAGATCGTCGGCGTATCGAACTGAGCCAACCGGTCCAGGGTGCCGCGCGTCACAGTCATGCAGGTCTACTTTCCCAAGGCGCCACGAAAACAATCGTCGAACAACAGTTCCCACTCGAGCCGCTGAATTTGCTTGCACAGTTCGCCGCTCGTCGATTTGCCGGCCAACGCCGCCTCGCAGAGATCGATGAACCGAAAAGGATCCCAACTCGGCTGCGTCAGCAAGTAATCGGCCGCCTGATCGTGCGGCATGCCGGCCGCCAAATCGCAAGCAGCCCGCTGCAGCGGCTCGAACACCGGATGGCGGCCCACCTGGCGAAACCAGTACTTGGCGTTCGAAAAGTCGGGCTCGCGGCGGTGGAGGATGCCGTGCCAGTAGCTGCCGGCCTGCTGGTCGATCTCCTGGCTCAGGGCGTGCGAGCGGTCGAAGTGGTCGTACAACAGCCAGACGGCCGCCCGGCAGCAATTCGCGAGCGGACGCGAAAGGACAGCCGCCGGGAACAGATCAGCCCGCACAAGCGCCGCCTCGACATCGGCCGCCGAGCCCCGCGGGCGGCCAGGCCCGAGTTCGCACAGCCGGTCCCCGCCCAGCAGCGGCGCAAAGACGGGCCCATAGCTCTGCGGATCGAAGGAGAACATGAGGCGGCGTACGGACAGGGAGCGGAGTCAGCGCGGCGCTCGCATTGTGATGCGTGGGCCCGCGGCTGCCAAGCCGATCACGCTGCCGCCCGGTTGGGCAAGCTCTTGCGAGCCCTTCGCTAAGGCTGTTTTTCCGTCGGCAGTTCCACGCTCTTGGGGGCCGCCGGCGCCGGTCGGCCCAGGATCGTGGGGAGCTGAAGGTCGTCGAGCTCGAGCCCCTCGTCGGCCACGTAGATCACGATCGTGAGTGCCCTTGCGTCGCCGCCCCAGGCGTTGTGCTCCACCGACCATTGGCACGGCTGATCCGCCTGCTTGTCGGTGAGGAACGGCCCGTCGGTCCGGCCGGGCTCCTTGGAGAACCGCACTTGCAGCGCGGCCCCGTCGACCTGCGCCAGCCGCTCGAGGGCGGCTGAAATCCGGGCGGCGTCGCCGCGGAAGAAGAGCTTCGAGTGGGCGTTGATGAACCAGCCGCCGACGTAGTCGTCGCCAAAGGACACGAGCGCGTCGTGCAACGCCTTGACCGTTGGGTCAGGCTGCTGGTTGGGCTCTTCGCCGGTCGCAGGGATGGCGATCTGCGGGCGGTCGAGACTCCCGCCCAACGCGTGGGCAAGGGCGGCGAAGCCGAGGACGAGCCCGGCGAGCAGACAGAGCGGGACGAGAACGCGGCGGAGCACGGGAGTTCTCCGGAGTGGGGGGACGCTGGGGAACGCAGACGCTGCCGGATTGGACGTAATCCGCGTCGACGAAGTTCCCTGGTGGCGTTCCCCGTGCCTACTCCGGCAGCGGCTGCCCCCTCGTCTCCGGCGCAAACGGCAGCACCGCCAGCCCGATGAGGAACACCGCGCACATCGTCACCCCCGCGTAGCGCATCGGCTCTGCGTGGTGGGCGTAGACGCGGCTCGTGAGCAGGCCGAGGAACGAAGGGCCGATGGCCGCCACGTAGCGCCCCACGTTGTAGCAGAACGACGTCCCCGTGCTCCGCAACCGCGTGGGGAACAATTCGGGAAAGTACACCGCGTAGCCGCCGAACAAAGACAACTGGCAGAAACCCATCAAAGGGGTCATCCAGAACATGTCCCAGAAGCCATCGAACGAGGAGTAAACCAGGATCGTGCTCAGCATGGCCGACAGGAACGAAATGGCGAACGTCGGCCTGCGGCCGATCCGCTGACTCACGAGCGCAAAACTGTACACGCCCAGTCCGCCGCCGAGGTTCTGCAGGATGGAGTTGATGCCCGTCCACAGCAGCAGCCGGCCATCGACCTCCTTGGCCGAGAGCCCTTGCGCCTCGAGCTCGGGGCGGAACACCCGCTGCAATAGATCCGGCATGAAGAAGCCGATCCCCCACAGGCCGATCACGCCGGCCGACGCCAGCACGATGCCCACGATCACGCGGTGGCGCAACACAGGGTTGCCAAAGAGCTCGGAGAGCGAGCCCAGCTTCTCGGCTGTGCCGTCGGCCGCCTGCTTCTGCCAGCGCTCCGGCTCCTTGAGACGGCTACGAATGACGACCGCCAGCAGGGCCGGCAGCGTGCCCACCACGAACATCCAGCGCCAGCCGCTCCCCAGGTAACCATTCGCCACGAGCACGCCCGTGCCCATGCTGATGAGCGCGGCGGTGATGTTGCCCACGGCCGAGAGCGCTTGCAGCAGCCCCAAGGCATACGGCCTCGCGCGGTCGGGCATGACTTCGGCCACGAGCGACACACCGACGGCGAACTCGCCCCCCACGCCCAGGCCCGTGAGAAAGCGATAGAGGGCGAAGTCCCAGAAGCCCACGGAAACCGCGCTCAGGCCGGTAAAGGCCGAGTAGAGCAGGATCGTCCAGAGCATGGTCCGCGCTCGGCCCACGCGGTCGCCGAGCACGCCAAACACCAGACCGCCGGTCGCCCAGCCGATCAGAAAGATGCTGGTGGCGATGCCGGCCCGATTGGCTACCAACTCCTTGGGCGCCGGCTGCGTGGGGGACTCGGCCAGCAGCTCGCGCATCGCCGGGGTGCGGGCCAGCGTGAAGAGCTGCTGGTCCATCGTGTCGAACAGCCACCCCAGGGCCGCCACGGTCAGCACGAACCAGTGGTAGCGGTTCAGCTCGCGATACCAGGGCCGGGGGGCGGAGCTCATGCAGGGCCTGACTGGGGATGGGGCGGCGGGGCAGGCAGTGAGCCAGGCGAACCCGGCTCGCGGAGAAACCCTCTCTTACTCTCTGCCCGCCCCCGACACAAGCAGGCGGCTGGGGAACCCGGCCAGCCGGCACGTTATATCGGGCCGCGGGCCACGCCTGAGGCTTGCCAGACGCGTGCGAGCCGGTTTGCTCGCGGCCTGAAATGCTCAAAGGTGCGAACTGAGAGGGACCGGATCATGACGGGCGTCGATTTCTGCCGCTGGGCGGCGCGCGGGCTGGCGGGGCTGCTGCTCCTGCTCTGGGGGCCGTTCTTCGTGGCTCACCTGGGCGAGTGGTTCCTCGGACCCCAGTTCCCGCCCCCCTGGGTGTGGTTCATGCAGACCCTGCACCTCGGCTTCCTGATCGGGTACGTCGCGGTTTGGCGGTGGGAACTGGTCGGCGCGGCGCTGATCCTCGTCTGCGGCGGGCTGTTTTTTGGGCTGGCCGGAGCGCACCTGTATCTGATCCCGTCGATCCTGCCGGGCCTGCTGGTGCTCGCGTGCCGGCTGCTGCGGCGACCGTCTCCGCGTCCGACTTGACGCCTGGAGAAGTGTCGGCCGACAATCGATCGATCGCCGGGGGAACCGACTCGATGGTGATACTAACCCGCAGCGCAAGCAAGGGGGAGCCACGCTCCCCTCTCGCTCGATGGTCGATCCTGCCCGAACGTGGCGGCATTTGGGAAACCGCGCGAACGGCGGTTATTGTCCCTTGCTTGCGCTTTTTGAAGTTGCGCTTTTGGTGGTGTTTTTTAGGCGGCGGTGCGGAATTCTGGGGGTATGGCTTGTCGGAGCAGGCGTTGCAGTCGGGCGATGCCTCCGGGGGTTTTTAGGCGTTGGGCGAGGAAGTCGAGTTCG
>JBGAPH010000025.1:0-99575 GCA_044221365.1 Pirellulales bacterium
TCCCTGGCCGAGCCTCGCAGACCCCTGCACGGGCCGGGCGGCATTTTCGGCCAGCGCGCCCAAGCGACGCTCACGTCCCTTGCTTGCGCTGCGGGTTAGTGTGGCACAACCCTAAAATCCGTGCGTGACGCAGCACTAGTGCCGCGTCACAAGCTCGAAGTTCGGGTTGCCCGAACTAGCCCGCAGCGCGAGCATGGGAGAGCCACGGTTCCCTGGCCGAGCCTCGCGGGACCCCTTCTCGGGCCGGACAGCGTTTTCGGCCAGCGCGCCCATGCGGCGCCCGCGTCCCTTGCTTGCGCTACTTGCGCTGCGGGTTAGTGTGGCGCACCCGAAAACCAAGCGGTGACGCTGCACTAGCGGTCCGACCGACGTTTTGCCGCCAGGCGCTTAACCACGCCCGCGCTTCGCAGTTCCCGCAGGGCGTCCTTGCCGTTCCAGCGGGCCGCCGGATCGTCGGAGGCCGCCAATCGCTCGGCCAGCGAGACCGCCGCCGCGTGCAAGGCGGGGCCCCGTTTGCCGATCGACCGCAGGGCCCAGTTCACCGACTTCTTCACGAAGTTCCGCTCGTCCTCCGCCGCCCGCTCCACCAGCGCGAGCCCCCGCAGAAACTGGTCATCGTCGGCCCGCTTGTCGTGTACCGTGAGGCTGGCCAGCAGGGCAAAGGCCGCCCGGCGGACGAACTCGTCGCGGCGCCGTGCCCACGGGCCGACCTTCTTCCAGGCATACGGCGTGCGGTCGAAGAGGTGGAAGCAGACCGTGTCGCAGATCGCCCAATTGTCGAAGTCCCCAGCCCAAGCGTCCATCTGGGCCGGCGTCACGGCGGCCGGCTCGTCGACAAAGGCCGCCAGCATGCGGGCTTCGTACCAGCCGCTTTGCCACAGCCCGTCCGCCAGCGCGTGGCTCCGCCCCAACTGCCGGGCGTACTTCCGCAGATCGCCCACCGCGATGCCCCAGGCATGGTCGGCGGGGATCGCATAGCGGGCCATGCCGGCGCGGATCTTGGGGCTGGCGTGGCTTTCGAGCCAGGCTAGTGCGGCGGCAACGTCGGTCGCAGCTTCCGTGGACTTAGACGTGCGGATGGGGCTGCGCTTGCGGGCGGTGGGGCGCGAAGGGCTCATGCCGTCATCGTAGACGGTGGTTTCCCTCGCCGCACCTGGCGCTCGAGCTGACGGGGTCCGTCCGTCGCGTCAGCGCCGCTTTGCCTGGTGCTCTTTCGCCTCGGCCGCGACGCGTTCGAAGAAGCCGTCGAGCACCATCACGCAGATTAGATCCGAGCGGGGAATCTCGTACGTCGCCTGCTCGGTACGGCTGCTCGTCGACCGGAACCATTTTCCGACGACCGGAACTTCGTTCAGGTAAGGAACTCCGCGCTCCTCGACCAAATGGGTTTTGCATTCGAGGGTCATGCGCGTCGCGTCGAGGGCTGCCACCTTGCCCTGTGCGTTCTGCAGCTTGCCATCAAGTGCCCAGATCGCTTCAGCAGTGCTGCCGGGCGCGAGGGTCTGCGGCTTGGCCTCCGCGGGTTCCGTGAGCGGTTCCAGCCGGGCAATCGCTTGCGCTTTGCCGGCGGGAATCCAGTACTGCACGGCGGCGCTGCCCGCGCCCACGCTGCGAAACAGCCGGTTGAAGCCAGGCACTTTCGGGAACACCGGCACGCCCCGCTCAGCGCGCCCAGGCCATACGGTCTCCAGCACGATCCACTCATCGTTCCGTAGAATCAGCGTGCCGCTGAATCGCTGCTCCGGCTCGGCGTCGCCGCTGCGGATTTCGTACCGCTCCCCGACCTCGAGTTCCACCGTGGGCGGCGGCGCCGCGGCCAGTGCAGAACCTGCGGCGGCCAACAGCAACCCAATCGTTAGTCGAATCCCTGTCTGCATCGGCGGCCCCTTTCGCGGAACGTGGGTGGTTTGAGTCGCGAGATCAAACCAATCTCAGGCCGCCGCGCCAAGAGAAAGTGCGCCGCGCACGAAATGCGGGCGAAAGGGAGCGGCAATCGGCCGCCGCCGTCGCCCGGTCGCAGGCAGTTTAGAAGTAGTAAGGAGGGCCGGTCACGTTCGTGTGTGCAGGTTCCCGCGACCGGCCCTCCTGAGCCGCCCAAGGGTGTCGCCATCTCGAGCGACACCGGTCGACCGGGGAACTGCGTTGCCAAACTGTAGGCCGGGGATACCCCCGGCGAGCCCCCCGGACGATCGAAAATGGCTCCGCAGGCGATGCGAGCCGCCGCCAACGATCGTTACAGACCGCGCCGCCGGCTGCGGCTGACCGCAAGTTTGCCCCCGCGGCGCCGACTCGACGTGAGTCGGGCGAGGCGAACGGCTCGGCGGCCGAGCGGCGTATAATGAGTGCAGTCCGAACATCCGTTGTTTGCTCGCCCCCAAGGAGGGCGTCATGATCCGCTTGGCAAGTGTCCTGCTGTCGTTGTTGGCCGCCACCGCGCCGGCCGGAGCCTGGGCGGCCGAGGCCGAAGTCGATCTCGAACTGATCACCGACTCGCCCCTGGCTGCCCAGGGGTCGCATCAGTGGGTCGAGGCCCTGCGCGAACTCGGCTTCGCCACGCTGCGAATCCGCGCGGCAAGGGCGACCGATGAGATCAAGATCGACGACTATGGCACGAAAGACCGGCCGCGCTACCGCGTTGTGGGGCGGGTCGCTTCGCGGCAGGACATCCAACTCCCCGGCGGCGCCTTTTCAGTTCGTGACCTCACGGGCATCAAGAAGTGGCTGCAAGAACTCAAGGTCGAAGGCCCCGACGGCGTGCTCGAGGCCAAGAGCGCCCTGGGGCTGACCGAGAAACAGCTCACCGCGGTCTCGAAGGACCTTGAAAAACCGGTCGACTTCTCGACCAAGGGGCAGCCGGCCGACAAGGTCATCCAGAAGATCGGCGACAAGCTGGCCTTCCCCGTCGTCTTGGCCGAAGGGGCCGAGAAGGAGTTGGCGGTCGAGGATGCCCGCGTCCGCGATGAGCTGCAAGGCGTGGCCTCCGGCACGGCCTTCGCCGCGGCTCTGCGTCCGGCCGGACTCGTGCTGCGGCCGCGGCGCGTGTCGGGACGCACCGAGTACCACGTGGAGCCGGTGGGGGACGGCGCGAACGGCTGGCCGATCGGCTGGCCGCTGCAGCACTCGCCGCTCGAAACCTTCAAGGCGATGTTCGACATGCTCAACGCCGAGCTCGACGACATTCCGGTCTCCGAGGCGGTCGAGGCGGTGCAGGCCCGGGTCAAAGCGCCGGTCCTCTACGACTACAACGCGATGGTCCGCTACGACATCGATCCCACGCAGATCAAGGTGACGTTGCCGGCCAAGCGCACCGCCTACGATTCGCTGCTGCGAAGCGCGCTCTCGAAGGCCAAGCTCCGTCACGAACTACGGCTGGACGAGGCCGGCAAACCGATCATCTGGATCACCACCCAGCGCCCACTCCCACCGCCGAAGGCCGCCGAGAAGCGGTAAGGCGCCCATCACCGTGCCGGCGGAGTCTGGCCCCCTCTCCCCGTGGGAGAGGGTTGGGGTAAGGGTTGGGGTGAGGGACCGCGTGGCGCGCGCCGGGGTCGCGGTCTTAATTCCCGTCACCGGCCCTCACCCTAGCCCTACCCTAGCCCTCTCCCACAGGGAGAGGGAACTATGCCTAACTCGCCCCGATTGCCCTGCGCCGGGTCACACGTCGCCAACGGCCGGCGAATTGGTCGGTGAGGCGCCGCACGTGCGCGAGCGTCAGCGCGCCCAACTCCGTGAGCTCGGCGTACTCCCCCACCAGCACGAACGCCTCGCGGATCTCGGCTTCCAGGTCGGCGCCCACCGCCTCGGTCTCCTCCGGCATCGCCCACGGCAACGCGGCAAAGCCCCCTTCGAGGTAGTCCATCAGGAGCTGCCACTCGTAGAGATGGACATAGGGAACCTGGAACAGCGTGCCGACGCAGAGCGGCCGGCCGTAGCGGGTGATGGGGGGCGAGAGCCGCGCGGGATTCTCGACGAATCGCAGCCCCCGCGCGGCCGCCAACAGATCGATCGCATAGTGCCGCTGGTGTCCCAACTCGTGCCCTAGCCAGGTGAAGCAGTAGGGGGAAAGCAACGGCTCGCCGGCCGCAGTACAGGCGACGTTGAGCCCGACCACGCCGCGCCGCCAGGGCTGGCTGAAGGAGCCGAGTTGGCCCGCAGCACCCTCAGGCAAGCCGAAGCCGCGGATCACCGCCACGTGCTCGGCAAACTCGCGGGCCACGCCGGGCGCGTTGGCAGCGAGCGATTCGACGAGCGCCGCGGCGATGCCGCCGGCCAGCGGCGCCTGCACGGCGAACCGCGGGCAGCAGGAGGGCTCGAAGAGCGTGGCCCCGCCAGCGAGCGGCGTCGCCTGCTGTACGCGCGGCTGTAGGTCGGGATGCGGATAGCGGAGGAGGCGCGGATCGATTGGCTGGCCGCGCGTCGTGAGCATCCGCAGGCAGTCGACGCGCGGGAGCGAGAGGAACGGCCGCTCGTCGCCTTGCAGGTGGAACCGGCACTCGAAGCGACCGAGGTCGAGCTCGACCGCCGCGGCCCCGTGGACCGCGAACGCGCCGTTCCGCTCGCCGCCGAGCCAGAGGCTCCAGTCGCTGCGATACAACGAGACGAGGCCGAACTCATCGGCGTCCAGCGCGATCCGCCCGCGCCAGGTGGGGCACTCCTCGAGCAAGAGTCCGGCGGCGACGTTGCCGACGTCGAGCGCGCCGGAGGCGAGGCGCGGATCACCGAAGGGAGCGGTCGCTTCGTCCGGCGTTGCGTCGCCGGGATCGCCGCGCGGCCAGGCCGAAGGCAGCCGCAACGCGAGCCAGGCGTTGCCAGGCCGCCGACAATAGGTGGCGACCAGCCGCAGCGGGAGCGAGGCCGAGGCCAGGCGTGCCCGCTCGGTCAACAAGCGGAGCGCCTCGGCTTGGGCTTCGAGCCGCTGCCGGCCACTGGCAACGAAATCCCCCGGAGCGCTGAACCAGCGCGTGACCGTGTCGGACAGGGGCGCCATGAAACCGCCTCACTCGCCTCTTGCCTGTTGCCGAGCGAGGGGAGGAGGTTGGACTACCTTCTATGGTAGGCAGGTGGGGCGGGAAGGTTCAATCTGGAAGGGGTTGGGTATAGTTTGGGAACTTACGATTCGTGCGAGGCGATCGTCGCCGGCGAGGTAGCAACGGCGCAACACCCACTCTCCACGAGGCACGAGAATGCACATCATCGGATCGTCAAAATGCCGACTCTGCGGACGGATCGTTGAGCGAGGCCAGCCAGCGATCGCGTTCCCGGCCTTCGTGGTCAACGATGCTGATGGGCTGGCTGCCTTCAACGATGCCCTAATGCATCACGCCTGTTTCGAGACTCATCCGTTGGCCCCGGTCGCCCTCGCAGCATACGAAGACTATTGCAAACGAAGCGTTCCGGAGGCGCGAAGATGTGAGGTGTGTGGTCAGCTGATCAACGACCCCGACCAGTTCTTGGGGCTTGGTCTGCTGGCCGCTGACCAAACCAACCCCCTCTTTGAATACAACTACCTACACTTCCATCGCCGCTGCATTGGCGTGTGGCCAAAACGAGCCACTCTGCTGCATCTTCTGATGCAGATGAAATCTCTCGGTAAATGGTGTGGTCGCGGAGCCGAGTGGATGCTTTCGCAAGTTTCGGAGTAATGGCTGAGCTGGGACTTTTACCTAACTCGACTTAGCCAACAACTGCCACGCCGCCAACCCCGCCCCCACCGCAAAGCACCAGTACGCGAACCAGTGCAGCCGCCCCTGCACGAGCCAGGCGATCAGCCAGCGCACCGCGCCGAGTCCTACGACGAACGCCACCACCGCCCCGGCCAGCAAATACGAAGTCTTGGTTTGGAGTCCGCCGCCGTCGTCAAACAGCTTGATGAACGACAGCGTGCAAGCGCCTGCGATCGCGGGAATGCCGAGGAGGAACGAGAAATTCGCCGCCGCCTCGCGCCGCAGCCCGAGCGCGAGCGCCACCGCCACCGTCGAGCCGCTGCGCGAGATGCCTGGCAGGATCGCCAGCGCCTGCGCCGTGCCGATCAGCAGGACTTCGCGCCACGAGAGCCCCTGGTAGGGCCGTTCTCCCACCGGCCGCCGGATCGCCCACAAGAGCACCGCGCCGTTGACGATGAGCATCGGTCCGGCCAGCTTGGGGTCTTCCAGCCAGTGCGAGGCGAACTTCTTGGCCGGCAGGCCGATCAGCACGGCAGGAATCGTGCCGACGACGATCAGCCCGATCACGCGCCAGTCTTGCCGCACCGCCTGCACGATCAGCGGCCAGAAGTAGACGATCATCGTGGCCAGCGTGCCGGCGTGGAGCACGATCTCGACGTCGAGCAGTTCGTGCAGCGGGTGGCCGAGGGCCTGGAAGATGGCGGCCGTGAGCACCAGATGCCCATCGGAGCTGATGGGCAGGAACTCGGTGATCCCCTGCACCACGCCCATCACCAGAATCTGCAAGAGCGACATGAGAGCTTGGGGCTGTGGGGAGGGAGGGAAACGGCCGTGCGAGAGTTTAGCGGCCTTAGGCGGCGAGCTTCACCGCGAGAAGGATACCGTATTCTGGGCCCAGCGGCAGGCTCGTGCCCTCCGATACTAGCCCGCAGCGCAAGCAAGGAAGAGCCACGCTCTTTGGCCATTTGCTGACGAACCCTGCGTCTGCCGGGCAGCATTCGCGGTTGCCGAGCCCAACGCCGCTTGTGTCCCTTGCTGGCGCTGCGGGTTAGTGTGGCACGGCCCGAAAACACGCCGTGACAGAGCACTATCCCGGCGGCCAGCCCATCGCTCGGCCGCCGAGGAGATGGAAGTGCAGATGGTCCACCGACTGCCCGCCGTCGCGGCCGCAGTTGACGACGACGCGGTAGCCGTCGGTCAGGCCAAGCTGCGCGGCGATCTGGGGGATCGTGGTCCAGATGTGCCCGAGCAGCGCCTGATCGGCGGCCGACACGCTGGCCAGCGAAGGAATCTCCTTCTTGGGGATCACGAGCACATGCACCGGCGCCTTGGGGCTCACGTCGTGAAACGCCAGGCAGTGCTCGTCGTCGTGAACGAGCTTGGCGGGAATCTCGCCGTCGATGATCCGCTTGAAGATCGTCTTCTCGGCCACGGGGTAGCTCCTGGCAGGGCGGCTCAGGCGCCCAGTTGATCGAGGGAGATCCCTTCGTCGACCAGCAGCACGGGAATGCGGTCGAGAATGGGATAGAGCACCTGCCGGTCGGCGCGGACGAGCGCGCCGTCGAGCGGCATCTCGAGCACCTGGCCGGCGCGGTTCTTGAGTTGTCGCTGGCCAATCGCGGCGTTGAGCCGGGCCACGAGGCCGGCGTCGGCCAAGGCGAGCGGCGTGCGATTCTCCGGGCAGACGAGCAGATCCAACAGATCAGGGCTGATCATGCGTAGTCGAAGGCAATAAAGAGTGCGGCGCGGCTCGGGGGGCAGCCAAGCGTTGAGCGCGGGGTGACTCGCTCGCGCAACGAAGAGCCCTGCTGGTCGGAACGCCTGGCGCGAAACGAGGATTATAACCGCTGGGGGTCCCACCCCTCAAACGGCCGCTCGTTCTTGCGGCTCGGTTAAGCGATGTGCCCCACCGCGGCCGGCCGTGCCTGCACGTTGGCCTTGGTGTCGAAGTTGTAGCGGCGGGCTTCGAGCACCAGGAAGAGAATGGCGATCAAGAGCGCGGCCAGTGAGAGGCCGAGCATCACGGTGTAGACGTCGGACTTCGCCTTCTGCACGAAGACGCCGGCCGCCTTGGCCTTGGGGGCCTTGGCCGCCTTCGGGGCCTTCGCCGGTTTCGGCGGCTTGGGAGCCTTAGCCGACTTTGAACCGCGTCGTAACATGGTCCCCCTCCCGAATGGCGCCCTTTTGCAGATCCTTGAGAATTTCGGCCACTGCCCGGTCGGGCTCGATTTCCGAGGTCACGCGGATGCGGCCCAGGTACTTGGCGCCGTTGTAGACCTCGAGCGTGTCGCCGGGACGCAGCCCGTCGTCGCTGCCGATGTTCAGTTCGACATAGCGGCCGCCGCGGACGACATCGATCACGCCTTCGACCTTAACGGGTAGATCGGCCACGGCGGTGTCCGTGGGAATGCTATTGGTTTCGAGCAGCTTGGCGTACCTGTCGGCCAATTGCTGAAGCTGCAGGTTGCGTTCCTTCTGGGCAGCCAGTTCCCCTTCGACCTGATGGATGTTGTCGGTGAGCGCCACGACCTTGTTGAACTGGGCTTCCCGATCCACGTTGGCCGCCCGCACCTGGGTCCGCAGGTTTTGCATTTCACCGCGCCAGGCCTCGAGGTTCTTTTGAATCGCGGCGAGCGCCGCTGCGGCTTGGCTGGCTTCTTGGACGAGCTGCGCGCGCTCCTGGGTGAGCGCGGTGAGGTTTTGTTGCAGCGTACCGCGCTCCGATTCGAGCCGCGCGAGCGCCATCCGCTTGGCGGTGCGCTCGTTTTCGAGCTCTTGTTCGATGGCGGCCTTCTCGGTTTCGAGTTGCGTCTTCTGTTGCTCGGCCTGCGCCAGCCGATCCTTCCAGCCGCCGGGCTTGGTGATCGCCTCGCGATGATTGCGGTTCACCAGCCATACCCCCATGGCGGAAGCCATGAAGACGATGCTGGCGATGAAGATGCTCACCACCAGCACTTTGCCGAATCTGTTCATGAGGGCATCTCGTCCGAGGGAGATCGCAGGCGGCGGCCGACCACCTGAGCAAGACCGCGAATCGGCGGCCAACAGGGCGCACGACCCGCTGGCCAGAAAAGCAAACACGAGAACCGCAGCGCCCCGGCGTTCGCGCCACCCCTCGCTGCGGGCAGGCGGACCGGCCACCCCAACTGCCTATTTCCCATAGGGATAGGGCCATGGAATGGACCCCGTTAGTATAGACAGTGCGGCGCGCAAGTGTCAATTAGCGGCTGTTAATTTCGCCAGCCTGGGGGGACGGTGCAGCCTGGGCGAAGGACGCCTATCGCGGGCGTTGGCGCAACTAATGACCTGCCAAAGGTTTCCTGACGGTCGCGGCCGCTCCGATACCAACCCGCAGCGCAAGCAAGGGACGCGAGCACAGCTTGGGCGCGCTGGCCCAACATGCTGCCCGGCCCGTGAAGGGTCCGGCGAGGTTCGATGACGGGTGCGTAGCTCTCCCTTGCTCGCGCTGCGGGTTAGTATCGGCGACCACCCTAGCTCTAAGCTGAGACCGAGGACCGGGCGGACCGCCGAGCGAACGCCTGCCGTGCTCCGACGGCAGCGATCACCCCCGTGATCGCCAGGCAGCCGCCGGCGAACCAATCGCCCCAGCGCCGGTAGAAGCTCGCCCGGCCGTCCGGTTGCACGTGGGGAGTGAGGGTAGTCTGTGCCCGGCGGGGCCCGCGGGCCAGGATTCGGCCGTCGCCATCGATGGCGGCCGAGATGCCGGTGTTGGCGGCGATGAGCAGGGGCTTGCGCATCTCGATGGCCCGGAACACGGAGCAGACCAGGTGCATCTCGAGCTCGCTCGAGCCCCAAAACCAGCCGTCGTTGGTGACGTTGAGCAGGAAGTCGGGAGGCGTCCCCTGCTCCTCGAGCTGCCGCACCTGGCGACGGATAACCTGGGGGAGGACCGTTTCGTAACAGACGCTGGGGCAGGCGGTGAGCCCGGCCACGGGAAAGGCCTTGGCCTGAGCGCCAGGGGTCAGCCCGCCTTGGAGCGGCGTGAGCTTATAGAGCCAGGGGAGCCAGCGTCCGAGGGGGATGTACTCGCCGAACATCACCGGATGCATCTTGTCGTACCAGGCGATGATGCCGCGACGCGGGTCGACGAGAATGGCCGTATTGAAGAAGTCGACGCGGCCGCCGGCGCTGACGTGCTGACGACCGGCGTTCACCACCATCGGCAGGCCCACCTCGCGAGCCAGCCGTTCGATGCCCTCCCGCGAGTCGTCGGCGACGGCTCGGAGCTGTTCGGCGGTAAAGGCAGGATGCTCCGGCCCGCCATCGGCGTCAGCCTCGGCGGTCACCCAGCCATGGGGATACATGGACTCGGGCCAAACGACGATCGCCGCGTTCGGATTGGCCTTCAGGGCTTGCTCGGTGAGCGCGCGATACTGCGCGAAGGTCCGGTCGGGACGCTCGGGATCGCCGTCGAACATCGTGTCGATGCTCCCCTGGATCAGCGCGATCTGCGGCCCTCTCGCTTCCAACAATGGCTGCATTCGCTGCGCGCCGTAAGCCAGGCACGCGACAACGGCCAGCGCCGCCACGGGAACGGCAGCCCAAGCGCGCCTCTTCGCCGGCGGCCAAATGCCCGCCAGCGCCGCGGCGACGAGCATCACCACGAAGCTCACGCCATAGCCGCCCGTGATGTCGCTGATCTGAATCAGCGCGAGCCAACGCGACTGCGTGTGCCCCAGGCTCCCCATCGAAAACCCGGTGAGCAGGTAGGCCCGCACGAGCTCGAGGCCGGTCCACACGACCGGCGCCACCAGCGCGAGCGGCCAGTGCAGTTGATGAATCCCCACCCGGACCAACCCAACGAACACGGGGATGTAGAACGCCAGGTAGAACGACAGCGCCACCCAGCCAAAGCTCGTGGCCCAGTGGGGCAGCCGCAGCCAGTGCAGGGCCGCCATCCAGAAGACGAACCCGGCGAGCCACAGCGCCGTATAGGGCCGCCGGCCAGGCAACCGCTCGAGCCGCGCGAGCAACAGCCACGGAAGCGGCGCGATCCAAGCCAGCGGCCACCAATCCAAGGGGGGGAGCGCGGCCCACATGAGTGCGCTGCCGATGAGCGCGGTCGGCAGCACGCTGCGTTGGCTAGCTATCCAACGCAGCCCGGCGCCGCTTTCCAAGGTGCGCGGGCGAGCCTCGGCCGAGGCGATGGCAGGGGCGTCAAGGGACGTGGTGGTCGAAGGCACGCGAATTAGCCGTCGAGGTCGGTTTTAGGGCAAACGCCGCTCGCTCTAAGCGTAGGAAGGCCTTGCCCGCGGGCCTAGAGCGATCCGCCAGGAAGGGCAGGCTCGAGTGGCAGGACGTCGACGACCTCGCCCGTAAGGAATTGCCGATCGCCGGCCGGAAACAACGCCAGGCAATTGGCGTGCGCCAGGCCGCGGAGATCGCTCGAGCCCTGCCAGGACACCGTTCGCACTCTTGGCCGTTCGCCGGCGGGCCCCGCTTCGAGCACCGCCGGAAAGTAAGTCGGCCGGTCCCCCTTCTGGCTATGGTCGGCCGCTAGCACAGCCGGCCGCAGCCGTGCGAGCAACCGCGGCGCACCAAGGCGCTCGAGCAAAGGCCGCACGAAAACCTGGAAGCAAACGAACGTGCTCACGGGGTTGCCTGGCAGGCCGAACACCGGCTGATCCCCCTCTGCCCCGCGGCGGACGCCAAACCAGAGGGGTTGCCCTGGCTTGATGCGCACGCGGTGCAGCACTTGTTCGACGCCGCAGGCGGCCAGCGCCGCCGGCACAAGGTCGAGCACGCCGGCCGAGACGCCGCCGGAGAGGACGAGCACGTCGGCTGATTCGAGCCCGCGCGCGATCGCAGCCTGCAAGGCCGCGGCATCGTCGGGCGCTGCGCCCAAGTCGAGAGCCGCGCAGCCGGCTTGCCGCACCGAGGCCACGAGCACGGGCCCGTTCGAGTTGCGAATCTTGCCGGGCTCGAGCGGCGCACCGGGCGGCAGCAGCTCGTTGCCGGTGGCGAGCACGGCCACACGCGGCAAGGGATGCACGAGCACCTCGGCGTAGCCGGCCTCGGCGGCTAGGGCGATCTGCGGCGGACCGAGGACGGCCGGGGACTCGAGCAAAGTCTCGCCCTTCCGCCAGACCTCGCCCTGCTGCATGATGTGCTGACCGGGGCGAACGGCCGCGTCGCGGAGCCGCACCTTGTTCTCGCCCACGAGTTCGCTGCACTCGATCATTACGACCGTCTCGGCGCCCGTCGGTACAGGCGCGCCGGTCATCACGCGGGTCGCGCAACCTGTCCGCAATGTGCGCCGGGGTGTTTGGCCGGCGGTGACCTCCTCGAGCACTTCGAGCGTGGCCTGGCCTGTGGCCAGATCGGCGTTTTGCACCGCGTAGCCGTCCATCATCGCCTTGCGATGGGGCGGCGAATCGGCGTCGGCCACGAGGGGCTCGGCGAGTCGAGCCCCGAATGCGTCGACCAGCCGCACGCGTCGCGGCGGCAGCGGGCGCACGGCCGACACGATCGCGGCCAGGGCGTCGGCCACCGAGGTCAGGGGAGCAGCCATGGGCGACCGATGCCGAGGGAGCGCGGGCCTTAGAAGATGCCTAACTGGTCGCGGGCATCCTCGGTCATGCGGTCGGGGGTCCAGGGAGGCGTCATCACGAGCTTGACCTCGACCGCCTCGACCCCGTCGAGGCGTCCCACGAAGTCCTTGCTCTGCGCCAAGAGCTGCGGCCCGGCGGGGCAAGCGGGGCTCGTCATGGTCATCTCGATCGTGACCTTTGACTTCTCGCTCTCGCGCACGGGCTCGAGAGCCACCGTGTAGATCAGCCCGAGGTCGACGATGTTGACGAACAACTCGGGATCGATGACCTGCTTGAGAGTTTCGCGGATGCTGTCTTCGCTGAGGGACATGGGGGGCTCACGATCTCGGGTTCAGAGCGCTATGGGCCACGGGCGATTGGCGACTTACGCAGCCGACGATAGGCCACTCTCGCTCACCGGTCACGGCGGCAAGGGACTTGGCCGATTGTACACGTGAATTGGCCGCTCCGCATCGATATCAAAACAGTATCTGCCCTCTTCTTCAGGGTGGAACGTGCGTCGCAACTGGGCATCGACATCGGGCTCGATCGTGGTTCCGAAGAAAAAGAGCTCTGTCGCCGATGAATCGCGCAAGGCCTCGGCGCTGGAAGCGGACAACGTACCTGCGAAGACCGTGAGCTCGACGCGTCCATCGGCAAAGAACATTGGAACTTCGATTTTGCAGCCATCGCGACCCAAGGCGTTGGACACGCCAATGAGCCCCTTCACCTGCCAGAATTGCCGGATGCGCACAGCCTCATCCAAACGCCAACGCCAGTAGATCGCGGCTGGAAACCCGACCACGACGCAAACGACGGTCATCCCCAGGAGCAAGGTCCGTAAGGAATAGCGAGTCGCCATAACGCAGCCTCGCTCACCCCTTCCGCGCCGCCAACAGAAACGACGGGTTCAACGCCACGAACCGCATCCGCTCGAGCTGGTGCGCTCCGCGCGACACGTTGACCATCCACAGCTTCACGTCGCCCGTTTGCCGCTGCAGCGTTTCATGCACGGCGGCCAGATTCTCGATGCTCCCGACGTTGGCCACCAGCCGCCCGCCGGGCTTGAGCCGCGCGAACGATAGCTCGACCAGACGGTTGACTTCGCGGCCGTGGCCTCCCACGAACACGCAGTCGGGGTCCGGCAGACCGGACCAGGCGTCGGGCGCCGGGCCAAGCACCGGCACGAGGTTCTTGACGCCGAACTTCTCGACGTTGGCCAGAATGAGCTGATGATCTTCTTGGTCGCGCTCGATGGCGTAGGTCGTGCCGGCCGAGGCGATCGAGGCGGCTTCGATGGCCACCGAACCGCTGCCGGCGCCTACGTCCCACACGATGCTCGTCGGCTGCAGCTCGAGTTCCGCCAGCGCGAGCGAACGGATTTCGGCCGGCGTCAGCAGCCCTTGCTTGGGGCGCGACTGCCGAAACGCCTCGTCGGGATTGCCGAACAACCGCCTGCCCGCCCAATCGCTAGGACGGTCGGGCACGTTTGGCTTGCGCACCAAGATCATCACGTTGAGGGGCGAGAACTCCTGCTCGGCAAGCTCGCGCAGCTCGCCCTGAGTTACCCGTTCGTCCGGGGAACCCAAGTTTTCGCACACGTAAGCGGAGAAGTAGTCGATGCCGCGGTCGAGCAGCCCCTGGGCCACGGCGGCCGGCGTTTGCTCATCGGTGGTGAACAGCCCCACCTTGTCGGCGATGCGGATCTTGTCGATCACCTGCGCCAGCTTGTGGCTGGCCAAGTTCGTGAGGTAGGCCTCTTCCCAACTCTCCTTCACGCGGGCAAAGGCCAACTGCATGCTGCTCACATGGGGCAGCACCTCGAACCGCTCCTTGCCGAGCTTCTCGCACAGATAGCGGGCGACGCCGTAGAAGAGCGGGTCGCCCGAGGCGAGCACGGCGGTGCGCTTGCCCGCGGCGGCCGAAATCCGCTTCACCACCGCCTCGAGATCGGCGCCCACGGTCACTCGCTCGGCCTTTCCCGCAGGCACGAGCGACAGATTGGCCTGATCTCCCACCAGCAGTTCCGCCTCGTCGACGAGCTTACGGGCCGCGCTCGTCAGACCTCCAAGGCCGTCGTCGCCAATGCCGAGAATATAGACCTTGTTCCAACCAGCCATGGACGCTTTGTCACTTCGGTGTGCGGGGAAAGATTCCGGGTGACGGAGATTCTAACCGATTGCCGCCCCCCGGGGACAGCAACGCAACGCTCAGGGCGTCGGCGGTCGCGACGCGGGGGGCGGCGGCTCCAAGCGAATGTAAAGCGGCGGCAAGGCCGCCTGGAGCTTGGCAGTGCCGGCGTCCGTGGCGGCGGTGTTGACCAGGATTAGATTTTGCAGATTGGCGAGCGGCGCGAGCTCCGCCAGCGTCTGGTCGGTCACACGGGGAGACTCCAGGTAAAGCATCTTGAGCCCCTCGAGTTTCGCGAGCGCCGGCGCCACTTCGTCGCTCGCCGCGCCCCCCAGCAGCAGGAGCGACGCCAGCCGACCGAGCTTCGCCAGCCCTTGAGCCTGCTCGAGCGAAAGCCCCGGTCCGATGATGGCGAGGCCGGTAAGGCGTGGCTTGTCGGCGAGCCAGACGAACACCGGAGACTCGCACTGTTCGGGGGACAGTCCCACGGTATCGAGGCCATCGAGCCCGCGGAGCCCGGCCAGTCCCGCCGGCGTGATTTGCGTGCCGGCCACCCAAAGTTGCTGCAAGCCGTCGTGGCCCGCCAGCGCCACGAGCGCGGCGTCGGTCACGTTCGGCGAGTCGATCTGGAGCACGCGGAGCCCAGGCAGCAGGGCGACGTCGGCCAGCGTTGCATCGTCGCAGCGCGATTGGCGAAAGGTCACGATGTCGGCCCGCTCGAACCAGCGGTCGCCCAACCAGCGGCGCAGGGCTGGCGGCCCAGCCACGGTAATCGTCACCTCGGCGCCGGCGCGCTGGAGCCGGTCGACCGCCCGCCGCTGCGCCACGCTCCGCTGCACGTGGCTCCCCAGCCAACCTCCCACCGCGCCCAAGAGCACCATGGCCACCAGCAGCCCCCGGAGGCTGAACTGCCAGCGGCGCGCGGGCCGGGCAGGAGATTGCCCTGGGGCCGGCGGGTTGGTTGCCACGGTCGTGTCGGATGTGCCGCTCACGTGAATGCCCAGCTTCCTTATGAGCTATGGTTGGCTGCCTCGGGGCGCAGAGCGCGCGCTTCACACGGAGCGTGCGCTTTAGTACGCGGCTGAAACCGTCTTTGGCGGAGCGGTTTCGGCGCGAAAGCCCCGGCGGCCACGAGTTTGCTGCTGCGCTCGAAGCCTCATTCTACTTCCGCCATCCCATGACTTCGCCTCCCACCCCCCTCGACCTGACTTGGGTTTTGCTCTCGGCGGCGCTGGTCATGCTGATGCAGGCCGGCTTTTGCTGCTTGGAATGCGGCGTCTCGCGCTCGAAGCACAACATCAACGTCGCGATCAAGAACCTAGTCGACTTTTGCGTGGCCGGACTGGCCTTTTGGGCGTTTGGCTATGCCCTGATGTTCGGCGTCTCGTGGGCCGGCGTAGTCGGCCACAGCGAGTTCGGCCTGGCGGGCGGCGCCTCGCCTTGGCTGCTGAGCTTCTTTCTCTTTCAGCTCGTTTTCTGCGGCACCTCCACGACGATCGTCTCAGGCGCGGTCGCCGAGCGGATGCGGTTTTCACGCTACCTGCTCGTGTCGCTGCTCGTGTCGGGTCTGATCTATCCCCTGTTCGGCCATTGGGCCTGGGGGGGCGCTTTCGAAGGCGTCCCCACCGGCTGGCTGGCGAAGCTCGGCTTCATCGACTTCGCCGGCTCCACGGTCGTGCATTCGGTGGGGGGCTGGGTCTCTCTGGCGGCGGTGCTGTTGCTGGGACCTCGCTTGGGCCGCTTTGGCGGGGGCCAGCAAGGGATGAACGGCGCCAACATGCCGCTCGCCACCCTGGGCGTGTTCCTGCTGTGGTTCGGCTGGTTCGGCTTCAACGGCGGCAGCACCCTGCGCGTGACCGACGCGATTCCCACGATCCTGGTGAACACCAACCTGGCCGCCGCCGCGGGCGCCATGTCGGCCTTGTTTCTCGCCCGCTGGACCACCGGCCGCTTCGACGTCGGCCTGACGATGAATGGCTGCCTGGGCGGGCTGGTCGGCATCACAGCCGGCTGCCACCTCGTGTCGCAGCCGGCGGCGATCATCATCGGGGCGATCGCGGGGGTGATCGTCGTCGCCGTCACCGACCTGCTCGAAGGGCTCGAAATCGACGATGTGGTGGGCGCCGTGCCGGTTCACGCCGCGGGAGGCGTGTGGGGCACCTTGGCCGTGGCTTTGTTCGCCGACGCCGCGGCCTTCGGCGGCCTCTCGCGGCTCGAGCAGTTTGGCGTGCAGGCGCTCGGCGTTTCGGTGTGCTGCGCCTGGGCCCTTGGGGTCGGCTACGTCCTGCTCTGGCTCGTCGATCGCGTCTGGCCGTTGCGGGTCAGCGAAGACGAGGAACAGGCGGGGCTGAATGTGTCGGAGCACGGCGTGACCACGGAGATGGTCGGCCTGCTTACCGACATGCACCGGCAGCGCGAAGACGGCGATTTCTCGCGCCGAGTGGTCGTCGAACCACACACCGAGGTCGGCCAGGTGGCCGCCGAGTACAACCGCGTGCTCGACCGCGTGAACCAAGAGATTTCGACCCGCGAACAGGCCGTGGCCATGCTGCGGCGGGCCGAGGAAAAGTATCGCGGCATCTTCGAAAACGCCGTCTGGGGCATCTTTCAGACCACTCATGACGGCCGTTACCTGGCCGCCAATCCCGCGCTCGCGCGGCTCTATGGTTACGAAACGCCAGAGGCCATGATCGCCGGCATCGCCGACATTGAGCGCGATCTGTATGTCGATCCCGCGCGGCGGGCAGAGTTCGCCCGGCTCATGCAACAGCACGACACGATCAGTGCGTTCGAATCGCAAATCCGCCGCCGCGACGGCCGCGTGATCTGGATCTCCGAGAACGCCCGCGCCATCCGCGACCAGAAGGGTCGTTTGCTCTGCTACGAAGGCACGGTCGAAGACATCACCCGTCGCAAGGAGGCGGAAGATCTGAAGCGCAAAACGCAAGCAGCCGAGGCGGCGAACACCGCCAAGAGCGCGTTCCTGGCCAACATGAGCCACGAAATCCGCACGCCGCTCAATGGCGTGATCGGCATGATCGATCTGCTCACCGGCACCCCGCTCGACTCCCAACAGCAGCGCTATGCCCGCATCTGCCGGTCGTCGGCCCAGTCCCTACTCAGCCTGATCAACGACATTCTCGATTTCTCCAAAATCGAGGCCGGCAAGCTCGAACTCGAGGAGGTCGAGTTCAACGTCCAGCTCTTGCTCGAGGATGTGCTCGAGATGTTCGCCCCGCGGGCAGAAGCCCAAGGCCTGGAGCTCGCCTGCCATATCGCCCAGGGCGTGCCGACGATGGTGGTGGGCGATCCCGACCGGGTGCGGCAAATCCTCATCAATCTACTCGGCAACGCGCTTAAGTTCACCCAGCAAGGCGAGGTCGTGGTCCGGGCGCACCTCGAGGAACAAGCCGAGCAGCAGGCCCTGGTCAAGTTCGAGGTCACCGACACGGGGATCGGCATTCCGGCCGAACGGCAAAACCGGCTGTTCGGCGCCTTCTCGCAAGTCGACGCCTCGACGACGCGCAAGTTCGGCGGCACGGGCCTGGGGCTGGCGATCTCGAAGCAGCTCACCGAGTTGATGCACGGCCAGATCGGCTTCACGAGCGTCGAGGGGCGCGGCTCCACCTTCTGGTTCACGGCCCGCTTCGGGCGCCCCGCGAAAACCGACCCGAGCGCCGCGCTTTCGGCCGAGTCGCTGCGCGGGCTGCGCGTCCTGATCGTCGACGACAACGCCACGAACCGCGAAATCCTGCAAGAGCAGCTCCGCGGCTGGGGCTTCGAAACCACGTGCGCAAGCGACGGCGCCGAGGCGCTCGCGATCGCGGCCGAGGCGGCCGCCCGGCAACAGCCGTTCGCCCTGGGCGTGCTCGATCATCTGATGCCGGAGCTCGACGGCCTCCAGCTTGCACAACGACTGAAAGCCGACCCGGCCACCGCCCGCATGGTGCTGCTCGTGCTCACGTCGCTGGGCGAAGCGCTCACGGCCGCCGATCTGGCGCGATTCGGCCTGGCGGGCTACGCCACGAAGCCGGTGCGGCAATCGCGGTTGCTCGACACCCTGCTCGACGCCATGGCCCGGGGCCCCGCGCAGGCCAGCGGCGGCGACCGTCCGGCCGCCAAGGCCGCCGCCGAGTTGCCGCGGGCCCGCCGCCCCGGCGCACGGATCTTGTTGGCCGAAGACAACGACATCAACCAGCTCGTGGCCACCGAAATCCTCACCCGCGCCGGCTACGTGGTGCAGGTCGTCTCCAACGGCAAGCTGGCGGTCGAAGCCCTGATGGCCGACGCCTTCGATCTGGTGCTCATGGACTGCCAGATGCCGCAGATGGATGGCTTCGAGGCCACGGGGCTGATTCGGCAAATGGAGGCCGACGGCCTTTTGCCCCATGGCTCGCAGCGGCGGCTGCCGATCATCGCGCTTACGGCCAACGCCATCAAGGGAGACCGGCAGCGTTGTCTGGCCGCCGGCATGGACGACCACGTGAGCAAGCCGATCGACCCGCAAACCTTGATCGCCGCCATCGACGCGCGGCTCGGAGCGCCGCCGGCCGCGGCGGCTGAAAGCGCCGCAAGTGCGACTGCGCCGACCGCTCCCGTCGCTACAAGCGTTCCCGCGCAGGAGGACACGCGCACCGCCGACGAAACCCTGGCGGTAACCCATTCCGTGGCCGACGCTCCTCCCGTGCGCGAGGCCGAGTTGCTTGCCCGCTGTCTCGACGACGCGCGCCTCGTCGACCGACTGCTGGCCAAGTTCGCCACGCAGGCGCCGGCCGAGTTCCACCGGCTGTCAGCCGCCCTGGCGGCGGGCGACATCGGCGCCGCCGCCCGCGCCGCCCACGCCCTCAAGGGCATGTCGGCCAACATGTCGGCCGCGCGGGTATGGGAGCAAGCCGCGCGCGCCGAGCGCGCCGCGCGTGACAGCGATCTGGCGGCCATGCAAGGGGCCGTGGCGCAGCTCGAGGCCGAGCTCGCCGCCTGCGTGGCCTATATCGAAGGCCGCTTGGGCGCGACCCAATCCGCGTGACGTTCAACATCTCAAGTGCAGCGAGGCTCGCGTGCAGAAGCTCTTGATCGTCGACGACGATGAAATTTCGCTCGAACTGCTCGACAACCTCTTGTCGCGGCAGGGATACGAGGTGCTCTCGGCCACCAATGGCGATCAGGCCCTCGAAATCCTTCGCCAGGGAACCTGCCGGCTCGTGATCTCCGATTGGGAAATGCCGGGCATGAGCGGCCTCGAGCTCTGCCGGCAGGTCCGCCAGGCGGGGTTTCCGCACTACCTATACATGATCCTGCTCACCAGCCGCGATCGCCGCGAAGACATCATCGCAGGGCTCTCGGCGGGTGCCGACGACTTCATCACCAAGCCCTATCACCCCGAAGAGCTGGCGGTGCGGGTGCGGGCCGGACAGCGGGTGTTGGGGCTCGAAACGCGCGACGTGATGATCTTCGCGCTGGCGAAGCTGGCCGAATCGCGCGACGCCGACACCGGGGCCCACCTCGACCGGGTGCGCAAGTATTCGCGGCTGCTGGCCGAGCAGTTGTCGCGGCAGGAGAATTTTCGCGATGAGGTGACGCCGGAGTACGTGCAGCTCATCTATCTGACGAGCCCGCTGCACGACATCGGCAAGGTGGCCATTCCCGACTGCGTGCTGCTCAAGCCAGGAGTGCTGAACGACCGCGAGTTCGAGGTGATGAAATCGCATGCTCGGTTGGGGGCCGAAACGCTCGAGGCGACCTTGCAGGAGCACCCTGAGGCCTGCTTCCTGCAAATGGCCCGCGACATCGCCGCCACGCACCACGAGCGCTACGACGGCAGCGGCTACCCCGCCGGCCTGCGGGGCGACGACATTCCGCTCTGCGGCCGCATCGTGGCCCTGGCCGACGTGTACGACGCCCTGACCTCGAAGCGCTGCTACAAGGACTCCTTCGACCACGATGTCGCCCGTTCGATCATTCTCGAAGGCTCGGGCGTTCACTTCGACCCCGACGTGGTCGACGCCTTCCTGGCGGCCGGCGAGGCTTTCGCAGCGATCAGCGGCGAGGCGCAACCCGCGCTATCGCGCTAGCCGTCGCCGTCGGCCGCGGGCGGCAACCGCAGGCGACAATGCGGTTTACGTAACGGTTGCCGACGGAGGCCGGCGGCCTGTATACTCAGGGGCTATCCTTTCCGGAGGTCCGCGCGGGCTTAGTTTGGCCCCGGAGCGGCCCCTCGAACGGCCTAACCCGTCCGGAAAAGCTCTCGGGCACGATCCCGATTTCTCGGTCTCGCTATCAGGAGATGGTTCACGTGGCATCTGGCAAGTTTCTGTTCACCAGCGAATCGGTCAGCGCCGGTCACCCCGACAAGTTGGCGGACCAGATTTCCGACGGCGTGCTCGATGCCCTGCTCGCGCAGGACCCCCTGAGCCGCGTGGCCTGCGAGACCATGGTCACCACCGGCATCGCCATCGTCGCTGGCGAGATCACCACCAAGGCCGTGATCGACTATCCCACCGTCGTCCGCGGCGTGATCCGCGAGGTCGGCTACAACGACGACCACATGGGCATCTGCGCCGACACCTGCGCCGTGATGGTCAGCATCGACCGCCAAAGCCCCGACATCGCTCAGGGCGTCGACGAGAACGAGAAGTCGGGCAAGGAGATCGGCGCCGGCGACCAGGGGCTGATGTTTGGCTATGCCTGCAACGAAACGCCCGAGTGCATGCCGCTGCCGATTGCGCTCGCGCACCGCATTCTCAACCGGCTGACGGAAGCCCGTCACAAGCAAGAGGTCGACTGGCTGCGGCCCGACAGCAAGAGCCAGGTGACGATCGAATACGACGGCGCCAAAGCGCTGCGAGTCGACAACGTTGTCGTGTCGACGCAGCACGCGCCGCAGGTGTCGAACGAGGAGATCCGCAGCTACGTGGTCGACAAGATCGTCAAGCCGCTGCTGCCCAAGGACCTCGACACCAAGAACGTCAAGTATCACATCAACCCCACCGGGCGGTTCGTGGTAGGCGGGCCTCACGGTGACTGCGGTCTGACGGGGCGCAAGATCATTGTCGACACCTACGGCGGCTGGGGCCGCCACGGCGGCGGCGCCTTCAGCGGCAAGGACCCCACCAAGGTCGACCGCAGCGCCGCCTACATGGCGCGGCACGTGGCCAAGAACGTGGTCAGCTCGGGCCTGGCCGATCGCTGCGAAGTGCAGTTGGCCTACGCCATCGGCGTCACGGAGCCGGTAAGTGTCCACATCGACACCTTTGGCACCGGCAAGATCGACGATGCCCGGATCTGCGAGCTGGTGCGCGAGTTGTTCCCGCTGACCCCCGGCGGCATCATTCGCTACCTGGATCTGCGGCGGCCGATCTACCGCAAGACGGCGGCCGGCGGCCACTTTGGCCGCTCCGACACCGATTTCACGTGGGAAGCCACCGGCAAAGCCGCGGCCCTGGCTGACGCGGCCGGCGCGACGGCGTCGGCCCGCTAACCAAGAGCGTTGAATTCGGGCACGCTGGTGGGGCGGCCAACCGGATTGGTGCCGTGGCGGATCGTGGTGCAACCTGGGCGCTCGCAGTTCTGAGCGGCGGGCTGCGCCTGGGATCCCCCTTGGTCGCCGCCAAGCTGCTGGCCGGGGGCGCGTTCGCCCTGTTGGGGCTGTTCGTGCTCGAGCGGCGGCTGAGCGGCGGCCTCGTTCCCCACGGCAGCCTGGCAGCGGGATTCGCCCTGGCCCTTGTGGCCTGGGGCGCCGGGTTGCGCGCGTTCGGCCGGAGCCTTGACTTGGATGCTCGCTGCCGCCGGGCCCTCGAAAGCTGCGTGTCGGTTGGTGTAATCGGCGTCGGACTGGGGCTGGCCAGCGCAGATCTGCTGGGGGGGCTCGTCGCCGCGGCGGTGTTGCTCGAACAGGCCTGGGCATGGCGGCTGCCGTCGTTGCTTCGCCGGCGGGGACAGCCCGAGGCGAACCGCAACCCTGAACCGGCAATCGCGCCTGCGCTGGGGAAAAGCGCGACAGCTTCGCCGCCTGAAGACTCGGCCGATCTCGAGTCATTCGACGAACGACTCGAGCCGAACGTTCAGCAACAACAGATCCGCACGCGCGACGAGTCGGGGATCGAGCGCGTGAGTGGCTGGCAGCGAGTAGCGCTGGCGGCTGGCGCACAGTCGGCCGCCGCGCACGTGGCCTTTTGCCCACCGCTGGACCATGCGCCGCAGCTCGAGGTGCATCAGCTCGAAGGCCCCGATGTGCAGATCAAGGTGGGAGTGTCGCAGCCGTTTGGGGCACGATTCGATCTGCGGCTGCCAAAGCCGGCCGCGGCGCCCTGCGAAATCGTGCTCGAGTACCTGACCGCCGACCCTTCCTGACACCCTTCCGTCTCGGCGCACTTCGCAACATGGCACGCTGGCCTCGACACGCCTGGACGACGATCTTCACCTATCTGGCGGTGTTCCTCGGTTTTCCGCTCTTGGGGTTGCTGGCATACGCCTGGGTCCGCGGCTGGTTCTAGTAACCCCATCGCCGGCGAGCGGCCTGGCGTCAGCCGGCCGACCCACGGCCTCGAGCGCGCTCTCCCGCGGTTTTGTCAGCCAGCTTACGCTGGCCGCTCGCCGGCCGAGGCTTTCTGAGCGAGCAACAACTCTAAGTAGCTCGTACGCACGCTCTCATTCAACTCGAGCGCGGCCGCCAGGCCGAGCAGCGCCTGCCGCGCGGCGTCGACGTCGGCCTCGTCGGCCGAGAGCTCGAACTCGACAAAGCTTCCCAGCGTCGGCAACGTGTCGAGGGCCACTTCGACCTCTCGCCCTTGCCAGCGGAGCAAGCCCAGCCGACGGCTCTTCCGCACCTCGGACACCGGGCAGAAACCGAGCGCCGAGAGCAGCTCGCGCCAGGCCCCCAACGTGGCCACGCCCGTTCCCAGCGGCAATTCGAGCTCGCGGCGGGTCTTGGTGAGGGCATCGAGCTTGGGACCCTTGTAGGTGATCCAGCACTGCTCGCCCACCGTCCGCACCCGCAGCGCCTCGTCGGTTTGGGCGAAGTCGCGCGCCGGGTGAGCCCAGTACAGGTCGCACTGCTCGACCGTCTCGCGCCACGCGAGCCCCAGGCGGCCGAGCCGCGCCAGCAATACTTCCCGGTCGGCCACGCGGAATTTTAGTTCGACTTCGAGATGCATCTTTCTGCCTGCAGTTTGCCTGCCCCAGTTCCCCAAGCGTCAATCGTGGGCGATAATTCCCTGGGCATCGATTTCCAACTCGCACGCCGCCCAAGGCCTCTAGCATCGCATGTCGCAGGACCCCGCTCTACCGGCCGGGCTGCCCCGCTCCACGCTCGTCACCTGGCTCGGCCTGGTTGTGCTGGGAGCGGCGTTCCTGGGGTTTCTGGCGTTCTCGAACAACCCGCGCCGCGACTACGTGGGCAAGGACCATCCCGGCGCCGGCCGCCGTTTGCCCGGCATCGACCTCCTCCCGCTCGTGGGCAACGGCGAGCCCGTGACGCTCGAGTCGCTCGAAGGCAAGGTCGTGCTCCTGAATCTTTGGGGCACGTGGTGCGGTCCCTGCCGACGCGAGTTCCCGCGCCTCATGAAGCTCGAAGAGCGGCTGCGGGGCAATCCTGATTTCAAGTTTCTCAGTGTCTCGTGCGGCCAAGAGAGCCCCGAGTCGATCCCGGATCTACGACTCCAGACAGAGGCTTACGCCGCCGAAATGGGCGCGAAGTTCCCGATCTACGCCGATCCCTTCTGGCAGACGCGCAAGGCGGTCGCTGCGACGGCCTACGATTCGCGGGGCACGATGCCAACCACGGTCGTGCTCGACCGCACCGGCAAGGTGCGGGGCATCTGGATCGGCTACGCCGGTGGCGACGAACGCGTGATGGAGGAGTTAGTGCTCGAGTTGCTGTCCGAAGGGCAAACGGCGCCCAGCACCGCCGGACAGTCCGCCACCTGAGCTGCCTTCGCCGACGGCGCCGCTATTCCCCGGAGAACCGCTCCCCCGTCAGCCGCTCGAACGCCTCGACGTATTTGGCCCGCGTGCCGGCCACGACCTCCGCCGGCAACTCCGGCGGCGGGCTGTTCTTGTCCCAACCGCTCGTTTCCAGCCAGTCGCGCACGTACTGCTTGTCGAACGAGGCCTGACCGCGTCCTGGCCGGTAGTCGCTGGCCGGCCAGAACCGCGAGCTGTCGGGCGTGAGCGCTTCGTCGATCAGAATGAGCCGGCCGTCGACGAGCCCCCATTCGAACTTCGTGTCGGCCACCAAAATCCCGCGGCTCGCTGCATGCGCGGCGCCTCGCTCGTAGACTTGCAGGCTCGCGGCTCGCAGTTCCTCGGCCAGTTCTCCGCCGACCTGTCGGGCCATCTGCTCGAAAGGAATGTTCTCGTCGTGTCCGCTCCCGGCCTTGGTGGCGGGCGTGAAGATCGGCTGCGGGAGCCGGCTCGATTCCTGCAGGCCCGCCGGCAACTTCACTCCGCAGACCGCTCCGCCCGCGCGGTACTCCTTCCAGCCGGAGCCCGCCAGGTAGCCGCGGACCACACACTCAATTGGCACGACCTGGGCCTTGCGGACGACCATCGAGCGGCCGGCCAGCGGCGCCAGGTCGACTTCGGCGGGGAGCCCGGCGTCGGCCGGGTCGAGCGAGAGCAGATGGTGCGGCACGCCCAAACGGCCGAACCAGAAGGCGCTGAGCTGGGTGAGGACTCGCCCTTTGTCGGGAATACCGGTCGGCAGGATCCAATCGAACGCGCTAATCCGGTCGGTGCTGACGACGAGCAGACGGTCGCTCAGATCGTAGACATCGCGGACCTTTCCGCGGCGGACCGGCACCCCTGGCAGCGACGTTTGGAGCAGAGCGGCGGACATCGAAAACAGTGTTCCTCCGGCAACGAGACGCATAGGATACGGTAAGCTTGGCAGTATATCCGCCGGCGCGGTCCGCCCTAAGGGGCTGGCTGCGTCGGTTGTTCTGCCTGCGATGGGCCGTTAGACTTCCGGCTGGCCGGCGGGATTTCGGCCGGTGCTGGCAGGGTTGGCGCAGCGTTTGCTTTCCATTTCGTCCAAGGCAACACTCCTCCCCGCGCCATCCTTCTCTCATGGGCCAACTGCGGTTTCTCGTGCCAAATGGCCACGATCAGGCGACCGATTGCCTGGCGTCGTGCGGCTACGTGGCCGGCTTCGACGGCGTTCCCTGTCGGGCTGGCCGACGGCGCGAGGGGGCCACGCTCGTAATCGAGCGGGCGGAGTGCGATTCGGCCCGCCTGCAGGTCTTGTGGAACGTGCCGGGCCGGGGCCCGATCGTCCTCTCGACCGCTACGCTCATGGAGCGGGCTCGGCCCTACTACCTCCTTCTCGAGCTTGCCCGCGGCACGCTCGGCCGGATGCGCGAGTTTCGCGCCGCGCTCGAAGCCCGCGGTGTGCCGCTCCCGGAGAGCGCCGAAGAAGAACTGCACCGGGCCCACGCTCGCCTGGCGGCCGCCGGGTGTTGCGAATCGTTTGCCCCGAACGCCGGGGAGCTGGCCCAGGAAGCGATCGTCCGGGCCTTGCAGGCGGGCGACGCCTTGGCCTTAGCTGCGTCGACGGCTCGCGCCGCCAAACGGCAGATCCCACTTAGCCGCGGTTTTCGCCTGAGCACTGCGCTGCCGACCTCGGCGCAGACCGACGCCCTGCACGCAATGTTCGACACGGCGGTCGTGACCTTTGATTGGTCGCAGATCGAGCCGCAACCCGGCGAGTTCGACGGCCACAGCATCGACCGCCAGCTCCAGTGGTGCGCGGAGCAGGGTTTTCGCGCGGTGGGCGGACCGCTCGTCGAGCTCGAGGCGGCTCGGCTGCCTGGTTGGCTCACAGCTGGCCTCGCCGATCAAGGACATTGGCTGGACCGCATCGAGGCCTACGTGGGCGAGGCGGTGGAGCGCTATCGTCCGCAAATCTCGGCCTGGAAAGCAGTCGGCCGCACCACGCACACGGCCGACCTCTGCGGCCTGGGCGAAGAGCAAAGGCTGCGGCTGGGGCTGCGGGCGTTCGAGATCGCCCGCCAGACCGCGCCGGAGCCGGCCGCGGTGTCGGTGGTCTTCGATCAGCCTTGGGGTGAATTTATTACCTGGCGGCCGGCCAAGATTTCGCCCCTGTACTTTGCCGATGCGCTCGTGCGGGCCGATCTGGGGCTCTCGGCTCTGGAGCTCGAACTGAACTTGGGCTACCACCCCGGCGGCACCTGGCCGCGCGACGCGGTGGAGTTCGAGCGGCACCTGGACCGCTGGGCCTGCATGGGGCTGCCCCTCGAGGTCACGCTGGTGGCCCCCAGCAGCGACGCAATCGATGACCGGGCCAGCCGACAGGCCGAAGTAATCGATCTCGAGGCAGCCGGCGGAACCTCGCCCGACGCCCAGGCCGACTGGGTAGGCCGGCTCGTGGCGGCCCTGGAAGCGCGGCCCGAAGTGCGCGCGATCTACTACGGGCAGGTCGACGACGCGGCCGCTCACGAATGGCCTTGGGGCGGCCTGTTCGATGCCGAGGGGCGGCCGAAGCCAGTGTGCGATGTGCTTTCGCGCGAACGGGTCGCCAAGTAGCTAAACCGCCGCGATGGCCTAGCGGAGGTCCTTGGCCACCGACTTCGGCGCGCGATTCACCTTAACGCCCGGCGCCTCCTGCATTCTGGCAGCCCTCGCTGCGCGGAGGGCCTGAGCCGTTTGCTGCCGCGCCGCAGCACGGGCAGCAAGCTCCTTTTTCTCCGCCTCACGCTGTCGCCGCAGCTCAGCGATGCTCTCGGCTCCGGACGCCGGCAGCGCCGGGGCCGCGGCAGCATGCGACGCTCTCGCGGAAGCGGTCCGCTTCGCCTGGCCGAGCGTCGCCCGGTCGAGCGCCGCGTGATCGTGGACCCAGGCCGACACGCCTACCCCGGCGGCGCCTTGCCGCACGGTGCGGAGCATCTGCCCCGGAGGCGCCGAACGGAGCCCGCCGAAGGCGCTCTGCCCGCCGCCCCCCAGCCACATGCCGCCGCGATCCGGCACGCTGACGGTGGTGTTCACCGAGAACGTGGAATACGTCGGGAGTTGCACGGCGATTTGGGCTACGACCTCGCTGGACGTGGCGAGCAGCGCCAGCAAGCAAAGGCAGGTCCTCATGATCGCTCCTCGAATTGCAACGTCTCGCGATCGACGCGAACAGCGGTTCATCCTACCGCAGATCGTCGTCGTTCAGCAATCGATTGACCTTGTCGTCCGATCCCTTCCCATAGGGGGTCATGAGTTGTTTGTAGACGTCGTAGTCGATCAGATCCGAGAGCGTGCGGCACGAAGTATCGCAGAAGCTGACGATCACCACGCCGTAGTGGTTGCTCGAAGGGCGCGCGTAGTCGGCCCGATTGGCCTCCTTGGGAATCGCCGCCTCGCGGAAGCCGTTGAGTTGCCGGATCGGGTTCGGCGTCGTGTGCCAGAGCAAGCCGGTTCCCTGCTTGGCCTCTTGATCGGTCGTGTACTGCCAGCCCAGTGTTTGCAAGTTTTCGCCCGAGAGAAGCGTGTAGCTCGAGCCGTCGTGCGAATCGATGTATTGCGCCGTGTTCCCCTGCGAGCGCGACTTGCCGGCGTTGAGAAACACTCCGTTCGCCGGCTTCTCGGCGCCCGTTGCAAAGCCCGCGTTCACGGAGAACGACATGGGCGTCTCGATGCCGGACTGCAACTCCGCGCTGGGGCAAAGCAAGATCGCCAGCTTGGTGTGAACCGGCTGTCCGTCGCGCCAGCGGTCCCACATGTCGTTGCGGCCCAAACCCGGCAGGAGCGGCGGGACCCAGGTCGTTTTGAGCCCGCGCACGTTGTTCACGTAACCGGGATAGTGCCCCTTGGCCTGCTCGAATTGCAGGGCGGCCAAAGCGAGCTGCTTTTGGTTGCTCATGCAGGTGACCTGGTACGCCCGATCGCGGGCCTGCATGACGGCGGGAATCAGCAGCCCCATGAGCACGGCGATGATCGTGATCACGACCAACAATTCGACGAGCGTGAACGCGAAACGGGCCTGATGACGAGCGGTTTGCAGTGCGCAGCGCATGGCGAAACTCCTGGCAAGCCAAAGGAACGAGCGCCCCGGCGCTGCTTCTAAGCCTCTTCAGAAGCAGACGGCGCGCGGTGACTTATCGCCAACCCACCAAGCTTTGCGGCCGATGGGCGAACTAATGCGATGCAGCAACGGAGGAGCGAGCGATCGAATCGCCACGAAGAGTGGACGGTGGTCGCCCCGGGCGGGCCGCGGACAAGACGAGAAGAGATAAACGCCGCGGATTGGCTGATGCCTGGGGACGGCCGTCGCCAGCGTCGGGCGGTTGTTCCGAAATCGCCACTTCCAGCTAACGAAGGTTCCGAGCAACTGTGACTATACCGTGAGCGGCCAGCGCGTCAACATTTTTCTGGCAAGTTGCCGACAGGCAGAGTTTGTGGTCGTCCAGGTTCATCTAGGCCCGCTTTCCCCCGCCGGCCTACAATGAGCCCCCGCGCTCCCCGAGCCAAGGCTGGTTGTGGTGGGGCGCTGCTAGCACTCTTTCCCCAGGTTGGTCGATGGCCTCCACCTCCGCCGAACCCCGGCTTGTGAAACCCGCCCGTCGCGACGAGCCCCAAGCGCCCCGCCGCTGGCCCCGCTGGTTGGGCGGCGGTTTGCTGCTCCTGGCCGTCCTTGCGTGGTTCGCACCTGCGCTGCTCGTGGCGAGCGGGTTGACGAACTCCTTGGTGCGGAGCGCCGCCGCCGATCTCAAGGGAGACCTCTCGATCGGCGGGCTATCGCTCGGCTGGCTTTCGCCGGTGCGTGTGTTCGGGATCACGCTCAAGGACGCCCAAGGCGACACGGTCGCGCAGCTGAGCGAGCTCGAAACCGAGAAGTCGCTCTGGGCCCTGCTCACCGGCGGTGGCCGTGTGGGCCAGGTAACACTCCGCAGCCCCAAGCTCGAACTCGTGCTTCGCCCCGACGGCAGCAACCTGGAAGACATCCTGCGGCCGCTGCTCGAATTGGAAAGCGAGGGGCCCAAGACCGTCGACCTGACGCTGGTGATCCAGGATGGCGAGGCCACGATCCGCGACGCCGCTACCAACCGCTCCTGGCAAGTCGCCAAGCTCGATGCCACGGTCGCCGTGCCGGCCGAGTTGGCCCAACCCGTGGCCATCAACGCGGCGGGCGAAATCTTGGGGGGCGCGAATCCGGGTCGCCTGGCCGTCGACGCCCGGATCGTGCGCCCCACCGGCCCCAACGGCGTGCCGCTGCCGGAGAAGGCAGGGGTAGAACTTCTGAACTTCCCGCTCGAAATGCTCGAGCCCCTCGCGGCGCGGGTTCAGCCCGGCGCCAAACTGGCCGGCTCGCTTACGACTGCATTCACTGCGCGCACCCAAGGCGCTGGCGACGAGCGGAAGATCTCGTTCGACGGACAAGCGTCGACGGCGGGTCTGGCCCTGCAACTGCCCGCCTGGAAGGAGCCGTTGCGCTTGCAAACGCTCAAGGCCCCGTTGCGGGGGAGCGTGCGCGGCGAGGTGCTCTCGATCGAACAACTGGCCGTGGAGAGCGATGTGGGCCAGGTCGCGGCCGCCGGCGATCTGCGCCTGGCCGAGGTGGCCAAGGGGGACTGGCTGGCTGCTGTCGACGGCGCTCCGTGCGAAGTCGCCGGACGCGTCGATCTCGCGGCGCTCGCCCGCCTACTGCCCGGCACGCTCCGCGTGCGCGAAGGCCTGGTCGTGCAGTCTGGGGGCGTCGACTGGTTGCTCTCGGGCAAACCGGCCGCCGGCGGCGGCTATGAGTGGAACGGGCGCGTGACCACGAGCGAGCTCGCCGCCCAGCAGGCGGGCCGGCTGGTCCGCTGGACCGATCCGCTGGTTGCCGAGTTCCTGGTCCGCCGCGATCAGCAGAACTTCGTTGTCGACCGCCTCGAGTGCCGCTCGAGCTTCTTGCAGGCCGCCGGTTCCGGCACGCTCGACCGGCTCAGCGCCACGGCCAACCTCGACCTCGACCGGCTGGCCGCCGAGCTGGGGCAATTCTTCGACCTCGGCGGCGCCAAGCTGGCCGGGCGCGGCAGCGCGCGGTTGCAATGGCAGCGCGACGCCCAGCAGCAATTCACCGCCAGCGTCGAGTCGAAGCTCGTCGATTTCGAGTGGACGCGGCCGGAGGGCATGCCGTGGATCGAGCGCGAGCTGACCGCCGGCGCTAACGCCACGGGACGCATGAACGGCGTCCAGCTTGCCCGCATCGACACTGCCACGGCCACGTTGGCCGCCGCAGGCGGCGCGGCGACGGTGCAACTGGCCGGCCCAGTCGACGCTCCACGCGCCGCCAGCATTTGGCCAATCGACCTGCGTTTGCAGGGAGCGCTCGAGCAATGGCAACCGCGGCTCGCCCTGTTCGTGCCGCTCGGGGATTGGAGCCTCGCCGGCCAGTGCGACCTGAAGGCGCAGGCCCTGGTTGGGCCCGGCGACGTGCAGTTGCCGGAGTTCGAGCTGAGCGTGCAGCGCCTGCAAGCCGTTTCCGCCACGCGTTTCATTTCCGAGCCCGAACTGCGGGTCACTGCGTCAGGCAAACTTCAGCGCGATCCACTGCAGCTCACGATCAGCAACGCCGACATCAATTCGTCGGCCCTGCAAGCCCGCGCGAAGGATCTGCGCTATCAAACGGTCGCCGGGGCGCCCCAACTGCACGGTGCGCTCGACTACCAAGGCGAGTTGGGAAAAATGAATGCCTGGCTGCGTTCCCCGCAGGCGCCGCCGAAGGTGACCTACGCCGGTCGTTTGACCGGCCAGCTCCGCGGCGAATCATCGGGCGACCAATCGACGATCGAACTGCAATCGATGATCGACAATCTCACGGTCGCCTCGACCGCGCCGGCCGCCGGCGGCGCAAACGCAGCGCCGTTGTGGCGCGAGCCGCGCGTAAGCCTCACTGCTCGCTTGGTGCATGACCGCGCGGCCGACGCCCTCAAGCTCACGGCCGTCGACCTCGCCAGCGGCATGCTGCAACTGAATGCAGCCGGCCAACTCACCGAACTCACCACGCGACGCGTGGTGGAGTTGAACGGCAAAATGAACTACGACCTCGCGCAGCTCTCGCGCGTGCTCGAACCCTATTGGGGCAGCGACCTGCAACTCGTCGGGCGGGAGTCACGAAACTTCCAGGTGCGCGGCCCCCTGGCCGAAGCGACCGTGGCGAGCGGATCCGTCGGCGGGTGGCGGCAACTCGACGGCGCCGCCAGCTTCGGCTGGGAGCGGGCCAATCTGCTCGGCCTGGCCGTGGGCCCCGCCAACTTCGAAGTGTCGATGGGGCGCGGGCTCGTGCAGCTCAAGCCCGTCGACTTGGTGGTGGCCCAGGGCCGTGTGCTTCTCGCCCCCCGCGTGCGGCTGAGCCCAGAGCCCGCTGAGTTGCTGCTCGACAAAGGTCCGGTCGTCCAGCAGGTGCAGCTCACCGAGGAGATCTGCGCCGGCTTGCTCAAGTACGCCGCGCCTGCGCTCGCCGGCGCGGCCGTCGCCCAAGGGAAGCTCTCGGTCGATCTCGAAGGGGGGCGGCTGCCGCTGGCCGACCTGGGCGGCGGCGAGCTGAACGGCCGGCTGACGATTCACGCGGCCCAGGTCCGCGCCGGACCGGTGATGCAGGAAATGATCTGGCTCGCTCGCCAGATCGAGGCGCTGCTCCGCAAGCAGCAACTCCCCGACGCCGGCAACCTCAACCAACCGCTGGTCAAGGTGTCCGACAACAGCGTTCCCTTCCAGCTCAAGGACCGCCGCGTCTACCACGAGGGTCTCGAGATTCAGGTCGGCGAAGTGACGGTCCGCACCCGGGGGTCGGTGGGCCTCGACCAGTCGCTCGCGCTCGTGGCCGAAGTGCCGATTCGCTCCGATTGGCTAAAGCAGGCGCCGCGTCTGGCCGGATTGAAGAACCAGACAATCCGCATTCCCATCTCCGGCACGCTCAACCAACCGCAACTCGACCGCAACGCCTGGCAAAATCTGGCCACGCAATTCCTGCAAGGCGCGGTGCAAGAACTGCTGCGCGGCGAAGTGGAGCGCGGGCTCGACCGACTGCTGCGGCCGCGAGGGCAATAGGGCTGCTGATTCACTCGGTTCGGCAGCGTTGCAACGATGAAGGGTCTCTCCGAACTGGGCGCCTTAGTAGCCGTTTACGCCGTCGTCTTGGCCGGGCTCGCGTGGGCAGCGATCGGCAGCGATTCCCATCGGCCCGAGTCCGAAGGGTTCATTGTTGGCGCAGCCCTGCTGACTGCCGTGGCGCTGGTGCTCGGCGATCTGTCGTGGCGAGCAAGGGCCTGGGCAACGATTGCCGCCGCCGCCTACTTTCTAGGGTTGCTCTGGCCGTCCGTGGCCGCGGTGTCCAGCGATGAGTTTCAGGGAATCGGCGGCTCACGGGACGCAGCGCTAGCGCTGCTCACTTGGTTGTCGTTCGTAGTCGGCACGCTCTTTCTGGTCCGTACGTTTCTCGGCTCCATCGGGGCTCCTCGCGCAGTCCAATCGCTGCCGCGAACGTCGCTACGAACCATGCTCGGCGTCACTGCCTACTTCGCGCTCGTCGCGCTGGCTTTCGTCAGCAACGTTCCGCGCGAGCCGGAACAACGCGACGACCTGCTGATGAGCAACGTGATCACCGCACTCATCCTGTCCGCGGCCTGCATCGGTCCTGTCTTGGCCGTCTTAGGCACGTCGCTCAAGGTCCGCGCGAGTGGAGCGTCGATGTTGGTCGGCACGTTCGCCGGGCTCGCCTGGGCCCTCTCGGAAACCTGGCCCGATCCCTCGTTCTGGCGATTGGCCCTGGCGCTAGGCGGGGCGCTGCTCACGCCATTCGTCGGCGCCGTAATTCTTCGCTGCTGCGGTTATCGTCTCCACTCCGGCAGGGCCGACCAGACCCAAGCGTGCTGCGGAGCAGAATCCCGATAGCGGTTCGCGCCAACGACGTAAGAGCGAGGCAGCCGGTCGACTTGCGTTCAGCGCAGGCGGAACGCTCGAGGTGATCTTGTGAACAGCCTGGATCAGCGACGACGAAGCGTCGACTTACTGCGCCACCGACCGGTAATAGTCGATCGAGCGTCGCAGCCCTTCGACGAACCCTACCTGGGGCTCGTACTTCAGGTCGCCGCGGGCCCGGCTCACGTCGGCCAGGCTCTCGCGGACATCGGCTGGCCGCGGTGGGGCAAATTCTGGGTCGAGCTGTGTGCCGAGGAGCTCGTTGAGAGCCGTGATCAACTCGAGCAGGCTCGTGCTCTGGCCATTGGCCAGGTTGAACACGAGGCCGCCGACGCCCGGAGCGTCGGCCGCCAGCAGGTTGCCGTGGACCACGTTGTCGATGTAGGTGAAGTCGCGCGACTGCTGGCCATCGCCGAAGACCACGGGACGCTTGCCGGCCAGCATGGCCGTGATGAACTTCGGAATGACGGCCGAGTACTGGCTGTGGGGGTCCTGGCGAGGGCCGAAGACGTTGAAGTACCGCAGCGTCACCGTTTCCAGCCCATAGGTGCCAGTGAACGACTGGCAGTAGAACTCACCGGCGATTTTGGCCGCGGCGTAGGGCGAAATCGGCGCGGGATAGTCGGTCTCGCGTTTCGACGACGTCAGTAGGTCGCCATAGACGCTGCTCGAACCGGCAAACATCACCCGCCGCACTCCCGCCTTGCGGGCAGCGTCGAGGACCGTGACGGTTCCGGTGACGCAGGCCTGATTGCTGTCGAGGGGGGCCTCGACACTGCGGGGCACGCTGGCCAGGGCCGCCTGGTGGAAAACGCACTCGACGCCAGCGACCGCGCGGGCGACTGCTTGCGGATCCGCGACGTCCCCTTCCATCAGTTCGGCGCCCGCCGGCAGGTTGCGGCGGTGGCCGGTGCTGAAGTTGTCGAGAATGCGGACTTTGTCGCCGCGGGCTAGCAGTGCCTGGGCAATGTGCGAGCCGATGAAGCCGGCGCCGCCGGTGACGAGGAAAGTACGCATGAAAGGGCTCCGAAGGTGCGAAAAGCAGTCGCCCCCAAGTGTACGACACGGGTTTGGGGCAGGCCCAGGGCGGTTGCGGGGCAGCGGCTACGAAACCGCATCCCTGGCGCGAGCTTGGGGCCGTGCCCCCAAGGCGGCGCGTTCGAATGCGAATAATAAGGGTCGAAAGCAGCTCGCTGCCCGTCGTTCGGCCGGCATACGGGCGTTCCGCTCCTCGAGGGTCACGCGATGACGCGACGTGCAGACCTGCTGGCCGTGGCCGCTTGGCTGGGAGTGATCGTGTTTCTGGGATGCGCAGTCGTGCTGCACCTGTTGCAGCCAGGGCTCGATCCCCTGCGCGAGGCCGTGAGCTACTACGTTCACGGGCGCAGTGGTTGGCTGCTCACCGCCGGATTGCTTGCCCTGGCCGCTGGGTCGGCGGCGCTGCTCGCGGAGTGCGCCTTGGCAGCGCCCGGCGCCGTGGGGCGCACCGGCAGCCTGCTGTTAGGCATCTGGACGCTGGGCGTTGCGATCGGGGGCGTGTTTCCGGCGGATCCACCGGGCCACTGGGACCGACCGCCATCGACGGCGGGCGCCCTGCATGGCCTGGCGGCGATGGCCGCTCTAACCGCGCTCCCCATTGGAGCCTGGATCAGTTCGCGGCGGCTGCGGCCGCGACTGACTCCGCGGGCGGGCGGCTGGCTCGTCGGCCTGTCGTATCTCCAGGCTGCCAGCTACCTGATCTTTTCCGCGAGCCTTGCGCCTGTGTTCGTCACCTCGGGACCGCCGTGGCTGATGGGCCTGACGGAGCGGTTGCTCTTGGCGGCCGCATGCCTATGGATCGGGGCGGCGGCGAGTTGCGTGGCGCGGATCGCTCGGCCGCTTGCGTAGTCCCTCGCGGCGGCGGGCGCAAGGACCGCGGCGCGGGGGCGGAAGAGAAAACCCCCGCCAAGCAGGGCCTGGCGGGGGTTTCGTGTTCAAAATCCGGCGATACCTACTCTCGCACTTTGGGTGCTACCATCGGCTCTGAAAGCTTAACTACCGTGTTCGGAATGGGAACGGGTGTGACCTTTCAGATATGTTCACCGGAAAAGGGCCAGCCGGGCGGTAAGGCGCCGGCGGGCCGTTGGTCTGGTCGTGGCTAAAGCGGCATGAGCATTCTTGGCGGCCCCCCTAGCAAAGGGTCGGCGCCAAGCGCTCGCATTCCTAGCAAAGCTTTCCCACGCCGGCCGAGAGACCGGAGCGTGAGGAAAGAGCGTTGGAATTATGCGGTCAAGCATTCGTCCGTTAGTACCGGTTAGCTCAACGCATTGCTGCGCTTACACATCCGGCCTATCAACCTGGTAGTCTTCCAGGGGACTTTCGAGCAAAAGCTCTACGAAACCTAATCTTGAGGCGGGCTTCACGCTTATATGCTTTCAGCGTTTATCCTTTCCGTTCATAGCTATCCAGCCGTGCCGCTAGCGCGACAACTGGTACACCAGAGGAACGTCCTTCCAAATCCTCTCGTACTAAAGAAGAATCCTCTCAAGTTTCGTGCGCCCACAGCAGATAGGGACCGACCTGTCTCACGACGGTCTGAACCCAGCTCACGTACCACTTTCATTAGCGAACAGCTAAACCCTTGGGAGCTTCTTCACCCCCAGGATGTGATGAGCCGACATCGAGGTGCCAAACCGCTTCGCCGCTATGGACGCTCGGAAGCGATAAGCCTGTTATCCCCGGAGTACCTTTTATCTGATGAGCGATGGCCCTTCCACTCGGAACCACCGGATCACTAAGCCCTACTTTCGTACCTGTTCGACTGATAAGTCTCACAGTTAAGCACCCTTCTACCTTTGCGCTCGAAGCCTGATTGCCAACCAGGCTGAGGGTACCTTTGGACTCCTCCGTTACTCTTTTGGAGGAGACCGCCCCAGTCAAACTGCCCAACTGAAACTGTTCCCCGCCCGGTTTCACGGGAATCGGGGTTAGAACTAAAACATGCTCAGGGTGGTATTTCACCGTTGGCTCGACCAGTACTGGCGTACCGGCTTCACAGCCTCCCACCTATCCTACACAGAACATATCACAGCCCAATATCAGCCTGCAGTAAAGGTTCACGGGGTCTTTCCGTCTAACTGCGGGAACGTGGCATCTTCACCACGGCTACAATTTCACCGGGTCGCTGGTTGAGACAGTGCTTCAGTCGTTACGCCATTCATGCAGGTCGGAACTTACCCGACAAGGAACTTCGCTACCTTAGGACCGTCATAGTTACGGCCGCCGTTTACCGGGGCTTCGGTTGCGAGCTTCGCCTTACGGCTAACCCTCTTCCTTAACCTACCGGCACCGGGCAGGCGTCAGACTCTATACATCCTCTTACGAGTTCGCAGAGTCCTGTGTTTTTGATAAACAGTCGCTGAAGCCGATTTACTGTGACCTCCAAGAGCTTGCACCCTCGGAGGCACCCCTTATCGCGAACTTACGGGGTCATTTTGCAGAGTTCCTTAACCAGCGTTCTCCCGAGCGCCTTAGACTTCTCGTCTCGCCTACCTGTGTCAGTTTTAGTACGGTCACCAAGATTTCAACCCTTAGGAGCTTTTCTTGGACGTCTTTCGGATGACTTCTCGAACATGAACGCGATCGGTCCCGCCGTTTGGCTTGCGAGGGCGGATTTACCTATCCCTCACCTTACGACGGTCCACGGACATTTCTAGTCGTACCGCTCACCCTACAGACGCCGTCCCTCCATCGGTCCACCTTGATGGCGCAGGAATGTTGACCTGCTGTCCATCGTCTACGCCTTTCGGCCTCGACTAAGGTACCGGCTAACCCTGGGCGGATTTACCTTCCCCAGGAAACCTTAGGCTTTCGGCGAGCAGGATTCTCACCTGCTTTATCGTTACTCATTCCGGCATAATCACCTGTAGACCCCGACATCGCTCCTTACGGTACGACTCGTATCTGATCTACAGCGCTCTCCTACCAATTACACTTGCGTGTAATTCCACTGCTTCGGTGTAGAACTTACTCCCGTTCATTATCGGCGCAGAATTGCTCGACCAGTAAGCTGTTACGCACTTTTTAAATGATGGCTGCTTCTAAGCCAACATCCTGGCTGTCATCGCAACTCAACTTCCTTAGTGACTGAGTTCTACTTAGGGACCTTAGCAGATGATCTGGGTTGTTTCCCTCTCGACCGCGAAGCTTATCCCTCGCGGACTGACTCCCGAGATAGTCACAGCGGTATTCGGAGTTTGGTTCAGCAGGGTACCCGGGAAAGGGCCCCTATCCGATTCAGTATCTCTACCCCCGCTGTGTAGTTGCTCGAGGCTAGCCCTAAAGCTATTTCGGAGAGAACGAGCTATCTCTGCGCTTGATTAGACTTTCACTCCTCCCCACAAGTCATCCCCTCGGTTTTCAACCCAAGTGGGTTCGGTCCTCCACGCGGTATAACCCGCGGTTCAACCTGCTCATGGGTAGATCGTGCAGTTTCGCGTCTATCACCAACGACCAATTGCGCCCTATTCAGACTCGGTTTCCCTTTGGCTTCGGCCCGGAAGGCCTTAACCAGCCGCTGACGATAACTCGCCGGATCATTATGCAAAAGGCACGCCGTCACGCTTTGCCAAAAAGGCCATAGCGCTCCGACCGCTTGTAGGCACATGGTTTCAGGTTCAGTGTCCTCCCCTAACAGGGGTTCTTCCCATCTTTCAGTCGCCTTACTGAGTTTACTATCGGTCGTCAGAGAGTATTTAGCCTTACGGGATGGTCCCCGTAGATTCAGTCGGGGTTTCACGTGACCCGACCTACTCAGGTACCCCTCGGGAGGCGATCGAATGCCACGTACGGGACTGTCACCCTCTGTGGTCTGCCTTTCCATGCAGTTCGGTTATTCGATCGCTTGGTAACTCCCATGTGAGAGGCCCTACAACCCCGCAGAGGAAAACCTCCGCGGTTTGGGCTATTTCCCGTTCGCTCGCCACTACTGAGGAAATCGAGTTTTCTTTCTTTTCCAGCGGTTACTGAGATGTTTCAGTTTGCCGCGTTGGCCACGCACACCTATGAATTCAGTGTGCGTCAATTCGGGTATCCCGGGATCATCACTTGCTTGACAATTCCCCCGGGCTTTTCGCAGTCTTCCACGCCCTTCATCGCCTTCTGACGCCAAGACATCCCCCATGTGCCCTTAGTAGCTTGACCACATAAATCCAACCCTCTCAACTGACAGCCGAACGCCCGAGGGCGCCGACTCGCCAAGAAAGCAGAACCATGCAAATCGAACCACAATTTTGACCGAGTGCGGCGACACACGGCACCGCCGGCCGAAGCCAACGAGCCGCATGATGCACTCGATCGAGTAACGCTTTGACACTCACCAGACTCGCACCCCCGAAGGAGCCGAACTGGCAAGTGATTTTGCTAAGAGCCTTGGAGAACGATTCGAAGACACGGACAAGCCGCGCTTCGCATCATTCGCTACAAGATGCCACTTTTGCCACGACCAAATTGTCAAAGATCAACTTCGGCAACCAGCCACAGTCCGCATCGCGAACCATGGCCGCCACCATCCCGCCGCTTGGGCAGGGGCCGCAACTCGTCGACAAATCCGACGAATCAGGCCTGCACCCAACCGCACTCAAACCGAAAGCTCCCCGCAATGGGGAATCAGAGATGTTAGTTAATCGGCCGCAGGGCGTCAAGCCCTCGCGACAAATTCACCGCCGAAAGAGCATCCCGGCAATCTCCAGCCAAACCACGAGCCGGCCGAAGCCAACTCCGCATCGCCAAGCCCGCAAGACGCGGCCCCAAAGGGCCGCCGGCGACTAGCTGGACATGGGCTGCCTTCGCGGCCTCCGTGGTCGCGGCTGCCCGAAGGCGGCCCGCAGCCAGCTAATCGCTTCCCTTTCGGGCGTGGCGAAGATTCGTGATTCTAGAGGAGCTTGGCCAATGCGTCAAAGGGGGCTCGCAAAAGTTTTTTGGGCACGCAGTCGGGAGCGGCTTTCCGGTCGCGTCCGCCCGTTTCACTCGCCTACCTCCCCCGGCCCCGAATTGCCGAGAAAAGTCGCTTGCCGCCGGCCCTGGCCGACGTGTGCGAAATGCTCGTTGTCGCGCGCGGTAAGTCACAATAGAATAGGCGGTTCCCGCTGCCGCCCACCCCCTACCGCCGAAGGGCCGCGCTTGTGCCTGGTAAGGAATTGCTGCTCGATTTCTCGGAGTTCGACCCAAACCGCGTTTTGGCGGACCTGGAAGAAATCCGCCGGTACAACCCCCAGCGGTTCGAAATGGAGCAGCTCACCGCCATCAGCTACGAAGACCCGGTGCGCAACATCTGCGCCGGCTTCAAAGACCTGACGCACCAAGAGTTTTGGGTTCGAGGGCATATGCCGGGCATGCCCCTCATGCCGGGGGTCATCATGTGCGAGGCCGCCGCCCAAATGTGCAGTTATTTTGCCGTGAAATACGACCTTCTCGGGGCGAAGATGATCGGCTTTGGCGGGCTCGAGGAGGTGCGGTTTCGCGATCCCGTCATCCCGGGCGACCGACTCATCCTCGTCTCCAAGCTCATCAAAATCCGCCGCGGCGCCATGATCGTGTGTGCTTTCCAGGGTTTCGTCCACGAGCGGCTGGCCGTCGAGGGGGTCATCAAGGGGGTGCCGCTCCCCCTCGATGTGGCCGCGGCCCGACCCCAGGCCGCCTCTTAAGCTGGTCCGGCACGCATGCTCTTCCCTTATCGAGACGATGCGCCGGTTCACCGCACTCCCTACGTCACCTACGGACTGATCGCCGCCAACGTCATCAGCCTCGTCGTCCTTTCGCAACTCCCGGCGGCAAAACTCGAGCCCTATGTCGCTAAGCGAGGCTTCGTGCCCGCCCGCGTCGCCCAGCTCTTCAACCCGAACCTCGTAGTCCAGGTCAACCTGAGCGATGCCGTTCTGCCTGCCGCGGGTTGGCTGCGGCCTCCGCAAGGGCTCTTGCAGCCCATGATGCGGCTTTCCCCCAACCGGGGTGAAATCCTCCTCTCGCTGTTCACCGCGATGTTCATTCATGGAGGCTGGCTGCATCTGCTGTCGAACATGTGGTATCTGTGGATCTTCGGCGACAACATCGAAGATCGCCTAGGACACGGCCCTTTTGCCGGCTTCTATTTGCTGGGCGGCGTCCTGGCGAGCCTTTGCCATTGGGCCGTCGACCCCACGAGCACGGTGCCGGTTGTGGGCGCCAGCGGCGCCATCGCCGCCGTGCTGGGCGCCTTCGCCATCACCCATCCCAGGGCCAACGTCCGCTGCTTGCTGTTTCTGGTGATCTTTGTCACGGTCATCGATCTGCCGGCCCTGGCCGTTTTGGGATTTTGGTTCGTGCAGCAATTGCTCGAGGGCTTCGGAGCGCTCGAGCTGGGCACCGGCGGCGGCGTAGCCTGGTGGGCCCATGTGGGGGGCTTCATCGCCGGGTTGATGCTGATGCCGCTGTTGGTTGGACGCGAGCCACCGCCCCCGGCGCCCGATCCCTGGTACTCCCAGCTTCCCCGCGAGTCCGATCCCTAAGGGCCCCTACCCGTCGATGCCCCGCCGCAGTCCCCGCAAAGTCGATCCGGCGCTCGATCTCGAGCGGCACCTCCGCAGCTTCGAGCAACTCCCGCAACCCTGGGACGCCGAAACCGTGTTCGGCGCGTCGCGGCCGCTGGAGGTCGAGCTTGGGACCGGCAAAGGCTTGTTCTTGAGCGCCGCGGCAAGCGCCGACTCCACGGCGAACTTCCTCGGACTCGAAGTCTCTGGCAAATTCGCCCAATACGCGGCCTCCCGGCTGGCCCGCCGCGGTCTGGACAATGCCTGCGTCGTCTCCGGCGACGGGCTGAGGGTGTTCCGCGAAATCCTCCCGACCGGGTCGTGCCGGGCCGTCCACGTCTACTTTCCGGACCCCTGGTGGAAGGCACGGCATCGCAAGCGGCGAGTGATGTGCCCGGCGTTCCTGGCCGACGTCCGCCGAACGCTCGAGCCCGGCGGGCGGCTGCACTTCTGGACCGACGTCGAGGAGTACTTTCAGACGTCCCTCGAGCTGTTGAGCCAGTTTCCCGAGCTCCAGGGCCCCTTGGCGGTCGCCGAGCGGCCGCCGGAGCACGACCTGGACTACCGTACCCATTTCGAGCGCCGCATGCGGCTGCATGGGCAGCCGATCTACCGCTCGGAGTTTGGGAGGGCCTGACGCTGGCGCCCTTGGGCGCTGCTGGGTCGATGACTGTTTGGACAGCGGTGGTGGCGTCGCCCTGCCGCTGCGGTAATATAGAAGGGAACGGGGCAGCGGCTTCTCTCTCGCGCGATCCTGAACGTTACGGAGGTCCGGCGTGACTCGGCTCTACCCTGGCTTGGGCGTGCTCTGGCAAACGGCGAAATTCGCGGCACTGAGCGGGGTGACTTTCACAGGTCTTGCGCTGGCCGGCTGTGGCGGCGACGCCGCGCCTCCGACGAGCAAGAATGCCAAGAGCAGCGCGTCGGTCGCCTCGGCCCCAAGCGGCGGCGGCCCCGGCTATGGCGGTGGCTCCCCCTATGGCGCGGCCGCGCCCGAAAAGCCGCCGCGCCCCGAGGACGTGAAGACCTGGACCGATCAGGACTTCCTCGACGCCAAAAAGGAAAACGATTCTCGGATCGGTCCGGCCGCCGTGGCCTACGCCAAAGGGCATGTCGGCGATAATCCAGCGGGCGAGTTTCTGGTGTCGCTCGTCACCAAGGAACCGGTGGCCGAAGGCGAAGGAGGCGGCAGCTCGCCCTACGGCGGCGGAGGCTACGGCCGCTCGACGGGCTACAGCCCCGAGGGGGACGCCAGCACCGATGGCTTCGTTGGAGTGATCGCGGCGCTAGGCGTAAACAACACGAAGCCTTCTCGCGACGCGCTCAATCAAATCCTCGCCGGCAAATTGGCCACCCCGCTCGACGACAGCGAGGCCGCCAACGCCGCCCTCCGCACGCTGGCGACGAATGCCCACCCCGACAACGAAGCGACGCTGCTGAACGTGCTCAGCTCGCCGGAGAAGATCCGTCCTGCCGCGGCCGGCGTAGGCGCCGGGACCGACGCCTCGGCCGCCCCCAGCGCCGTCACTGCGGCGACCCTGCAGCAGGAAGCGCTCAATCTCGTGGCCCCCACGGCTTCGGCCGAAGTGCGCACCAAGCTGGCGAAGCGGCTCCTGACCTCCTTGGCGCAGGGCGGAAGCCTGGGGGGAGGCCCCGAAGGCAACCCGCTGGTGAGCTTCTTGCTCGAGCCGCGCCCCGACAATGTCGAGGCCCAGGCCGCCCTCTATGCTCTGCCGACTTTGCCGGCCGAAGTGCGCTCGCAGATCGAGGCGAACTTCCTGGCATTCAGCTCGAGCGCGCTCCGTGAACTGCTGAACATGCCGAGGCCCTCGGGCGAGGCGGCCGAAGCGATGCCGACCGCCAGTTTCGGCCGCACGGGCCGCAGCCCCGGCTACGGCCCCAGCGCGGCCGCCAGTGCGACGAGCAGCGGATTCACCCCCAGCGGCGAACCCGCGGCCGAATCGGATCTCACGCCGGAGCAAGCCGCCCGTGTGGCGACCTCGGTGTGGCGCAACGACATGATCAAGGCGCTCGCCAGCCGGCTCCCCAAGGGGCGCGTGCAACGGACGGCCGATGCCGAAACGAGCGCCAATCAGCCTCTGTTGCTGCTGGCCAGCATGCCGGTCGATCCAGCGCGCACCGCGCTCAGCGGCTGGCTCGAGCGCCAGCGCGACGATGCAGCTCAGGCGCTGCTCAGCGCGGGCGCCTTCGAGCAGGCGATGAGCGATCCGGGGTTGCTCGCGATCGTCAAGCCTCTCGATCGGGCCAAGCGTGCTCCGCGGCGGGCGCGGCGTGATGACGAGGGCGCTGCGGCGCCAGGCTCAGGAGCGCCTGCCAGCGACGAAGCCGACGCGCTTCGCGATCTCATCGAGGTGCTCTGCCGGCGGGCGAAGGAAGGCGGTCAAGGAAGCGGCAAGAGCGGTGAGTTTCCCGTCGCTTTCCAAGGTGAGTCGTCGCCAAGCGTGCAATTGTCGGGCGATTTCCCCGGCGCCGCCAAGCTCAAGGGACTGAAGCCCGTGCCGGTCGCTGTGCATTACGCGTTCATCGAACAGGAGCACAAGCTGCCCATCGTTCAAGGGCACTATACCCGTCAGTTGAAGAATCTGGTCGATGCTCCGCGGATCAAAGAACTGGGGGACAGCGGCGTGTGGCTCGACTCGTACAAGCGAGACAAGAAAACCGGCAAGGCCAGGAGCGTCGACGTCTTCATCCGCAAGGCTGGCGACGCCAACACGACGAGCAGCGCCGGCGGCAGCCCTTACAGCGGTTCGGGCGCCGGCGAAGAAACGCGCTCGCGCCGTGCGGAGCCCGAGAATCTCACGATCGAGATCCTGATGGTCGAAACGCAAACGCCCCCCGACGAAAAGCCGGCCGCCGAAGTGACGCGGAAGCCGTAGGGCGGTCTACGGCTCGACCGCGTCGGGCACGCCGAGCACGGCCCGCAGGCGACGTTCCTCCTTCGAGTCTTGCTTGAGATGCTTTAGTTGTGCGAGCAATCGCGCGCGATGCATCTCAATGATCTCTGCCCGGACCGGGCTCTGCTCGAGCAAGTCGAGCAGCGGTTGCAGTTCTTCGCCAACCACGTCAGAGGACGGGAGCTCGTACAGCAGCACTCTGCCGAACCGATTCAGGTAGTACGTCCTCACCCACGGCGCCGGTGCAGCGGCCAACACGTCCGCGAGCAGCGTTGCCTCTTCCGGCATTCGGCCCATTCGTTCCGGGGGTGGCTGCCAGTGGGGCGGAAAGTCTTGTAGCTCGTGCTCTGACATGGTCGCCGTCGCGGCCTGCCAGTCGTTCTGCGAGACCTGGCGCTCCACCTTGCGCCGCAACACCTGCTCGGGCTGCGTCCACGGCAAGACGGCCAGGCCGAGAGCGATCGCCCCCGAGGCCATTGCCCACAGAGACCGGCTGAGCATGTGCTCGCCGCCAATCGTCGGGGGCGTCCAACGTGGGCCGTGCGTCACGATGGTGTTGATCGCGATCATCAGCACCGGCCAAGCGATCACGGCCGCCAGGCACACCATGGCCGTCGCGACAGCCACGGGCTGCTGCGGCTCAGGCACGCCGATGCCCCCCATGACGTTGACTGCCGGCAGCGGCGTGCAGCAGGTGACGAAGAGCGCCAGCGCATCGACGAACATGAGCACCGTGGTAAGTGCGATCCAGTAGCGAACGCCATAGAGCACCGACACCACGCGACCAAACAGCAGCACTCGCCACAGCGACACGATGCCCAAGAGCGCGAGATTCGCGAGGACCGATCCACGGGCCGTCATGAATCGCTCCACCGGCACGGCGTACAGCCAAGCCAGCGGCGCTGTGAGCCAATAGAGCGCCAAGAACTGCGGATAGCTCACCGGCTGAGCCGACGCGCCACAGCGCCGCGCAGTGCGGTCGACGTACCAATACAGGAGCGCCGAAGTGACCAGCGAGGCCGGAATCGGGAGCAGCGCGTACCACGGCTCGTGCAACAAATCTTAGGCGTCGTACTCACGCGCGAGGCCGGCCGAGAGCACGAACAGCAGTCCCAGCCAGACTAAACTGCGCGTGCCAGCGGCGGCCAAGATCGCACGGCGGTCGCCGAAGAGGAAGCACAAGAGGCTCTTCGAACCGAATTGGGTTTCGATCGTCATGGCGGCCCCTCGGGGGCGGCTTGGGGATCGCCGGCGTCTACTGCTTCCGCGGCTAGCACCAGTTTGGTGAGGCGTTGTTGAGCCGGTGCAAGCAGGCTCGATGACATGGACTGCCTGAGCTTGGCGTCGTGTTCACTCGCGAGTTGCGGACCTTCGGGCAACGCTTCCAACACATCGAGAATGCGGGCCATATGCTCCTCGCCTACGTGCCGAGACGAGCTCATTTGTTCCCCGAGTTCCGTTCTGAATTTGGCGAGATACAAATCGCGCACCCAGGTCGCGGATTGGGGATCGCGTGTGGCGGTCCACAGCATATCGAGTCCCGTCGGCGACCACTGGCCATGGCGCGGCGGCGGATTCCAACTCGGTGGAAAATCGTCGCGCGCATGGCTCGACATCAGCTTCACCGCGCTTGCAAGTTCGCCCTCCCGCATGAGCGTTTCCGCCTGCCTGCGCAGGCGCTGCTCAGGCTGAGTCCAGAACAGGCTCACGCTTCCGACGGCCAGCGCGACGATCCCCAATCCCCAGAGTCCGCGAGCAACGCCGCGCCCTCCCGATACGGTCGCGATCGCCCAACGCTGTGAACCGGTTCCCACCGTCGCTCCGAAAAGCCAGAAGAGCCAGCTCCAAAAGGCTGCCGTGGCAACCCATCCGGCGACTTCACCAATCCACCGATCGACTCCTTCTGGCGGCACGCCGCCCATGCCGGCCATCGTGAGCGTGAAAACCCGCCCTCCGGCCAAAACGAGCACGACCGTATCGGCGAAGAGCATGACCGGCATCAACATGGCCCAGAACGGCGCCCCCAGCCAAACGCTGGCGACGCGCGTGATCAGCAGCACGCGCCACACCGACACGAGCGCCAGCAGCGCCAGGTTTGCCTGCGCGGCCTCGAGCGGCGCAAGGAAACGCTCGAAGGGAATCGCGTAGAGCCAGGCCAACGGCGCGGTCAGCCAATAGAAGCCGAGAAAGGTCGGATAGCCGCGCCAGTCGAACACATCCCCAACATGGTGCTTCCAAGCCACCGGCCGGATCACGGCATAGAGCAAGATCGACCCCGCCACCGACGCCCCCAACGGCAGCAACACATGCCACGGCTCGTGCAACAGATCCTCGGCGTCGTACTCGCGCGCCAAGCCGGCCGAGAGCACGAACAAGAGTCCCAGGCCCAGCAGCCCCCGCGCGCCGGCGGCCGCCAGGATCGCCTGCCGTTGACCGAAGAGAAAGCAGACGTAAGTGCGCAGGTTCACGCGTTGGCTTCCTTCGGCAGACGTCGGTTGTTGCGCCAGATTCGCCGCCTGAGCTCCGCGCGCCGCGCGGTGGCCGCCGAGGAGAAAACCGCCGCCACCGCCCGGCGAAAGCCTGCTTCGAGTTCGGCGGCGGTCATTCGATCCGGCGCGAACGTGGCGTCGAACAGTGTGTAGGCTTCCCAGCCGCGATCCGGCAGCAAGCGGCCCGCGCGGCTCAGGCGCTCGTACAGCCGCGTGCCGGGGAAAGGCGTCTCCAGGGTCAACTGCACCTCGGCGAGCGGACTGGCCAGCACGAACTCGACCAGCCGGTCGATCGAGTCGTTCGTCTCGCCGTCTGCGCCCAAGATGAAACACCCGTTGACCGCGACGCCTGCCTCTTGGATCGCAGTTGCGGCGGCCATCATCCGCTCGAGCTCGGCCTGCTTCGCCCCCATGCCAGGATAGCGAAACACGAGCGACTCGAGCCCCACGAGCACCTGCACGCAGCCCGAGGCGGCCAATCGCCGCAGCAGTTCGGGCCGCTCGCCGATTCGCCAATCAGCCTCGGTGAAGTAGCGCGCATCCGCCTCGGCAAGCGTCTCGAGCAAGGCCTCGGCGTCGCGCGGGCCGGCGAACGTGTTGTCGTCGGCCAGCTCGATCACCGGTTCGGGATCGAGCGCGGCGATCGCTCGCAGTTCTCGGCGAACGTTCGCCAGCGGCTTCTCGCGAAACGGCCCCAGCAGCCGGCTGGCGCCGCAGAACTCGCATGCCAAAGGGCAGCCCCGTTGCGTTTGCAATGTGTAGCGGGGGACCCGCGGGCCCAGCAGTTCGAACCGCGGGAGAGGCCAAGCCTCCTTGGGTAGCCTCCGCGCGTCATAGATCGGCCGCAGCCTGCCCGCGGCGGCGTCTCGCAGCAATTGCGGCCAGGCGTATTCCCCCGGGCCGAGCACCACGGCATCGCAGTGCCGCCCTGCTTCATCAGGGCAGACCGTGGCGTGCAGCCCGCCGATCACCGTGGGCAAGCCGGCCGCGCGGAGGCGCTGGGCAAGGCGATAGGCCAGGGGCGCCGACGCGGTGAGGGCGGAAAGGGCGACGAGCGTCGGCTTTGCGTCCACAACCTGGGCGAAGATTTCGTCCATACGCTCTTCGTCCGCTAGCGGCCGATAGCTGCACGTCCAAGGTTCCGGCGTGGCGCCGGCCAGCGTGAGCAGCCCGAGCGCCGGCAACTCGCCGACCGCCTTAGCCCGTCGCCGCAGCCCTGGGAGCGACATGCCGAGATCCGCCATTTGCGGCTCGCGAAAGCGAAACCCAACGAGCGGCACGAGGGCGACGTGGGGCATACGAGGTTCGCTCGAACGGATTTGCCTGGAGAGGAGTGAGGCGCGGCCGAAATGGTGCGCTCCTATCAACATACACGACGCGCGATCCAAGGTTGCGGCGCACAGCTCAGTCGTTCTTCCCCCAAAACATCAGCAGCCGACCAAGCTGCCGATAGCCGAGGCTCTCGTACAAGCCCCGCCCTCCGTGGCTCGAGAAGAGCACGCTTTGGCGTTCGCCCAACCGCGCGTCGTCCTGCAGCAGGCGGCTCATCACCGCGGTCGCCAGCCCCTGGCGGCGGTGCGACCTGACCGTGTACAGGTTTGCCACGTAGCGCGTTTCGCGGCCGGCGGCCACGCTCTGTGCCCACGCTACCGGGCTTCCCTGGCGCAGGGCGCAGTACAGCCGCAGCGGCGACCGCTCGCTGGCCAGATACTCGGGCGTCGTGATGCGCCGCCGGCCCTGCGCACGGGCCACGCGGGCGGCCAAATCCTCCGTCGTCACCAGCACGATCGGATTCGGACCGTCAGGCTCAGGCGGCGGAGGCCCTTCGTGTGCGAACAAATACTCGGAGCTCGCCAGCCGATAGCCGGCCTGCTTGCAGGCTTCGGCGATCGTGGCGGCCGCGGCGTCGCTGGTCACGGGAATCGACAGCACCTGGCGGCTCCGCGGCAGGAACGCATCGAGCTCGGCGATGGCGGCCGGCGCGTGGCTTGGCCGGCAGAAGAATTCGCGGCGTTTGCGCTCCGGCTTATTCGTGGGCAACTCCTCGAGCCCCAACAGGGGCCCGCGGCGAATCACCTGCGAGGGGCGCAGTACACTGCGGAGTCGGCAGTAGCCCTGCACGCAGTGCTCGACGGCGGTCCAGGTTTGCATGGGGCCAGGTGTTCAACACGGTGGGCGCAACTGTTATGCTCAGCATACCCACGCGGCAAATACTGACCTAGCCAGCCCTCGAGGTCTTCGCCATGCCGAGATTGTTCCTTCCCTTCGCAATCGCCGTGGGCACTCTTGTTTCCGCAGCGACGCCTGCCGAGGCCCAGGACCGCCGCACCAAGGTGCTCAACGACCGTGCCCAGGTCGAGGCCGACGGCTATTGGATCTACAACGATCTGCCGCGCGGCATCGAGGAGGCCAAGAAGACCGGCAAGCCGCTCCTGGTGGTCTTCCGCTGCCTGCCTTGCGAGGCTTGTGCGCAGCTCGACTCTGACGTCGTCGAGCGCGATCCGATCGTGCGGCTGCTGCTCGATCGCTTCGTCTGCGTGCGGATCGTGCATGCCAACGGCATGGACCTGGCGCAGTTCGACTTCGATTACGACCAGTCGCTGGCGGCCTTCATGATGAATGCCGACAAGACGCTTTACGGCCGCTACGGCACGCGATCCCACCAGACCGAGTCGGAGCAGGATGTTTCCCTTGAAGGCTTTGCCGCGGCGCTCGAGGCCGCGCTCGAGCTGCACCGCGGCTACCCGGCCAACCGGGAGCAACTCGTCGCCAAGCGTGGCGGGCCGCAAGAGTTTCCCGTGCCGGAAGAAGCGCCGGCTTGGAAGGGCAAGTACGCCGCCAAGATCGACTACGAAGGCAAGGTGGTGCAGAGCTGCTTGCATTGCCACCAGGTAGGCGAAGCGAAGCGGCTCTTCTACCACGACCAGGGCCAGCCGATTCCCGACAAGGTGCTGTTCCCTTATCCCCACCCCAAGGTCGTCGGCCTGCAGATGAACCCCAAGGCCGCCGCCCGCGTGAGCGAGGTGACGCCAGATTCGCCGGCGGCGAAGGCAGGCTTCCGAGCGGGCGACCGCATCGTCGAGTTGGCCGGACAGCCGCTCATCTCCACGGCTGACATTCAGTGGGTGCTGCACAACACGGCCGACGAAGCGAAGCTGCCGGCCGTGGTTGCGCGCGGGGGCCAAAAGGTTGCCCTCGAGCTCGAACTGCCGGCGGGCTGGCGCCGCGCAGGAGACATCTCCTGGCGGGCCACGAGTTGGGACCTGCGCCGCCTGGCCGACGGCGGCATTCTGTTCGAGGAACTCAGAGACGACGAACGGAAAAACGCCGGCATCGAGCCTGGCAAATTGGCGCTGCGGGCCAAGCACGTCGGCGAGTACGGCGAGCACGCGGCGGCCAAGAACGCCGGCTTCCGCAACGGCGACATCCTGGTGGAACTCGACGGCCGAACCGACCGCCTGAGGGAAACGGACCTGCTGACGCGCCTCGTCAACGAGCGCAAGCCCGGCGACAAAGTGCCGAGCGTCGTCCTCCGCGACGGCCAGCGGATCAACCTCGAACTGCCGATCCAGTAGGCGAGAGATTTACCGCGGAGGACGCAGAGGACGCGGAGGTTATAACCACCAAGACACTAAGAATTCATCTCGCCAAGGCGCGGAGCTCGCAAAGGATCTATTATCAGGTCTCCCGTCCACTGCGAGCATTGCGCCTTTGCGAGAAACGAATTCTCCGTGTGTTTGTGCCTTCGTGGTTGATTGCTCCCTCTCGGCGTCTCCGCGTCTCGGCGGTTAAAGAATCCGCCGGGAGCTAAGCGTATTCGCGGATGCGGCGGCCGATGGCTTGGCCCAGGGCTTCGCGGACGCTGTCGATCGTGATCCGGTCGAACACCTTTTGGAAGAAGCCGGCCACCACCAGGCGGATCGCTTCGTTGCGCGTCAGGCCGCGGGCTTGGGCGTAGAAGATCAGCTCGTCGTCGACGCGGCCGGTCGTTGAGCCGTGGGTGCAGCGGACGTCGTCGGCCTCGATCTCCAGGCCGGGGATCGAGTCGCTACGCGCTTGCTCCGAAAGCATCAGGTTGTCGTTGCGCTGGTAGCCGTCGGTCTTCTGCGCGCCGACATCGACCTTGATCATGCCGCGCCACACCGTGCGCGAAGTGTCTTGCAGGGCGCCTTCGTAGAGCAGATCGCTCTTGCAGTGCGGCGCCCGGTGGTGCTGCAGCGTGTGATAAGACAGGTGCTGCTTCCCTTCGGTGAACATGACGCCGTTGACCTGAGCCGTGGCGTATTCGCCCACGAGCGCCACGTGCTGATTCACCTTGGCCAACCGGCTGCCGAGCGCGCCGATCGTCCACTGCAAGCGGGCATCGCGATCGACGTGCCCCTTCTGATGGGCGAAGTGCCAGACCCCGCTCCCCCAGTTCTGCAGGTTCACATACCGCAGGAAGGCCTTGGGGCCGACCAGGAGTTCGATGCCGCCCAGGTGCAATCCGGTGCCGGCCGCGTGGAAGCTGGCCGTCTCGGCCAAGAGCGTGGCCTCGGAGCCGTCTTCGAGGACCACGAGCGTGTGCCCTAGGTCGACTTGGCCATCGGACAAGGCCGAGAGCATGTGCAGCGGCTGATCGACAACGACGCCGCGCGGCACGAACAGCAGCGTGCCGCCCGACCAGAAGGCGGCGTGCAGAGCGGCGAACTTGTCGGCCCCCGGATCGAGGGCTTGATACAGGTAGGGCTGCAGGCGGTCGCCGTGCTCCACGAGCAAGCGGTCGAGGCTGCCGAAGAGCACGCCTTGTTTGGCCCAGCGGTCGCTGAGCTCCGCGGTGTGCGGGTGGCTATCGAGGGCCACGGTGCGGCCGGCCAGCTCGATGTTCTGCGCGAGCACGGCCTCTGGCACGGCCGCGCCGGCCGTCGACTCAGGCAGGTAGCCGAACTTGTCGAGGTGAAACAGCCGAATGTCGGTCCGCATCCACTCTTCGTCGCGCCGACTCGGCAGCGGCAACGCCTGAAACTGCTTCCAAGCCGCCTGCCGCAGATCGACGAGCCAGCGTGGCTCACCACGGGCGGCGAGAAAGGCGTCGAAGGAGTCTTGAGTAAAGCCGGTAGTCGCGGTCGCTGTCATTTCGTTCTTTTTAACCGCGGAGACGCGGAGGCGCGGAGAGGAGGAAGGGGAATGATTCAGGCGGCGCACTCGTACCTGGCGCCTGTTTTTTCTAGGAAGCGGGATCGAATCCGAAAACTCGTAGCTCTTGGTGGCAGCGGCAGGCCCTCGCGATGCGGGCGGCCCACCCGATCGCCTCTTCACGAGAGGTCAATTCGAGCACCGTGAAGCCGCCATTGAGCGGAGGCGCCCACGAGTACCCGCCTGCGGCGAATGTGCCATCAGCCGAGACGAGCACCGGCGGGACCGCTTCGTCGATGCCGCCGGCGAAGACATACACGCCGGCGGCCTTGGCTTCATCGATGACCGCATGCGCGTCGCGACCAATCGACTCGAGCTCGCCGGCGGGTACGACCATCGCTGCGCTGGGAAATGAGATGAGGTATTTCGCCATTAAGCTCTTACTCTTGCCGGCTAGGACAAGCCAACTGCGACGGCTGACTTGGCCTCTTCGGTCAGGTCGAGATGCACATCCTTGATTCCAAAAAGGCCCCAAAAGCGTCCCGCCAAGGTCGGCCCACTCGCATAGGTAATGCTGAACAGAGGCCGGCGAGCATACTCAATGGGGAGGATGATCCTGGAGGCAAACGTCGCCGAGGAAAACAAACCGAACTCGATCTGCGTGCCGAGCCTGCCGGCAAGGTCGACGCGAATAACCTCTGTGTTGCTCGGTGTAAGCTCGGCAAGAAACCACTCCCGGTCGCTGGTGATGAAGACCGCGAACCAGTCTTCCGCAAACGGCCCGTCCTCGTTCGTGTACTCGCCAATGACTCGGAGCGCGGAAAGCGGTAGGCGCCAGAATTCCCCGCCCTCATCTTTCAGAATCAGTTCCTCGCCCACCAGAAAGAGGTTCGGCTCGGTGGCGATGGCTGTCATGAGTCTTGATCAACCGCCGAGACGCGGAGCCGCAGAGAGGAAGAAACACGAAGGAGGACCAGGGGGCCATAGACCCGACGCGTTTCGCCATTTCAATGATCTTCTCGGCGTCTCTGCGCCTCGGCGGTTGAATAGAGGCGTCTACCCCACCGTGCCTTCCATTTGCAGTTCGATCAGGCGGTTCATTTCCACGGCGTATTCCATCGGCAGCTCCTTCACCAGGGGCTCGATGAAGCCGGAGACGATCATCGTGCTGGCCTCGGCCTCGGTCAGGCCGCGGCTAGTGAGGTAGAAGAGCTGCTCTTCGCCGATCCGCGAAACGCTGGCCTCGTGGCCGATCGACACGTCCTGGTTCTCGATTTCGATGTACGGATAGGTGTCGCTGCGGCTCTGCGGATCGAGGATCAGCGCGTCGCACACCACGTTCGAGCGGCTCTTCTTGGCGTGCGGCTCGACCTTGACCAGGCCGCGGTAGCTCGCCCGCCCGCCGTTCTTCGAAATCGACTTCGAGACGATGCGGCTCGAAGTGTGCGGCGCGCAGTGGACGACCTTCGCGCCGGCGTCCTGGTGCTGGCCGGCCGACGCAAACGCGATCGAAAGGATCTCGCCGCGGGCGCCCGGCTCCATCATGTAGACGGCCGGGTATTTCATCGTCAGGCGGCTGCCGAGGTTGCCGTCGATCCACTCCATCAGCGCCCCCTCGTAGGCCATCGCCCGCTTGGTCACGAGGTTGTAGATGTTGTTCGCCCAGTTCTGGATCGTGGTGTAGCGGCAGCGGGCATGCTTCTTGACGATGATCTCCACCACGGCCGAGTGCAGGCTTTCGGTGCTGTACATCGGGGCGGTGCAGCCCTCGACGTAATGCACGCTCGCGCCTTCATCGACGATGATCAGCGTCCGCTCGAACTGGCCCATGCTCTCCGCGTTGATGCGGAAGTAGGCCTGCAGCGGGAACTCGATCTTCACCCCCTTGGGCACGTAGATGAACGATCCGCCCGACCAAACGGCCGAGTTGAGCGCGGCGAACTTGTTGTCGGTGGGGGGGATGATCGTGCCGAAGTACTCGCGCACCAAGTCGGGGTATTCGCGGACCGCGGTGTCGGTGTCGGTGAAGAGCACGCCCTGCTTGGCCAGGTCTTCCTGGAGCGAGCCGTAGACGACTTCGCTCTCGAACTGGGCCTTCACGCCGGCCAGGTACTTCTTCTCCGCCTCGGGAATGCCCAAGCGGTCGAAGGTCTTCTTGATCTCCTCAGGCACGTCGTCCCAGGTACGGCCCTGGTGATCGGTGGGCTTGAGGTAGTAGAAGATGTCCTGGAAATCGATGCCGATGTTGCCGCCCCACTTGGGCATGGCCTTCTGCTCGAAGATCTCCAGACTCTTGAGCCGGAAATCTCGCATCCACTCGGGCTCGTTCTTCATCTCCGAAATCTGGGAGACGATGTCCCGGTTCAGGCCGCGCTGTGCCCGAAAGATCGGGGTCGACTTGGTGCGGAAGTCGTATTTATTGATCTCGCCGATTTGATCTTCGGGCGAGGCGGGGAGCAGTTCGGTAGCCATGGCTCTCTTCGTTCGGCTGTGGGTGTCTTGCGTGCCGGCTGCCCAAGTTGGTCCGCGAGAGCGGACCCTACGTTTGGTCCGCTGTGCGGACCAAAGGGTTATCCTAAGCTTCAACGGCCTCGGGCCGTTCGGTCATGGCCCGCTCGGCGGCGGCGGCGTCGGGGTTGGCGGCGCGAATGCGGTCGTAGCCGCGCTTGTGCAGTTCCGCGGCCAGTTCGGGGCCGCCGGTCTCCACGATCCGGCCGCCCAACATCACGTGCGTGTAGTCGGGCGGATTGTGTTCGAGCAGTTGTTCGTGGTGCGTGATGATGAGGATGCCCATCTCACGGCCGCCGATCTCGGCGATGCTCTGGCTGGCGAGGCGCACCGCATCGACATCGAGGCCGCTGTCGGTCTCGTCGAGGATGGCGAACTTGGGCCGCAGCATGGCGAGTTGCAGGATCTCGGCCCGCTTCATCTCGCCGCCGGAGAAGCCATCGTTCACGTAGCGGCGGGCGAACTCGGGGTCCATCTTGAGCTGGGTCATCTTGCTCTTGAGTTCCGAGCGGAACTCACGCATCGGAATCAGCTCTTCGCCTTCCTTACGCTCAGGGCGGCGAACGTTGGTCGCCGCGTGACGGAGGAAGTCGGCCATCTTCACGCCGGGAATCGCCACCGGCCGCTGGAAGGCCATGAACAGGCCGGCGCGGGCCCGCTCGTGCGGATCGAGCTCGAGCAAGTCCTTACCGTCGAGCTCGATCGAGCCCTCGGTCACCTCGTAGTTGGGGTGGCCCATGATGGCCAAGCCCAAGGTGCTCTTGCCGGAGCCGTTGGGGCCCATGAGGGCATGGACTTCGCCCCGCTTGATGGTCAGATTCACGCCGCGCAGGATCGGCTTGCCTTCCACGGCGACGTGCAGGTTCGTAATCTTCAGCGATTCGCTCATCATTCCCAAGCTTGTTGAACCACGGAGACACGGAGGCACGGAGAGGAGAATCAACCACCAAGACACAAAGCCACAAAGAACAAGCATTTTTCGCTTCAGTCTTTGTGCCTTCGTGTCTTAGTGGTTCATTTGTCTTCCCTTCGTTCCTCTCCGTGTCTCTGTGTCTCCGTGGTGAGACACTCTCTGCAAACTAACCAGTAATCTTTTGGTGGCTGTAGACCGGTTCGCCGGTCGGGGCGGTGACGTAGCCGGTGTGGTGGGGCACCGGGAGTTCGTCGTCGATCTTGTCGCCGGGGGCGCCGAAGGCGCGGTCCCACAGGCTGCGATCGCCGTTGGCTTCAGCCGCGATCTTGTGCCCCTTGATCTTGTCTTGAATCCGCATCAGACCTTCGAGCAACGCCTCGGGGCGCGGCGGGCAGCCGGGTACGTACACGTCGACCGGCACCACCAGGTCGACCCCCTTCACCACGTGGTAGCCCCACTTGAAGTAGGGGCCGCCGCCGATGGTGCAAGCGCCCATGGCGATCACGAACTTCGGATCGGGCATCAGGTTGTAGAGACGGCGCACCCGGCTGGCCATTTTGTAGGTCACCGTGCCGGCCACGATCATCAGGTCAGCCTGCCGGGGCGTGGCGCGAAAGGCGCCTGCGCCGAAACGGTCCATGTCGTAGCGGCTCGCGCCGGCGGCCATCATCTCGATCGCACAGCAGGCGAGGCCGAACGTCATCGGCCAAATGCTGGCCTGGCGCGCCCAATTGATCGCCTGCTCCACGGTCGTGGTGAGGACGTTCTCTTCGAACCGGCCTTCGATCCAAGGTTGTGTCATGCCTGATCTTTCGCTTCGCTGGTGTCAGGAGGAATGCCCTGCCGGCAAACCCCTGACTATAGGCGTCCTGTCGAACAATTCCTAGCAGCGTTGGCTTAGCCTGCCGCGGGGGCGGCGACCGCCGCGCCGCTGAGCTCGAAGCGGCAACAGGCGTCCCCATCGAGCCGGCATTCGGCCAGCTTCACGTCGTGATTCAGCAGCTCCGCAAACAGCATCCGCTCGAGCGCACAAACGCCACGGTCCTGGTCGGCCAGGCCCGGATAAGGGCAGGCCAAAATCGACAGCACGGGCAGCCCGCCGGTCGACCGCACGTCGGCGGCGACGCCGCGGGCCTCGAGCGTGGCGGCCAGCGACGACATCCGCTCACCAGTGCTCGCGCCTGCGACGGTTTGGCCCATGCCAACGTGCATCCGCTCGGCGATCCGTCGCAGCAGACCGCGACGCACCTCGAGGTTGGGGATGTCTCGAACCTCTTGCCAGAGGGCCGTAGCCAGTTCGGCAAAGTTGTTGCCGGCATGGCGGAAGCCCTGCTCGCTCAAGCGGTAGCGATAGCTGGGGCGGCCGCGGCCAGCGGACACCCGCTCGCGCTCAACCAGCCCTCGCTCGACCACTCGGCTCAAACGCTGGCGGATAGCGGTCGCAGTGACTTCCAGCGCTTCCGACAACTCAGCAATGCCGAGCGGCCCGCGCCTACGGAGCAGGTCGAGCACAACGTCGTCACTGCTGCTGGTAGCCGGATTCACGAATTGCTCGCGACGAAATGGATAATGATTCTCCTCTAGCATCGTAACGGATCCAGGATTTTTGGCAACCAGGCATGCGAAAAATGGCCGTAGTGCCGGACGATGACATAACACGCTTGCGCCATTCACCTTACTGCAATCCAATCGCAGCGTGCCCAAAACCGCGGATTGGGAGTGACTCAGGCGTTTCTCTCCTACAAACGCCCCCACCGCGTGACACCTAGCTGCCCCCGCCCTTAGACTGCTCGCTTCCCAGGTCGATCTGCTGAAATTCGAACGCCCCTGGCAGCTCACGAACAGAGGACGGAATGCCCCCCCGCGCTAGCTACGACGTGATCATCATCGGCGGCGGCCACAACGGCTTGGTCGCGGCCGCCTATCTGGCCAAGGCGGGCCGCCGCGTGTGCGTGCTCGAACGCCGCCACGTCTTGGGGGGAGCGAGCACCACCGAAGAGCTTTGGCCCGGCTATAAGGTTTCAACCGCCGCCTACGTCATCAGCCTCTTCCAGCCGCAGATCACCCGCGACCTCAAGCTCACGGCCTATGGGCTCAAGGTGCTGCCGCGGAGCCCTTCGTCGTTCACGCCCTTCCCGGACGGCCGCTCGCTGCTCATGGGCCCCGAGCCTGGGCTCAACCAGCGCGAAATCGCCAAGTTCAGCCCGCGCGACGCCGAGGCTTATCCGCGCTACGAGAAACTGCTCGAGCGCGTGGCCAAGGCGATCGAGCCGGTGCTCGCCAAGACCGCGCCCGATCTGCCGCTCGAAGTGAACGGCCGCAAGATCGGCCTCGCCAAGAAAATGCGCGACGCCGGCAAACTCTGGGAGATGTATCGCGCCATGGCCGCCTTGGGCAACGACGTGCCCGAGGCGATCGAGGTCTTGGCCGGCGCTGCCCGCCCGCTGCTCGAGCGGTGGTTCGAGAGCGAAGGCCTGAAGGCGACGTTGGCCACCGACGCAGTGATCGGCAGCTTCACCTCGATCGGCGCGCCCGGCAGCGCCTATGTGCTGCTGCATCACGTGATGGGAGAGGCCGGCGGCGCCCGCGGCGTGTGGGGCTACGTGCAAGGGGGCATGGGCGGACTGGCCACGGCGCTCGAGAAGTCGTGCACCGATTTGGGCGTCGAGATCTTTCGCGAGACCGAGGTCCGGCAGATCTTGGTCAAAGACGGCAAGGCGGCCGGCGTGCTGCTCGCCGGCGGCAAGCAAATCGATGCCCGTATCGTGGCCTCGAGCCTCGACCCGCACTGGACTTTCGAGCGGCTGCTCGAACCGCAGTGGCTGCCGGAGGAGTTTCGTGCCGCGGTTGCCCGCATCGACTACTCGTCGGCCTCGGCGAAGATCAACCTCGCGCTTTCCGAGCCGCCCAACTTCACGGCGCTGCCGAGCCAAGGCGTGGCCCCGCACCACCATGGCACCATGCACATCGGCCCCACGCTCGACGATTTGGAGCGGGCATTCGACGACGCCAAGTACGGCCGCCCCAGCGACGAGCCGATCCTCGAGCTGACGATGCCTACGTGCGTTGACCACACGATCGCTCCCGAAGGCCGGCACATCGTGTCGATCTTCGTGCAGTACGCTCCGTACAAGTTGGCTGAAGGCAACTGGGACGAGCGGAAGGAAGCCTTTGGCGATCGCTGCATCGAGGTGCTCAGCCGCTACGCGCCGAACGTGCCAGGCGCCGTGCTGCACCGCCAGGTGCTGAGCCCGCTCGATCTCGAACGGACCTACGGCCTCACGGGCGGCAACATCTTCCAGGGCGCGATGACGCTGCATCAGCTTTACTCCCTGCGGCCGGTGGCCGGCTGGGCTGACCACCGCACTCCGGTCGCGGGGCTCTACGTCTGCGGCGCCGCGAGCCATCCGGGCGGCGGCGTGATGGGCTCCTGCGGCAAGAACGCCGCGGAGGAGATTCTCCGCGACCATTGAGCATCAGGAAGCTCCCCTTAGCCCCCGGCGAGTCGCCGGGGGGAGAACTCCGGTCACAATTCAAACCCGACGACACTGCAATCCCCGGCGTGGTTGCCCCCCGTGACTCACGGGGGGCTAATGGAAGCTTCTTCGGCGCGATTGAACCCATGTCCGCCCCCAGCCTTCGCCAACATCTGCAAGCCTCGCCAGCGATCTATCCCATCGCGCTCGACTCGAGGGCCGACGCGGTGCAGGTCATCAATTTGAGCGCGACCGACTACGCCGCAGCGAGCTTTCTCGACAACCGGCTGCTGACCGCCAGCACCAAGACCGGCTGGGCACGCTGGGCCGAGTTCCGCGAGGCGGCCGAAGGACTACCGGAGCGGTGCCACTATATCTTCCACATCTCGCACGTCGGGTCGACGCTGCTCTCGCGGCTCGTGGGCCAGCACCCCAAGCTGTTCTCGCTCCGCGAGCCGGTAATCTTGCGCTTCCTGGCCGAGGTCGAATTGGCGCTGGGCCAACCGAATTGCCCCTGGAACAGCGAGGAACTCGTCGATCGCCTGGGCGTCTACCTGCGGGTCTGGTCGCGGACCTTCGAGCCGCAGCAGACCGCAGTAATCAAGGCCACGAGCTTCGTGTGCGAGCTGGCCGAGCAATTGCTCGAGCGGCAGCCTGTTGCAAGGGCGGTGGCAATGTATGTGTCGCCGCTCGTGTTTCTCCAGGCGCTCTTGGGCGGCGCGATGAGCGACATCACGGGGCTTGCCGCCCAACGGCTCAAGCGGCTCGAACGCCGGCTCGGCGCCGCAAACTGGCAGCGCGAGCAGCTTTCGCCGGGCGAGCTGGTGGCGATGAGTTGGCTGTGCGAGATGCTGGCGTTGCAAGCGGCGGCCGATCGCTTTGGGGAGCGCGTGCTCTGGCTCGACTTCGACCAGTTCCTGGCCGATCCGACGGCGCACCTGCAGGCGTCGCTCGCGCACTTCGGCGCTGCCGCCGACGCCGAACAAGTCGGCCGCATTCTCTCCGGCCCCACGATGCAGCGTTACGCCAAGGCGCCGACGCACGAGTTCGACGCGAACACCCGGCGGCAGCTTTTGGCACAAGCGGCCGGCGAACACGCCGGGGAGATCGAGAAGGGGCTGCGGTGGCTCGAGACGGCGGCGAGGGAAATCCCGGCAGCACGCAGGCTCCTCTCTGCCCACGCGTCGTAGCCCGGCTTGTTGCACGGCGTGCGCCCTGCCGGTAGTTTGCTGGGTACACACCCACCGCCGAGCCCCTCTTCACCCTTGAACTGAGAGCCAAGCCATGCGCGTCGCCCTGTGCTCCCTCGTCGGTCTCGTTGTGTTGTCCCTTGCTCACGCCCAAGCCGCCGACGCCATCCCCGGCATCGGCCCCACCGGCCCGATCACCAAGCTCGAAGGCGTTTACCAGTTCACCGAAGGCCCGGCCGCCGACCGCCACGGCAACGTCTACTTCTCCGACATTCCGGCCAACCGCATCTACAAGATCGATCCCCAGGGCAAGGTCGCGCTGTTCCTGGAGCCTTCGGGGCACACCAACGGCCTAATGCTGCTCGGCTCGGGCGAGATCGCAGCCTGCCAGATGGACGGCCAGGTGGTGGCCATCTCGACCGACGACAAGTCGATTCGCCCACTCGCCAAGGAATACCACGGCGCCCGCTTCAACGCCCCCAACGATCTCGTGGTTGATCGCGCGGGCGGCGTCTACTTCACCGATCCGCACTTCCGGGCGCCCGACCCGCTGCCGCAAGGCAAGACCGCCGTCTACTACGCCAGTCCAGCCGGCGAAGTGACGCGGCTCGTCGACGACCTCAAGGCCCCCAACGGCGTCATCCTCTCGCCCGACGAGCAAACGCTCTACGTCATCCCTAGCCAGAGCGAGGTGATGATGGCCTACCCCGTCGAGTCGCCCGGCAAGCTGGGCGCAGGCCGCGAGTTCTGCCGGCTTGCGCAGGCGCCCGGCCGCAGCGGCGGCGGCGGCGACGGGCTGACGATCGACACCGAGGGCAATCTCTATATCACCTCGGGGCTGGGCTTGCAGGTGTTCGACAAAGATGGCAAGGCCCTCGGCGTCATCGCCTTCCCCGAGCAGCCGGCCAACGCCACCTTCGGCGGTCCCGACGGCAAAACGCTGTTCGTCACTGCCCGCACCGGCGTGTACACGGCGCCGATGGAAGCCAAGGGGCACGTCTTCCCGGCCGGCGGCAAGTGACGGCCAAACGCGGCCCACGCACCTATTAGCCCCCCGTGAGTCACGGGGGGCATACCCGGCGACTTTGGCGGTTGCGCGGCCTACGGTATGGCTTCGGCGTTCCCCCCGGCGACTCGCCGGGGGCTAATGGGGGTGCAAGGCAAATCGGGCCGTGTCTTTCGCCCGCGCGCTGATTGCCAGGCTCGCCGCGGTCCTTTAGCATCGTCGGGGTAGCGCACGAAGCGCTCGGTGGGCAGCGCGCCCCGCTCCAGCAGCGGGTTGGGCGCAGAACGACGACCCCTTCTTACCGCTTTCTGTCCGACTCGGCCTCAGGTGGAACCATGCGATCTGTACGTGCGGCGTTTGTTGGTTGGCTCTTGTTGTCGCTCGCTGCCGGCCTGGCAGGCCCCGCCGCCTGGGCCCAGGGTCCGGCGCTGGCCGAGGATGAATCCAGCGAGCCCACCGTCGAAGCGGCCAACGAGGCCACCAACCCCACGCCGGGCCCCCAGGGCTACGCCCTGCTGCAGGCAGCCCACAAGCTCACGCTCGAGCCGGCCGACCAGGTCGACTACGACCAGATCATCAAGATGTGCGAAGACGGGCTCTCGGTGCAGTTGCCCGACGACCAGGCCCAGTATGGCCGCACCTTGTTGGCCTGGGCGCTCAACCGCGCCGGCGAGGCCAAGGCGGTGAAGGGAGACGAAGCCGGCGCCTTTGCCGACTTCCAGCGGGCCATCAGCCTCAAGCCCGACTCGTGGCGGGCATTGCACAACCGGGCGGTGAACTTCGCCGTGGCCGGCAAGTCGGAAGAGGCCCTGGACGACTTCAACAAGACGATCGAGCTCAACCCGAACTACGCCAATGCCTACTTCAACCGCGGCGAGCTGCACTACGACCAGGGCCGCTACGCCCACGCGATCGAAGACTACAACAAGGCGCTCGCGCTCACGGCGAACGACTCGTCGGCCTTGAACAGCCGCGGCCATGCTTACTACCAGCTCGGCCGCTACCGCGACGCGCTCACCGACTATAGCCGCGCTCTGCGGGCCGACCCGCGCAACGCCTCGGCGCTCACCAACCGCGCCGACGCCTATGCCGACATGGGAGATTTCGGCCGTGCCGCGGCCGATTACCGCGAGGCGATCCGTCTCGATCCGAAGCTGGGGCGCGCCTATCTGGGGGCTGCCTGGCTGATGGCCACCTGCCCCGACCGCCGCTTCCGCAGCAATCCGGCATTCGCCGTCGAGTCTGCCCGCAAGGCGGTGGAGCTCGAGGGGGACAAGGACTTCCGCAATCTCGACGTGCTGGCGGCCACGCTCGCCAACGACAACAAGTTCGCAGAGGCGGTCGCCGCGCAAACCAAGGCGGTCGAGCTGGCTGGCACGAGCGAAGACGCCACGCGGCTCAAACAGCGGCTCGAGCTGTACCAGAAGAACCAGCCCTACCGCTCGCCGACCGGCCCGCGGACGAACACGTCGGCGCGGTTCTCCCGCAGCCAATGAGTTTGTCCCGCCCGCGATACTAGCCCGCAGCGCGAGCAAGGAAGAGGCACGTGTTTGTTGCCTAACCTGGCCGGACCCCTTCACGGACCGGGCGGCATGCCGGCCAGCACGCCCCACCGACGCACATGTCCCTTGCTTGCGCCGCGGGCTAATTCGTGTGATGAACATCCCAGCGAACGCGGCTCAAACACGAACCGCGCTCCCCAAGCGCGCAGATTCATAGGCCGCAAACACGAGCCGCATCGTGCGGAGGTTGTCGGCCGCGTGCGTTTCGGGTAGCTGCCCAGTGCGCAGCGCTCGCACCATGTCTTCGTGGCAGGGGACGATGCTCGCCTGCACCACCGCGTACTTGGGATCGGCCCAGGTATAGGCCAAGGGCGGCGCGTGCAGGCAGCGCGTGCCATCGGCGTCGGTGACGCGCAGCGCGTAGTTGGGCAGCACCTCGAGCGAGCCGCGGTCGCCCTCCACGAACAGCAGCGTTTGCGGAAAGCACTCGCGCTCGAGCGGCGTGCCGGCGTAGGCCATGTTGACCACGATCATGGCTCCCGCCGCCGCACTGAGCACGGCCGTGGCTACGTCTTCGCCGCGGAACCCAGGCTGCACTTGCGCTGTGCGGCAATAGATCTGCGTCAGCTCGCCGAACAGGCTGCGGGCCAGGTCGAAGAGGTGGCACCCGAGGTCGGCGATGATGAACTCGGCGGCCTCTTTCAAATGCGGCTGGTTGGCCGCCACGTCGAAACCGGAGATCATGTCGATCCGCGCACGATACGGCCTGCCGATATCGCCGGCGGCGAGCAGCTCCTTGGCCTTGCGCAGCGGCGCTTGCCAGCGCCAGTTCTCATGCACGGCCAACATCACGCCGGCCGCAGCGCACTCCTGCACCAAAGCCTCGCACTCGGCCCAAGTCGCGGCGAGCGGCTTCTGGCAGACGACCGGCAGCCCGCGTGCGGCGGCCAAACGCACGAGCTGCCCGTGGCTGGCCACGCTGCTCACGATGTCGAGCAGGTTTGGGTTGGTCTCCGCCAGCATTTCCTGAGCATCGCCGAAGACGGCCGGAATGCCGGCGCTGTTGGCAAGTTCGGCGGCCTTGGCCCGGTCTGGGTCGCAGATCGCCACGCAGCGCACCCCGGGAACCTCTCCCCAGGCGGCCACCTGCACCTTGGCCCAAAAGCCGGCGCCGGCCACGGCGATGCGCAGTTCGTTCACGGTGCATACTCCGGCAACAGGACCATACTAGCCCGCTGCGCAAGCAAGGGACGCAGGCGGTATTGGGCGCGGTAACCGCGGATGCTGCCCCACAGGCGCAGCGTTCGGCAGAAACTCGCCAAGGAAACGTGGCTCTCCCTTGCTAGCGCTGCGGGCTAGTAAGGCAGGGCAATCCGAACGTTGAGCGGTGACGCCGCACTAGCTCTTCCTCATCAGCAGATCCACGTTCTCTCGAGTCACCGTATACGTGCCGGTGTCGTAGCGCACTGGGATGGGCGCGATGCCGGCCGCACGATCGTCGGAGCTGAAGCGCAGCGGGCTGTGGTTGTAGTCGTAGAGCGCCTGCAAGCCGACATAGGTGAACAGCTCGCGTTTCTGGCCGATGCAGGCGGTTAGCACGCCTTCCTTAACGAGTCGCAAATGTTGGGCCTCGGCCTCGACGCACGTGGCCACCACCTGGCCTGCCTTGCCGGCCTCCTTGATGGCCTGCCCCATGCCGGGGCCGCTTTCGGAATCGAAGCCGGCCATGCCCACCAGGTCGGGATGGGCCTGCAAAAGGGCGCCGGCGACGCGGGCCGCTTCGGACTGCAGCCCCTTGTCTTGCAGCGGTTCGAGCACCGTGAGCCCCGCCGGCTCGACGACCGAACGGAACCCGGCAAAGGCGTCTTGGTCGATCTGCTGCTCGATCAAGCCGAGCATAGCCACCGTGCCCCGGCGCCCGTTGAGCGCGCCCAGCATGGCCCGAGCCTGCTGCACGCCCAGGTCGCGCCAGTCGGTGCCGATGAAGGCCAGCCGCTTGCTCCCTGGCACGTCGGCGTCGACGCACACGACCGGCACGCCCGAGTCGATCGCCCGGTTGATCGCCGGCTCGAGGGCCGAGGGGTCCCAGCCGACCACCATCATGCCGGCCGGCTTGCGCGCAGCGGTCTGCTCGACCGCGGCCACCAGGCTGGGAATGTCGACCGTGTCGGGCCCGGCGATCGTCACCTCGACCCCAAAATCGCGCCCCGCCTGCTCGAGCGCCGGATGATCGTGGGCCACGAACAAGGCCAAGTGGGCGTGGGCCGATACCCACACGTACTCCTCCGTACCGCGGACGCCGAGCTTCCGCCCCGACGAGGCGGCCGCGGTTTGCAACTCGGGGCTGACATAGCGGGCGAGCGCGCCGCCGGCGGCCAGGCCGGCCCCGGCGACGAGGACTTCACGACGAGTGGGTTTCATGGGTTTCGCCTGCGGTTTTGCCCGAGTTCAAAACTCTTACGTCGCCCACTCCCGCGTTCCCCGCGACCGCAGCAAGTTCGCCTCCTCATCCCCGACGAACACCTCCTTCGCCGGATCAATCGTCAGCTTCCGCCCCAGCACCCAGGCCAGCGCCGCCGCGTGGCAGGCGATGTGCGAGCGGCGCATCACGTCGGGGTTGGCCGCCGTCGGCTGCTGGCTGCGGATGCAGTCGAAGAAGTTGCGGGCATGGGCCCCCACGTCGAGACCGTTCACCCGCTTCGACTTCTCGGGCAGCTCGTTTTGCAGTGACTCCGGCTTCACCACGAGCTCGCCGCTATCGCCGGTTTCCACCCAGCCCTCGTCTCCCACGAACCGCACGGGGCAGGTGCCGAGGCGCGTGATGTAGTACGGGTCTCGATTGCCGAAGGCCTCGGGCAGGAAGTCGAGCACCAGCTTCACCCCGTTCTTATACCGGCAGACGACGTTTTGGTCGCTCGGCTCGTATTCGAGCGGCATCGTGTCGTCGGCCTGGTTGGCCCACTGGCAGAGGTCCACGGTGTGCGCGCCCCAGTCGAGCAGCCGCGCGCCGGAATCGAAGTCCCACTGGCCGCGCCAGCCCCCTTCGACGTACTTGCGGTTGTAGGGGCGCCAGGCCGCGGGGCCGAGCCACAGGTTCCAGTCGACGACGTCGCGCGCCGGCTGCGGCTCGCCGGGCAGCCAACTGTTTTCGATCGACGGCATGTAAACCGAGGCGTGCAGCGTGTGGAGCTTGCCGAGCTTGCCGCTGTGGGCGAGTTCGACCGCCTTCTGGAAGTTCGCCACGCTGCGGCGCTGCGTGCCTGCCTGGAACGTGCGCTGCTCGCGGTGCATGGTGTCGGCCAGCTTCTGGCAGTCGGCGATCGTGATGCCGCAGGGCTTTTCGCTGTAGACGTGCTTGCCGGCCTCGGCAGCGAGAATCGAGGCCGCGGCGTGCCAGCGATCGCCGGTGGCGATGAGCACGGCGTCGATGTCTTGGCGGGCGAGCAGCTCGCGAAAGTCGCGGTAGAGCTGGCAATCGCTATTGCCGTAGTGGCCGTCGACGAGCGCCTTGCCGGCCTCGCGGCGACTCGCCTGTACGTCGGCGATGGCGACGCAGCGCACGTCGTCCATCGGCAGCATCGCCTTCAGGTCATACGTGCAACGCGGCCCGATGCCGATGATGCCTAGGTTGATCCGGTCGTTGGGGCCGGCCTGCGCGGCGCGGGCGGCCGCAGGGAGCAGCGATGCGAGCGAAGCGGCCGCGGCGGTCGTGGCGGTGGAGATCAGAAAGTCGCGACGCGAGGCGGGGGCAGGCTGGGCCACGGCAGGCTCCTTGTCGAGGGCGTGGGGTGCGGTGGGAGGAGATCGCATTATCATGTCTGCGGCGGGGACTTGCCACCAAGGAGAAAATACAGGGGAATCGGCGTTCGTTTAGTCCGCACAGCGGACCCTACCGTAGGGTCCGCTGTGCGGACCGAGTTCGGCGATTTCACTTCCGCCCCCGGTTCTGCCAGGAATCCAACCCCACGGCCAGAATCAGCACCACGCCCACCACGATGCTCTGCCAGTAAGACGACACGCGGGCAATGATCAGCACGTTGTTGATCAGCGCCATGAAGAGCACGCCCACGAGCGCCCCGGCGACGCTCCCCTTGCCCCCTTTGAGGCTCGCGCCGCCGAGGATCACGGCCGTAATCACGCGCAACTCGGCCCCCACGCCGGCCGTCGAGACCGAAGTGCCGACGCGAGCGGCGAAGGCCAAGCCCGCCACGCCGGCGATCAGGCCCATCAACACGAAGGCCACCACCTGCAGACGTTCGACATCGATGCCGGAAAGGCGGGCTGCCTGCGGATTGCTGCCCAGGTAGTAGAGCTGGCGGAGATAGCGCGTGTGCCGCAGGCCATAGTGTGCCACGAGCGCCAGGCCCAGCATGAACCACACGGGCAACTGCAGCCGCAGGAACTCCTTCTGCCCCAGCCAACAGAACGACTCAGGCAAGTCGACGATGCCTGGGCCGCCGAGCAGGATGGCGAGGCCCTGGAAGATGCCGAGCGTGGCCAACGTAGTGATCAGCGCGTTGACTCCCGCCGTCGCCACCAAGAGCCCGTTCGCGAGTCCGCCGAGCGCTGCGGTCGCCAGCGCCGCGGCGACCGCCGCCGGCACGGGCAAGCCGAGCTTGACCATCAGCCACCCGGCGACCACGCCGGCGAGCGACATCATCGAGCCGACCGAAAGATCGAACACGCCGGCGATCATCAGCCCCATCATGCCGATCGCCAGAATGCCGTCGATCGCCAGGTTGTTGAGAATGACCCGCAGGTTGTCGAGCGAGAGGAACGACGCAGGGTAAAGGATCGCGCAGACGATGACCGCCAGGTAGAGGACCAGCAGCAGATCGATCTCGCGGGCATAGGCGCTCGGCTGACGAGCCGCGTTTTCGCCGCTTGGCGAGGAAGAACTGGCGGCCGGCGACGAGGCGGGCGCGCTCATCCGGCGGCCCTCGCACCGGCTGGCCGGAACTGGGAGGCCAGCTCCACGACTTTGGCTTCCGTGGCTTCCGCGCGGCTGAGCTCGCCCGTGACGCGCCCTTCGCACATCACCACGATGCGATCGGAAACGGCGAGCAGCTCGAGCATGTCGGACGAGATCACCACCACGGCCTTGCCGCGGCGGGCTTGCTCGTACAGCAGTTGGTGGATCTCGGCCTTGGCGCCGACGTCGACGCCGCGGGTCGGCTCATCGACCAAGAGTACGCGCGGATCGGCCAGCAGCCAGCGGGCAAGGATCACCTTTTGCTGATTGCCGCCGCTCAGGTTTTTCACCGGCTCATCGGGACCCCGGCAGACCACCCGCAGCGCCGAGCAGAGCTCGCGGGCTTTCGCGCGCTGCTCGCCGCCGCGAAACCGCCACACACCGAAGCGGCGCCCCGCGGCGCTGGCAAGGTTGTCGGCAATGCTCATGTCGAGGAACAGGCCGCTCAGCTTGCGGTCCTCCGGCAAATAGCCGATGCCGGCGGCGATGGCGGCCGCCGGAGAACCGGGCCGCACGGCGCGGCCGTCGACGAGGATCTCGCCGCTGCAGCCAGGCCGCGCGCCGAAGAGCGCGAGCGCCGTCTCGCTGCGCCCGGCGCCAACCAGTCCCGCCAGGCCGACGATCTCGCCCGCGCGGACCTCGAAGCCGACGTTCTCGAGCCGCGGCTTGCGCGGCGCGCCATCGGCTGGGTCGCTGAGAGCGCGCACTTGCAGCAGGGGCGGACTGTCGGCCGGCGCCGCGTCTGTCCGCGGCTGATGCGGATTGAGCTCGCGGCCGACCATCAGGTTGATCAGCCGCTGCGGAGTGAGTTCGGAAAAGGCGAACGTGCCTTGCCCTTGGCCGTCTTTGAGCACGGTGGCCCGGTCGGCGAGCGCGAAGACTTCCTCGAGGCGATGCGAGATGTAGACCACGCCGACCCCGGCCGCGCGCAATTTGCGGATCAGGCCGAACAGCCGCTCGGCCTCGGCCGGGGCGAGGGCCGCGGTCGGCTCATCGAACAAGATCAGCTTGGCCTGCACAGAGAGGGCCTTGGCCACCTCGACAAGCTGCTGCTGGGCCGAGGAGAGCCGCTCCAGCGGCGTTTGCGGGTCGACCTCGAGACCGACTTCCTGCAAAAGCTTCCGCGATTCGTCGTGGAGGCGGCGATAGTCGATCCGGCGGAATCGCGTGCACGGCTGGCGGCCGGCGAAGATGTTGTCGGCCACACTCAACGGGCCAAACAGGCTGCGCTCTTGGTAGACAAGCGCAACGCCGGCTTCGAGCGCGGCGCGCTCGTTGGCGAAGGCGACGTTCTCCTCCCCCGCGAAGTCGATTCGACCGGCGTCCGGTGGGAACACGCCGGCCAACACATGCATCAGCGTGCTCTTGCCGGCGCCGTTCTCGCCGAGGAGCGCATGGACCTCGCCGGCGCGCACCTCGAACTCGACGCCGCGGAGCGCGAAGACGCCGGGGAACCGCTTCTCGATCCCACGCAGGGCAAGCAGCGGAGGCGATTTAGCAGCGGGTTGGTCGGGCGCGACGGTGTTCAAAGAATGCTTCGGGGCTCGGTGTGTCGCGGTGAATGATGGTCCGCGCAGCGGACCCTACGTAGCGTCCGCTGTGCGGACCGTTGATGACGTTGCAAGCTTGGCGTAGGCATAGGGGGGCAGCACCAATCGACACTCGCCAATATGCACCGCGCATTCCACCGGCAGGCGTCGGCGGAACGCAGCCGGATCGTGCGCCGCTTGCTCGAAGCCGGTCTCATCCAAGAGCGACGCCTGGACCGCGCGCGGCGCGCCCGTCACAACCAATTCAAGCGGCTCGGCGGTCAAGTTCGCCAGCAGCACGCGCCACTCCGCCGCTTGCAGCCCTAGGGCCGCGGCCGACAGCGGCTGAGACGACGTCGTCGGCAACACCGCAGCGCCGGGGCATTCCGCCAAATCCGCCAGTCCATGGTAAAGCGGGAACGCCATGCCAGGCAAAGAGGGGAACTTTTCGGGCAAGGGGCAGCCGGCCGCCGACTCGATCAGCCCCCGCCAACCCACCGCCTCGAACAGCGTCACACTTTCGATGCCGGTCTGCGCGAGCGCGGCCAGGCACCCGAGCGTCCAACCGAGGCCCAAGAGCGACATTTGCCGCGGATCGACCGTGGACGGCAACTCGCCTGCGGGAACGGGCGCGGCGGGGCCCGTCGCGTAGGGGTCCACCCGCTTCCGCAGCGTCAGGGGCGAAAGGGCCAGCGGTTTCTCGCCGCAGAATTGCCGGGCGCTCGTCACCACGTCGGCCAGCGCCGCACACGTTTCCACGAGCGATAGGTTGTCGCTGGCGTGCTCCTGCGGCTGCGCGGAAAAGCAGACGCCGTCGACGAGCTCCAGCGGCGGCCGCCCGCGATTCAGTTCGCAAAAGTTGCCGTGCGTGCCGGCGAAGACTGGCGTCCGGCCGGCATAGCGGCCCAGCGCCTCGCGGGCAGGCCTTAGCCAGGCCGGATCGGCTTGCCACTGCCGTTCATGATGCACGAGCCAGCGGCGCACTGGAGCGGGCTGCGCTGCGAGCGACTTTGCGAAGGCGGCGAGCTCCGCGGCGTAGTTGTCGGAAACGAACACGGCCGCCTCCAGCGGCGCGCCGAGCTGCTCTGCCTGCAGGATCGCCTGCCGCCAGCACTCGGGCCAAGCGGGGTCGGCCAGATGGACCTCGGTGCGCAAATGCTCCGGCTCGAGCTGTTCGAGCAGTTCTATCTCGCGCTCGGTGAGCGGCGCATCGGCGCAGCCGAAGCCCCACTGCGGCAGCCGCCCGCGCGGCTCGGCAGCCACGTCGATGTGGACCGCATCGCCCAAATCATGCGGCGGCGCCGGCCGGCTGAGCCGCACCTTCACGGCCTGTCCCACGCTCTCGCCCCCCTGCACTTCCACCGGAAACGGCAACCGCAGCGGCGTGCAGAAGGTCTTGAACGAGGCGTCGATCCAGTTTCGTTGATCCTCGGTCTCGAACAGATCGCCGTGAAAATCGAACCGTGCCCACACGCCGGGCGCCACTTCGTGCTCGAGAGCTCGCAGGTCGTGAAACGGGTTGTGCGGCGCGATCCAGCGGGGAAAGGCCGTTTCCTGCATGCCTTCGGCCTTGTGGAGCCGTACCTTTGCCCCGGCGGCCTCGCGCGGGGGGTGCAAAAGACAGAAGCCGATGCGATTGCGCCAAAACCGCCCGCGGGCTTGCCCCTGCATGGCGAACGTGATCGCGCCGTCGGGCTCCCCCGTGATGTCGCCGAGCCAGGCGAAGTCGATGTCTGCCTGTTGATGCCGGACGGTGAACCGCAGCCGGAAGCGGTCGGCCCGCACGTCGAGATCCTCGTCGGCCACCACCGGCGGCACGGTTCCCCAGTTGCGGTCGCGCACGGCGACATAAATGCGGCGGGCGACCTCGCGCTCCCCCCAGCGCACGTAGCGCAGCTCCCCCGCCGCGTACCAAGCGGAGAGCGGCCCCGCCTGCACGCGGAGGAGTTCGGGCGGCCGCCGGCCGCTGCCATCGTAGCAGAGGGGCGCAGCGGTCATCGCGCGTCCTTGGCCAGCGTGTCGCGAATTTGCCGCATGCAGCGGCGGACCGCTGTTTGGTAGATCCAGAGATCCGCTGCATAGACCAACAGGCGAAAGCCGTTGGCCGGACCCGCGGCCAGATCGTCGGGGCTCATCACCGCCAACGTGGCCGCCTTGTTGTGCTTGTGGCAGGCCTCGAGCACGCGCTGCGTGGCGTCGAGAAACTTGGGGTGGTCGAACTGGCCGGGAATGCCCAGCGAAGTGGTCAGGTCGAACTGGCCGATCCAAAGGCCGTCGACGCCGTCGACCGCCGCGATCTCGTCAACGTTGTCGAGCCCCTCGGCGGTTTCGATCTGGGCGATCACGAGCAGGTTGTCGTTCGCGTGCCGCATCTTCTCGGAAAGATCGCCCCCCTGATAGTCGTCGTGCGACATCGCGAAGGCGCAGCCGCGGCGGCCCCGCGGCGGGTAGCTCGCGCACTCGATGGCGAAGCGAATCTGCGCGGCGTTGGCGACGAGCGGCGCCACCAATCCCATCGCGCCCACGTCCAGCAGATGCGCCAGGTGATGGTAGTCGGTCACAGGCGGTCGCACGATCGGCACAATCCGGGCGGAGCGCGACGTGGCGACCAGCATCTTGATCGTTTCCAGCGACCAGCCGGTGTGCTCCATGTCGAACACGGCGAACTCAGCCCCCGCTTCCGCCGAAATACGCCCGATGCCGGTCGTAGCGAACTCCAAGCACATCACGCCCATCGACACGCCGCCGGCGGCCAGCGTTTGCTTGACGAAGTTGTCTCTCATGCCGTCTCCGCTTGGGGTTGGTTGCGCCAGCGCGGATGCTCGAGCGCCGCGCGGTTGACGATGTGCTGGGGAGTCCGCCCCTGGGCGACGTCGATCAGGCTGCCGATGGCGCTGCGGCCGTTCGCGCGAAAGCACTCGTCAGTCCAACAGAGCGCGTGAGGGGCGAGAATCACGTTGTCGAGTCGCAAAAGCGGATCCTTGGGATCGACCGGTTCGGCCTCGAAGACATCGAGCCCCGCGCCGGCGAGGCGGCCGCTCTGTAAGGCAGCCGTGAGCGCCGCCTGATCGACGATCGGCCCGCGGGCCACATTGATCAGATAGGCGCTCGGCTTCATGCGGGCAATGCAATCGGCGCTCAGCAAGTGCCGCGTGTCCGCAGTGAGGGCACAGCAGACGACCAGATAGTCGGCCGATGCAAGCAGTTCCTCGAGACCGACGAGCCGCACGCCAAGACTTGTCGCTAAGCCGGCGTTCGCCCAGGGATCGTGCGCCAGGATGGTGAGGTCGAGCGGCGCCGCGATCCGCGCGAGCTCGGCGCCGATGTTGCCCAGGCCCAACAGGCCGAGCGTGCGGCCGGTCAGCCCTTGGCCGTTGTAGTCGAGCTTCTCGGCCCAGCGGCCGTCGCGGGTCAGTCGGTCTTTGATCAGCAGCTTGTGCGAGAGCGCCAGGAGCAGCGTTAGCGCCGCCACCGCCACCGGACGCCGCACACCCTCCGGCGTAATCGTCAGCAGCACGCCGGCCGCCGTACAGGCAGGCACGTCGACGTTGTCGTAGCCCACGCCGAAGCGGGCGACGATCCGCAGCCGCTGGGCATCGGCCACCGAGCGGGCCGTGTATTGCGGCCCGAGCAGGAGCAGCCCGTCGTACTCGCGCGACACCCACGCCGGCGCTTCGGCGAACGACTCGCGGAGAAACTCCCATTCGACGCCTGCCTGCTCGAATAGCTGGAGGCCGATGTCGCCGAAGCCGCAAGAGCCGTCGGGCTTGAGGAAATCGGCGGTGACGGCGACGCGAAACACGCTCATGGGGACGGCCCTCGATCGCCGCTACCTAAACTCGGCAAGGGCTTCCACGCTGCCCGGCTGCCATCCATCGCGCATTGGAATCTCAGGCACTCGATCACGTGCGGAGCGGCGCCGTCAGGCTGGATCACCCACACCGGACGTATGTCCGCGGGGCGTTCGGCATAGGTCTTCTCCATCTTGGCCTTGTCGCTCCAGTACCGCTCGTCGGTCAGGCGAAAGGAGATCCACTTTCCGTCCGGAGACCAGGCCGAGGGGGTGCAGACCTTGCCCAGCCGCGTCAGTTGGCGCCCGTGCGAGCCATCGACGTCGATCAGAAAGAGCTCGAGCGCCGCGCCAACGGGAAACGAATAGACGATCGTGCGGCTGTCGGGCGACCAATTGGGAAATGTAGCTCCGACGCTGCTCGAACCGGGCACGACCTGGCGTTTGCCTGAGCCGTCAGCGCTCATCACGAACACGCTCACGCCTTGATCCGTGTGGCCGGTGTAGCAAATCTTCGTCCCGTCGGGGGAGAGCGTGGGATCGTGGCCTTCGCCCAAAATGGTCAGGTCCAGTCCGTCCGGCCGCACGCTGGCCATTTCGGCCTTGTCGCCGTGCAATCCGAACACGATTCGCTCGCCGTCGGCCGTGCGTTGCCAGCTTGGCATGTAGCACACGGCCGTCGTCTTGACGATCTGCCGCACGTTGCCGCCATCGGCGTCGGCCACGAACAGATTTGGCGTCCCCGTGCGGTCGGAGATGAAGGCCACTTGGGCGCCAGCGGGCGACCAGCAGGGGTAACGTTCTTCTGAACTAGGGCTGCGCGTCACATTGTGTGCGTCGCCCGTTTCCGGATCGACGACGAACACCTCGGTGTCGCCGGTGCGGACCGAGGTCACGAGCAATTGGTGACCGGCCAATTCGCCGGCCTGAACCGGCTGTGCGCCGAACAGCAACATGCAGGCAAGCCTGCCGAACATGGGCCGGCCTCGGAAGGATGACATGGGTTTCCCGTCGGTGCCTTGAGGGTGAGAACCGATCCGCGCATCCGCTTGTGCCGCCGTGATCGAAGACCACGATGCCGTCAACGAGTGCGCCGCTGCCTATTTCATCGCTTTGCCCGGTGGACCGAAGCCTCGCTCCGCCGCGTCGAGCACGAGCACCCAGTCGAGTTCCTCGCCCGGCTGCGGCGGCGTGAAGCGGTGGTCCTCGCCGGTCGAGCGCTCGCCGAGGTCGGTCGCCTGGCCGGTACGCGGGTCGAACCACCACGCCTTCATCCGCTCGCCAGACACCGCCCCTTTGCGCACGCTGAAGGCGCGTCCGGCCGGCACGTAGATCATCGCGAACGAGCCGTTGCGGGCCCCCGTGCCGGCAAAGCGATAGCGACCGGCGCCCGGTTCCGCCGTTGGCACGCGCCCGGTCACAATCAGCGAATCGTCAGGCACGCGCGATCCCGGCCGCGATTCGAGCAAGCGCCGCCCATGTTGCATCTGGTTGGCCCCCGGCTGGTCGAGCGCCTCGTCCCAGGGCATCAACGGATTGTTCACCGGGTGCTTGTCGGGGCTCCACATCTGCCACACCGAGTGATGCCCATAGGTGTGGCCGAAGGCGCCGCCGAACAGATCCCAGTAGAGGGGCCGGCGAACGTCGGCCGCCAGCGAGTGCCCCAACTCCTTGGGCTTGAAAGACAGCGGGTGATCCTCGTACAGCGGCTCGCCATCGAGCACCGGCTTCGTCGGTTGGCGGTCGTAGTCGGCGCGGGTTTGATCGTAGCGGCCGGTGTACTCGGCCACGTGACCGTTCTGCCGCATGTTGAAGTCGAGCCACGGCTCGTCGTGGAACCAGCGCGAAGAGCCCGAGCCTCCCGGCGGATGGAAGGTGATCAGATGGGCGCCGCCGTCGCCGTGGCGGAGGCCGCGGGCCATGGCGCGGATCACTTCGCGCTGCTGGTCGTTGTCGACCGAGCGGTCGCCCCCGAGGACCCAAACGATGCCGGGGCGATCCTTGTAACGGCGGCCTAGCCACTCGCCGTACTTCTCGGCGTTCGCCGGGTTGAACAGCGGCTTCCCGTCTTTGATCGGATCGTGCCAGTAGCGGCCCCAGGTAGGAAGCAGGGCTACGTAGATGCCGAGGGCGTTGGCCTTGTCGACCACGTAGTCGACGTGGTCCCAGTAGTCGTTTGCAGGCCCCTCGACCACGGCCGGGCGATTCGGGTCCATGTCCACGAGCGGCAGGTGGCCATAGGCGCTGGGGACGCTGTGCCCATCGAGCTCGCTAAGGGCCACCGCCTGCACCACGGTGAAGCCCTGTTCGGCGCGTTTGGCGAGATAGCGGTCGGCGTCCTCCCGGCTCAAACGGTGAAACAACTCCCAGGCGGTGTCGCCGAGCCAAAAGAACGGCTGACCGTCGGCGGCGACGAGCGAGCGGCGATCGTCGCTGACTTTGAGCCTGGGCGTTTCGGCGGCCGACAGGCGGGCGTTTGTCCAGACGCCCGGCAGCAGGCAGGCTGCGGCCGCGGCTCGGTAAAGCAAACGAACGAGCGACATATTGGGCTCCGCGGCGCGGGGAGGTGTCTGACGTGCGGCGGGGCCGCGCGACCGAGCGCAGGTTGGAGCTGCGACAAACGGCAAGCTTCAGGCTAGAATTCGCACCCTCCGCCGACTATGACAGAATGCGTAAAGCATTTGTCATTTTGCGACACATGTCAGCGGCCGGTCATGTCTCGATCGCGGTGCATCGGACTCGTCTTCAGCTATAGCCTGGCGTATTGCCGGGGCATTTTGCGCGGTATCCGGCAGTTCGCCGCGGCGCGCCCCGATTGGGTCTTCGCTTCGGTCGATCCCGACGCCGCGGGGCTGCGGCGGCTCGCGGACCTCGAGCCGGCCGGCGTGATCGCACACATCTTCGAGCCGCGCATGGCCCGGCGGCTGCTGGCGCTGGGCCAGCCGCTGGTGAATGTCTGCGGCGTGCTCCCGCTCGACGGCGTGTTGCGCGTAGGCATCGACGACGCGGCCGTCGGAGGGCTGGCGGCCGACCACTTGTGGGAACGCGGCCTTAGGCAATTCGCGTTCGTGGGCCATCCCAATCACGGCTACTCCGTGCGTCGCGAGCAGGGTTTCGGCCGATGGCTGAACGAGCGCGGCCAAACCTTTCAGCTTTATAAGGAACGCGGTCGGTTCGATCCGCGGGGCCGGCTGTGGTCTCTCGACGATCGGCTGCGCTCGTGGCTGACGCGGCTGCCCAAGCCGGTCGGAGTGTTCGCCTGCAACGACGCGTGGGGCGTCCAACTCACCGAGGCCTGCCGGCAGTTGGGCATTTCGATTCCTGACGAGGTCGCCGTGCTCGGGGTCGACAACGACGATCTGTTGTGCGAGTTGTCTCGTCCCAGTTTGTCGAGCGTGGCGCTGCCGGCCGACGCCGTGGGGCGGGCGGCGGCCGCCCTGCTCGACCGCCAACTTCGCGGCCGAAGGGCGCCCAAGACTCCTGTGCTGCTCCCGCCTGTGGGGGTGGTGGCGCGGCAATCGTCCGACCTTTTGGCGATCGACGACCCTGCGGTAGCCGAGGTCGTCGGCCGCATTCGGCAGGCGACCGGCCGTCTCTCGGCCCAGGCGGCGACGCGGGGGCTGGCGCTGTCGCGGCGGTCGCTCGAGCGGCGGTTTCGCCTGGCCTTGGGGCGAGGGATTGGGCAGGAAGTGCGGCGTGTGCAGTTGTTGCGGGCCCAGGAACTGCTGGCGACCACCGACTGGACCATGGAGCAGATTGCCCAGGCCGCCGGATTCAGTGACGGCCGCCACGTGGCCGTCGTGTTTCGCCAAAATGTGGGGACCACGCCGAGCGAATTCCGCCAACGATTTCGGGCTGCCGCGGCGATTCGGCAGCGCCCATTAGTTGCCGGGGAAAACCTGTCTAGAGTAATCTAGAGGGAGTGGCGTCTCGGCGATCGGGCGCAGGGTGCGCGCGAATCGCGGGGGCAGGAACAACCCGGCGTCCACCGGCGAGCGCCTCCTGGCGACTTGCCCCCAAGTTCCTGGCCCGCGGTGCGATCCCTTCCATGACGCAGGTGCCTGCCGAGCTCCAGCTTTCTTCGCCGCCTCCCGAGGAGGTTGGCTTGGCGGCGGTGCAGGCCGAGCCGGTTCCCGATCTGGCCGCAGGGGCAAGACCGCCTTCGGCAGATGGGGACGATTCTCCAGACGACCCTCCGTCCGGCGGCGCGAGCGATCGCCTGGCGGCGCTCGTGGCCTGGGCGCGCAACGCCGTGGCCGAGTCGCCCAGCTGGCTCACGAGCATGGTGGTGCATGCCGTGCTGCTCCTGATCCTGGCGCTGACCACCATGCCGCTGCCGCGGTTCGAAGACCTCAAGAACCTGGTCGTGACGACGCCGGGCCCCGGCGAGGAAGCGCTCGACGACTTCCCCTTAGAAACCGAGACCGAGCAGCCGGCGGCGCTTCCCGACGACTTGATGGCCTCGTCGCCTTCGACCGTCGAGTCGATCGCCGTGAGCCCGCTCGCCGACCTCGACGCCGCGCCGGCCTCCATCGATTTGAGCGACCTGGGCGCCGACACCGCCCCGCGCACCGATCTCTTGCAACAGTCAGGCGTGATCGGCGGCACAGGCGTGTCGGGCCGTGGGGCCGCCTCGCGCGGGGCGCTCGTGCGGCAGCGCGGCGGAAGCGATGCGAGCGAGCGGGCGGTGGCGCTCGCGCTCGTGTGGCTGGCCGAACATCAAATGCCGGACGGCGGCTGGAGCTTCGATCATCGGCTCGGAAGTTGCCAGGGCCGCTGCCGGAACCCGGGGGCGGCGGTCGAAGCCCGCCGAGCTGCAACCGCGATGGCCCTGTTGCCGTTTTTGGGCGCCGGCCAGACGCACAAGGAAGGCAAATACAAGACGACCGTCAGCCGCGGTCTCTACTTTTTGTTGCAGAGCATGCAGGCCACGCCCATCGGCGGCAGCTTCTATGAGAAGCAAGGGCGGCTCTACTCGCACGGCCTGGCCTCGATTGCGGTCTGCGAGGCGTATGCCATGACCCGTGACAAGGATTTGTTCGAGCCCGCCCGCCAGGCGATCAGCTTCACCTGCGGCGCGCAAGACCAGCTCGGCGGAGGTTGGCGGTACGAGGTGGGGCAGCCGGGGGACACGTCGGCCGTGGGTTGGCAGCTCATGGCGCTCAAGAGCGCCCACATGGCCTATCTCGACGTGCCGGGCGTCACGGTGCAGCGGGCCAACAAGTTCCTCGATAGCGTGCAGAAGCCGAACGGCATGTACGGCTACACCGATGGCGGCGGCGGCGGCCCCGGCACCACGGCCGTGGGCTTGCTCTGCCGCATGTACTTGGGCTGGAAGCGCGACCATCCCCAGTTGCGGGCCGGCGTGGCCTATTTGGATCGCCTGGGTCCCGACCCGAACAACATGTACTACGACTACTACGCCACCCAGGTGATGCACCACTTCGAAGGGGAGGAGTGGAAGCGCTGGAACAAGAAGATGCGCGACCACCTGGTGAACACGCAGGCTGCCGACGGCCACGAGCGCGGCAGTTGGTTCTTCGAGGATCCGCACGGCATGGCGCTGGGGGGCCGGCTCTACAGCACCTCGCTGGCCACGATGATCCTCGAAGTCTACTACCGGCACATGCCGATCTACGGCAAGGACAGCACTGAAAACGAGTTCCCGGATTGAGGCCGCGATGAACAAGGCCTTCGTCCGCGAACCCGACGACACGGGCGCCGCCCACTGTCCTCGCTGCGGTTCGCTGGGGCATCCCGTTGAGAGTGCGACGCTCGACGCTCTCTTGTCTGCTGAGGCCCGGGGCTCACTCTCCGACACCGGATTCTTCTGCCCGTTCCCGCGCTGCGAGGTGGCTTATTTCGATCGCTTCGAGCGCACGGCGCCGGTGTCGGCGCTCGTTCGGCCGGTCTATCCGAAGGACCCCTCGGCGCCGCTGTGCGGTTGCTTCGGCCTAACTGCCGACGACATCGAGGCCGACATCGCCGAGGGAAAGCCGACTCGCGTGCGGGCGCATCTGGCCCGCGCCAAGTCGGCCGACGCCCACTGCCAAACCGCGAGCCCCACGGGCGTTTCGTGTGTGGCCGACGTGCAGCGCTACTACATGCGGCTCTGGCAAGGTGGGGACTAGCCTCGGGCCGCTTTAGGCGTTGCGCAGCGTCGCTGAGCCGGGGCGGAAGGCGTAGACCTTGGTGAACTCCGCGCCGAAGAACAGGATCTGGGCGGAGTAGTAGCTCCACAGCAGCAGCACGGCCACCGAGCCGGCGGCGCCATAGGTCGAACTCACGCTGGCGTGAACCAGGTAGAGCCCGATCAGGTGCTTGCCCAGCGTAAAGAGCGCGGCCGTCACCGCGGCGCCCAGCCAAACGTCGCTCCAGGCGACATACCGCTCCGGCAGGATGCGGAAGATCAGGGCGAAGAGCACGGTGAAGATCACGAGCGACGTCGCGAGATTGCCCAACTTGACCAGCCAGAATTGGCTCGCATCAACCAGCCAGGCGTGTTCGAAGGAAATCGCGCCGCTGGCGATCGTCTCCAAATTCGCGATCACCGTGCTCAATACCACCGCGGCGAACAGCAGCACGCCGATCACGAGCACCATCACAAAGGCAAGCAAGCGGTTGCGCGCGATGTTCAACAGCCCGGAATGCTTGGAACGCGGAGCGTGCCAGATCTGGTTGAGAGCGGCCTTGAGCTCGCCAAAGGCGGCGGTGGCGCCAATGAGCAGCGTGGCCATGCCCAGGACCGTGGCGGTGGCGCCGCCGCGGCTCTGGCGAGCGCTGACGAGAATCATCCGCACAGCCTCGGCCCCTTGGTCGCCGATCAGCGGCTCGAGCGAGGACTCCATCTTGCCGGCCACCGCGTCGGCCCCAAACAGCGCCGTGGCAAGCGCCGTCACCAGGATCAGCGCGGGCGCAAGCGAAAACAGCGTGTAGAAGGCGAGCGCCGCTCCCAGTCGAGGGCAGTCGTCTGCCAGCCAATCGACGGCCGTCCGCTTGAGCATTCCCCAGAGGCTTGTGTCGGTCGTTGGCCGGGCCGTGGCCGGCAGGCAGTCTTCTTCAGAGTCCGGGACCACGGGCCGCGGCGGAGCATCACCCCGCCCCTGCCCGGAACGCCGCTGCGGCACGAAGCCTGCCGCGGCCGTCTCGGTGGAGTGCTGAGCCGCCGACAGCGTCTTGCGGACCTGGGCTTGGGCCAGCGCCGTCAGAGCAGGCGCCACGAGCGAACCGACAACTTGCAGCCCCGTCGATGTCTGTTCGGCGGTTTCCTCGGCCGGCCGCACGCCGTGGCGGCCGCGCCAGCCACCACCCGCCGATTGCCGCCGCAGCGGCGAGCGGCCCCAGCCAACGGCCGGGCGACGAGGGCGCAGTCGGCTGCACGGGCGCAGGAGTTGCGGGACGATCGGCCGTAGAGGACATCGATTTACCAGAACCCTAGAGGAAGCAGCCGTCGGACCGGCCAACGATCGGGAAGCAGCTTGCGCGCCAACTGACCGCGGCGCAAACCGCCATTCTTCAGTATAGTGCGGACCCCTGGCGCCCCCCGATGCCAAACACGCTCGTTCCGATGTCCACTGCCACCGCTGCCACGGCGCCTGTCCTTACGACCACCGGCCATGCCCTGCGCGTGGCCAGTGCGGCGGCGATCTGCCTGATCGTTGTCGAATGGCTGGGGCTTCAGCACGGCAATCTGGCCGTGTGGACCACCTACATGGTGATGGCTCAACATCCGTTCACGATCTTCCAGAAGGGGGTCGAGCGCGTGTTGGGGCGGACGGTCGGCATTCTCATCGGCCTGGCGCTGGCCACCTGGCTCGCAGGCGCTCCCGGCCTGGGGTTGCTGCTCGAGGCGATCGTTTTGTGGGGTTGCACCTACTTGTATCTCTCGGGGCGGCTCGCCTACACGTTTCTGAATATGGGGCTCTACACCGTGGCGATGTACGAGGTCGCCCACGCCAGCCCCGCGACCGCCCCGCAGACCGGCTGGCAGATGTTCTTGGCCGTGCTGGTGGGCGTGGCCGTGGCCAGCGCGGTGAGTTGGGTCTCACGGTCCGAATCGGGGCTGCACATCGAAACGGGGGGCCAGCCGCTCTGGCCCGTCAATTCCGCCTGGGCCAGCCAGGCGCTGATGCTCGCGGTCACCGCGCTGCTGACGCAGTTCGGAGCGCGGTGGCTCGACCTGTCGCCTGACAAGAGCGTGATCTCGGTGCTCATGTTGATGGTCACTCCCGACGTGCAGTCGATGCTGCAGAAAGGGGAGCTGCGCCTGGCTGGCGCAGGCCTGGCGGTCGCCTGGAGCGTGCTGATGTTCGTGGTGCTGGCGCTCGCGCCCCACTTCCTGCTGCTCGTGCTGCTCGTGTTCTTGGGAATGTACTTGGCGGCGGGCCTGGCCCATGCCGGGGGTAAATACGCCTACGCCGGCGTGCAGATGGGGCTCGTCATGCCGATGGTGGCCGTGGCCCCGGCCAGCGAGTTTGGCAACATCAACGCGGCCGGGCAGCGGATCGAAGGCATTCTGCTGGCGCTGGCCGTCTCGCTGGTCGTCGGCAGCCTCTGGCCGCGCTACCGCCGCGCGTGACTGCGGCGACTCAGGGGAACATCCAGCGGAAGGCCAAGTACAAGCACACGACCACGCCGACGATCACCCACCACGGCTTGGGACGCGCGCGGCGCGTTTCTTCCGAAAGGTAGCGGTTGCAGTAAGGGCAGCGCTCGGCGTCCTCATAGATCTGCTCGCCGCAATAAGGGCACGGCTGCAGCTCCGGGTCCGCGTCGTCCGGGAGATCATCGTAGTCGTCTTCGTTCCAGGAGTCATCGTCGTCGTCGCGGGGCATGGCGGAGCAACTTGCAGGCAAACACGGAGCGCGTAGGTTATGCTTCAGCATAACGAGAACCGCGGGGGAGTTATGCTGAAACATAACGTACCGGGCAAACTTGTTCGCGCTCGCCGTGCGTGTTAGGGTGGCGGCCACTAAACAAGCGCTCTTTCGCCGCATGTAGCCCTGCCGTGCAGATCAACTCCGTCGTCATCGAAGACACGTTCGCCGAAGCCTTTCCGATGGCGGCCGCGCGGCTGATCGTGACGGCGGCCACGCTCGAGTGGGCCCTCACCGCCGCCCGCGAGGCCACCGGCTACGCCGCCAGCGTGATCGGCTGTGACGCCGAGGCGGCTATCGAGCGCGAACTCGCGGCCGAAGAAACGCCCGACGGGCATCCCGGCGTCAGCCTCTTGTTGTTCGCCTTCAATCGCGACGCCCTGCAGAAGGCGGTGGTCAACCGCGTGGGGCAGTGCATCCTCACGTGCCCCACCACGGCCTGCTACAACGGACTGCCAGTGGTCAAGGACAAGGCGATCCGCATCGGCGGACAACTCCGCTACTTCGGCGACGGCTTCCAAGCGAGCAAACGCCTCGAAGAACGGCGGTATTGGCGGGTGCCGGTGATGGATGGAGAGTTCGTGTGCGAGGACAAGTTCGGCACGGTCAAGGGCGTGGGCGGCGGCAACTTTCTGATCCTTGGCCGCTCGCAGGGACAGGCGCTGGCCGCGGCTGAAGCCGCCGCGGCGGCGATCCGCACGGTCGAAGGAGCAATCATGCCGTTCCCAGGCGGCCTGGTGCGCAGCGGCAGCAAGGTGGGCAGCCGCTATCCTCAGCTTCGTGCGAGCACCAACGAGGCCTACTGCCCGGGGCTGCGGGGGCTCGTGAAGTCGGCGCTCGAGGACGACGTGAACGCCGTGTACGAGATCGTGATCGACGGGCTTGATCTGGCGGTCGTCGAGCAGGCGATGCGGGTCGGCATTCACGCGGCCTGCCGGCCGGGGATCGTGCGCATCACGGCCGGCAACTATGGCGGCAATCTCGGGCCGCATCACTTGAAGCTGCACGAGATTCTGTCTCGCGATGCTTGAGCCGTCTCAGAGAGATCACGGTGCCTGCCGCGTCAGGCGATCCGCATCGTCAGCCCGCCGTCGACGACGACGGTTTGGCCGGTGAGGAAATCGTTCGTGGCCAGCTCCACGATCATCGTGGCGATGTCGATCGGCTGTCCCTCGCGCCGCAGCGGGATCCGCTGCTCGAGGTTGATCCGCCGCTGCTCCTCGGGCATGGTGCCGTGCATCCGCGTGCGGACGACGCCGGGGGCCACGCAGTTGACGCGGATGTTGTCGGCCGCCAATTCGCGGGCGAGCGCGCGGGTGAACTGCGGCAACGCCCCCTTCGCCACCTGATAGGCCAGGTTCGATTGCACGGCCCGCACGCCAGCGGTCGACGACACGAGCACGATCGCGCCAGCGCCCTGTTTTCGCAGGTGCGGCGCGGCCGCTCGCGCCAGATGAAACACCGCGTGAACGTGGACATCGAAGCAGGCGTGCCAGACCTCGGGGGTGACCTCGAAGAGTCCGCCGCGCACGAGCTCGCCGGCGGAATGGACCAGCACGTCGAGCCGGCCAAATCGCTGGACCGCGTCCTCCACCGCGCGGGCGCAATCGGCCGCCTGCCCCATGTCGGCCACGATGACCTCGGCCCGGCGGCCAAGCTGCGCGATGCCGGCAGCCGCTTCGCGGGCCTCAGCGTCGTCGTGTCGGCCGACGAGCGCCACGTCGGCCCCGCGGCGAGCGAGCTCGAGCGCCGTCGCCGCCCCGATGCCTTTGGTGCCGCCGGTGACGAGCGCTATGCGATTCGTGAGGTCCATGCGTCGCTCTCGGCAGAGGCTCAGAAGGTCAATTTCCGCGCGTAGAACCCTTCGGCGTAGCCTTCAGGGGCGGCGCACTCCACGCCGCGCAGGCGCGCGAGCGCGAGAAAGGTGTCGGCCGCAAACCAGCGCTTGTCGCGCTGCGTGGCGAACGACTCCACGATCAACTCGGCCTTGCGCTGCGCCACGTCGGCCGCGAGAGGTACGAAGACGTTGGGCTGCCCCAGGTCCCCCTCGTATTTAGGAATCTCGTATTCGAGGATCGCATGGTCGCGGAAGGCATTCCAGGTGAGTTCGGCCAGCACGCGGTGGTCTTGATGGGCGTCGTCACTCCGGGCGCCATGCCGTTGGGCGCGGCGCTGGCGAGCGCCAAGCTGGCGGCGCTGGGCGGCTTGGTCGCCGTGCTGTTCGCACTGGCGAATGGGATTTGGGGACTGTCGCTCGTCGAAGATTTCTCGGGCGAGGTCGACGAGGTCGAGTCGCGCGTGACCGAAGGGAGCGCCGGCCGCCGAGTCGCGTTTCTGGGTCTAGGGCTGCTCGGCGTCGCGGGACTCATGTCCAGAGGCGCTCCGCTGCGGCCGAGGGGCGCCGTCGCCGCGGCGGCTGTCGCGCTGGCCAGTTGGGCTGCGGCGAGCGTGGTGTGGTCGGTGAACCCGAACCTCACGCTGCGGCGGCTGTTCGTGTTCGGCATGTGCGGGCTTGCCGCGCTGGCAGCCGCGCGGAGATACACGGTCCGCGAACTCGTGTGGATCGCCCTCTTTGCCGCCGGAGCCCACCTGGCGCTCGACATGCTGGCGGCGGCCGCCCACGGGACGTTTCGCCCTTGGCAATTCGGCTATCGCTTCGCGGGCACGCTGCATCCCAATCACGAGGCGGGGCTGGCCGCGGTTGCAACGCTGGCGGCCGCGGGACTGGCGTGGCGCGAGCCGCAATCGCGGAGAACCTTGGTCTTCATCGCGGGCCTTGCCTGTGGCTTGGTGTTCTTAACCAAGTCGCGCACGAACCTGATCTCGCTGGGCGCCGCGCTCGCTGTGCTCTCCTTCAGCGCGAGCACTTGGCGAATGCGACTGGTTGCGCTCCTGGGTCTCGGCGTTGCGGCGCCGTTGGCGGCCGTGGCTCTTAGCGCCGGCGACGCTCTGGGCTCGCTCGAGGGCCTGTTGGGGCGCGCCGACTCCGCCGAGGTGTCGTCGCTCACCGGACGCCTGCCGCTGTGGCAGGAACTGCTGCCTTCGGTGCTGGCCCGCCCGTTCACGGGATACGGCTTCGGCGCATTTTGGTCCCCGGAGCGCATTCTCACGCTCGCCGATTCGCAAGGCTGGACGATCAGCCACGCCCACTCCGACTACCTCGATTTGCTGCTCGGCCTGGGCATCCCTGGATTGCTGGCCTATGCAGCGACGTTGGCCGCTGGCATTGGCGCCGCGCTGCACCGTGCCCGCGCGGCGATGCGCGGGTCGGCCGGGCCGCTCCTCACCATCGCGGGCTGGCTCGTCTTCCTGGCCGTGGGCGGCTTGACCGAACAGGTCGGCCTCCAGCCCTCGCTGCCGGTGTTTTGCGCGCTGTGCGGCCTGATGCATCTGGCTTGCCGGAACGCTGCGGCGTCTTTCTCGCCCACCCCCTATGCCGGAGGGTTGCACCCGTGAAAGTGCTGCTCTGCCACAACCACTATCAACAGCCGGGCGGCGAAGACCAGGTTTTCGCCGACGAAGGGCGTCTGCTCGAAGCCCACGGCCATCAGGTGCTGCGCTATACGCTGCACAACGACGCTCTCGACGGCATGAGCCGCATCACGGCTGCCCGCAAGACGCTCTGGAATTCGCAGGCAGCCGCCGATATTGGCGCGCTGGTGCGGCGCGAGCGGCCCGAAATCGCCCACTTCACCAACACCTTCCCCCTTATTTCGCCGGCGGCCTACTATGCCGCGCGGCGCAACGGCGCCGCGGTCGTGCAGTCCTTGCACAACTATCGTCTCCTCTGTCCGGGCGCCGTTTTCCTGCGCGACGGACGCGTCTGCGAAGATTGCCTGGGGCGGCGCTTCGCGTGGCCGGGCGTCTGGCACGCCTGCTATCACTCGAGCCGCGCGGCGACCGGCGTTGTCGCAGCGCTGCAAACGGTTCATCGCACGCTGGGGACCTGGGATCGAGCGGTCGACCGCTACATCGCACTGACCGAGTCCGCGCGAGAAAAGTTCATTGCCGGCGGATTGCCGTCCGAACGCTTGAGCGTGAAAGGCAACTTTGTCGATTCCGATCCCGGACTGGGCACTGGCGACGGTGGTTTCGCCCTGTTCGTGGGCCGATTGTCGCCCGAAAAAGGGCTCGACACGCTCTTGTCGGCCTGGCGCCACCTTCCCGGCCGCAGGCTGATCATCGTGGGAGACGGACCTCTGGCTCCGCAGGTGCAAGCCGCGGCGGCGTCCAACCGGGACATTGAGTGGCTCGGACGTCGATCCCGCGGCGAGGTGCTCGAGTGGCTGGGGCGGGCGGCCTGCGTCATCGTGCCGTCGCTCTCGTACGAGATGTTTGGCATGGTGGTCGTTGAAGCTTTCGCCCGCGGCACGCCGGTGGTGGCCAGCCGCCAGGGAGCGCTCGCCGAACTGGTGGAGCACGAACGGACGGGCCTGCACTTCGCCGCCGGCAACCCCCTGGAGCTGGCGCAGGCCGCCGGCCGGCTGCTGGCGGACGAGGCGCTGCAGGCACGACTGCGGCTCGCGGCTCGAGCCGAATACGAGCAATGCCATACGGCCGCCGACAACCACACTCGGCTCGTAGCCATCTATCGCGAGGCGCGGCGGCAATACGAGGGCGTCGCGTCCGAGGCGAACGAAGCGGCGGTGCGCGCCGCCCCGCAGCAGGTGACCTCATGATCGAAATCCATCCCGCCCATCCGGCCATCGCCTGGCCGCGCAAGCACGACGTGCTGGGCATCGGCATCAGCGCCACCACCTATGACGAGTCGATCACGGCGATCATCGCCGCAGCGCAAAGGCGGCAGTCGGCCGTCGTCTCGTTGCACGCGGTTCATGCGGTCGTCACTGCCAGCCGCGATCCCGCGCTGCGCGACAAGGTGAACCAGTTCGATCTCGTGGCGCCCGATGGACAGCCGGTGCGCTGGGCGCTCAACTGGCTTTACAACGTAGGACTAGCCGAGCGCGTGTACGGCCCCGAACTGATGCTGCGCCTCTGTTCGGCCGCGGCGCAGGCCGGCGTACCGATTTATTTGTACGGCGGGGCCGACGAGGTCACGCCTCGGCTCGTCGACGCGCTCGTCGCGCGCGAGCCGAAGCTAAAGATCTCCGGCTACGAGGCCCCTCCCTTTCGGCCGCTTAGCGCCGCAGAAGACGCCGCCATGGTAGAGCGCATCGAGCAGAGCGGCGCGGGGCTCGTGTTCATTGGTCTGGGCTGCCCTAAGCAAGACCATTTTGCGTTCGACCATCGCGACCGCATTCGAGCCGTGCAGGTTTGCGTGGGCGCCGCGTTCGATTTTCACGCCGGCGTGAAACGGATGGCGCCCCCCTGGATGCAGGAACGCGGGCTGGAATGGCTGTTTCGCTTGGGGCAAGAGCCGCGGCGACTGGCGGGCCGGTATCTGACCACCAACACGCTGTTCCTCGCCAAGCTGGGCGTGCAAGCGATCAGCCGCCGCCGCTCCACGGCGCCGCGCAACACAGCGGAAACTCCCCCCGTCTAGCGACGCAGCGGTTGGTGAGAAGCCCTTGATTCGTCCACCTCCAGCGGCGCCTCGAGCCACGCACGGTAGGGGGCGATTCGATTTCCGACTGCGATGCCTGCGGCCGTTGTGGCCACCAACAAGAAGAATACGAGTTGCAGGATCTCGGCCATGGGCTGCCTCTCCAGGACGCATCTCGGAATGCTTCTGCCGAAGGCAAGCTTTGTGCCGCTGAAGCGGGGCCGGTAAAAAAAGGCCGCGCTGGCTAAAACCAGCGCGACCTTAGGTCGAGCATCGGTCGGTACGAGTTAGGCAGCGGCTAACCGCTCAACCCCTCGTCGGCAAACGGGTCGGTCGCCGCGGCCGATTCGAGGGCCGCCTGATTGATCGCGACGGCGAAGACATAATCGGTGGCCTGCGCCACGACCGCCGGAGCGGGCACGGCGCCGGTCTTGCCGAAGTTGTCCTTGAGGATGCCGAAGTCGGTCAAGTCGACCTTGGCGTCGCCGTTGGCATCTCCCTCAGCCAGCGTCGCGGGAGTCTTGCCGAAGTTGCCCTTGAGGATGCCGAAGTCGGTGAGGTCGACCTTGTGGTCGACGTTGAAATCTCCGGCTAGCGCGGTCGCGGTCTGGAAGTTCCAGGTCGTGCGGTCGTTGATCCCGTCGTAGAGGTCGCCGGTCGCCTGCCCGGTGACTTCGATGTTGTCGACGGCCCACCACCAGTCGTTGTTGCAGTTGGTCATGCCGAAACGCACGAGCAGCGCGCCGCCGCTGGGATTGGCGATGTCGAGAGACACCGCTTCGTCGGCCCGCGCCAGCGAGCTGTCTCCGTCGGCGTTGTCGAGCGTGAGCAGGTTCGCCCACGTCGTCCCGCCGTCGAACGAAATGTCGATCAGGCCGGTCATGTCCTGATACGGGCGCCAGCTCGAATCGAAGTTCAGCTTTACGGAGTTCGCAGTGACGCCGGTCAGATCGATCGCGGGCAACGTCAGAAACGCTTCGAGCGGCACATCGTCGATGTCGACGAAGTCGTCGAACGCGTCGGGATCCATCACCGCGACTGTGCCCTCGCCCTTGGTAAAGCTGGTGCGGTCCTGGTCGCCTTGTTGAGCGATCCAGAATTCCTTGTCGAGGAATCCCCAGCCGTTGTACTCGGGCTGGATGTTGTCTTCCGAGTTCTGGCGAACCCAGCCGAAGGGCGGATTCGCGCTGAAGTCGGCGTCGTTGGCCGGGGGCGGCGGCGTGCCGGGGACGAGATGGTCCGCCGAGTAATAGCCCTTGTTGCCTGAATCCCAAAGGTCGGCCGTGCTGATCGTAGCCTCTTGGGGGAAGCCCTGCGCGACCTCGAGATTGCCGTCGCGCATGTCGAGCGCCGCTTGAATGTTGCCAACGGCCGTGGCGCCGGCGGCCTGGTAGACCGTGACCTTGATCTGTTCGGCCGTGAGTCCAATCCCCTTGCTCGCGTCCCCCACGACGGCGAACTTGGCCGGATCGAAGGCCACTGGAGCCCCCAAGTCGCCGTTGTCGGGCGCATAGAAGAATTCCCCGCCGCCTCCGCCGCCGGCGTCGAAATACAGGTACTCGAACTTGTACTGGCCCTTCGACAAGGTGATGGCGTTCTCGGCAAAGAAGTCGGTCAGGCCGTGCGTCGTGTCGTCGAAGATGACCAGGTCGGCCGGGTCGTTGACATCGGCCTTTCCGTCGTTGTTCAGGTCGATCACCAGGTAGCCGCCGTCGTCGTTGCGAGTGCCGAAGCGATAGTCGCCGGCGGTCTTCACGTCGAGCGTGCCATTGGAGAACGCGGCGTACCGGTCGAGCGAGGGATTGTCGAGCGCGCTGTCGATGAGCGGCAGGGTTTCGAAGTTCTCGCGGAACAACACGCCGTCGGCCTTGGTCGACGACGTGTCGCGCACTGCCGCCGCGTCGATCTCGACGTAGAGCTTGGCGTCGGCGGGCAGCGGATTGACCGGATCGACGGTCACCGTGGCCCCGTTGATCTGGACGCGGTTCGAGTCGAGCTGGATCGCTTCGACCACGCTGTCGTCGGCGGCGTTCTTGATGAGCAGCCGGCCGGCGCCGGGGCCCACTTCGACGTCGCTGGTGAAGGTCAACACCAGGTTCGCGTTGACGTCGACATTGGCGGCGCCGTCCAAGGGACTGAGCGCAGCCACGTCGGCCGCCAGCAGCCGCCGGGTTTCCAACGACTCGAGTTGTAGGGCGGACCGTCCTGCCCTCCGGGGCAGAGCGCGGGAAGACTTGCGGGCACGGGGTTGCCGACTCATCGCGAGGACACCTTCCTGTTAACGGAACAACGGAGGATCGTGGGGGCGACCGCGGAGGCAGAGCTCAGAAGACGCCACGTTCGAGCGAAAGCTCCCGACCGCGCGGCACAGCCGAGCGCGCCACTCTAGGCGACGCTTGTGTGAAAAATGTAAGGGCCGGGTGAAGATTGCGCAGCCATTCTCCGATCGGCGCCCAGAGGTTGCAAGACTTTGCATCGCCAAGCGTCGACACTCGGGAGCCAGGCTATTGGTAGCCAAAGGCCTCGAGATAGGGCCGCAGCGCCGCCAAATGCGGCGCCAGTTGGGCCGCGTAGCGTTGCCAGCGGCCGACGGCGTGGCGATAGACCGGCTGCCGCACCTCGGCCTGGCTAGGTGAATTCACCAGCTTTCTCTCGGTCTGCCGGCGGTATTCGAGCACCTCGCCCGCCCAAGGCAAGCCCAAGAACTCCACCGTCCGCCGCGCTTGCCCCGGCAAGTCCGCCACCACATCCTCATAGCGGACCTCGAGCCAGTTGCCTTCCATCAATCGCCGCACTTGCAGCCAAAACCCCATCTCGCGGGCATAGGCTTCGCAGGCGCTCCGCCAAGTGAGGAATCCGGCGCTGAACTCCGTAAGCGAAAAGAACCGCAGATAGGCGCTGACCACCACGTCCCGCGGATCGCGGAGCGCCACCACGAACCTCGACTCCGGCAACAGCCGCAGCAGGCTCGCCAGATGCGCCGTGTGGTTGGGGTTTTTGTCCAGCAGCAAGCGACCGGCGAGCGGCTCACCCTGGATCGACCGATGCGCAGCGACGTAGCGCTCCCTTAGCCGGACCAAAGTGCTCTTCGGCAGGCCCTCGAAGGCTGCCAGCGAGAGCGGCGGCGCTGACGACACGGCGCACATCCGCGGGAAGATGTCTTGGGTGAACACGGGCCGCTCCGGCGCGTCCACGAGGCTGGGATGCGCGGCCAGCACCTGTTCGAGCAGCGTCGTGCCGGTGCGGGGGAAACCGAGCAAGTGCGCGAAGCCGCCGCAGTCAGGCACAGGCGGCAGCTTCGCGCCGCGCCAAGCGTCGACGTGCGCCCGATCAAGGCCTGCGTACAGCCGCTCGAACGCAGCGTTGAGACGCTGCGATTGGGCGACGAGTCTTGCGGTCTGCGGCTGAGTTCGTTGGATCTCTTTGGTACGTTCGGCGGCCTCCGCCGCGCCGGCATAGTCGCCTTGCTGATCGCGGACGAGCCCCAGTTCGCTCCACGCGCGTGTGGCCAAGAGGGGCGGCGCTTGCGTCGACGCAAGCGCACCGAGCAAGGTCTCAGCCCGCACCAGATCGCCGCGGCGGCGCGCGAGCCTAGCTTCGATCAACCGCGGTTCGGCCTGTCGCGGCACTGCGGCGACACAGGCCTCTATCGCGGCGGTCGCCGCGGCGAAGTCGCCCATCTGTTCGTAGAGCACGGCGAGTACGGCCCACTGCTGCGGCGCAAGGCCGGCGGTCGCGTGCAAACGCAACCAGCAGTCGAGGGCCCGCGCGGGCCGATAGGCCACGCGGTAGCTTTCGGCTACGGCCGCCAGCACTCGAGGGTCGGGCCCGGCCTGTCGCTCGGCATCGGCCAACAGCGCCTCCGCTCGCTCGACTTGAAAAGCCTGTCCGAAAGCGCTAGCCGCCTCGACCATTGCCCGCACATTTCCCGGTTGGGCGACTAGCGCCTGATCAAAGGCCGCCAGCGCCGCGTCGCGCTCGCCGCGCCGCCAAAGCTGGCGAGCCGTTTCGAGCTGCGGGAAGTCGCTCAGCAGATCAGCCACGGCGCGTTAGCCTTTTGAGTAGCCCAAGGCAGCGAGCACAGGTACAAGCGGCTCGAGCAGCGGCGTCAAGAATACCGCGTAGTTTCGCCAACGGCCGATGGCCCGCTCGGTCAAGGGCCGGGCCACGGCGGCGTAGGAGGGGGAGTGAACTACCTGATCGCGGCCAACCTCGCGATAGCGGAGCACGTCGTTGGACCACTCCAGCCCTAGATGTTCCACGGCGCGGCGCGCCGCGGCCGGCAGGTCGCTCACCACGTCTTCGTAGCGGACCTCGAGCGCGTTGCCGGCCAGCTTGTCGCGCAGCGCCAACCAGCATTCGAGATCGGCGGCGACTCGTTGCACTGCCGTGCGCGGCTCGAGCAGATCGACGCCAAAGTCGTTGAGCGGCAGATCGGTGAGCAGGCAACTGACAAGAACATCGCGCGGATCACGCAGCGCTACGAGCACGCGGGCGTGCGGCGAAAGCCGCAAGTACGGCACGAACAGCGGGAGGAGCGAGGGATTCTTGTCGAGGAAGAGCTCGGTCGACGGCCCCGCCCTGACGGCCGCCGCCAGCGCCAGCGCATAGCGCCGTCGCTGCTCGGGGAGGTGGGTTTCGGGCAGACGATCGAGATGCGCGGCATCAATCGATTCGGGCGGGATCGCTCCGAGAATCGCGGGATACACGAATCGCGGGAACACGTCATACTCGTCGCAGCCAACCAGCGCCGGGTGGGCGTTGAGCGCCCGTTCGAGCAGCGTGGTGCCGCTGCGGGGGAGACCTGTGAGCAGTGCCACGCGCGGCGGCGGATCGCCCGTCGCGCTCGCTCGCCAGCGGGCCAGATGGTCGGCGGTCACTTCGCGCGCGAGCCGCCAGAGGGCCGGCGCCAGACGGTCGCGATGAGCACGAGCCGTGCCCGCCAGCGGCGCGAGCGCCTGCTTGCCGGCCAGCATCGAGCGCCACGCCGGGGCATAGTCTCCCTGCTCGTCATGCAAGGCCGCCTGTTCGGCGCAGGCGCGAGCGCGAAGCATGGGGGCGAGGTCGTTCCGCGCGAGCAGTGCCTGCAGCTCGCGCGCGGCGCGCTCGAAGTCGCCGAGCCGCCGCTGAACGCGAGCGGACAAAACGCCACCCTCCGCGTGCGCGGGCATCGCCGCGAGCAGGGCCGCGAGCTGTTCGGCGGCCGCCGTCAGTTCGTTCCGACGCTCGAGGGCCGCAGCCAAGCCGAAATGCGCCTCGAGGGCGGGGCGGGGAGCGGCTAGCGCCTGCCGAAAGCAATCTTCCGCCTCGGCATTGCGCCGCAGACGCTCGTAGACTTGGCCGGCGGCGTTCAGGAGCGGGCCATTTCCCGCAGCGAGGCGCGTGAGCCGTGCCAGCAGAGCCTCGGCGGGGGCGAACTGGTACAACTCGCCCAGCGCCCCGGCCGCCTCGAGCAGGGCCCGCGGGTGTTGCGGGCGCCGCCGCACTGCCAGTTGGAATGCGGCTGCCGCGCCATACAGGTCATGGCGAGCCCACAGGGCGCGGGCCTGCACGAGTTCGGGCAAATCGTCGGGCAAAGGGTCCACGGCACGCTCAACGGGCAGGTGTGCGGGCCAACCAGCAGCTACTCTTGTGACCGCGCCCCGAAGCAAGGTCAAGCGGCAAAGGGGCTTCCGGCCATCACTCCAGTTTCCAGGCAGGCTCGTCAGCCAGAAGCTCGTCCGGCCGAAATTCTGCGGTTGCAAAGCCTGCCCGAGCCGCTACATTGGAGGGCTTAACTGTGTGAACCCGTCACGTAATGGAAGAGTCCTGGTAAGCCAGGCAACGGGCTTGGTGATCTCTCGAGCTGCGGGAGCGAGCCGGGCGTAGTCCAGGGAACGCGGTAGGCATTTTTCGCGTTAAGCAATGTCGATTACCAAAGAGCGGAAGCAGACCCTGATCGGCGAACATCGGCGCAAGGACAATGACACTGGATCGCCCGAGGTCCAGGTCGCCTTGCTGACGAGCCGGATCTCCGAGCTGACAGAGCACTTGCGCTCGCACGTCAAAGACCATGCCAGCCGGCGCGGTTTGTTGATGATGGTCAGCCGTCGGCGCCGTTTGCTCGACTACCTGAAACGGGTCGAGCCCCAGCGCTATCTCGACGTCATTCGTCGTCTCGACATTCGTAAGTAATCGCCGGGCGTCTGCCAACCCTCCGGCGACCCGCCTATCCGACACATTGGGCCAGTCCCGTCGGCGAGCTTCTTAGCTCCAGCGGAGTCGTGCGCCCTTGGGCGCAGCATCAAGCTCCCTCTGCCTGCCTTGCGCGGATTCGCTAGCGCAAGTTAGGAATGGTCCCTTGAAAGTTGTCGTTGAAAAGCAGATTGGCGCAAGTGTCCTGTCGTTCGAAACGGGCTACCTTGCCAAACAGGCGGCCGGCGCCTGCCTGGTGCGTTATGGAGACACGATCGTCATCGACACCGTGACGACCGGTCCCCCGCGCCCCGGCATCGATTTCTTCCCCCTCACCTGCGACTACCGCGAACGCGCGGCCGCCGCAGGCAAATTCCCCGGCGGCTTCCTCAAGCGCGAAGGCCGCCCCACCACGCGCGAAACGCTGATCTCGCGGCTCATCGACCGCCCGGTGCGGCCGATGTTCGCCGATTGGTTTCACGACGAGGTGCAGATCCAATCGTTCGTGCTCGCGAGCGATCGCCAGAACGACCCCGATGTGCTGGCGATGACCGGCGCCTCGGCCGCGCTGTTGCTCTCCGGCCTGCCCTTCGAAGGCCCGGTGGCCAGCATCCGCTTGGGCCGCATCAATGGCGAGTTCGTCCCCTTCCCGACCCAGGACGACCTGGAGGAAAGCGAGCTCGACCTAGTGGTCTCCGGCACGCTTAGCGCCGTGACCATGATCGAAGGCTTCGCCCGCGAGCTGCCGGAAGCCGTAATGTCGGCGGCCATCCTCGAGGCCCATCGGCTGATCAAGGAGATCTGCCAACTGCAGCTCGACTTCGTGGCCAAGGCTGGCGCTCAGAAGCGCGAATACAAGATTCCCGAGCCCGACGGCCTCAAGGAGCGGCTGATCGCCGCTTACTACGAAGAGTTCAAGCGCGTCAAGCAGACCGTGGGCAAGCAGGCCCGCGCCGAAGCGGTGGCCGCGCTCAAGGAGCGGGCCAAGTCGGAGATCATTCCCGACCCCGACGCCGAAGGGGCCGTGCTGCCAGGCGCCTTCTCCAAGGCCTGGCACGACGTCGAGGAAAAAGTCGTCCGCGACCTGATTCTCGCCGGCACCCGCGCCGACGGTCGCGACAACACGACCATCCGGCCGATCGAGTGCCTGGTCGACGTGCTGCCCCGGGTCCACGGCTCGGCCATCTTCCAGCGCGGCGAAACGCAGTCGCTGATCACCGTGACGCTCGGCACCTCGCGCGACGAGCAGCGGGTCGACGGACTGATCGAGGAATACTCGAAGAAGTTCATGCTCGACTACTACTTCCCCCCGTTCTCGGTGGGCGAATGCCGCCCGATCCGCGGGCCCGGCCGCCGCGAAATCGGCCACGGCATGCTGGCCGAGCGGAGCGTGAAGCCGGTGCTGCCCGAAGTCGAGCAGTTCCCCTACACGATCCGCGTGATCTCCGACATCATGGAGTCGAACGGCTCGAGTTCGATGGCCAGCGTCTGCGGCGCCACCCTCGGCCTCATGTCGGCCGGCGTGCCGATCAGCAACCCGGTGGCCGGCATTTCGGTCGGTCTCGTGCAGGAAGGCAATTCCTGGACGCTGCTGACCGACATCATCGGCGATGAAGACCACTTCGGCGACATGGACTTCAAGATCGCCGGCACCCAAAACGGCATCACCGGCATCCAGCTCGACCTCAAGCTCAAAGGCATCAGCCACGAGATCATCGAGGCCACGCTGGCCCAGTCGCGCAAGGCCCGCATCGACATCCTGCGGACGATGCTGCAAGCCATGCCTCGACCGCGCGCCGAAATCTCCGAGTGGGCCCCGCGGCTGCTTCGCACGCACATCGATCCCGAGAAGATCGGTTTGCTCATCGGCCCCGGCGGCAAGACGATCCGCGGCATCCAGGATTCGACCGGCGCGGTCATCGAAGTCGACGACGACGGCACCGTGATCATCGCCAGCAACGACGCCGAGGGCGCCCAGGCGGCCTTGGCCCACGTCGAAGCCCTCACCGCCACGGTGCAGGTCGGCAAGATCTACCAAGGTCGCGTGACGAGCATCAAGGACTTCGGCGCGTTCGTCGAAATCCTGCCGGGCAAGGATGGCCTGTGCCACATCAGCGAGTTGTCCGACGAATACGTGCGGACCGTGAGCGACGTGTGCAAGGTCGGCGACCCGATGCCCGTCAAGGTGATCGCCGTCGACGAGCAGGACCGCGTGAAGCTGAGCCGCAAGCAGGCCCTCCGCGACCAGGCGGCCCCGGCCGGCGAAGGCAACGGCCAGTCCTAAGCGCTCCCCCTCTCCCTCCGGGAGAGGGCCGGGGTGAGGGCCCGCTCGTTCCTCAACTCCGCCACGAAGTCGAACCCGCTCCGCCCGGGGCCGCTGCCACCTGCAGGGCCCCGGGCGATTTCGTTCTCCCTCTCCCTCCGGGAGAGGGTTAGGGTGAGGGCCGGTGAACCTGGCTGACGGCCCGGCAAAGCCGTCGTGGTCCGCGCCCAACCGACCCTCACCCCTGGCCCCTCTCCCCCAGGGAGAGGGGAGATTGGTTCCCTCTCCCTCCGGGAGAGGGTTAGGGTGAGGGCCGCCGGCTACACTTCAACGGTTGCCCCTCGAAACCGCTTCTCCCTCCGCCGCCTCTCATGCCGACGCCCGAACAATCCGCCGCCGAAGCCCACCAGCGGCTGGTGGCTCAATACAACGAGATCGCGGCGCTGGCCGGCGGACTGGCACACGAAATCAAGAACCCGCTCTCCACCATCCGGCTGAACCTCGAACTGCTGGCCGAGGACTTCGCCGAGCCGCAAACGCCCCGCGAGCGGCGAGCATTGCAGAAGATCGCCGTCGTCGAGCGCGAGTGCCAGCGGCTCGGCGACCTGCTCGACAACTTCCTCAACTACACCAAGGTCCGCCCCCTGCGGCTCGAGGCCTCAAACCTCAACGCCGAGGTCGAGCGCCTGATGCAGTTCATCGGCCCGCAGACGGCCGAGGCCTCGATCGAGATGCTGGGCTACTTCGATCCCGACATCCCCAGCGTGCTGCTCGACCGCGAGACGTTTCAGTCGGCCCTCCTGAACTTGGCGCTCAACGCCATCCAGGCCATGCCTGAGGGAGGGCAGCTCGTGCTCCGCACGCGGGTGACGCGGGGCGGGGCGGCCTTCGACTTGATCGACAACGGCCAAGGCATGGACGAAGAAACGCTCGCGCACATCTTCGAGGCCTTCTACTCCACCAAACGCGGCGGCACGGGGCTGGGCTTGCCGACGACGCGCAAGATCGTCGAAGCCCACGGCGGCCGCCTCTACGTGCAGAGCGCGCCGGGGCGCGGCACGCAGTTCACGATCGAGCTGCCGTTGCCGCCACGGCTGCCGGCGGCTGCGGCCGAGACGCCGGCCCCATAGCGGTTCCGGCCGAGCATTTTCGCCGTCTCCTTCGCCGTCGGCTACAATGACGGGCAGAAAGGGCGCGTACGATGAGTTTCTTATTGGCCTTGCTCTTGGTCGGCGCCGAGCCGGTCGCTGTCGGGCAAATGGTGATGCCCAAGGAGGGCGCCGTCTTGCGCGCCGGCGGCCAGACGATCGAGGACAACGGCAAGACGGGCGTACCCTACCAGGTGCAGCAGATTCGTGATCCCTGGTACTTGGTCCACGGCTCTGCGTCGGGCTGGATCAAGCAAAGCGATGTTGTGCCGCTGGCCGCAGCGCCCGCCTACTATACTCCGTTGATCGAGTCGCGGCCCACCGAGTGGCTATTTCGCATGCGCGGCGTAGCCCGGAACAACCTCGGCGAATACGACCAGGCGATCGCCGACCTGACAGCGGCGATCGAACTGCAGCCCACAGAGGCGGCCTTAAACCAGCGCGGGGAGGCCTGGCGCATGAAGCGCGAATACGACCGGGCGATCGAGGACTACGACGAAGCGGTCCGCCGCGATCCGCAGATGACTCTGGCCTTTGCGAACCGCGGTATCGCCTGGCGGGCCAAAGGAGATCTCGACCGCGCTCTGGCCGACTTCGACGAGGCGCTTCGTCTGGCGCCCTACTACACTCGAGTGCTCTGCAGCCGCGCGAGCCTGTGGGGCGCGAAGGGAGACCCGGACCGCGCGATCGCGGACTATGGCCAGGCCCTGCGCTACGACCCCAAAAACGTCCCCGCGTACTCTGGCCGCAGCTACGCCTGGCGCACGAAGCGCGAGTTCGACCGCGCCCTCGACGATTGCGATCAAGCCATCCTGCTCGAGCCTGGCAAAGCGCGCCACTGGATCGACCACGGCACGCTGCTCGCCGAGAAAGAAGAGTTCGACGCCGGCATCGTCAGCCTGACCGAGGCCATCCGACTCAACCCCAGCGACTTCCAAGCCTTCACGTTTCGCGGTTACACCTTGATGCGAAAGGGAGACTACGCCGGCGCCGCCGTCGATCTCGAACAGGCCCTGCGGCTCGCCCCCCAGGAGTCGCTGAACGCGGCGGTCTTCGCCTGGCTGCTGGCTACTTGCCCCGAAGAGAGCCGGCGCGACGGCCCACGCGCACTCGCGCTCGCCACTCAGGCCTGCGACCTGACCCAACACAAATCGGCCCCTTGTCTCGAGGCGCTGGCCGCCGCACATGCCGAGCTGGGCAACTTCGACGAGGCCGTCCGTTGGCAGGAGCGGGCCGTCGAGCTCGATAAAACGAAGCAGGATCTCGACGAAGAAGAGTCGCGGCTCGAGCTCTATCGCACGAAACAGCCGTTTCGCGAGAAACCGGCGGCGGCCACCGAAAAGCCGCCGACCTGAACCCGCGGCAGGCCAGACGTCGCCGCGGGCCGGCATGGGGTGCCAACGATCCAGCGCGATCACGCTGCCCGCGGCAGTTCCGCGCGCTTCAGCCACTGGGGGATCGCCACCGTCGCCGTGTGCCCGCCGGCCAGCTTGAGCATGATGCAGCGGCTGCGGGCGAACCACTCAGGCTCCGCCACCGAAAACGGCACGACGATCGTTTCGCCCGGCTGCGCCGTCAGTGGCAAGGCGGCGCCGGTCGGCAGGTCGAGCACCTTGGTCGTGTCGCCGGCGCGATAGCACAACCGCGTGAGCGTGGCGGCGAGCTCGCCGCGGTTGGTCACCCGGAGCCGCAGGGCGTCGGAGTAGCCTTCGACCTCGAAGGTCAGCCGCAGCGACGTGTGGCGGATGACCCCTACGGTTTGCCGCATCGAATGCACCAGCTCGAACAGAGACCAGGCGGTAACCGCCAGACCTGCTAATGCCTGCAGCCAAACTGGGGATTGTTCGAGCCACGTGTCCATGGGGGCCCTTTCCGCCGGCCATTATACGCTCGACTCGGCCGGAGTTTGCCCATCCACCGGCCGTGGCACGCCAGGCGGCATCCGGTTAGAATCGGCGGTTTCCCGCCCGGCGGCCCCTTCGCCGGCAGGAAAGCTTGCCCCGATTCCGCATTCCCCGGACGAGATCCCCCCGCCGATGAAAGCCGTTGCCGTCCTGCCCGGCAAGTCGCACAGCGTTCACCTTCGCGACATTCCCGCTCCCAAGCTCGGCGACCAGCCGCACCCCCACGTCGTGACGATCCCCGCAGGGCGGGGCGTACTCGTCGAGACCCTGCAGGTAGGGGTCGACGCCACCGACCGCGAGATCAACGAAGCCCTCTACGGCAACGCGCCCCCCGGCGGCGAGCACCTGGTGATCGGCCACGAAATCTTCGGCCGCGTGCTCGAGGTGGGCAATAAAGTCACCGAGGTCGTGCCTGGGGACTATGTGGCCTGCACGGTCCGCCGCCCCGGCGGGTCGCTGTTCGACAAGATTGGCCGCAACGACATCACGAGCGAAGAGACCTACTACGAGCGGGGGATCAACCTCTGCCACGGGTTCCTCACCGAGCGGTTCGTCGACGACGCGGAGTTCATCGTCCGCGTGCCAAAAGGACTCAAGCACCTGGGCGTGCTCTCCGAGCCGGCCAGCGTCTGCGCCAAGGCGATCGAGCAGGCCTACTTGGCCCAGCAGCGGCTGCAGACCTGGAAGCCGAAGCTCGCCTACGTGATGGGCGCCGGGCAGATCGGCCTGTTGGCCACGATGATGCTGCGGCTCCGCGGCCTCGAGGTCTACACGCTGGCCACGCGCCGGGGACCGCATCTCAAGTCGCAGATCGCCGAGGCCTACGGCGCCACCTACGTTAGTTCCCAGGAGATGACGCTGGCCGACCTGATGCACCGAACCGGCCGCCCCGACATCATCTTTGAAGCCACAGGCAACGCCGAAGTTTGCTTCCGGTCGATGGAAATCTTGGGGCTCAACGGCGCCCTTATTTGGACCAGCATCACCGGCGGCGAGAAGGACGTCACGATCGACGCCGCGAAGATCAACCTGCAGTGGGTGCTCGGCAACAAGCTGCTCGTGGCGAGCGTCAACGGCAATCGGCACCACTTCGAAATCGGCCTGCAAGCCCTGTCGCACGGCGAGCTCACGTTCCCCGGCGTGACCGAGCGGATCCTCACGCACCCCGTGGCCGGGCTCGACCGCTACGCCGAAATGATGCGGCTGCTCGAGGAGAAGGAAGCGCTCAAGGTCTTCGTCGACGTGGCCAAGTAGCCGCTCGACACTAGCCCGCAGCGCAAGCAAGGGAGAGCCACATTGTCTTGGCGAATTACTGACGACGCCTGCACACTCCGGGCAGCATCGGCGGTGGCCGCGCCAAACAGCGCGTGCGTCCCTTGCTTGCGCTTTTTGAAGTTGCGCTTTTCGGGTGCTAGCGTTGGAAACTGGTCTTGCGGAGAAAGCGAGTCCGCTCCCATGACCAGATCTTTGGAATCTCACCGGCCATGGAAGGGACTCACGATGATCATCGTCTC
>JBGAPH010000098.1:0-13039 GCA_044221365.1 Pirellulales bacterium
CCCTTCTCGAACAACAAGCGATCCATCCTGGAACCTCGACCCACGCCAACTTCGCCCACCACCCCGCGCCAACCAAGCTAGCGCCCCCTCCCCTCACTCGAAAAGCCCAAAAAATCACAGGCTCTCCGTGTGCGGAATGCTGGAGCGGCAACAGCGCTTCGTCGCTGCGTGGCTGCCCCGCACAGGCTGGAAGCCTGTGCCACGAGTGGGACGGGCTTTTAGCCTGTCCAGGGCATCCGTGTCATTCCGGCAACGGTGGCGGCGGCGCGGCGGTCTCGCTGCTCGGCCGCGGCCACACCGGCGTGAACGCGGCCGCCCCTGGCGGCAGGGCAGGGGGAGTGTTGAACGTCCCCAGCGACGCTACGACGCCCGATTGCACTCCCTCCAAGTACAGCATGAGGCCCAGCAAGAACCCGCCTGGCAGGAACCAAGCATGGAAAGCATAGGCGCGGCTGCCAGTCACGAGCCACCACGTGATGAACCACACGCCAACGCCGGCGAGCTTTTGGCTGCGGCTGACCCACACGCCGGAGAGGCTCGCGTCCCGCGACTTGACGGAGCCGTGCAACACGCCGCCGGCGAACGCCTTCAGGAACTGCGCGTATCCCAGAGCCAGCCCCCGCAAGGTCGGCAGCTTGCCTCCCTGCGCCGCGAACTGGCCGGCGCCAGCCCCCAAGACCACGCCCATCACGATTCCCAAGAACACGCTATAGAAGTGCTCGGGGCCGGGCGGACCAGCCAAGGCGTTGCCGATCCCGGCCACGACTGCCAAGGCGGTGCAGGCGACCAGACGATACCCGCCGGTGATCGCCCGGATCATCAACCCCATCCCGTTGCCGACGAGGAACCCAAACAGAAAGGCTACGGAGAGCATGGGGACATCGCGCGTGTTGTAGGCGGGGGGCGTCGGTCGACCAGTATAAGTACGTGGGCATATGCGCCCGAGTCTGACTTTCGGCCGCCTTGGCGCCGCTAAAATAGACGGCGCAGCCGGCGAACCGCCGCTGGCGTTGGCGTGTCGGGCTTGCCGGGGGTAAACTGTGGGGCAGGGGAGGTCCGGCAAAAACGCAGCGGCATGCCGGCGGGAAGTTGCGGCAGGGCAGGGGGTTGCGTTCGAGACCGCAAGCTTTTCGCAGGTCGCTTGCGCGCTTAATCAACGATTTTATGTTGGTCCGGCAGAGCGGACCCTACAGGAGAAACCGTTCCGTGTTCGAAACGATCGCCATCGTGGGCGCGACCGGCGCCGTGGGCGCCATCATCCGTGAACTGCTCGAGCAGCGGGCCTTCCCGTTCCAGCGGATCAAGTTTCTCGCTTCCGCCCGCTCGGCCGGCAAGAAACTGACGTTTGCCGGCGAGGAGCACACGGTCGAAGAGCTCACGCCCGAGGCGTTCGAGGACATCGACCTGGCGATCGGCAGCACGCCTGACGAGACTGCCCGCGACTTCGCCCCCTGGGCGGTCGAGCGGGGCTGCGTGGTGGTCGACGAGAGCGGCTATTGGCGGATGGACCCCAAGGTGCCGCTCGTGGTGCCGGAGGTCAACGGCGTCGCCGCCCGCGAGCACCAGGGCCTGATCGCCAGCCCCAACTGCTCGACCACGCAAATGGTGGTCGCACTCAAGCCGCTGCACGAAGCGGCCCGCGTGAAGCGCGTCGTGGTGAGCACCTACCAGGCCACGAGCGGCGCCGGCGTCGCCGGGCAGCGCGACCTGGTGGCCGGCGCAAAGGCGACTCTCGCCGGCGAGGAGCACCGCTACGAGATCTTCGCCCACCCGATCGCCTTCAACCTCATTCCGCAGATCGGCTCGCACAAGCAGGCGGGCTACACCTCGGAAGAGATGAAGATGGTGTTCGAGACGCGCAAGATCCTAGGGGACGACACGATCCAGGTCTGCCCCACCTGCGTCCGCGTGCCGGTGACGAACTGCCACAGCGAGAGCATTCTGGTGGAGACCGAGAAGAAGCTCTCGGTCGACGAAGCCCGCAAGCTCTTCACGGCCATGCCAGGCGTGGTGGTGATCGACGACCTGGGGCAAAAGAGCTATCCGATGCCCTTGGATTGCGACGGCCGCGACGAGGTGTTCATCGGCCGCATTCGCGAAGACCTTTCCAGCCCCAACGGCTTGGCCTTTTGGTGCGTGAGCGACAACCTGCGCAAGGGCGCGGCGACGAACGCGGTGCAGATCGCGGAGCTACTGGTGCGCGAGGGGTGGGGAATGCCGCAGGGGGCGGCGGGGTAGGGCAGGGGGGCGGGATTTTTTACCACGGAGACACGGAGGCACGGAGAGGGCAGGAGAGGGAGCAGAGAGATGAACCACGAAGACACAAAGGCACGAAGAAGGGCGACGTCACTGTTTCGCTAAGAGCTTCTTGTGTCTTCGAGTCTTGGTGGTTCAATCGATTCTGACGTTGCGCTCCAATTGGAGCGGCGACTCGCATGGCCTTTCGTCAGCCCAAGAGCGATCGCCATCAGCGTGATGCTGCTTGGCAGGCTTGGATCGAAGCTCATCGAGCGACGCTGCAGCGATTTGGCCTTCCCCCCGAGGTCTTCCTGACCGAAGAGCGTTGGCTCGACTTCGTAGAAAACGGCCACGAACACTGGCACCAGTCCACGGGCTTCGAGTTCTCCCAGCTCTCAGTAGAACAGCAAGCGGCGCTGTTGCGGTTTCTCGACTCGCAGGACGCGCTGCGGAAGTCGATGCTTGCGTCGTGGTTGAGGGTGCGCATCCAACGCGCTCAGGGCTGACTCGAACTCTGCCTGGTCGGGCGACGAGAACCTTCTCGCTCGTTCGGTGTCTCAGGGAGAGCGGTCGACGTTCGACCGTGTTCGTCCTCCTCTGAGATCGCTGGATGTTGCCATGGCTGGGCGCCGTAATCGCAATTCCACCGCACGCGCCGGCCTTTGGTCGACGTCGAAGTGCACCAATCGCAGGCGTTTCGACCCTAGCGACATCGAGGCAGGTCGAGAGTGGATCCTGTCGCGGTACGGGCATCGCAAGCCAACGCTCACGGTTAAGTCGGAAGCGTATTCGATAGAGATCTATCGTCGCGCCTTACATCCGGACTTCCGACTCCCAGTCAGCGAAGCAGATGTCGTCGGCGCGCTACGTCGGCTGCCAGCCCGCTTCCTGCGCGCCCTCGACGCCGTCTATCTTCTCGGCGGATCGAACAGTCAAATGATCCGGCAACGAACGTGGGGCCTTTACGGCTGGTTTGCAATCTATCTTTGCCCCGTGCCGAGGCGTTCGCTGGTCGTCAGTGGGAAGGGGCATCCCTGCAATGACGATTTGCGTCGCCTGTGGCCGTTCCGTCCGTCAGTGCGGCGGCGGGGCAACGAGTGGTCCGCCGAGGTTTCCGATGAAGAATTGCGCGAATTCTACGTCCGCGACACCTTAGTCCATGAAGTGGGGCACCACGTCGATTTCCTCAAGAACGGATTCCGGCCAAAGCCATCGCGTCAAAAGGAACGCTTCGCCGAGGCGTTCGTCGAACGTTACGGAAAACGGTTCCTGTAGCGGAGGCTGCCTCGAACCGCCAAAATGCTGCGGAGAGGGCGTCCTTGTTGGCGACTACGAGCGTGTGCGCTTCTCGCTCCTCTCCGCGCCTCCGTGCCTCCGTGCCTCCGTGGTGACCAAAACCTTCAAAATCCACCTCGCCTACGACGGCACGGCCTACTCCGGCTGGCAGCGCCAGCCTGGCAGGGCAACCGTGCAGGGGGCGCTCGAGGCTGCGCTCGAGAAGGTGACCGGCCAGGCGGTCGAGACCTTGGGCAGCAGCCGCACCGACGCCGGCGTGCATGCTTTGGGGCAGGTCGTCAGCTTGGAAAGCGCGACGCGGCTGGCGCCTGAAACCTTGCAGCGGGCGCTCAATGCCGAGCTGCCAGACGACGTGCAGGTATTCGCCGCGGCCGAGGCGCCGGGCTTTCACGCCCTTCGCGACACGCTTCGCAAGCGCTACCGCTACGTGATCGACGACGCGCCGCTCGGCGACCTCTTCCAGCAGCATTACGCCTGGCGGCACGCCCGCCGGCTCGACGCCGAGGCGATGCACCGCGCCGCCCAACGGCTCGTCGGCACGCACGACTTCTCCAGCTTCGAAAACCTCGGCTCCCCCCGGCAAAGCCCCGTCCGCACCATCTATGAAATCACCGTCCGCCGCGAAGGGTGCGTCAAGCGAAGCGCAGACGCACCATCCTTTGAACCGCAGGCAGAGCAGGGCAGGGCAGGGGGGCTCACGGCGCCGGGGCCGCTCCCAGCCGATGCGCTGATCCTCGAAATCGAAGGCAACGGCTTCCTCTACAACATGGTCCGCAACATCGCCGGCACGCTGGCCCTGGTCGGCCGCGGCGCGAAGCCCGAGTCGTGGCCGGCCGAGGCGCTCGCCGCCTGCCGCCGCCCCGCCGCCGGCCCCACCGCCCCGCCCCACGGCCTGTTCCTCCTCTGGGTGGCCCATCGCGCGCCAGACGACAACGAACCGAGGAGACGCGGAGGCGCGGAGGGGAGCGAAGGTGTTTTCAACCGCCGAGACGCCGAAACGCCGAGGGGAGAATGAAGGCGCCTTGGCTCGTTGCACATTTCGACAACTGAAGCATACCGAGCGAAAGGAAAGCAGTGCACGCCATCTCCGACTATTTTGGCCTTAGGGTTGCGCGTGGCGAGTTGGAGCAGTGCATCGCGGGCCTCGAACAGGCTCTGGCCGCACTGTCGAACAGCCCGTTTCTCGTTGTGCTTGGGTTAGACTTTCTTCATCTGACTGATGATGCCGCCGCCTATCTCGTTGACCTCTATCGCGAAGCGTCGAGGGAGTTCGCAGTTCAGGCGATTTACGTCGAGATGAACGGCTTCGACATCAATCCAGACGATTGGCACTGCGATGGGTTCGCGTTCAAGACGGCCGGTGACCAGTGGGACATCGATTGGTTGGCTCTCTGGGACGCACAATCTACAACCTCCTTTGAGCTAACCGGCATGGAGCCCCTACAAAAAGCTTATTCCGTCTATGGCCCCAGCCCAGATCGAACCTTACTGGAGGACCTCGTGCTTGAGTTGACTGACCACTTGGTGAATGCTCGGTTCATGCAGCTCATTGCCGCAGCGCACGAGTCCGCCAAACGGGCTTGCCCAGCGCTGTCTGGCCTGCCGGTCTTGTCGACGGCCCACGACTGGCCCACAGTGCATCGATCTGAATAGCAACCTCGACCACTCATTCTCTCCTTGCTTCTCCGCGCCTCCGCGTCTTCGCGGTTCATTAATCCGGAACCAGCGCATGTACCTGCCTGCGAGTTTTGCTGAGCATGATCGGGAGCGGGTATTCGCGCTGATGGAGCGGGAGAGCTTTGCCACGCTCGTCTCCGAGGTCGACGGCCGTCCCTTCGCCACGCACTTGCCGCTCTTGCTCGAGCGCGCGGCCGGCCCGTGCGGGCGGCTGATTGGTCATGTGGCGAAGGCAAATCCGCAAGCGTTCGCGTCCGCCGGGCAAGAAGTGCTCGTGATCTTTCAGGGGCCGCACGCCTATGTCTCGCCGCGGTGGTACGCCGAGGAGAACGTGGTGCCGACCTGGAATTATGTGGCGGTCCATGCGTATGGTCACTTGCGCGTGATCGACGATCCGGCCGAGACCGTCCAGGTGCTCGCCGACTACGTGGCCCGCTACGAAAGGGCAGGGGAGGGGGGCTGGCGGTTCGATCCCACGACCGACTATGCCCAGCGGATGGCCGCCGCGGTGACCGCCTTTCGCATCGATCTCACGCGCCTCGAAGGCAAGTGGAAGCTCAACCAAAACCACTCGGCCGAACGCAGAGAGCGCGTGATCGCCGCCCTCGAAGCCCAACCCGACGAAAACTCCCAAGCCATCGCCCGGCTCATGCGCTCAAATACGTAGTTGTCTTACCGCGGAGGACGCCGAGGACGCGGAGAGTATCAGTCGCTGCTCTGTGTCCTCCGCGTCCTCTGCGGTAAAGAGAATTCTTCTTGAAGGAGCCGGAAACTCCTCTCCGTGCCTCCGTGTCTCCGTGGTAAAAAAGACGGATGCGGGTTGCCCATGTCATTACGCGGCTGATTCTTGGCGGTGCGCAGGAGAACACGCTCCTCACCTGCGAGGATCTGATCCGCGCCTACGGCGACGACGTGCTGCTGATCACGGGGCCGCCGCTGGGGCCTGAGGGGAGCTTGCTCGAGCGGGCCCAGGCCAAGGGGACGCCAACGGTTGTCGTCGATTCCCTGCGTCGGGCGATCCATCCGGGGCGCGACGCCGCCAGCTACTATGCCCTGCGGCGCGAGCTGCGCCGCTATCGGCCCGACGTGGTGCATACGCACAGCGCCAAGGCCGGCATCCTCGGCCGCGCGGCCGCCTGGTCGCTGCGCGTGCCGGCGGTGATCCACACGGTCCACGGCGCGCCGTTCCATCCCTATCAGCGGGCGGCCGCCCGCAAGTTCTATCAGGCGTGCGAGCGTTGGGCGGCCCGCCGCTGCCATGCCCTGGTGAGCGTGGCCGACGCCATGACCGAGCTGATGGTGGCCGCGGGCGTGGCGCCGCGCGAGAAGTTCACCACGGTCTACTCCGGCATGGAGGTCGAGCCGTTCCTCGCGGCCGATCAACATCGCTCGGCGGTCCGCCGCGAGCTGGGCTACGGCGACGAACACGTGGTGATCGGCAAGATCGCGCGGCTGTTTCACCTCAAAGGGCATGGCGACCTGATCGCGGCGGCCAAGCCGCTGGTGGCGCGCCATCCCCAAGTGCGGTTTCTGCTCGTGGGCGATGGCCTGCTCCGCGGCCAACTCGAGCAGCGGATCGCCGAGGCGGGCTTGCAAGACCATTTCCAGTTCACGGGGCTCGTGCCGCCCGAGCGGATTCCGTTCTACCTGGGGGCGATGGACGTCGTGGCGCATTGCAGCTTGCGCGAAGGGCTCGCGCGCGTGCTGCCGCAGGCGCTCATCGCCGGCAAGCCGGCGGTGAGCTACGACGTCGACGGCGCCCGCGAGGTGGTGATCACGGGCGAGACCGGCTACCTGGTGCGGCCGCAGGCGATCGAAGAACTGACGCGCGCGCTCGAGTCGCTGGTGGTCGATCCCGCGCTGCGGGCCCGGCTCGGGGCGGAGGGGCGCCGCCGCTGCAGCGACGTCTTTCGGCACGAAACCATGACGCGCGAACTCCGCGCAATCTACGAGCGCGTGCTGACGAGTCATCGGCTTGCCGCCGCCGGCTCTCGCTAACGTGTCCGTGCGAGCCGCCGGGCTTCACGCCGGCGGCGCCCGCGTGCTTTCGAGAGGAGCGTCGACCCGCGCTGCGCGCCGCAGAGAGGGCAGGGCGGGGCAGGGCGGGGGACCAAGGCCCTGGAAATCTGCTGAGTTCTCGCATGCTTCCGTCCTCCCGCAGTGCTTGCGGCCGGAACGGCGGGGCGTGAAGGCCCGCCGCTCGCCAACTCGATCGAGTCGTAACGAAGGTCACTGGCCCCATACGCGGTACGCGCGATCGCGCCACGTCCACCAGCCGCTGCATTCGTTGTCCGCTCAGGGGCGGGCAGATAAGATGGAACGAGCGCGGGCCCTGGGGCCCGCGACCGTGGGATCGGCCGGCTTGCCGCCGGCCCGTTCGCTTCCCGATTCGTCTCTTCAAGCCCCAGGTTTCGCCGTGGCAGTCGCAGGCCAGCAGTACGTCGGTCCCTATCGTCTGTTGTCGCTCATTCGCACCGGCGCCACCTGCCAGGTGTGGGAGGCGATGCACGGCGCCAACCAGCGCTGCGCCTTGAAGACGCTTCAGAAGGAGCATCGCAAGAAGCGCGAGGAAGTGGCCGCGCTCCGCCGCGAGTACGACATCGCCTCGAAGTTTTCGCACCCGCGGATCATTCGGGCGCTCGACTTCGGCATGGACGACGTCGACGTCTATCTGGCGCTCGATCTCTACGCCGCGCCGAACATGAAGCAGCTTCTGCAAAAGCTCACGCTGCAGGCGAACGCCGAACGACTCGATCACTGGTATCCGCGCATCGTCGACGACGCGGCCCAAGGGCTCGAGTACTTGCACTCCCAAGGCTACATCCACCGCGACGTGAAGCCGCACAACTTTTTGGTCGGCGCCGAGGGCGAGACCAAGCTGATCGACTTCTCCCTTTCGGAGAAAATGAAAACCGGCCTGGCCAAGTTCTTCGGCGGCCGGTCGAAGGTGCAAGGCACCCGCAGCTACATGTCGCCCGAGCAGATCCGCGGGCAGAAGCTCGACCCGCGGGCCGACGTGTACAGCTTCGGCTGCACGATCTATGAGTTGTTCACCGCCAAGCCGCCTTACACGGGTGCGAGCGCCGATGATCTGCTGATGAAGCATCTGAAGTCGCCGCCGCCGTCGATCGAGACGCAGAACAAACTGGTCACCACCGAATTCGCCGAGCTCATCCGCCGCTGCCTCGGCAAGAAGCCCACCGACCGTCCAGGCTCGATGAGCGACTTCCTGCAGGAACTGCGGGCTATCAAGGTCTTCAAAGTTCCCCCGCGCCCCGGCCGGTAGCGAGTTACCGCGTTTTGTTTTACCGCAGAGGACGCGGAGGACGCGGAGAGAACCTGAATTCAACCACGAAGACACCAAGGCACCAAGAACAAGCGATCACAATTCTTTGTGTCTTTGTGTCTTCGTGGTTCGATCTCTCCCTGCTCTTCGTTCTTCCTCGGCGTCCTCGGCGTCCTCTGCGGTGAAAACAATTCTGTCGGCCGCTGAGCTACATGCGGCGGCGGAGGAGCAAGATGGCGCTGCCGAAGGCGATGATGAACGGGCCTTCGATCAGGATCCAGAACCGCGGCATCGTCACCACGCGGTCGAGGAGCAGCATGAAGCCGCCGAAGAGCACGTTGCCCAGGCCCAGCAAGTCGATCAGCGGGCCGTAGCGCCGCACGTCGCGCGAGATCCAGAGCGTGATCACGCCGTAGAAAGCGTAGAGCGCCGAGACCGAACGCGTCAGGTAGCCGACGATCGGCAACTCCGGCAGCGGGCCGAGGCCGAACCGCTCGTGGACCGTCGACATCCAGCCATGCGGCAGGAAGGCGAACGGCCCCGCCAGCATCAAGAGCCCAGCGGCCGCGCGCAGCAACCAAACCAGCCGCCGCTCGGCAGCCCGCTGGCGCTCAGTGGTCGCATCCTCAGACACCATGAGCCGCCAGCATCCCCGCCGGCCGCTCACCAGTCAACGGTCAGAAACGAACCGCCGAGACGCCGAGGCGCGGAGAAAGACAGGATCTATTTCTCGCAAAGGCGCAGAGGAAGCAAAGGGCCCGATACAGCAGGTCGATTTCTCGAAATCTCTCTGCGATCTCCGTGCCTTTGCGAGAAATGAATGCTGCATTGTCTCCGCGCCTCGGCGTCTCGGCGGTTTATTTGACCTCATCCGAGCGGCCCCGTTGCTCTGGGCCGGCGGGGCTTGGCGCGGTATTCTAGGCGGTTGCTAGATTCCCAGGATTGACATTTCGCGAGCTTTCGTTCTATGGCCGTTTCCGCTTTCCGCCTCTCCTTCGAACGCACGATCTGCGAGCTCGAGACCCAGCTCCAAAAGCTCGAGGCCACCGCCGACAAGACGCCCCCGGTGGAAGAAGATATCCGCCGCGTCCGCCGCGAGCTGGCCGAGGAGAAGAAACGCGTCTACAGCCAGCTCTCTCCCTGGGACGTGGTGCAGGTCGCCCGGCACCCCGAGCGCCCCATGACCACCGACTATTTGGAGCTCGTGTTCGACGAGTTCGTCGAACTCCACGGCGACAAAACCTTTGGCGACGACCCGGCCCTCAAGGCTGGCTTCGCCAAGCTCGACGACCTGAAGGTGATGGTCCTCGGCCATCAGAAAGGCAAGACGCTCAAGGAGCGGAACGCCTGCCACTTCGGCTGCGCCCATCCGGAGGGCTACCGCAAGGCAATGCGGAAAATGAAGTTGGCGGGCAAATACGGCCTGCCGCTGATCTGCTTGATCGACACGCCCGGCGCCTACCCCGGCATCGGCGCCGAAGAGCGCGGCCAGGCCCAGGTGATCGCCGAGAGCATGTTCGAAATGTCGCGGCTGCCAACCCCGGTCGTCTGCGTCGTGATCGGCGAAGGCGGCTCCGGCGGCGCCCTGGGCATTGGCGTGGGAGACAAGGTGGCGATGCTCGAGTTCGCTTATTACTCGGTGATCAGTCCCGAGGGTTGCGCAGGCATCCTCTGGAAGAGCCACACCTTCGCCGAGCCGGCGGCCAAGGCCCTGCGGCTCACCTCGCGCGACCTCCTCTCCTTCGGGGTGATCGACGACGTGGTCGAGGAGCCCCTGGGGGGCGCCCACCGCGACCCGCATCAGATGGCGGCCCGGCTGAAGTTCTACCTGCTCAAGACCATCCGCGAGTTGGTCGCCCGGCCGGTCGACGACCTGGTGCAGGGGCGGTACGAAAAGTTCCGCCGGATGGGTCAGTTCTTGGAGCCGGCGACGGCGTAGCCGAAGCGCGGATCTTTACCGCGGAGGACACAGAGGGACGCAGAGGGGAAGGAGCCCATCGGGCACAGCGCCTCTGGCTTTGTGCCTTCGTGCCTTTGTGGTTCGATTCAGCCCCGCCCAGCAGCCATTTCGGGCGCACTACAACGTCCGATAATGTTTGTTATGTTCGGTTCGCAGATCCGGCGTTTGCCGGGAAATTGCGGGGTTTCTGGCCTGCCCGCCACTACCCTGCGGTCTTAGCGGAAGACGGCGGCGCGAGCCCCGCCGCTTGCTGATGCTGGGCTCGCTCCCCTGCCCCTCACGGGCTGAATCGGGCGAGCGCAAAGCGCCTCATTGTGGGCCTCCGCTCTCCTGCTCGGTGGGCCAACGGATGGCTTGTCGAAGAGGCGGCTCGGGAACGCTGGGAGGCGCGTCGGCCGAGGTCTTGGGGGGAGCCAGCGCCCCTTCAGCAGGGGCCCCAGGCGGACTCCAGAGCGGGGCGGTCTCGTCGGCTTCCGGAGACCGCGGCGAGTTCAGTTCGTGCTCCATCCGCTCCATGTAGGGGCGGAGCATTTCGTGCAGTTCAGGCGGCATCACCGCCGGGGCTCGGTTGAGCAGCCGCGCGATCGTAGGGCCGGAACGGGATTCGAGCACGCGGCTGCGGGCAACGGCCGAAAGGGTCACCGCGAAGAAGGTGATTGCAATACACAGGAGCGCCCCCTTGGCCAGCCCCAAGAGCGCCCCCACCTGCCGGTCGAATTCCTTGAGCCGCACGCGGTCGATCACGCCGGCCACCACGCGGAACACCATCCAAATGACGAGCGAAGTGCCCAGGTAGATCGCCAGCATGGCCAGAAAGCGATTGAAGGGCGCCTGCTGGCCGAAGAGGTGCGCAATCCGCGGACTGAACCGCAGCGCCAGCAAGTAGCTGACCACGAGCGAGCTGACCGAGGCGATCTGCCAGGCCATGCCTTTCCACGCCCCGAAGAGCGTGGCGCCGGCCAGAACCAGGATCATCAAAATGTCGTAAGGGGCCATGGCTCGCTAGCAAGGCAGCCCTGGCGAACTTCAACAGTTCGCTCGGCAGGTTATGGGAAGGTGGCAGGAAACCGCGTGGCGTCGTCGGCCGGGCTCCACAGAGGCGCCGCGGGGGCGGGGGTTTGCGCCGGGAAGACCTCGGTCGGCAACTCGTGCAGCGGCGCAGCGAGCGGGCCTTGATCGAAGAACACGGGATCGGCGGGCAGGGGGCGAATGCCGGCGCCGCGATTGAGCACGGCGGGCACGTCGGCCACAGGCTCTTGTTTCGGCTTCACAGCGCGGACCAGGCGATCCCAGGGGCGCTCGCGCGGCGCGGCGGCCGTGCCGGCAGCCGACGGGGGCGATGCCGTTGTGGGAGTCGTGGCGGCCGTCGAGTTGGTCCGCACAGCGGACCCTACGGATCGGCGCTCGCGCTCTTGCTCCACTTTTTCCTTGGCGATCTGTTCGAGCCGCCGCGAGCGGTCTTCGAGGTTGTCGCGCAGCGTCGGATCCTTCAGGCACACGAACGTGAGGAAGGCGAGCTTTCCGTAGGTCGACACGTTCGCCCAGAGGCTGTCGCCCCAGAGCTTGATCGCCGTGCCGAACGACTTTTTGAAGACGATGCGCCCCCGCTGCCACTCGATGCTCCACAGCTCGTCGAGCACCAGGTGCGACATGAAGCCCAGCACCACGCCGCCGGCCTTGAAATAGCGAATCTCGAGCGGGTTGCCGCTGAACGCCAGCATCGCCAACTCGGCGGCGATCAGACAGGCGGGCAAGCTATGGAACATGCCGCGGTGCACCGTGTAATGCGAGAGCAGCCAGTGGACGCCGAAGCGTATCGAGAGGTAGATGCCAGCGCCGACCAGGATGATCGTTTCGTTCGACCAGCCGGCCTCGCGAAAGCGATCGAGCAACAGCATCGGCACGACGGCCGCGGCAAACGTGGTGCTTTCGCGCAAGGGGCGGCCGGGGCCGGAGTCGAGGTCAGGCAGCATGCCGGAAACGGAGCAGAGTCCGCCGGCCAGCAAGCAGGCCGGCAGCGGCACATCGTAGGCGAACAGGGCCACGGTTCCGTAGCCAATGCCCAGCACGGTGCTAGTGGTGATGTGCGTGCGAAAGCCGGCCATGGCGGGTCTCGATCCGTCGAGCGAGTGCGTGCATCCTGCGGGGCGATGCATGGTAATTGGCGGCGGTCGACGCGGCCAAGAGCAACCTGCCAAAGGGCGGAGGCTGCGCGGTTGCCGCAGTACTTATCCCGCCCGGCCCCCCTGCCCTACCCTCCCCCGCCCGCCCCCCTGCTCCCTGTTCTTCTCCCTCTCCCTGTGGGAGAGGGCCGGGGTGAGGGTTCGTGACTGAACGAACCGCGGAGCATGAGATTCCTATGCGAACGGCCGTTAGACAGGGAATGGTCCAAGCTATTGCAGAGGTCTCGGCGCCCTCCTAGGCTGACGGGCGAGTGCCACGTTGAACTACTCCCCTCCCCTCCCCTGCCCTGCTTTGGTTGGTCCTTGTGAGCCGCGAGGCCGCGGAGCGCAAGGAGCAGAGTGTGCTATGGCGGCGCTATCTCCGCTTCTTCGGGCCCTCACCCCCGACCCCTCTCCCAC